>JAUJOO010000043.1 GCA_030447585.1 Nocardioidaceae bacterium | reverse complement strand
CCTGCACGTGCAGGTGGCCGGCGATGACGAGATCGACGCAACCTCGCTCGAGGGTCTCGCGTCCGAGGTCTGCGTCATGGACCAACAGGGTGCTGACGCGCTCACCGGCCACGTCGGCAGCGCATGCGGTGTCGGCGAGTGCACCGGCCTGATCCTCGAAGCTGATGCCGGTGGCGTCTCGCCAGCTACCGAGGCCGCTGCTGCGAGGGTCTGGTACGCCGAGGACCCGGATGCCTGCGTCGTCGTCTGGTTCGCCGTCGAGCACGGTGAAACCCAGACTCGAGAGGTACTCGGAGACGAACCCGCCCTCGTCATGGTTGCCCAACACGGCGTACTTGTGCTCGTAGTCCTCGAACGCAGTGTCGAGCGAGTCCAGACTGAAGGCCTCCCACGGCTCGCCCGTCGACGTGTCGTCGCCCACGTCGAAGAGCACCGTAGCTGATCCCTCGTCCGCGATGGCCCTGACCACCGGGTCCATCCCGACGTTGTCGTGGCGGTCACTGACGAGGATCGCCACCTGTTCACCCTCCTCCGGCTGGCGCAGCTGGTCACCCAGGCCCTGCGATGCCTCCCGGAGGTCGTCGTAGAAGGTGACGCTCTTGCGGTAGGTGTCGAAGGCGCTCTCGATCAGTCGCTTCGACCCTGCCGTTGTCAACCCGGCTTGCACTTCCAAGGCCTTGGCCTTCGGTGGGATCGTGGCTTCGGGCAAGAGTACGGCGATCGGTTGCCACGACGAGTCATCGACGGAGGAGATCCTTGGTGGCGACGCCCAGGGACCGACCCCGACGGCAACTCCGAGGACGAGCAAGCCGGCTGCCGCTATCGTCACGGTCCGCCATGACGCAGACGTCCATATCTCGCGGCGGCGACGTCGGCCTACGACCAGCCAAAGTGCCGGACCGACGACCCCGAGGGCGGCGCCGCGGACGGCGTTCGCGGCTGCCATGTCGCTGACGAGTTGTTCGACCTTGCGGATTTCACCCTCCGGGTGGCTGGCGATGACTGCGTAGCGCTGGATCAGCTCTTGGTAGCTTTCGGCGTTCGTGTTGTCCAGGTCGATGCTGACGCCGACCCGGTGACCGGTGGGATATCGCAGGTCGGGCAGGTGGGCGCCCAGGTCGACGCTGGCATAGCCGTCCCTGGTCGGGGAGATGCGGGCGTCGTGGCTGGCGATGGTCGTGTCACGGGAATCGGTCATGAAGCCGAAGTAGGCGACGGGGCCAGCAACCACCGCCCAGCCAAGGATGAAAGCCAGGGCCTTGACAAGTCGTGTACGCCAGCTGACCTGACCTCGGGGGCGCAACGGTTCACCGGCCTCGGACACCTGTCGAGCATACGGTTGAGGATGTGACCGCCGGCTCAGCTGGCGGACACTGACGCAGGCCGCCCCCTCATCCTGGGAAGACAGCTGCCGCTGTTGAAAGGAGACCTGTCAGCCGAGCCGGGCCTTGAGCCCGTCAAGCTCGGTCCACAGCACGGTCGGCAGCTTGTCGCCGAACTGCTCGAACCACTCGGTGATCTGCGGGATCTCGCGCCGCCACTCCTCGGGCTTCACCTCCAGCGCGGCAGCGATGTCCTCGCGGCTGACGTCGAGGCCGTCCAGGTCCAGCGCGTCGGCGGTCGGGACGCGGCCGATGGGAGTCTCGACAGCTTCGGCCGTCCCCTCGAGCCGGCCTACGATCCACTTGAGGACCCGGCTGTTCTCGCCGAAGCCGGGCCACAGGAAACCACCGTCTTCCCTGCGGCGGAACCAGTTGACGTAGTAGATGCGGGGCAGCTTCGCGGCGTCGTGCTCCTTGCCGACGGTGATCCAGTGGTTGAAGTAGTCGGCGGCGTTGTAGCCGATGAACGGCAGCATCGCCATCGGGTCACGGCGTACGACACCGACGGCACCGGTTGCCGCGGCGGTCGTCTCGGACGACAAGGTGGCGCCCATGAAGGTGCCGTGGATCCAGTCGCGTGCCTCGGTCACCAGCGGGATGGTGGTCTTGCGTCGCCCGCCGAACAGGATTGCGTCGATCGGCACACCGTTGGGGTCGTCGTACTCAGGGGCGAGGATCGGGCACTGCTTGATCGGAGTGCAGTAACGGCTGTTGGGGTGGCTGGACAGCTCGATGGAGTGCGGGGTCCAGTCCTCGCCCTTCCACGAGGTGGCGTGGGAGGGGGTGTTCTCCATGCCCTCCCACCAGACGTCGCCGTCGTCGGTGAGAGCGACGTTGGTGAACATCGAGTTGCCGATCCCGATGGTTCGCATGGCGTTGGGGTTTGTCTCCTCGTTGGTGCCTGGTGCGACGCCGAAGAAGCCGAACTCCGGGTTGACGGCATACAGCCGCCCGTCCTCCCCGAACCGCATCCACGCGATGTCGTCGCCGAGGGTCTCGACCTTCCAGTCCGGGATCGTCGGTGCCAGCATTGCCAGGTTGGTCTTCCCGCAGGCACTAGGGAAGGCAGCGGCGACATACTTCACGGTGCCGTGCGGGGAGGTGAGCTTGAGGATCAGCATGTGCTCGGCGAGCCAGCCCTCGTCGCGCGCCTTGGCGGAGGCGATGCGCAGGGCGTAGCACTTCTTGCCGAGCAGGGCGTTGCCTCCGTAGCCGGAGCCGTAGCTCCAGATGGCGCGCTCCTCCGGGAACTGGGTGATGTACTTGGTGTTGCTGCATGGCCAGGGCACGTCCGTCTCGCCTGGCTCGAGGGGGGCTCCTACCGAGTGCAGGCAGGGCACGTAGTCGGCGTCGAGCTCCTCCATCCGGCGCAGCACGTTCGTGCCCATGCGAGCCATGATGCGCATGGAAGTGACGACGTATGCCGAGTCGGTGATCTCCACGCCGAACATCGGCTGGTCCGCTTCGAGGTGCCCCATCACGAACGGAATGACGTACATGGTCCGGCCGCGCATCGACCCCCGGTAGAGGTCGGTCATGAGCGCCTTCATCTCGCCTGGCGCCATCCAGTTGTTGGTAGGACCGGAGTCGGCTTCGTCGACCGAGCAGATGAAGGTGCGGCCTTCCACGCGAGCCACGTCGGAGGGATCGGAAGCGCACCAGAACGAGTTCGGTTTCTTGTCGGGATTGAGCCGCACAAGGGTGCCGCTGTCCACGAGACCCTCGGTCAGGGTCTGCCACTCCTCGTCCGAGCCGTCGCACCAGTGGACCCGGTCCGGCTGAGTGAGCGCGGCGACCTCGGCAACCCACGCTGCCAGGCCCGCATGAGTGGTTGGGGCAGGGCCTTCGGCCGTGCCGGCGTTGGCGGCGGTTACGGCGGTCATCTCGGCAGCCTCCCTCTCGCGCATCGCGGTGTCGCCACCGGCCGCTGCGGTCTGGCAGCGGAGTGATGTGAAATTGGGGTGCCCGCAGTCTTGTCCTGCGGACAGGTGCCTGACACGGTACGCCGAAACGGGTATATTGCGCGACCCGGCCCCTTGTGAAGCCTCTCACAAGGTACTCGGGTGCGACCGTCGGCCAGTCGGGCGCCATTCCCGGATCCGACCGCGCGATTTCTTGCCGTAGATGGCCGCACGCTAGACTCACTGCTCGCGTCCGGAGGCGGCCCCTACGGCGTAAGTAGGGTCACCCGCACGGCGTAAGCAAGGTCAACCGGCGCTCGTAGCTCAACGGATAGAGCATCTGACTACGGATCAGAAGGTTGGGG
>JAUJOO010000042.1 GCA_030447585.1 Nocardioidaceae bacterium | reverse complement strand
TGACAGTCGTGCCGTCGTTATGTGCGGCCTCGTCAGCGACCAGATCGCCGATTCGGTACGCACGCGTCCGGGTGTTAGGCCCACCGCTCTCGGAGGGTGTCGAGATTCATGGCAACCAGGCGCTCGTTGATCCAGTCGGGATCGACTCGGTCAACCGTCCGTACGAGATGCTCAATCCCCTCCGAGAGGTGGCTCTGGTCGCTCCCAATGGCTGCGCAGATCTGCTCCTCGTTCTCTTGCAGGACTGCCGCCGCGGCGTCGCGGTCGACGTCGTCGATGGCCTCGATCGCGTCTGCTGCGATCTTCCATCCGTTGGAGCCCGAGAGCACGATCGGATTCCCGCGGTGCATCGCCTCGACCGCGAGCTGGGGGTCCGCGGCTGCGAGGAACGGGGGAACGTGGTCGAGTTCCTCGGCGTGGCGGCGAGCCCAGTGACGTCCCGGCGAAGGGTCTGACCCGCTGGCGAGCGTGAACACAAGCCGGGCCACGCGGGAAGTTGGTGCCCATTCTCCCTGCGAGACCTGATCCAGGTGATCGAGGTCGACGGCGGACATCGCTTCTGACCAACGGTCCGGGGCGAGGTGGCTGATCGAGTAGCCCAGCAGATCGAACTGGTCGAGGTCGTCGAGGTCAGCCTTGGTCGCAGCGAGGGAGCGGCCTGCGGAGGTCCAGTCCACAGAGTTGACGAGGTCACTAATCGCGCCTGCGATCGCGAGCCATCCGGGTTCATCGGCGGGGTCCTCGTCCGCTTGTTTATCGGCGTCGAGTTCGTCATCGGCACCGTGGTTGAGGACGGTCGCTGCATAGATAAACTCGCCGAAGCACCAGTCGACCAAGGCGTGCGCGGCCGCCGCCAGGTCGTACTCGATGAGTCGGGCGACCTCGGGCGCAATCGCGCGGATGCATTCGGCTGATGCGAGCGGCGCCAGCTGCGTGAGTGAGTGGATGAAGTCCACGGCGCCATGGATCTTCTCGGCGACGCCGATGGCGACCCGCTCGACGAGCAGGTCGAGGTCAAGAGCGTCTCTGAAGCGGCTTCGCCACTGAGTCGAATCGATGCCATCGGCGCCTGCGAGCGAACCGAGCAGCCAACCCCAGTCGTGACCCCATGCGACGTCGATGTGGTTGCTGACGATGGCTGCGATCTGCTCAGGTGCGGTTGACGCACTGACACGGCCTGCGTGCAAGCTGTATCGGCTGAGGGCGTTGTAGGCCTTGTAGATCCCGTGCACGTCATCGGAGGTCATCTCGGGTAGCCAGGCGATGAGAATGTGCTCGACCTTGTCGGCGAGCGCGTCCGTCATGGCCCACCACCACCCGACCTCCCAGATCATGTTGCCGGCGATTTGCCGGTCGCGACCTGCAGCGGCGGTCGAGGCCTCTTCCACGACAGCTCGAGCGACGTCGTCGGGGAACAGCCGACTGCGGTGGCGTCGGTTGGAGTCGGAGTTGGAGAGCATGCTCGACAGCCAGCGCCGACCTTCGAGGCTCTCGGTCGTGTCGGTAAACCGTCGGGCGATGAGGTCTGCAAGCCGCTCCCAGTGGTCTCCCCCCGTGTCCCAGCAGAGCACCTGGAGCGCCCGCTGCGCGAGACGGATGTGCGGTGTGCGAACGCGGCCACCGCGGATCGATGCCAGCCGGCGATCAACCAGGACGCTGAGGACCTCCTCGACCCATGCGCGATCGCGGCCGAACTCGACGGCGAGCTCCGCGAGCCGGTCCACGCCGACCCCGACGTCGAGCGACAGGATCTCGGTGACCGCGATAAGACCCAACAGCAGGGGTCCGTCGTCGGTGTCGGCGAGCCCATCGATCGACTCCGACACGCGACGCTCCCCGCCGCCCAGCGTGAACATGAACTCCCATGGCACCTTGGCGAACCCGGACGCCTCCACCCTTTGCTCGAAACGCTCCTTGGTCATGCCCTTGCCGACACGATCATCGGCCGCCGAGACCAGCGGAGACACCTCTTCTCGGTGGTCGAGGCAGAACTGCTTGATCGTTGCGATCGCCTGGTCTGGTCGGATTGTCGAGTGCCCGGGGTGGTCTGATCGTTCGGTCGAAACCATCAGGACTGCGTGATCAGCGTCGACCGAGCGCTCAAGAGCAGTGCGAACGACCGGATCGAGTGCTTGCGAGTCGTCCACAATGGCGACTACCGGGCCGGTCAGGTCTCCGAACGTCCGGACGTCATCCATGGAAGCCACGCCCTGACTCACGAGTTCCACGACACCCCAACCGTCGCGGTTGAGGAGCCGACCGGCCTGGAATGCCGCGAGAGACTTCCCGCCGCCTGACTGTCCTGAGATGACCGCAAAGCGCGCCCGAACGAGATGCCGGGCTGCGATCTCGACCGCTAGCATCTGCGGGCAGGCGTCGACATCCTGGGGGCCGAGCTTGTATCCGAGAAGCGCTGCTCCCAAGTCCCGTTTCCGCTCGTAGTTGACCCAGAGCCAGCCGGGCACGTCGGCGATGGCTCCTAGAGCATCGGCAATGGCTGGCAGAGCCGTGTCCGCTGTCACCGATATGCCTTCGTCACCGGTTGCTGATGGGGACACCCTCCGAGTGGGCCAGATCTCCCGGACCGGATCGAGCAGATCCTTGAGTACGACGGGGTCCGATCCCGAGTACCCGACGATTAGGAGAAGATGAGGTCCGGCCGCCCTCAACTCGGCCATTCTCTCGAGTACTGGTTGCGGGATGATCTCGTCTTGGAAGGGCAGGATCCACGGCTGCTCAGGCTCGGCTGCGTCGCCGTGGGGCTTCGCGAGCACTCCTTCGGGGACCGGGCGGCCGAAGTACTGCTCGTGCGCCCGCTCAATGGCGGTGTCCCAGTTGAACGAGATGACGTAGCGAACTGCGCCCGCATGGATCAGCCGAGCCATCGCCTTGTGGGCGGCCCCCGGCTCCCGGTCGAGGTCGTGCCGGGCCACCGATTGCTGAAAGGCGGCCCTCGTCTCACCGAGCCGGTGAGCGATCTCCCACCCGGCACGCATCGCGGCGTCATCGACGAGCAGCCCCTTCGCTGGCTCGTCCGGGCGTCGTACTCGCTCGGCGAGCTCTCGACGGTCATCGAGGCTGAGGTCGAAAGCATGGGCGAGCATCGCCGGCAACTGAGCCGTCATCGGGTAGCTGGACATAGACAGCCCGGCGCCAACCACGACGACCGCCCCATAGCTCCGGATCAGATCGACACCGGAGGTCAGCGGGTCGCCCGTCACGGCAGCAATCCTCCCACGATGCCCGCAACTGGGCGACCGTAAGGTTCCCGTTACGACGAACGCGCCCTAGACGCCTTCCCGCGTCGGGGAGCGGCGTAACGACGGCACTGGGCCACGTTCGATCGCACCAGATGGCACGTGCCGCGATTGACTGCGAGCGCCGACTATTTGTCTTCCTCCAGCACTAGGACGAAAGCGCCATCTTCGACGTCCTCGGTGACGGTGTGCCGAGGAAATGTCGCGTTGGTTGAAAGCTCGACCACCGTGTCGCCTTCCCTCACCCAGGCCAGAACTCCGCCACAGGGGCAGCCCTGAGTGCGGCACCTCGCTTGCCACTGCCCATCCCGGACAGCCGTTCCGCATCCGGCCACCGAACATAGCGATCAGCGTAATGAGCCACCCCGGGTTTGATGCAGTGCTCGTTCCGTGGCTTTCGGGCCCGAAGAAGGAGACTGTGTGTCATGGGTCGTCCCCGGAAGTACTCCGAGGAGCTTCGAC
>JAUJOO010000041.1 GCA_030447585.1 Nocardioidaceae bacterium | reverse complement strand
AGGGGCGCGCGAATTGGGTTCGGTACTGACCTCCGGCGCCGACCACACTTCCTTCAAACGTCCGAGGTCGCGTCCCCCGGCCGGGCCCCCACATCAGGCACTGACGCGCCACCGGCGGTCACCTCAACCATTGGGCAATGCCCGATCGCCTGCGCCGTCGACCCATCCCAGATCGCCGGCTCGATGAGACGGACCCGTCGCACCGGTGCCAATGCGGCCGCGTGGACCGAGCAAGAATCTTTCCGATGACCAGCCTTGGAGAATTGCAGCGTGAGATCGCGGGACTGCGGCGTGACCGAGGATTCACAAGCGAGGATCTTGAGTTTGGCTGATCGAGGAACTCGGTGAGGTGGCACGCGAGGTCAAGAAGAGCTGGTCGGCGGAACTACGCCCTTCGATGCACAGGAGCTCGCGCCGGAGCTAGCCGATTTATTCGTCCTTGTGGCTGCGCTTGCCTCCACGTTCGACATCGACCTTGAAGCCGCCACCCGCAGCAAGTTCTTTGGCCTCGACGAGGAGCGCGAGTGGCGAGGCAGGGACTGCCCCTAAGCGCCCGCTCGGTGGTCACCCATGACTTCAGGGAAGAGGGGAACGACGAGAACACCGCCCCATCTAGTCTGGCCCGGCATGGGAGTGGCGGAACCGGCGGCTCGAGGCTTCGGGTCAGCCGCCGACCTTTACGAGGCGCGCCGCCCATCGTATCCCGACGACGCCGTCGCCTGGCTTGTCACCGGCCTCCAGCTCGGTCGATCCTCCCGGGTCGTTGATCTCGGCGCCGGGACCGGGAAGCTGACACGCCAACTGGTGACGACGACGCCTCAGGTCGTCGCCGTCGAACCGCTTGCCGCCATGTGCGAGCAGTTTGGGCAGGTCCTGGACGTCCCGGTCCTGCGCGGGATCGCCGAGGCCCTTCCCATCCGAGCCGGATGCGTCGACGCGGTACTGGTTGCACAGGCCTTCCACTGGTTTGACCCGGATCGGGCCTTGACCGAGATCCACCGAGTCCTCCGCCCCGGTGGTGGCCTGGGCCTGATCTGGAACATGCGCGACGAGCGCCAGGACTGGGTGGCGAGCTTCGGCGAGATCCGCAGGCGCTATGGAGACATCCGCTACGACTCGGGGAGGTGGCGAGACGCACTAGCGGCGAGTCCGCTCCTTCAACCCCTTGTCGAGCAGCGCTTTTCCCACCAGCAGGCCCTTGATTCCGAAGGCGTCGTCGAGTCGATGGCCTCCAGGAGCGTCATCGCCGCTCTGGACGCCGACGAGAACCGGACGGTGCGAGAAGAGGTCCGCCAGCTGCTGGCGAGCCATCCGGAGACCATGAATCGCGACGTCCTGGTCGTTCCCTACCGGACTCACGTGTACTGGACGACGAAGGTGACGGTGGGGCTGTAACTCGGACCCGGGAGCGCCGGCGAGGGCGGAGGCTGTCCCGCGATCATGGGCCGAGATCCCAGAGGAGCCTGTAGTGCGCCATCCGATCAGGGTCGGTGTCGACGCCGTAGGCGTCAAGCAACATCTCCTCCCAGCCGACCCCGTAGTTCCACTCGGTGCTCCAGGTGGCCACCGCGAGATCGGCCCACCGGTCGGCGACGCCGAGGGAGCCGAGATCGACATGTCCGCACCACCGGCCGTCGTCGCTGAGAAGGGTGTTGGGGCGCATGCGTCGCCGTGACACACGACCAGCACGTCTGTCGATGGGATTTCGCCGGCCAGGGCGAGCCCCGCCCCGACGCTGAGGTGACGGTGGATCGGGTGCCAGCCGGAGGGATTCAATTCCCCCCGTAACCGCCGACGGCGGGCATCGGCCACTCGGGTGTCCGCCGACCATGAGAACGGGCACGGGGTCACCGGTAGCGCGTCGTGGAGGGCACGCAAACCCTCGCCGATCGCCCGGACCGCCACCGCCGGCTCCGCCTTCCACCGGGGCGAGACGGCGTTGTCGCCGGGAAGCGGCGTCGTGACGAGCCAGGTGCCGCTGTCGTCGCCCCCTCGTCGATGACGGCCGGTACAGGAGTGAAGACGCCCGCCCAGCGGAGGCGCGGTGCCTCGGCCTTCAGCTCCCATGCACGCTCGAGCGGGGCCCACTTGACGAAGAAGCGTCCCTCGCCGCATCCCACCTCGAAGGTCAGACCGCCCACCTCGTTCGCCCACACCGCCCGCGTCGCTCGTCCGCCAGCAAGCCGCGCCACCGCCGCCGGCACCCGAGTGCCCGCAGGGACACCCGCCCTGTCTCTCACGCTTCAGCGCCGAGGTCGTAGCCGCCCCCGGCCCCCCGGGTGTTGTGCCGGAGGGTCATGATGATGCGGCCGCCCTCCACCGGGGCACCTACCTCGTGTCTCGGACACCGTGCCTCCGATCGCGGCCATCGGTGACCACGCAGCACCACGACGTCGCCCGACGCCGTCAGCCACTCCGTGAGCGGCGAGCCCTCGGGCTCGTCCCACACCCGGAACCGGGCCGCGCCCATGAGCGTGACAACGGCGATGACGCCGCTGTAGGCGGGAGGATCACGATGGGCGGTGATGTGTCCGCGACCGTCGGGATAGCGGGTCCACGTGACCTCGTTGAACGCCGGAACCTGCGGCATGCCGAGGACCGCCACTGCGTCGGTGAGCGACACGGCAATCTCCTCAGCGACGTTTCGCACGGTCACCGCCGCCTCGGCCACCGGGAGGTAGGAGCCGAAGCCCTGTTGACGAACGACCCCCTCCTGCTCCGGCAGCTGATGCCACCGAGGCCGTGGCACGTCAACGAGGCTGGGAACGACGTCGGTGGGCACGGCTTCGACCAGGCGGACCCAGCCTCGGCCCAGCACCGCTTCTGCGGCCTGCGTCCAGCCCGCCCGCAGGACTGGCGTCCCGGCGTTGTCCACCATGTGGATCCCCTCCTCGCCGCTGAACCCGCCCGTTGCTTTGGTCATTGCTAGCGCGACTCTCGACCTCTCGCTGGCCCTCCATCACGAGCTCGGCCCGCCGCGCGGGTGCCCTAGAACCCACGACTATCCCGGCCCCAGCCACCGTCCCCGCAAGGCCGCCTAGTCGACGCGGAGACGGCGACGGGACCCCGGTCCGGAGGAGCAGGGTTCTCTAGGCTGTCTCCATGTCCGATGCGAGCGGGCGGGGAAATGATTCGGTTCCCCTGATGCTGGACGCCTTCGCCATCACTGCAGCGGCTCGCCGCGCGTACGGGTCTGATGGCCGACTCTCCCTGCCGCACACTGCTCACTGGCCGATCTTCCCCTTCGAGACGGACAACCTCGAAGTACGGCACGTCGAAGACCCAGTGGTGCCGGAGCCGCCTCGTCGCGACGAAGCCGTTGCCGATTGTTCGACTTGCCAGTCTGATGACGATCGTTACGTGTGGAATGACGAGCGGTGGCGGGTCAGCATGTCAGAAGAGCCGTTGTCGTTGCCGGCGGTCGTGCTCCATTCCCGGGCGCATCTCGATTTCGACCAACTGACCGACCAGCTCGGCGCCGAGATGGGTGTGCTTGTAGTCAGGATCCAACGAGCGCTGGCGGCCATCGAGGGGGTGGCCCGCGTCCACGTGTACAAGTGGGGCGACGGCGGAGTCCACCTCCATATCCTCTTGGTCGCTCGGCCACTCGGCATGATGCAGCTCCGTGGAATGTTCCTGACCACCTGGCTATACGCGCTTCCTCCACTCGCCCCACAGCTGTGGACAGAGATACGGGCGCACGTAGGTGGCGCACTCGACGCAGACTCGTGACGCCCGAACTTGCTGCATCGAGGTCAGCGGTCGAGCGTCCCCTAACTCCGGTAGAGAGCGTGTCGTTGAGCCGCCGATACGTCGCTTGCCATCCGCTAGACGCCGCGACGCTCGTGCCGGCGCGGTGGGTCCCTGAGGACGAGAGCGGATTTCCCG
>JAUJOO010000040.1 GCA_030447585.1 Nocardioidaceae bacterium | reverse complement strand
CACTTCTGTCACGCGGCTCCCTACGATTCTGCCGCGCGTTAGGAGGCACTCGAACGGCCGCGCCATCGCCGGGTAGGGGCCATGGGTTCACTGTCTGACGTTGTAGGCCGCCGGCGTTCGGCGCGGTCGCCGGCGATCGGCATCGTCGTCACGCCGCAGGGCTAGTGCACGCAGGTTGACTACGGGCACGGTCCCATCCTCATCCTGACCTGCGAGAAGAGCGCCACGACGCCGCCGGTGCTGCCGTCCGCCGGCGGTGTGGTCCGCCGCGTCGTCCTCCTAGGTGCGGATCAGGTGCGCGCCGGCGCAGGCGCGGCAGTCTGTTCGCTGCGCCGTCTGAACCTCGGTCAGCGTCCCGGGCGGGTACGCGAAGCGTCGGTACGCCACAAGACGATCGTCCCCGGCGAGCACCATCAACGCTGCTGTGACGGCTTCTGACGCCACCGAGCCGTTGAGCGAGACGACCTGCGGTTCGGGTGCGGCCTCGGCGTACCCCTGCCGGCGCAGCCGGCTGGCTTCAACCCGGGCGTCGGTGACGAGGCCCATGCATCGCAGGCAGGGCCCGCCGGGGAGCACGATGGCCACCTGACCGCCGACGCGCATGCCACGGGCGTTGGCGGGCGAGACGGCGATGCCGATGTCGATGTAGGGGATTTGGCTGGTGAGGGCGAACGTGTTGAGGTCGTCCCGCGCGTCCCAGCCATCCACGCACCCGATGATCAGGTCTGCCGTGCGAAGGGCCGCGAGCGTGGCGGTGGACGGAAACGCCTCGGTGAACCTGCGGACGATGACCGACGGTCGGACCGCTTCGGCCGTGCGCTGGGCGATGTCAACCTTCATCGTGGTGTCGATGTCGGCGGCGACAGCGCCGACCAAGCGGCGGAGGTTCGTGGCCGTGACGATGTCCGGGTCGATCACGATGAGGATGCCTACCTCGGCGTGGATGAGCTGCTGGGTCACGTGGCTCCCGCCCCCGGAATTCCCGACGACGGCGACGGTGGCAGCGGCGAGCCGGGTTTGGGCGGCGTGGCCGATGGCGAGGAGCTGTCGATCCTCGATATCGACCGGGGACACCAAGGGTCGCTGGTGGACCCACTCTCGGATGGGGAGTCCGACCGCGATCAGCCGGTCGACCTCGCGGAGGGCGCCGTCGGGTTCGTCGACGGCGCCGGTGATGGTGTCGTCGGCGACGATGAGGAGCCCGTTGACGGCGTTGGGCCGTCGGCGGCGCATGAAGGCGAGGAAGGCCGCCCCGCGTTCGCTGTCGGTTCGGGAAGCTTGGGGTGTCGCTTCGCCCGGGTGGGCATGGACGAGCACGGCACCGGCGTCGTGCTGCATCGTGGCCTCGGCAACCCGGAGGTTGAATCGGCCGTCGTAGATGAGGCCCCGGCTCGAGTCGAGTACGTACTCGTCGGGCACGGGTATCCAACCAACGACAGTCACTAGGAGGCCCGCGCCGGTGCCCACGCCTCGGACGAGGAGGGCACCCGCTCGCTCACGAGTGGTGAAGTCGAAGATCTCGGCGCACACCGCGGCCCAGGTGGCAGCGTCGGCGCGCATAGTCGCCGTTCCGGAACGTGGTTGGAGGATGCCCCCCCACGGGTCGGTGGGCATGGTCACTCGGGCCGGCCGTCGAACCGCCGCAGCCACCCACGAATCACTGGGACGAGCGCCGGGTGGGCGGGAGAGTACGGCGCATAAAAGCTGTAGGAGAACCAGGCTTCTTCGCCGATCAGCTGGCGGCTGAAGTTGACAGGTTCGTTGCCACTGCGGCGGAGCTCATCACCGATGAGAAGCTGGGGGCGCTGGTCGGGCCAGCTGTCGCACACAAGCAGCCCTCGCACCGTCGCCGGGGACCACTCTCCGGTCATCTCGATGCGGGGGACGCGAATGAGGTGCCGCCCGGGCACCACGACCTGCGTGGTACCCGGGAACGACTTGCCAACGGCCGCGAGCTGGTCGGCGAACAGGTCGTCGTCCATCAGGAGACGCCTCCGTCGGGGGCGGACTCGAAGACCATGTTCGGGTGGATCTTCACGACCTCATCGTCGTCGATCCGCTGCTCGCGACCGTTCCCGTGCTTGAGGAACAAACCCTCCTCGGGCGGCACGTTGCCTTTGGCCTTGAGCTGGGCGCCGGTGTACTCGCCGTCGTCCAGCTCGAAGTCCTCGCCGTTGATCGTGATCTTGATCTTGTGGTGGGTCTTGGTGGGCATGTCCTGCCTCTCGCTTCCTCGCCCAGCGGGCGATCGGGTGCTAAGGCCCTTAGCATAGCGCCTCGGCGCCATGTTGCTAACCCCCTTAGCAACTGGCAGCTAGAATGGCCTCATGCCCAAGACGCTCGGTGAGGTCCTCAAGAAGGCACGCAACGACAAGGGCTGGTCGCTCCGGGAGGCGGAGCGCAGGACAGGCATTCACAACGCCCACATCTCGCAGATCGAGACGGGCACGATCACCCGACCGAGCGCCTCGCTCCTGTGGGCCTTCGCCGAGCACTACGACGTCGACTACAGGCAGCTGCTTCGCCTCGCGGGCCACACGACCAAGGAGAGAGCAGCGGGCGGGCAGCGGTCCCTCGCTGGTGCCGCCCTCCACGCGCTCGGCGACTTGAGTGCCACGGAGCAGGCCGAGGTCCTCGCGTACATGGCCGAGGTCAAACGAAAGCGTTCCACCTGATGGGCAAGGAACCGGGTGCCTTCGACGAGGCCGAGTTCACGCAGCGGCGAATCGTCGACCTGTGTGAGGCCGCACTGGTACGCGCCGGGGCGGCGGGGGTGTTCCCGACGCCGTTGAACGAGGTGATCGAGGTGGCGGGGATCGACGAGATCCTCGACATCAGCGAGTTGCCTACGGACATCACGAAGCCGAGCGCCCTCCGCCGGATCCTCGGCGCCCTTCACTTCCGTCACCGCACGGTCTTCGTCGACCGCGCCCAGAGCGGGGGCCGCGTCCGATGGACCGAGGCTCACGAGGCGGTCCACGGCATCCTTCCGTGGCATGAAGGCCAGGCCCTCCTCGACGACGACGAGACGCTGTTCCGCTCCTCTGAGGACCAGAGGGAGGTCGAGGCGAACTTCGGTGCAGCACACCTCGTCTTCCAAGGCAAGCGCTTCTTCGAGCAGGCGCTGGACTTCGAGCACTCGATCAAGACGCCGATCATGATCCACGACGAATTCGGTGCGTCGATCCACGCGACCGCCCGCTACTACGCAGAAAGGCACCCCGAATCCATGGCGCTCGCCTTATGCGGCCGCTTTCCCCGCCAGTCCGGGCACGTGCCCATCTTCACCACGTTCGAGTCCCCGAGCTTCAAGCGGCAGTTCGGGGTGCTCCGGCAGTTCCTCCCCGAAGCCGGGATGCCCGTGAACGGCGGGCTCGGCATCGACGGCCTTGCAGCGATCGCGCGGTCGGCCCTGTCGATGACGGTGGACGTCGCACACTGCGAGCTGAAGGTCCGTGACCTCGGCGGCGACTTCCGACGGTTCAGGGTCGAGGCCTTCAACAACCAACACGTGCTGTTCGTGCTGTTCACCCGCCGGTCGGCCATGCCGCGCCTTGGGAAGAAGATCGACGTGATGTCGAGCTGAGGGGTCCCGCCGATGGCGCAGTTCAGTGTCCCCGCCATCCGTCACGCCGAGGCACTTGACCTCCAACACCTCGCTGGCTGGAATGCGATCGCCAAGGACCCCGGTGGTGCGGGACCAGCTCCGGCAGCCTGAGCTCTCGGAGGGCTTCGTGGCTGGCCGGACCGGCAGCACCGTCTACCGCGGTTCGACCGTGCACTACGCCGTCGTCGACCACGCGCGCTCGCCGACGGATGCCTGCTGGGCATCGTAGAGGCGACTCTGGAGGCCCATGAGGGGCCGCTCGCCGGCGTCAACCGGTCGAGCATCACCGCGGTGATGACAGACACCGGCAGCGGCTGGAAGATCCGCGCTTTCCACAACACCCTCGTCGCCGCCTGAGTTCCCGCCGACCGGACCTAGCCGGCCTCACGGCGTCCCCGGACCACGCCCACTCACGAGGTACTCAGCTTGGCGACCCCTTCTGAATCAGAATGCCCGCTCTCGCGCTGACTGCTGCTACTCGGGGTGTCCCAGAACGACGCGGGGCCCGGGCCGGAGGAGCGTCCTCTATCGCCGGCTCCAGGGCACCTCGCGAAGCGCCTGATGTACGAGGCCGGGCCTC
>JAUJOO010000039.1 GCA_030447585.1 Nocardioidaceae bacterium | reverse complement strand
ACGGGCCGTCCTGGGACCGACTCGTCACCGGAATCCGGTCGACCCGCATGTATTGCGCAGCTTCCCCGGCGGTGGCGGTAAAAGCAACGCGAGCCGAGTCTCCAACGTGACGGCAATGTTCGAGCAGATTTTGTCGAAGCGGTCCACCCAACGAACATCGCCCCGGCCAGGGGAATCGAACTCGATCTTCTTGAAGAACCGATGCGCATCTGGCCCAACTCGGCGACCGCCCCTAGGTGACGACGTCGTCGCCAGTCGGCTCGACGCGGATGACCGGCGCAGCGAGAGCCCGAAGCGACGGGCCAGTCCTCGAGGATCGGTCACGCCAGATCATGCCCGACGAAAGCTCACCGGCATGGGGATCATCGTTTCCATAATGAAGCGATGATTTGCTGGTGGCACGATGGGGGTTGTGGAGGAACAGCGTCCCCAGCCGCTCAGGCGCACGTTCGTGCAGTCCTCGCGGCTCGTTGGACGGGACGCGGAACGGGAGGCACTCCGGGCGGCGTTGGCAGCAGCAACCGAGGGCCGGGGCGGTCTCGTCTTTCTGGTTGGCGAAGCCGGGATAGGGAAATCTCGCCTGGTGCAGGTGGGAGCGAAGGATGCCGAACATCTTGGGCTGGCGGTCCTACGGGGACGGGCGGTTTCACGGGCGACGCCCGAGGCCTACCGCCCGCTCGCCGAGGCGCTCTTCTCGGGGGTCCGCGTTCGTGGGTTACCCGACACCCCGGATCTGGCCCCTTTCCGACTCGCACTTGCCCGCCTCATCCCTGAATGGCGGGGAGACCACAACGCCGAGCAAACCGATGAGTCACCCGTCGTCGTCGCCGAGGCAGTGTTGCGTGTCCTTAGAGCGGTAGCGGGTGATCGAGGGTGCATGGCGGTGTTCGAGGACCTGCACTGGGCCGATCCCGAGACACTCAACATCGTCGAGTACCTCGCCGACAACCTTGGTTCGGAGCGGGTACTGTGCGTCGCCACCTTGCGCGTCGAGGACCGTTCGGCTGCTCTGGACATGGCCCGTTCCCTTGAGGCACGCCGCGTGTCCGAGGTCATGGAGCTTGCCCCGCTTGACGCGCAGGCGGTGGGCGAAATGGTCTCTTCGTGCCTCGGTGACGTCGCCGTTTCAGAGTCGGTCGTGACCCTGGCGGGGCGCGCCGAAGGGGTCCCCTTCCTCGTCGAGGAACTGCTGGCGGTCGCGCTGTCCAGGGGGGCCTTGGTCGATGCGGGAGCGTCATGGAGGGTGTCCGGGTCCCGAGAATTGAGTGTTCCGGTCACCTTCACCGATACCGTGCGTCAGCGACTGGACGTCCTCGGCGAAGAGCCACGGAGAGTCCTGCGGGCCGCCGCCGTGCTGGGCCGGCGCTTCCCGTGGGAGCTCGTCGCCACTACTGCCGGTCTCGACGAACAAGCCGTGCTTACAGCCCTCCATGCGGCGATCGATGCTCACCTCGTCTCGATGGACGACGACGGCTCGGCCTTCCGGTTCCGCCACGCCTTGTCACGAGAGGCCGTGCTCGCCGAGCTCCTGCCACCTGAACGGGCGGCGCTGTCACGTCGGGCGCTCGAAGCGATTGAGAGCCAACACCCACGCCTCGGGCCCGGCCACTGGGAATTGGCCGCCGAGCTCGCCGAGGCCGCCGGCGAGGGTCGACAGGCGGCTCAACTGCTGCTCGAGGTGGCCCGCCACGCCCTCGACAACGCCGCTCTCGCGTCCGCCGAAGCAGCGCTCGAGCGTGCACTCCTGCTCGCGCCTCACGAGGATCCGGTGGTCGCCGACCTTCAAGTGTGTCTTGTCGACGTGCTGTCATTGGCGGGCAAGCGCGACCGAGCGGTCGAGGTCGGTGAGTCGCTTCTGGCGAGGCTCGGCACTGGCGGCACCACGGCGCGACGTCGTGCAGAGACGCGTCTTCGGCTGGCACGGGCCGCCGTAGCTGCCACCCGGTGGGCCGAGGCACGTCACCGTGTCGACGAGGCACGGGCAGACGCCGCGCAAGCCGACGATCACCACTTGACGGTCCGCATCGACGCACTCGACGCCGTCACTGCTCTGGGCGAGGACGATCAAGACCGGGCCACCAGCCTGGCCCGCGCCGCCCTGGCCGGCGCAGAGCTCGCCGGCTTACCCGAAGTGGCATGTGAGGCGCTGGAGGTCGTCGGGCGCTGCGAGCGGTGGCGGGACCTGGCGGGAGCCGAGGTGGCCTTCCGCCGGGCGTACGCAATCGCCGAAGAACACGGTCTCGCGCTGTGGCGCATCCGCGCCCTGCACGAGCTTGGCACTATCGATCTGCTCGCCAGTGGCGACGTCCGCCTCCTGGAAGATGCTCGTGAGCTGGCGTGGCAGTTTGGGGCAATGTCGACCGCCTCTGTCCTCGACGTGCAGATCTGCTCCTCGATGCTGGCCCGGAACGACCCCCAGCCCGCCATCGATGTCGCTCGCCGAGGGGCCGACCTCGCCCGTCGATACGGCCTTGGCCAGACGCTCGCCGTCGCCCTCGGGTTCGAGGCGACCGGCCATGCGCGGGCGGGGCGGAGGGAAGCCATGGAGGACTGCCTTGCCGAAGGCCGGCGGCATGCCGCAGGGAATCCAGACTTCGATGTCGTCGAGGCTGGCGCCCGGGTGTTTCTCGCCCTTGTGGACGACGCTCCGCTGGAGGCACTGGGGCATATCGAACAGGCTGGCAACGCTCGGTACGCCGGGCCTTTCCCAGGCTGGTGGGCGCTGCTGCGGACAGTGGACGGTGGGGGAGAAGACGCGGTAGAGGAGATCAGGGCACGCGGCGAGCCGGTCCATTTCTTCGGAGTGGCCTTTTTCCGCTACGCCGAGGCGGTGGTCTTGGGACGAGCTGGCCACAGTGTCAAAGCCCTGAGCAGCGTCGCGACCGGCGACCGGCTCCTCAAGGGTTTCGAGTGGTTCCGCCACTACGCACACCGCCTGATCGCCCCGTCGGCGCTCGCCGATGGGTGGGGGGACCCGGTGGCGTGGCTGCGTGAGGCCCAGGCGTTCTTCGATGCGTCTGGCGATGACCGGGTGGCTTCAACCTGTCGATCGCTTTTGCGCCGGGCAGGTGTGCCGGTGGCCCGGCGTGGGCGAGGCACATCCGAAGTTCCGCCAGAACTGCGTTCCCTCGGGCTCACCAGCCGGGAGGTCGATGTTCTCAGCTTGGTCGCCGGAGGGCTGTCCAACCGGGAGATCGCTGAGCGTCTTTTTCTCTCACCACGGACAGTGGAGGCGCACGTCGAGCGGATGCTGGCGAAGACGGGCGTATCGAACCGGCGGGAGCTGGCACGCATCGCCGCCCGGGCCGGGGTGGTTGGCCCACCGAACTGAACCGCCACCGTTGACCGCACCCTTATGTAGGTGTTCCCGGCGGCCAAATGCCGTGTTTTCTCCCGATGCGCCCGAATAGCGCGCGGGAGCAGTCTTCTCATCGGCATGGAGCCACCGGGTCAGCCCAACCGGCGCCGACCTGCGAGCACGGAGGTAGTTGTCCAATGGAGACCCGACTGACCGAGATCGCCCCTGACGTCTACCAGCTCACGACGCACCTTGCTGACGTCGACTTCAGCCTCAACCAGTACCTCGTCAGCGGCACCGAGCCGCTCCTGTTCCATACTGGCCTGCGGGGGATCTTCCCGCTCGTGTCATACGCCGTTTCCCGCGTCGTGCCAGTTGACCAGCTGCGCTGGATCGCCTTCGGCCACGTCGAGGCGGACGAGTGCGGTTCGATGAACGAGTGGCTTCGCGTGGCGCCGCACTCGACCGTGGTGCAGGGAAGGATCGGTTGCGGGGTGTCCATCGCCGACCTCGCCGACCGATCTCCCCGCCCCCTCGCGGACGGGGAGGTCCTCGACATCGGTGGCCACCGCATGCGATGGATCGATACTCCCCACGTCCCCCACGCTTGGGAGGCCGGCCTCCTCTATGACGAGACCACCCGTACGCTGTTCTGCGGCGACCTCTTCGGGAGGGCGGGGGCGTACCCTGCCGCCACAACCGACGACATCGTGGCACCGGCGATTACTACGGACGAGGTCTTCCGTGCGTCGTCGCTGGCTCCGAACAGCGGCGCAACCATCCGCAGCCTGGCCGAACTCGAGGTGGATACCTTGGCGCTCATGCACGGGCCCGCGTTTACTGGAGACTGCCGCGCCGCCCTGCTCGATCTGGCCGATGACTTTGACAGGCGCGTCGCAGGAGAGTTGGCATCACCCACCGGCCCCGCGGTGTAGATGTCGACCGGCTCGCGACCTGCGGTAGGCCGTGAGCTCCTGAGCCCGGAGCAAACCTGTAACCAGGACTCTCTCTGGCGCCCCCGGCAGGACTCGAACCTGCGACGCACGGTTTAGGAATGGCTA
>JAUJOO010000038.1 GCA_030447585.1 Nocardioidaceae bacterium | reverse complement strand
TTCGAGGTAAGTGGGATGCACGTCGTCAAGAAGTGGCTCGGCTACCGGACCGCGAGCGGAGCTGGACGCGCCGCCGGCAGTGCGTCACGGCTTGACCAGATTCGCCCGACCGAGTGGCTCGATGAGTGGACCACCGAGCTCTTGGAGCTTCTCTCCGTGCTGCAGCGCACGATCGACCTTCAGCCGGCGGGCGTGGAGCTGCTCGATCGCATACTTGCGGGGCCGTTGATCAGCGCCTCGTACCTCCCCGAGCCGCCATCCGAGCTGCGTCAGCCCCCCACCGGTGGCCGAGGCCCGACGCCAGGCGCACTGGGCTTGTGAGCCACACGCGACCGGCGAACCGCGCGAGTTCAGGGGTCGGGACCCGGTGCCTGGCCCGTGCCGTGGCGAAGGTAGAGCAGGCGCGCCGGACGCTGACGCCATCGTCCTGGTTCCGCCGCGACCAGCGCGACGTGAACGACGACCCCCGGCCAACGCCTGTTTCCCTTGCAGCCTCACTCCAGTCGCGAAGTCTGACCCCCGAACCCGGAAGTCGTAGCTCGCGCTTATGGCCAAGAGTCGCCACGGGAGTGTGAAGACCCTTAACCTCTACGCCAAGCCGACCTTTGACGCCGTGGCCGAGGTCACCGCCCGCTTGGACCGTGTCCGGCGCCGAGGAGCGCCCCGCTGATCGGGCCCTTCGCATCGCCGGTTGCCTTACGCGTGGTGGCGTAGGTCCATACCGCGCCGGTCCCTTCCACGTCGGTGGCCACCTTGCGGCCAGCGGCCAGGGCACGCTCGACCTTCTTGCGAGCGGACGCTTCGTCGAAGGCGAGCACGGTCAGCTTCGCTTCGATCTTGACCTGGAAGGGGCGCTTCTGCTTCGGCGTGTCATGAGGCTACGGAAGCAGACCCCGTGCGTCGGCGCGGCGTAGCGCCGTCGAGGACCTTTCACGCCACCTAGCGCCGGAATCGGAATCGCACGAAGGGCACCGCACAGGATCGCCGTAGAGGCCCTCAGAGAGGCGCCGGGGGTGTTGTTGGTACCCGCTGATTCCGTTCCACCTCGGTCAAGGCCGGGGTTCGAATGGATCGTCGTGGGGGATGTCGTCGGTCCAGTAGCCGTACCGGTCGGCGAGGACTCGCGTGATTGCCGGGAAGTCTGGCGTCCGCTGGTGACCTTCGAGCCGCCAGTGCTTGATGAGATGAAGCATCGCCATCCGGCGCGCCTCCTCCATCGCCCCCAGCGTGAACAGTGATAGGGGGACCGCGGGCATGTCCGCGGTTTCCGGCCGCCGCGCCAACTCGCCGAGCGTCGGCCTGTCGTCAGGGGACGGGATGCGGTCGAGGGCGCCGGTAAGCCGCATCCGGTAGTTCATCGCGATATTGGCGACCGCTGTCAGAACGTGCCAGTCCAGCCAGCCGCGGCGGCGCAGCTCGGCGAGCACGGCGCGGAACGAAGGGTCCCGGATGAGGCGGGGCAGCGTGAAGAAAAGAAGGGGGGGAAGCACCTCGTACCGCTTGCGCAACATCGTCTCCGCTTCTGCACGGCTATAGGTAGGGCCGGGTGCGGTGACAGGTTCCAGTTGCGGCGCTGGACGTGACGGGTGCTCGACGGGCGGTCCGAGCGATTCGGCGTACTGGACAGCGGAGTCGCTGAAGTGCTCCTCGTCGAAGATGTCCGCGACGTCGTCGTAGGGGCGGCCGGCGTGCAGTTTGTGGCTCAGGCCGCCCTCGAAGGCGGCTTCCACGGCGTTGAAGAACGCGTCCTGAGGCAGCAGCGACGCCTCGACGAGGATGCTGGCGAGCGCGCCTAGCGGCTCGGCACCGACGTCGACCTCATCGAGGCTCTCGGGTCCGTCGTAGGCAGTAAGAAGGACGCGCCACGATCGTCCTTCGTTTGACGGGAGGGGGTGCGCACCGAGGTCGTCCGCGCCGGCCGGGCGTGTTTCGATAAAGACGTCGATGCGCGTAGGTACGAGAACGAGGTCGTTGTCAAGGAGCTCCACGGCGACAATCTGTGCGGTGGCGCCGAACCGCTCGGCGGCGAGGACGTCGGTGCGTCGGTTACGGGTCCGTACGGTCCAGTCGAGACCCAGTGCGCTCCACTTGAGCACCTTGACTGGGCCGACGTCGCTAAACGGTCGCCCACACAGTTCGTTGTCGGCGATTGCGAGCCAGTCGCCGCGACCGCGGTCGGCCGCGGCCGCGGTATCCGGGACGATGTGGTCGAGGAGGTCGAGCAAGCCGGTAGAAGAGAGCGTCTTCTCGATTTCGCCGGTAAGGCGGTGGCCGATGAGCCGGGAGATGACCAGCACGATCGCCCCGTGCGCCGCGACGGGTTCGAGGTAGGAGAAGGTCTCCATGTCGAATCCTGGGTCGACGTAGGCGGTATGGGCGCGGACGGTGAGGTCGAGCAGCTTCGTCTCGGCCCACCACGCGCCGGCGAGATGGTCGGCGCGGGCGGCCATTGATAGGGCTTGCGGGATGAGGTCAGCGAGCTCTTCCCAGCCCGAGGCGCCGGCGGACGCGGCTGCGGCCAGGGCGTAGTAGCGCCCAGCAGTCGGCAGCCTCAGTTCCAGGTAGATCTGCGCGATAAGCCGCATCGCGAGCAGCGAGCTGCGAAGGGTGTCCCCAGACCACCAGTCAACCTTCGCCTGATGGAACTCCTGGAGCGCGGCGACATGGCGTTGCGCGTGGAGGAGGGCGAGGGCACGGTGCCGGCACGCGTCGGCGACGGCTGCGCGGCCGGTGGCAGCGGCGAGCTGCTCGTCCAGAGCGTCGCGGACGGCTTTGTACCTGTTGTCGTCGATGAGGAGCGCTGCGAGGAGGGCGTAGAACTCGGCCAGCCGCCCGACTGGGAACATCGCCGCGTCGGGGAGAAGGTCGATGAGTTGTTGCCAGGCTGCGAAGGAGCCGTCGACGTCGACCATCGGGACGGTCTCGCCGGCGGGGAGTGCTCGGACGTCTCCAGCGGTGATCGCCGCGGTGGTCTCGCTCAACGTCGGCACGGTTTCGGTTGCACCCGGATCGACGCGGGTGAGGTCGGGGTGGATACCGAGATGGGCGAGGACGTTGAGCAGGGCGGCACGCCGGTTCACTGGCGGGTCTTCGGCGAGCAGCCGGTGGACGCTTTCGCGCAGCATTGCGTTCCAGGCGAAGATCGTCGCCGCGTCGATGTCGGTCAGCCGCCGAGCGTATCCACCCGCGCAGTACATGAGGAGAACTGAGGCGTCTTCCAGCAGCGCGGGCGCATCCTCGGAGCCGATCGTGTCGAAGAACGCTCGGACGAGGTCGTCCGCCGGGCGCAAGTCGTTCTGCCCGCGCAGGGTTGCCACTGCGACCTCGTAGCGCGCGCGCTGGCGCAGCCGGTCGGGATGGTCCGGCGCCACGAGGTCGCGCATCAACGCGAGCCAGAACGGCAGGTCCGCTCGAGCGTCGGCGTCGAACGTGGCATGTCGCAGCCCGTGCTTCAGGTCGACGAGATCGCCCAGGCCAGCCGGCGGTTGCTCTCGGGCTCGCCACCGCTCACGTGCCTCGACGTACCAATCGGGCAGCCCCGGTGTTCTGTCCTTGGTGTCCGGTCGGAGCTCGGCCGGCATATTCAGGTACCGTTCCGCGACCCAGAACAGGTCTGGGTCGGCGAGGTGCTGCCCGAGCGCGTGAAGGTCGTGAACCTCAAGCTCGACATGGTGCTTTTCCCGTGCCCACGCCTGCAGCTTGTGGCGCAGCCCGACATCGACCGGCTGGGTGCAGAAGTAGTGGATTTCCTCCGGCGCAGCCGGTGCAACGATGCCACCGACATCGTCCTTGATCTTCCTTTCGAGTCCCTTCTGTTGCGTCGTGCACGCGAAGACCAGCTTTTTTGACGTGCCGGTCGTGAAGACGGAGGTGCCGGGCAGTTCGTGGGGCAGGTGCGTCACGTAGGTCTCGAAGTCACGCGATTGATCGCCCCGCGCCGACACCGGTCCGGTCGCGGGCAGAATGTTCGCAGCGATGCGGCCCCGAGCGACGTGGCGACACAGGTATTCGAAGTCGTGATGTGCATTGCGGGCGCCGAGCTCGCTTAGCGCGAACCGAACCACCGCGGCGACCTCTTCGGCATCGGCCATCTCGTGCTACATCTTCCCACCACGGCGCAGCGAACCCATCCGCATCAATGGGCCCAACCGAGGTGAACCGTCTCTACGAGGAGTACCGACTGCGATCGGAAGCCCCGACGACGGCCTTTCATACCACCTCGCGCCGCAATCGCCCCCTGTCGGACGATACGGTACGGCCTAAGATCGCCGTAGACGGCCTTAGGGAGGTGCCTTGGCGGTTGGTGCCGGGCGATTTCATCCGAGCGCGGATGTTGGACACGGTGTCTTGCCGGACGAACGCCTCAAGCTGCGTGGTGTCCTTGACAGTGGTTCCAACGAAGTCGACAAGCCTCGAGTGTGGGCAGCGGGAGGCCATGACA
>JAUJOO010000037.1 GCA_030447585.1 Nocardioidaceae bacterium | reverse complement strand
TATCTCGCACTGTTCGAGGCAGTGGTCGCCGCCCAGGCGTCGCTGGTGGCTCAGTGGATGCTCGTCGGGTTCGTCCACGGGGTCATGAACACCGACAACATGACGATCTCGGGCGAGACGATCGACTACGGGCCGTGTGCATTCATGGAGGCCTTCGACCCGGCCACGGTCTACAGCTCGATCGACGCGGGCGGGCGCTACGCCTACGGCAACCAGCCGGTCGTGGCGGAGTGGAACCTCGCCCGGCTCGCCGAGGCTCTCCTCCCCCTCCTCCACGACGACGAGGAGCATGCGGTCGCACTCGCGGTGGAGTCACTCGGTGCGTTCCGCCGGCAGTACGCCGCCGCCTGGTCGGACGGCATGCTTGCCAAGCTCGGCCTGACCGACGGCCTCGACGAGGCGGTGACCTCGCCACTGGTCGACGAGCTGCTCAGCCTGCTCCAGGAGAGCCACGTCGATCACACGTCGTTCTTCCGCGGCCTCGGCACGGCCGCCCGCGGCGACGCCGAGCCCGTGCGCGGCCTGTTCCTCGACCTTCCGGCGTTTGATGCCTGGACGGAACGCTGGCGCGCCCTGGGTCCAGATCCCGACGGGATGGACCGGGTCAACCCCGTCTACATCCCCCGCAACCACCTCGTCGAGGAGGCCCTCGCCGCCGCGACCGATGGCGACCTCGATCCGCTCGAACGGCTCCTGGACGCGGTGGCTACCCCCTACGACGAGCGCTCGGGCCTGGAGCGCTACGCCGCCCCCGCCCCGCAGGACTTCGGCGCCTACCGGACCTTCTGCGGGACCTGAGGATCCACTTCGCCGAAGATACGGCGGTTCCGCACCCGTTTCATCGTTGTCGACGGCGCTGAGGCCCGCGATCGTGGCACCCTGAGGCCATGGCAGGCGCCAAGACCGCGGTTGAGATCGAAGGGCGAACGCTCCAGCTCACGAACCTGGACAAGGTGCTTTACCCCGAGACCGGGTTCACCAAGGGCGAGGTCATCGACTACTACCTCCAGGTTGCCGAGGTCCTGCTCCCTCATGTGGCCGACCGGCTCCTGACGCGCAAGCGCTGGCCTGACGGCACTGGCAGCAGCTCGTTCTTCGAGAAGAACGTCCCGCGCGGGACCCCGGACTGGGTTCGTACGGTGTTCGTGGCCGAGCACGGTGACGACGGAGTGCGGTATGCCGTCGCCGACGGGCTAGCGACGCTCGTGTGGCTGGCGAACCTGGCCGCCCTCGAGCTCCACGTCCCTCAGTGGAAGGTCGGGCCGCGCGGCGGGGCGCTCGACGCCGACCTGGTTGTCTTCGACCTCGACCCGGGTCCGCCCGCCGACATCGTGGACTGCTGCGACGTGGCCAGCGCCCTGCGGCAGCTGGTCGAGGCGGACGGCCTGACGGCATTCCCGAAGACGTCGGGCAACAAGGGCGCCCAGCTGTACGTGCCGGTCCAACCGGCGAGCTGGCAGCGCACGTCGGCGTACGCCAAGAAGCTCGCCGAGCAACTGGCCCAGGCGGTTCCCGACCACGTCGTCTCCTCGATGGAGAAGAAACAGCGAACCGGCAAGGTCTTCATCGACTGGAGCCAGAACAACGCCGCCAAGACGACGATCGCGCCGTACTCCCTGCGGGGAGTAGCTCGACCGACGGTGTCCACGCCGGTGACGTGGGAGGAGGTGTCGAGCGTCGAGCACGCCTCGGATCTGAGCTTCCTCGCCGGCGAGGTGATCACCCGGATAGAGCGACACGGTGATCTGCTGGCCGACCTCGACGCCTTCGCCCGCCCGTTGCCGCGAGACACGACTGGCTGACCTCCGGCCGTGCACGAGGATCCGACGTTGACGCGGCTCTAGCCCCCCGGCGGTCGGAGCTTTGACCGAGATGACCCACAGATCCACTCGAACGCGGCCTGAGGCACGCGGGTGGGATCGTTCCGCCCCGGCTGCGCTGTCCCCCACCAGGTTCTCCGCCGCCCAGGCGGCTCGACGGTAGGATGCCGCGCGTGACTGCACATGCCGGCGACCGACCGCGCACAGGTCGGCTTCCGCGCAGCGCTCGCCGAGCCCAGCTGCTGGAGGCGGCGCTCGACGTCTTCGTCGCCCAGGGATACCACGCCGCCGCCATGGACGACATCGCCGACGCCGCCGGCGTCTCGAAGCCGGTGCTCTACCAGCACTTCCCGAGCAAGCTCGAGCTGTATCTCGCCCTGCTCGACTCCGCCTGCGACCAGGTGGTGGCGGAGGTCCGCGTCGCGCTCTCGAGCACCACGGACAACAAGGAGCGGGTGGCCGCCACCACGGAGGCATTCTACGCCTACGTCGCCGACCCCAAGGGCGCCTTCCGGCTGGTCTTCGAGTCGGACCTGACGAGCGAGCCCGCCGTCAGGGAGCGGGTGGAGCGTGTCACGCTGCAGTGCGCGGACGCCTGCGCCGAGGTCATCGCCGACGACACCGGCCTTCCGCCCGAGGTGTCGCGCCTGCTCGCGGTGGCGCTGGTAGGAATGAGTCAGGTGTCAGCGCGGTTCTGGCTGAGCATGCCCGACACGACCTTGCCTCAGGAGCAGGCGACCGAGCTCATCGCCAGCCTGGCCTGGCGGGGCATCCGCGGCTTCCCACGCCAGGAGTAGGGCGCCGACAACAGGCAGCAACATCCAACGAACCGAAAGGACCGCAGTGGAGGTCAAGATCGGCGTCACACACGCCAACCGTGAGCTGACGTTCGAGTCCAACGAGTCCGCTGCAAACATGCAGAAGGCCATCACCGACGCGCTGGCGTCCGACAACGGCCTGCTCGTGCTCAGCGACGACAAGGGCCGCACCATCTACGTCCCTGTCGACAAGCTGGCGTACGTCGACATCGCCGGCGAACAAGGCAGGCGCGTGGGCTTCCACGCCGCCTGACGAGTCGACCGGAGCACCACGATGCTGTACACCGCCATGCGCAGTGTTGTCGCTCCGGTCTCGAGGGCGATCTGGCGGCCACGTGTCGAGGGCAGGCACCATGTCCCCAAGCATGGCGGCGTCGTGATCGCCAGCAACCACCTGTCGTTCATCGACAGCGTCGTCATCCCGATCGTGGCTCCCCGGCCAGTCGTTTTCCTGGCCAAGGCAGAGTACTTCACGGGGGCGGGCCTGAAGGGAGCGGCGACGCGCACCTGGTTCAACACGATCGGTTCGATCCCTGTCAACCGTGGGGACAGCAGAGCGGCCCAGGCGGCACTCGACGCCGCCTTGTCCGTGGTCAAGGCAGGCGACGCCTTCGGCATCTATCCCGAGGGCACCCGCTCGCGCGACGGTCGGCTCTACCGAGGCCACACCGGGGTGGGGTGGCTCGCCCTCACGGCGGGCGTACCCGTCATACCGGTGGCACTCATCGGTACGGACCAGATCCAGCCGGTCGGTGCCAAGCGCCCGCGACTGCACCGAATCACGGTCCGGTTCGGTGAGCCGTTGCGGTTCGACCCAGCGCGGATGCCGGCAAACGCTGCCCGGGCACGCCGCCTGGCGACCGACGAGATCATGGACGCCATCGCCTGCCTGTCAGGGCAGGAGCGTGCCCCGGGCTACAACGAGTCATCGCAGCGAGTGTGAAGCGACCCAGCGGTCACCCTGACGCGCCCTCAGGCCTGCAGACCCAGCGCCGCCATCCGCGCGGTGTGCGTCTCACTGAGTCGCGCGAACATGCGCCCGATCGCGGCCAGGTCCATACCGGGTCGGTCCACCCCGCCGACGAGCAACGCACTGAGAGCGTCCCGCTCGGCGGCCACCCGCTGAGCTTGGCTCAGCGCCTCGCCCATCAGCCTGCGTCCCCACAAGGCGAGCCTTCCGGCGATCTTCGGGTCGGCCTCGATCGCCTTGCGGACCCTGTCGACGACGAACTCCGAACGCCCGGTCTCCTCCAAGGTGGCGATGATGAGCTCGCGGGTCGACGCGTCGACGTAGGCGGCGATCTCGCGGTAGAAGTCCGCCGCCAAGCCGTCACCGACGTACGCCTTGATGAGGCTCTCCCACCAGTTCGAAGGGGCGGTGTGCGCGTGGAAGGCGTCGACGAAGGCGTGGAACGGCTCCATCGCGGCAAAGGGGTCGGCACCGAGCAGGCGAAGGCGGTCGATCAGGCGCTCGAAGTGGCCGAACTCCCCCGCCGCCATCGCTGCCAAGGCGACCTTGTCCTCGAGGGTCGGAGCACTGCCGGCATCCTCGGTGAGACGCTCGAACGCGCTCAGCTCGGAGTACGCGAGACCTCCCAGCAGGTCGACTACTGCCGTCCGGTACGCCGGGTCGTCGTACGCCGGGTTCAGCGGCGGAGGGGCCGCAGCTGCGGCGTCGGTTGACCCCTTCGCCGGCGCGACGTCGCTCATCTCACGAGCGTAGCGACCCGCAGCCGCGGCCGACCGTTAGACTCTGCGCAGAACGCCCCGCGCGATCGTCGTACGGCTGGCGGCTATCCCAAGAAACGAGATCTCGCTCTGTCTACATTCGAAGAACTTGGCGTCATGCCGGCCATCGTCAAGGCGCTGAGCGCCCACGGCATCACCGATGCCTTCCCCATCCAAGAGATGACGCT
>JAUJOO010000036.1 GCA_030447585.1 Nocardioidaceae bacterium | reverse complement strand
GGGGTAGCACAACCCGGTGCAACAGGTTCATCGTGCAAGGCGCGTACGAACTCGACCCCGACGCGATCGACGCCTGAGGCAGTCGCATTCGCAGGATTAGCCATGCCTTGCCCGAAGTACACCGCCGCCGCGCGACGCCCTCTCGTTGGATGGCCGCTGATTAACCCGAAGAAAGCCGGCGACCCGGGTCGGCATCGAGCGCGCCCTGTTCAATCGGCACCACGGTGTCGCACCTCTTGGCAATTGCCTCATCGTGGGTGCCGACGATCATGGTCATGCCCCGCTCGGCTTGGAGACCACGTAGCAGTTCGATGATCCCTGCGGCAGTTGTGGCGTCCAGGTTGCCGGTGGGCTCGTCGGCAAGCAAGAGTCTTGGGTTGTTGATCAATGCCCTGGCGATAGCCACGCGTTGTTGTTGGCCGCCGGACATCTGGCTTGGCACGGCGTGCGCTCGGTCAGCTAGTCCCACCGAAGTGAGTAGCTCGAGTGCCCGCTGTTTGCGGTCGTAGGAAACCTTTCGTCCGACGAGGGGTGCCATAACGTTGTCGAGGGCGGACATCGCGGGCAGCAAGTGGTATTGCTGGAACACGAATCCGATCGTTGACCGGTAGTCGGCGAGTTGCCTGCGGTTGAGTGCCGTGAGGTCGAGCCCACCCACGGTAATCCTGCCCCGGTCAGGCTTGTCGATCGCGCCGACTAGATGAAGCAGTGTCGATTTACCTGAACCTGATGGACCGACCAACGCGGTGGAGGACCCAGATTCGGCGACAAAGTTGGGACAGTCGATCGCGGTCAGCCAGGAGCCGTCGCCGAGCCGGTAGCGCTTGGTCACGTCTTCTAGGACGACGGTTCCCTCGGCCATCGACCGGTCAGTGTGGGCGCCCATGTCCTACTCCTCTGCCAGCAGCCGCGCGGTGGGTAGTCGGCGGATGGCTAGCGCCGGTATGAGCACGGCGACAGCAGACGTGATGACGGCGGCTACTGCGACGGCAGCGGCGACTTTGATGACGTCTTGGTTCAGCGAGACGAGCCAGTTGACGGCCGCGATGCCACCGGCAGCACCTACAAGAGCGCCACAGAAACCAGTCAGGGCGGCCTGCCACACCAGCAGCCCCATGAGCCGGGCGTCGGTCCACCCGGTGGCCTGCAAGGAGGCGTACTTCGGTGCCTGTTCCCGCAGATCCAGGTAAATGAGGTCAAGGACGGTGACGATGCCGAGCAAAGCAATGAATGCGCCCGCCACGATGTCTGGGGTGCGGACCTGGAGCGCGACTGCATCTCCGAGCAGGGTTCCCACCACATCGCCCTGGAAAGCCAGGGCGATCGACAGCAGGACAATCAGGCTGGCTATCCCTAGGGACACGCTGAGCGCCGCAGCGATGAAGCGTCCGGGAGTGCGGATCAACGCAGAAATCGCTACGGCGACGACTCCCCTCAGCGGAATCTTCGGCAATCGGGGAGAGCCCGGTGGGCGGACGGCGAAGATTGGCTCGATGCTGCCGACCCACAGCGCCGGAGCCACACCGGAGATGAAGACGACGAGCAGGGCGACCGGGACCGCCAACAGGGCGCGAGGAGCCCCCACCGGTGAGCCCAAGACGTGGGACACCGGGATCGAGGCCAGGCTCCCGATAATGCCAGCGGTCAGCCCAAGGATCAGTAGTTCGCTGCACACTGCCTGAATCAAGGTCCGTCGGCGCCAGCCCAGACACGCAAGCACACCTAGTTCCCGACGGCGCGCCCGAACGGACGCGTTGGTGGCGTTGGCCACGGCCAGCCCGCTCGAAACCAGGATCAATATGAAAAGGGCAAGGCTCTTGCGGTCGATGGCGGCGATTACCTGCGTGGCAACGCCCTTTTTCACCCAGTTCTCCACGACGGTGAACGGCGGTGTGCCCAGGGGCCTATCCCGCAGCCGAACTTCTTGAGGCGCCGGGGAGGAACCGATGGTGATGTCGACGTGCAGTCCGGTCGACTCCTGAATGCGTTGTGCGACCAACCTGATGCGTTCACGGCTCACCGGGTCCGCTCCAGTCACTCCAGCGACCCGGACCCGGACCACACTGATAGGAGCCTTCGGCGTGTTCTGTCTTGTGAATGCAGCGGGGTTATGGAATGCCCTCAATCCGCGCAACGTGGTCAGCAGCAGGGGCGGTGACTGAAGGTATCCTGCCGGATTCATGTTCGGCAGCAGTGGCTGACCACCTAAAGCGCGCTCGGTGGCGCGGTTGGCCGGTGTCGCGGTTGGGGCACGGTACGTCTCCAGGGGTACCTGCGACAGGGCCGAGAACCCACGGATTCGGTACGGGTCGAAGGTGCCAACGATGTCCAGCACCGGGATCGACAAGCCGCCGTGCTTGCGCGTCGTTGAGTTGATCAGCCGATGCGGTGACAGTTCTCGATAGGCGGTGCCCTGGGCGTCCGGAGGGACCGCGACAAATCCACCGCTGCCACGGCCCAGGTTCGAGGCCCACGTCCGTTCGCCATTCCGGGTGGGCTGAGGGTGCAGCACTCCACCGGCTGCGCCGGCGTAGTCCACCTGCCCCGGGACCCAGTAACCGTCCACAGCTGGAGCGTTGAGACGTGCGGCGTCCAGCCATGAGTTGACGATCTCGCCCGCACGCACCTGGATGATGCGGACGGGACGATCGGTCAACCTTGCCATCCGGTGGCGGATCGAGCTAGGGCCCCGCCCTCGGTGTATCGCCTCGACCACTCGTCGCGGCAGCTCGTGCACCTTGACGATCAACCTCTCGTTGACCACCGGGCGGGAACTCGCGATCACCGGGACTGCGACACTGTCGTTGGCTGGTGCCGGCAATCGCTCGGGCCGATCTGACTGACGGAGGTATCGACCAGCCACGACCGCTCCGTCGAGCCCAGCGAGCGCGGCCTCAGCGGCCGGGTCCACTGCGGCAACAGTGACCGGGATCGACACGGTGATGTATGCGGGGTAGCGGTAGCTTCCCAGGGGCGACCATTCCCCATTCGGATCACCGCTGACGCGGGACCAGCAGCTGACTTGCCAGAGCCGAGCAGCTTCAAACGGCGAACCGTAACGCCGCGCTGGCGCAGCATGCCGGCAGGTGGTGACACTTCGGTGGCCCTGCCGCTCCACGGCTCCGAAGGACTGCGAAGGAGCCGTCAGCGGGCCCCACGTGAGCCTGTTGGGTGTCACATAGACATAACCTGCGGGGCCTGCTGCCCGCGCTTGTCCACGCGCACTGACGAACGAGGAGGTGAAGCCGACCGCGTCCCGTCCACCGCCCAAACTCGAACTAACGTCTACCGGAACGTCAGTCGTCTGCAGGACCTGCCCGATCATAGCGATCGGTGCCACCACGGACGTCCCAGGAATCTGGCGTATCTCCCGTAGCTGCTGCCAGGTGATCCCACCGAAGATCCCCGAGAGGTAGTTTGGCCGAACCAGCCCGGCAGATCGTTCCAAATCCGTTTGACTGTTCTTTGGCCGGACGAGGATGTCATAGGCTGATCGATAGTTCTCGTTCACCGTGCGGACGGTCACTAGTCTTGACTCACGGGCCGTCGACGTGAGCACCACAAATGCAGTGACCGCGATCGCCAAGCTCAAGACAACCGCCGCACTTCTGCCCCACTGATGCCGCAACCGGGCCCAAGTGAAGGCGAGTCCCTGCAACACGCTGGGCCCCCTTCCCCGCGCACGTGATCGGGCCAGCAAGACTGTACCGACCCACCCGCAGCAGTGGTCGATGCTCGGCGAGAGCGTTACGTAACGGTGATCCGCGCGCCGGACGGTTCCAATGCTGATGCCGTTCAATTAGCTAGCGGCGAGAGTCAGCGGATTGGCGTAGAGGTTAGGTCTGGCTCGGAGTAAGTTGCCGGATCACTGGCGGCTCACCCGGGAATCGGGGCAATCCGCTGGCTGGCCACCTAGGGGCGACTCCGCGTCCATCTGTACCGTCCGCAGAGATCGTGTCTGCTTGGCAACGTTCCCAGCCTGCTGCGGTGCGGAAGCCGACCCAGGCGGCGTGGAGGAGAAGGGAGCCGCATTTGGCAGGATCTAGCTGTGCCTTGCTCGCAGTACACCGCTGCCGCGCTTGGGGAGTCTTACAGGGCGATCACTGACGTCGCCGCGGAACTCGTCCCCGAGGACTTTGCCCGCCCGACGGGGTGCGAGGCGTGGCCGGTTGACGCACTGCTCTTCCACATCATGCTCGACGCCCAGCGCTGCCTGATCGCCCTCGCCGACCCCGTCAAGCAGGATGCCGACACCAACGCCGTCTCGTACTGGCGGGCGTACGCCGCCGAAGACGGGGACGATGAGCGTGCGCGGGAGGCCAGCGCGGCGTTCGTCCGGCGAAGCGCGCAAGCCTACGAACAACCCTCCGCCCTTGTGCGGCACTGGACCCACACCGCGTGCGCAGCCGTCGCTGCCGCCCGGCGCTTCGACCCGACCGCCCGGGTGGCCACTCAAGGCCATGTCCTCACGGCCACGGACTTCTTCGAGACCCTCGTCGTCGAGGCGACCCTGCACCACCTCGACCT
>JAUJOO010000015.1:39061-56533 GCA_030447585.1 Nocardioidaceae bacterium | reverse complement strand
ACGGTGACTCCACCGGCTCGTAGTGCGTCGGTATCGGCCCGTCGATGAGCCCCTGTGGTACGTACAGCGCACCCTTCCCGTCTCCTTGCATGATGAACGGGTCGTCCCCGGCGATGGCCTCGGTGCCCGACGAGCCCTCGGGCGCCCGGTAGGAGGGCGGCTTCCCCTTCTCGAAGTCCGGTACGTCGTGCCCGGTCCACTCGCCGGCGTCGTCGTCCCACCAGACGTATGCCTTGCGCTCGCTCCAGGGACGACCTTCCGGGTCTGCCGAGGCTCGGTTGTACAGCAGCCGCCGGTTTGCCGGCCACGCCCACCCCCACTCCGGGGCCACCCAGGACTGGTCGCGACCGGGTTTGCGGCGGGCGGCCTGGTTGACACCGTCCTTGAAGACACCGGTGTAGATCCAGCACCCCCCAACCGTTGACCCGTCGTCCTTCAGCTCCGTGAAGCTGGCCAGCGGTCGACCGGTGGCGATCTCGTAGCCGTTGACCTCCTTCAGCACGATCTCCGCGCTCGGCTCGTCAACCTCACCGTCAGGCAGGTAGTTCCAGCTGAGGTCGCGGACGGGTCGGTCCCGCTCCTCGGTGGAGTCGGCCAGACGCTCCTTGATCAACCGTCCCAGGTGGTAGAAGAACCACAGCTCCGACCGACAGTCGCCAGGTGGGTCGACCGCCTTCTCCCGCCACTGCAGCATCCGCTGGGTCTGGGTGAAGGTGCCTTCCTTCTCCACGTGCGAGGCGGCAGGAATGAGGAAGACCTCGGTCCGGCACTCCTCCGGAATGATCTCGCCGGTCTCGATCTCGGGGGAGTTCTTCCAGAAAGTGGCGCTCTCGATCTCGAACAGGTCGCGGACGACCAACCAGTCGAGGTTCGCCATGCCGAGCCGTTGGGCGCGGCCGTGCGCCGACCCGACCGCCGGGTTCTGCCCCAGCAGGAAGTAGCCCTTCACCTTCCCGTCGATCATGTCCAGCACCGTTCGGTAGGTCCCGTGGTCGCCGGTGAGCTTGGGTATGTAGTCGAAGCAGTAGTCGTTGTCTGCTGTCGCCGCGTCACCCCAGTACGCCTTCAGCAGGCTGATCCCATAGGCCCCGGCGTTCGCCCAGAAACCCTTCGCCCCGGGGTGCCGGACGCTGTCCACCCAGGACTGCAGGTCCTGGTGGTCTGTGGCCTTGGGCATGGGCAGATAGCCCGGAAGGATGTTGAACAACGTCGGGATGTCGGTCGAGCCCTGGATGCTGGCATGGCCGCGCAACGCCATGATGCCGCCACCGGGCCGACCCATGTTGCCCAGCAGCAGCTGCAGGATCGCGCCGGCTCGGATGTACTGCACGCCGACGCTGTGCTGAGTCCAGCCCACGCTGTACACCAGCGCGGTGGTGCGTTCCCGTCCGGAGTTCGAGGTCCAGGCCTCGCAGACCTCCTGGAACGCCTCTCGTGACACGCCGCAGGTCTCCTGCACCATCTCCGGTGTGTACCGGGCGTAGTGCCGTTTGAGGATCTGGTACACGCAGTTCGGGTGCTGGAGCGTCTCGTCCCGCTCGACGTCGCCGTCGACGCTCATGCCGTGTGTCTCGTGCTGCTGCGCGCTGGCCGTCTCCCGCTGCTCGTGATGGTCCTGGCGGTCGTCGCCGTCCTGCTCGTGGCCGGCGTACTGCCAGCTCACCGGGTCGTAGGTGCGCGTCTCCGGGTCGAACCCCGAGAACAGCCCGTCGAGGTCGTCAGTGTCGCGGAAGTCGTCACTCACGATGGTGGCCGCGTTGGTGTACGACACGACGTAGTCACGGAAGTCGAGCTCGTTCTGGAGCACGTAGTTGATGACTCCGCCGAGAAAGGCGATGTCGCTTCCCACCCGCAGCGGCACGAAGGTGTCGGCAAGGGCACTGGTGCGGGTGAAGCGGGGGTCGACGTGGATCACCTTGGCCCCCCGGGCCTTCGCCTCCATGACCCACTGAAACCCGACCGGGTGCGCCTCGGCCATGTTGGAGCCTTGGATGATGATGCAGTCAGCGTTGGCGAGGTCCTGCTGGAACCCGGTGGCGCCGCCGCGCCCGAAGCTGGTCCCCAGACCGGGGACGGTGGCCGAGTGTCAAATACGAGCCTGGTTCTCGATCTGGATGGCACCGAGGGCGGTGAACAGCTTCTTGATGAGGTAGTTCTCCTCGTTGTCGAGCGTCGCCCCGCCGAGGCTGGCGATACCGAGGGTACGGCGGACCTTGCTGCCGTTCTCGTCGATGTCCTGCCAGCTGTCGTTGCGGGACTTCACCACCCGGTCGGCGATCATGTTCATGGCGCTGTCGAGGTCGAGATCCTCCCACTCGGTGGCATACGGCCGGCGGTAGCGGATTTTGGTCTGACGCAGCGGACTCGTCACGAGGTTCTTGCTGGCCGAGCCCTTCGGGCACAGGCGGCCGCGCGAGATGGGGCTGTCTGGGTCCCCCTCGATCTGCACGACCTTCTCGTCCTTCACGAAGACCCGCTGCCCGCAGCCGACGGCGCAGTACGGGCAGACGCTGCGCGCGACGCGATCGGCCGTCGCGGTGCGCGCCGCGATGGTCTCAGACGGTTCGGACTTGACCGCAGGACCGCGACCGAGTGGGTCATTGCCACTCAGCTGCCGAAGCACCGGCCAGGACAGGAAGGTCTTGCGAGAAAGCATCGCCACTCTCCTTCGTGGACCGCTGTTGACCCAACTACCCGCTAGCGCGGTTTCTAAGCCGCCGGCAGCCCTCAACGCACCCTAATACTTGCACTGTCGCCGCCGATCAGCTCGCCGACGACCGGGAAGCCTGGCACCTCTCCCGCCACGAGCAGCCCACCCGACGTCTGGGCATCGGCTAGCAGGAGCAGCTCGTCGTCAGACAGGGTGGTCTCGACGTGCGATCTCACCCAGTCGAGGTTCCGGCGGCTCCCGCCGGGGACGTACCCCGTGGACAGGGACTCTCGCGCCCCCTCGAGGTACGGGACCGCCGCCGCGTCGACGACGGCTGACACCCCGCTGGCACGGATCATCTTGAGCAGGTGACCCAGCAACCCGAAGCCGGTGACATCGGTCGCACAGGTGACCCCGGCCGCCATCGCCGCCTGCGCGGCCTCCCGGTTCAGGGTTGCCATGACAGCGACGGCTTCGGCGAACCTCTCACCGGTCGCCTTGTGCCGGTTGTTGAGGACGCCAAGGCCCAGCGGCTTGGTGAGCGTGAGCGGCGTACCGGCGGTGGCGGCATCGTTGCGGAACAGATGCTCGGGGTCGCCAAGTCCGGTGACGGCCAGTCCGTACTTGGGCTCCGGGTCGTCGATGGTGTGCCCACCGGCCAGATGGGCGCTGGCCTGAGCGCAGACGTCGGCGCCACCGCGCAACACCTCCGCCGCCAGCTCGAAGGGGATGAGGTTGCGTGGCCAGGCGAGCAGGTTGACTGCGACCACCGGCGTACCCCCCATCGCGTAAACGTCCGACAAGGCGTTGGCGGCAGCGATACGTCCCCAGTCGTAAGCGTCGTCGACGACAGGGGTGAAGAAGTCGGCGGTGGCGACAAGTGCGCGGTCGCCGTCGATCCGGACCACCGCCGCGTCATCGCCGTTGTCCAGCCCAACCAGCAGATCCCCGCCCTCGCGGCCGGACGTCAACCCGCTCACCATCCGCTCGAGCTCGTCCGGCGGCACCTTGCACGCGCAGCCACCACCGGAGGCGAACTGGGTGAGTCGTACAGGAGAGGAGACGGCGGTCACCCGGCCAGGCTACGTGGGCGGTGCGAGACACCTCTAGAGTGAGCGCGGAGGCGTTTCTCGTCTGGTGACGTGCGCGGTCCTCAAAACCGTAGTGGCCGAGCATCTCGGTCAGGCGGGTTCGATTCCCGTCCGCCTCCGCCAGTCTGACGGAGGTGTGACGTGCAGGACCGCCGGCGGTCGACCCCGCGGACCGACCGCATCCTCGCGGACACCCGGCTGCGTGAGGCGGCTTCGCGCCTCGGCCACTCGTTGGTCAAGGAGGCCGTGGTCGCGGCTCTCGACCGCTGCCGCGCCGGAGAGGTGATGCCGTCCGACGTACCCTCCGTTGCACTCGCGTCGCTGCCTGCGGCGGCCACCAAACTGCGCCGGGTGGTCAACGCCACCGGCGTCATCGTGCACACCAACCTGGGCCGTGCACCACTGTCCGTCGCCGCCGTCGAAGCGCTGTCGGTGGCCTCAGGTGCCACGGACGTGGAGCTGGACCTCGTCACCGGGCATCGGGGGCGGAGGGGTCGCTCGGCGCTGGCTGCCTTGTCGGCCGCCGTCCCGACCGCCGGCGGCGTGCACGTGGTCAACAACGGGGCTGCCGCGCTTGCGCTGGTCACCGGTGCGCTGGCGAGAGGCCGCGACGTTGTCGTGGCGCGAGGCGAGATGGTGGAGATCGGTGACGGCTTCCGGATACCGGAACTGATCGAGTCGATGGGAGCGACGCTGCGGGAGGTGGGTACGACGAACCGGGTCCGGGTCTCCGACTACGCGTCGGCAGTCGACGAGGAGACCGGGTTCGTGTTGAAGGTCCACCCGTCGAACTTCGTCGTCACCGGATTCCACTCCACGGTGACGGTGGCTGAGCTTGCCGCCCTGCCGGTGCCGCTGGTCGCTGACATCGGCTCGGGGCTGCTCGGTCCGCACCCGCGGCTGCCGGCTGAGCCAGATGCCGCTACCAGCCTGATGGCGGGCGCCGACCTGGTGACCGCGTCCGGCGACAAGCTGCTCGGTGGCCCCCAGTGCGGTTTGCTGCTCGGACGGGCGGACTTGGTGGACTTCTTGCGACGGCACCCCCTGGCGCGGGCGATGCGGGTCGACAAGCTCACTCTTGCCGCCCTGGAGGCAACGCTCAAGGGACCGCTGCCCCCGGTCGCTGAGGCGTTGGCGTCCTCACCTGGAGAGCTCTTCGACCGGGCGGAGCAGATATGCGCCGCGCTCTCCGATGCGCTTCCCACCTCAGCGGTCAGCTCGACCGCGGCGGTGGGTGGCGGAGGTGCCCCAGGTGTCGAGATACCCAGCGCTGCCGTCACGTTGCCCGCTGCTGCGGCTGAGCCCTTGCGTCTCGGAGAGGTGCCTGTCGTCGGACGTGTCGAGCGCGGCCGCCTGCTGCTCGACCTGATCGCCGTACCACCGGCTGACGACGCGCTGCTCGTGGAAGCGATACGCCGCGCCGCCAAGTCGCTGCGGAGCTGACGGTGCACGTCGTCGCCACCGCAGGACATGTCGACCACGGGAAGTCGACACTGGTGAAAGCGCTCACCGGCGTCGACCCCGACCGGCTCGAGGAGGAGAGTCGGCGGGGACTGTCCATCGAGCTCGGCTACTGCTGGACCTCTCTCGACCCAGTGGGCGACATCGCCTTTGTGGATGTCCCCGGTCATGAACGGTTCATCTCCACGATGCTGTCGGGCATCGGGCCGGTACCAGCAGTACTGTTCGTGGTCGCCGCCGACGACCCGTGGATGCCGCAGGCGGCGGAGCATCTGGCGGCTCTCGATGCTCTCGGTGTCTCCTCCGGCGTGGTCGCGGTCACCCGCTCCGACCTCGCCGACCCGACACCCGCCTGCGAACGCGCAGCGCACGAGCTGAGCCGCACATCCTTGCGGGGATCGCCCGTGGTCGCTGTCAGCGGGCGCACCGGGCAAGGGCTGGACCGGTTGCGGTCGCACCTGGCGACCATGGTCGCGGCTTTGCCGGCTCCCGACCCCTCGGCGGACGTCCGGTTCTGGGTGGACCGCAGGTTCAGCATCCGTGGAGCGGGGACCGTCGTCACCGGAACGCTGCCGACCGGACGAGTTTGTGCGGGTGACTCGTTGTCGCTGGGCTCCCACCTGGTGCGGGTGCGCGGTGTGCAGTGCCTTGGGGCGCCGACCGGCTGCGCTGACGGGGTGGCGCGGGTTGCCCTCAACGTGACCGGCGAGGACCTGTCCCAACTCGACCGCGGCAGTGCGTTGTTGACCCCTGATGCCTGGCACCTCACTGGTGTCGTCGACGTACGCCTCGGCGGCTCGGGCTCGCCGAGTAATGCCTTGGGTCGAATCCACGGCGCCAGGCCCGCGGCCACGAGTCCGCCGGAACGTCCGTTGCTCCACCTGGGTGCGACCTCGGTGACCGTTCACTGCCGGCCACTCGCAGAGGGCCTCTTTCGGCTCAAGCTGGACCGCCTGCTGCCGCTGCGAGTGGGGGACCGGGCACTGCTGCGCGACCCGGGCACTCGCGCGATCTGGGGTCTCACCGTCCTCGACCCGGCGCCACCGCCGTTACGGCGGCGCGGCGCTGCCGCAGAGCGGGCCTCAACACTGATGTCGTCGCATGGCGAGCCGGAGCTGGCCTCGGAGCTGCAACGACGCGGCGTCGTACACGCTGCTCTGCTGAGACGCATCGGTGTCCCGACCGACGGCGCAGCCCATAACGCGGTGAGAGCCGGTGGATGGCTGATGAGTGAGGCGCGCGCCTCGTCGGTGGCTCAACAGGTGGAGCGGATGGTGCGCGACCACGGTCGCGCCTCGCCACTCGACCTCGGACTGCCGCTTGGCGTCCTGGCTGAGCGGCTCGACCTGCCGTCCCCTGAACTGGTCCGGGCCGTGGTGCGTTCGCCACTACAGGTGAACGACGGCCGGGTGACGCTGGACGGGGTCGCCGCACTCCCTGCTCACCTGGAGGCGGCACTCGAGGAGCTGGCGGCTGAACTTGCCCGAAGCCCGTTCGCCGCGCCCATCGCCGGTCGCCTTGAGGAGCTCGGCCTCGACCACCGGGCAGTTGCCGCCGCCGCCCGAGCCGGTCGGCTGCTGCGCCTCGCGGAGGGCGTCGTACTCCTGCCGGGTGCCGACCTGATAGCGAGGCAGTGGCTCGCCGAGATCTCCCAGCCGTTCACCACCAGCGAGGCCCGAGTCCGTCTCGACACCAGCCGCCGGGTGGTCCTACCACTGCTCGCTCATCTCGACAAGGTCGGTCATACGCGCCGGCTGCCCGACGACCGTCGCATCATCGTCGACTGACACCCGGGACTGACCGAGCGCTGGCTTCCCCCGGCCGTCCAGCTGGCGGAGGCAACCAGCGTCGGGAAGGCGGCTAGGGCGCCGCCTTGTGAGGTACGCCGTCCCCAGCGTGAAACGGGGACGGCGTACCTCGTATGCCGAGATCAGGTCAAGGTCTCGCAGTCGACGGCGACCTGGTCCTTTGCGTCTCTGTTGACCGAGTCGATCGAGCTGCCACAGGTGACATAGTCGGGACTCTTGTCCTGGCTGGTGATGGTGTCGACGTTGCCGCCGCCCGCGATGGAGTCGATGCCGGACTGGCCGTTGAGGTTGTCACGGCCGGATCCGCCATCGAGCCCGTCGTTGCCTGCGCCGCCCCTGACGGTGTCGTGCCCGGCGCCCGCGGAGAAGTCGTTCGACGCCGAGGAACCTATGAGTGTGTCGTCGCCGGATCCCGTCACGACGTCCTCGACGTCAGACTTGACGTTGTCGATCTCGCCGGCTTGGCCGTCGTTGGGCTGGTTGTCCAAGGTGACGAAGACGTCGTTGTCTCGGTAGATGGCGATGAGGTCGACCCCGGCGCCACCGTTGAAGGTGTCGTTGCCCTCGATGTCGCTGCCGTCGAAGTTGTCGTCGCCGGTGTCACCGTTGACGACATCATCTCCAGGTCCGCCATGGAGCCGGTCGTCGGCGTCTCCACCGTTGAGCGTGTCGAGACCGTCGCTGCCTTCCAGCCTGTCCTTGCCACCTAAGCCGTTGACGGTGTCGTCGCCGCCGCCGCTGTTGACGTAGTTGGGTGCTGCGGAACCGGTGATGGTGTCGTTGCTCTCGCCGGTGTAGACGGTTTCGATGTCGGCGCGGACGTTGTCGAGCTCTCCGAGACCTAGCGCGCCGTCGTTGGCGACGTCGTCGAGCGAGAGCGTGACCGCGCCATCCCTGTAGTAGAACAGCCGGTCGATACCCGGTCCTCCCCACACGTCGTCGTTGCCCAAACCTGGGTCGACGGAGTCGTTGCCGGCGCCCATCTCGACGATGTCGGCGCCCTCTTGCCCAGAGAGTCGGTCATCGCCGTCGCCGGCGCTGATGTTGTTTGTGCCGATGCCGGGCCTGAGGTAGTCGTCGCCGGCCCCTGCGGTCAGGGTGTCGTCGCCTGCGTCGCCGTACAGGGAGTCGTCACCAGTCGACGTGGTGATGGCGTCGTTCCCGTCACCACCGTTCACCCCTGTCCGAATGGCGGAGTTCACGGTGGCCGTGTCGTTGCCGTCGCCGAGGTTGACGAAGATGTAGGAGGTGGCCGTGCTGGAGCAGGTCACCGTCGACCCACTGCCGGTGCAGTTGGCTCCCGGGGTGATGGTTGCGCCGGGGTCGTTGATGGTAAATGATCCGGCGCCGGTCTGGGTGATCGTGACGTTGTTCGTCTCCCCGGGCGCCGCCTGGTAGTACAGCTGGTACCCGGAGAACTGGACCTGGGCGGTGGCGGCACTGGCCGGCGCAGCGACAAGGCCCGTCAAGGTAACGCCGGCGGCCGCAGCCAGTGTCAGGGTCAAGACGCGGGAAGGCGGCGGAGCTAGCCGGGCCGCGACTGTCCGGCTGGAAGGGAAGCGCTGGAGCGAGCGGAGCATGATGGAACCTTTCAGGTGAGCAGTTCGATGTCGGATCTAGGCTGCGGTTCGCCGCTCAAGAAATGCTCAAACGGTCCATAATCGCCAGATGGGGATCGAGTTCGGCATTCTCGGACCGCTCCGGGTGCTGGTGCAGGCCCGTCCCGTGAGTCTCGGAGGGCGCAAACAGCGTGCGCTGCTGGGAGTGCTTCTCGTCCACCCGAACGCGTCCGTCTCGACGGAGCGCCTCGTAGACGAGGTCTGGGGCGACAGTCCTCCCGCCGCACCGGCCCGCAACGTCCAGGTGTACGTGTCCGCGCTGCGTACGACGTTCGGTCCCGAGGCAGGTGTACTGCAGACGACCAGTGACGGTTACCGGCTGTTGGTAACGGAAGGACAGCTTGACGCGCGGCGCTTCGAACGGGCCGGGCACGACGTCAAAGTGCTGCTCGCGCGCGGCGACGCGGCCAAGGCCGCTGAAGTGGCGGCAGGCGCATTGGCGGCTTGGCGCGGACCGGTGTTCGGTGACCTTGCCGACTTCCCATTCGCCCGAACAGAGGTGGCTCGGCTTGAAGCCTTGCACGCCGAGGTGGTTGATGACCGGCTGGAGGCTGAGCTCGATCTAGGGCACCACCATCAGGTCGTCGCCGAGCTCGAGTCACTGGTAGCGCGTGATCCCCTGCGCGAGCGTTCGCGCTGCCAGCTCATGCTTGCCCTACACCGTTGCGGGCGGCAGGCCGATGCCTTGGCGGCGTACCGCGAGGGTCGGCGCCAGCTCATCGACGAGCTCGGCCTAGAGCCAGGCAAGGAACTTCGCGACCTGCACCAGGCGGTGCTGCGTGACGATCCCGGGCTACTGGTCGAGCCAGCCGAACTGCGGATGCGGCGGCATCTGCCGGCGCCGGCGACGCCACTCATCGGACGCAGGGCGGAGATTGAGCAGGTCACCGCGAAGCTCCGAGATCCGGGGGTCCGACTCGTGACGGCCACGGGACCCGGCGGCATCGGGAAGACCCGGCTCGCGCTCCAGTCGGCTCATGAGCTTGCCGACGCCTTCCCCGACGGCGTCTTCTTCGTGGGTCTCGCTGAGCTGCGCGATCCCGACCTTGTCATCCCCACCCTCGCGGATGTGCTGGACGTCGAGGAGGTTCCGGAGGAGCCGCTGTCGGCGACTCTTCTGGCGGACCTCAAGGACCGAAGACTCCTGCTGCTGCTCGACAACTTCGAGCACGTTGACGAGGCGGCTCCGATCGTCGGCCAGCTGCTGTCCGGCGGAGGGGGGCTCAAGGTGCTCGCAACGAGCCGTGCCCGGCTCAGGCTCTACGGCGAGCACGAGTACCCGGTGCCGCAGCTGGCGCTGCTGGAGGAGGCAGTTCCGCTGTTCGAGGCCCGTGCTCGGGCCGCTGACCCCCGTTTCTGCCTGTCCGGTCGTCTCGTTGCAGCGGTCCGCGAGATCTGTGCGCGGCTCGACTGTCTCCCGCTGGCCATTGAGCTGGCTGCTGCCCGGGTGACGGAGTTCAGCCCTGAGGAGATGCTCAGCGTGCTGCCTCGGCGACTGGATCTGGCCGCTGCTGGCCCGCGCGACCTCGCCGCTCGTCAACAGACCCTGAGAGCCGCCATCGACTGGAGCTATCGACTGCTCTGCACTGACGAGCAGAACGTCTTCACCGGACTAGCGGTGTTCGTGGGCGGTTGTGACCACGAGGCAGCAGCAGCGGTGTGTGGTGCCACCCCGGAGGTCCTCGCGTCCTTGACTGCCAAGAGTCTGGTGTTTGGAGCTCAGACGGAGACGAACGTGGTACGAGTTGACATGCTTCAGACCATCCGCGACTACGGGTTGGAGCGCCTAGACGACGGACCGCGGGGCGACGGAAACGACGCGCGGCACAAGCATGCACGGTACTTCCTCGAACTGGCCGAGGCGGCGGTAGATGAGCTGCGCGGTCCGAATCAGCTGGACTGGATCGGGCGCTTGGAGACGGAGCGGGACAATATTCGTGCAGCCCTCGCCTATCTGTTGGGCAAGCCAGATGATCGCGATTCGGAGTCTGGATCGCTGGCCCTGCGGCTTGCCGCCGCGCTCGGTTTCTTCTGGTACAAGACCGGGAGTGCAGGCGAGGGAGCGACCTGGCTGCAGCGCGCTCTGGCTGCGACGTCCGACGCCCCGCCGGTGGTCCGGGCTCACGCGCTGCACGGGCTGGGCATGCTACTCGCGGAGCGGGGCGAGCCGGCCCGCGCGTTGGTGCAATGTGAGGCGAGCTGTGAACTGTTTCGGCGGGAGGGTGAGCTCGCCTGGGTGGCCAGATCTCTCAACAGCCAAGGCGGGATTGCCCGAGACATGGGCGAGCCGGACCGAGCTGAACCACTCTTTGCCGAGAGCGCGGAGATCCGCCGTCGCCTAGGCGACGACCTGGCCTCGCTTGCCGTAGTGCTGAGCAACCTGGCGATGGTGGCGTTGGACCGAGGTGATCTCGCCCGTGCCCGCCAACTTGGCGAGGAGTGCCTTGAGATGTCGGAAGGTGCAGACCAATGGATCTACGCGGCGACGCTGCAGGTGCTCGCCGACGTGGCCGTTGAAGAGGGCGACGTGGGCGAGGCAGGGAGATTGCTGAGTGAGGCGCTTCCTGTTCTACGACGGCTCGGGACGTACCGGCTGGTCGAGTTCCTTGACTCGTGTGCAGGCCTGGCGGGCGTCTCGGGGAAGGCCGAAACGACCGCGACTCTCATCGGGGCGGCCGACGCGGCTCTGGACGCCATCGGCGCGCGTATGGTCCCGGCTGACGCGCGGATGCGAGAGCGGCGGGTGGCCGCGGCGCGGGACTCGCTGGGCGACGACAAGTTCGAGATGCTCCGGCGGGAGGGACGCATGCACGGGCTAGACGAAGCTCTGGACCTGGCACTGAACGAGGTGATCTCCGCCGCGGACTAAGCGTCCGTAGGGATGTCGAAGCCACCACCTACGCCGTTCAGCTGGATGTCCACCTGCGGCGTGGCTGAGGCTGCGTGAGGCGGGCGTCGCCCTCGTTCAGCCGTTCGGGAGAGGTCAGGAGCGTGCGACCGACTCGCAACCGTTGAGCTTGTCCATCCGGTTGACCCAGGCGCGGTCGAACCCTCCGCCGCACGCCACAACATCTCGGGCCGAGTCGGTGGCGTAGAGCCGGTCGTTCCCGGCGCCTCCGTCGACGCGGTCACGCCCGGCGTCACCGCGGACCGTGTCGCGGCCGCCGCTGCCGATCAGCTTGTCGTTGCCCGAGCCGCCTCGGACGCTGTCATCGCCGTCGCCCGTCCGGATCCAGTCGTTACCTGCGCCGCCCCGCACCACGTCGCGCTGAAAGGCGCCGTTGACGAAGTCGTGGCCGGCCCCCGTGTAGACGACGTCGCGGCCGGCATCGGCGAGCACCGCCATCTGGAATGCGGCGGGCAGCGTCGACCCGTTGACGAAGTCATCACCGAGCCGGAGCCAGACTTCCAGGAGCATCAGGTTGCCGACGCGCGGCGCTGGGCACCCTACAGACCGCGGCCACGCCGACCCGCACCTGGTGCCGTCGACATGCGTCCGGGACGGACTTCCACCTCTTCGTCCCGCTGTCGTGGAACCGCAGGCCGCCGTCGACCCGGGTGATCACGAGGCGGCTGTCCTGCTGACCGGCGCGGTACAGGTATCCGTACCTGGTCCTGGTGATCATGGCGGCGTCCTTCAAGGGGATCAGCTTGTACTGGCCGTTGAGGATCTTTGTGTACGGCCGGGTCGGACCGACCGCCTGAGCGGCGAGCGGGGCGCCGACGGTGCCGGCGACCAGCGCCGTTCCGGCGAGCAGGACGAGTGCGACGCAGGGTTCGGACTAGCAAGAGATCCTCCTATGAGCGGACTGCGTGAGACACTAACACTCCCGACTGCTACTCGCAGATCGAAAGCTTGCAGGGCCAAAGCGCTTCACGGTGCACACCGACGGTCGAAGCAGGCTGTCAAAAAGCAACCGAAGTAACTGTCAAGCAACAGCCGCAACACCGACGAGCAACAACCAAACGTCAAGCAGCACCCGACGTGCTACACCGACGTGGTGGGGCGGGCGGGACTCGAACCCGCGACCCAAGGATTATGAGTCCTCTGCTCTAACCGGCTGAGCTACCGCCCCAGCGGTGACGCGATTCCTCCACGCTGGTCGAGCCTGTTGACTTCGCCAGGGTAGGGATGACCATATCGGTTGACAACGAACTCGCGGGGCAAAGGTGTGTCCACGGCGCGGTACCTGCCTGGCGCGCCGCTGAAGCTCAGCCTGTGGTGCGAGGTTGTGCCGGGTTGGTAGGTACCCCATGCGACGGCGGGTTGATTGCGGGGCCTTCCATGACTGTGACCGGGGAGACGCGAGAGTCCCCGGCGCCGGCACGTCCGCGGTCTCTGGAGTTGCGGCTTGCGGTGAGCCGCTCGACGGTTCTGCTCCGCTGTGGAGAGCCTCGAGCCTCGCCGTGAACACCTGCATCACCGGTGCGCGGTCGCCATGCCGCTTCTCGTACTCGATCAGGCGCCCCAGGCCGTCGGCGTCAAGACTGCGGATGCGGTGCGTGAGGGAACCAAGGGAGGTGGTCATAGTCCTGTGCAGGGATCGGTAGCTCGTCCCGATCGGCGCCGCCGGTTTCGCCTGCGGGCTGCTCGTTCATCTCGCTCCTCCTTGGTCGGGAAGGATCACTTACCCGAACGGCGCGCCAGCGAACCACCGCTCAGCGCGTGGCTCGTGAACGCCGCACTACCCTGACGCCGCCCGGCTGTTCACAGCCTCGGTGCCGACGACGAGTGTGGTAGGTATCTACACACCACTGACCGAGCGTCGCAGACCAGGGACCGTAAGGAGTTCAGCCGTGCGGATCGCGTTGTATGGAGCCACCGGCATGATCGGGTCGCGCATCGCCGCTGAGGCAGTTTCGAGAGACCACCAGGTAACCGCGATCAGCCGCACCTCATCAGAGCAGGCGCCCAGCGGCACGACCCCTCGACGCGGAGACGCTGCCGATGCCGACGACGTAGCGCGGATCGCCGCCGAGCATGACGTGGTGGTGTCGGCAATCGGGCCGAGCCGAACCGGCGTGCGCCATCAGGTCTTCCTGCATGCGATCGACACGCTGGCCGAGAACGTCGGATCGAGACGGCTGATAGTCGTCGGTGGCTCGGGGAGCCTCGAAGTCGCGCCTGGACTTCGGCTCGTGGATGCCCCGGGCTTCCCTCTAGCAGCGAAGCAGGAGGCGCTGACCCACATCGCAGCGCTCGAGCTGCTCGAGGACAAGGGTGCACTGCTTGACTGGGTCTACGTCTCACCGGCGCCGTTCATCGCGCCAGGGGAGCGAACCGGCCAGTACCGGGTCGGCATGAACACCGTCTTCGGTGAGACCATCACTGTCGAGGACTTCGCCGTCGCCATCATTGACGAGATCGAGCAGCCGCGCGCGCGGCACGGCCGCATCGCCGTGGCCCACTGATCCGCAGCTCGGACGCGGAAGAGGTTCCGCCGCGACTTGACCGACGCGGCACCGGGGAAGAGCCGGTGCAGCAGACCTGGTCGAGCCAGAGGTCGACTTCATTCGGCGAAAGTCGGTATGGCCGCCGTGTCAACCGCGCTGGCCGCGCCGCGAAACCCATCGGGAGAACAGTGGGTCGACGAACCTCCAATGGCCAGCCGGCGCAGGTCCCGAGAGGATCCTGCTGACGTGCTGTCCCTCGCGGGCAAGCTCGCGCAGCGCCGACTGCAACGCGGCTCGGGTGAGACCCGACCGCTCGGTCGCCCGCGACCCGGTTGGCCGTATGCCGTCCGCGAGTGCTGCGAGGATCGCCTTCTTGCCGGAGCTCAGCTGGTCCCAGTTCGCGTGATGCGCCTCGGCGGTCTGGGTCAAGGCGACATCGACGAGAGCCTCGGCCAACGCCAGACCTTCGGGCAGGCCCCCCGCACCTGCTTCGGCGGTTGGTTCACCTGCTTCGGCGGTTGGCTGTAGAGCACCGAGGAGTTCGCCGTCCGCACCGCGCAACGACGTACCTCCCGACTCCCGCCGCTCCAGTTCTCGGTGCAGCAGGTGCGCCAAGAGCATCGTGCGCTGGGGGTGCCCGGCGGCGGTGACCACCAGTGGCTCGAGCACCCCGCCGGATCCTTGCCGAGCGCCGCGAAGCGCTCGGTGAGCTCGGCAAGGACCTCGTCAAGTGGCAGCGGAGACAACTCGAGGGCTCCGCCTGGCCGTAAAGGGGGCGCTCCCGGTCGGTGAAGAGTCGTCGCATCATCGAGGGCTGGGAGCCCGCGTAGATATAAGTGGCTGCATCACCGTGATACTGCACGTGCGAACGCAACAGACCGTCCAAAGTGGCGCCGGCGCTCAACAGGTCCTGGAACTCGTCGAATACGACGAGCGTCTGGACGCGATCGCGCTCGAACAGCCGCACCGGCAGGTCGAGCAGCTCTGCCGCCGCCGTCAACGTGGCCTCCTGCGATGGCTGACTCTCTCGAGGACCGAGGGTGATTCCGATGCCAGCGGTGCTCAGGTTCAGGCCGAGCCGTGCGCTCAGCGCAGCCAGGTGACCTCGTACTCTCGCATCTGGTAGCCGGCCGTAAGCGGTTGCAATGCGCGAACAGACCTCGACAAGAGAGGTGACGCCGTAGAAGTCGACGTGCACGGTCCGCCAGCCGCTCTGTTCCAAGCTGTGCTGGTGGGCCAGCAGGAGCGACGTCTTGCCGTAGCGGCGGGGCCCCGCAAGGCGAACATGAGCACCGTCTGTCGCCGCTAGATGCAGCCGATGCAGCTCGTCTCGACGGTCGATGAGAGCGTGTGCCGCAATGGGGGTCTCGAAGGGAAACGCTCTCACCACGGCCACGAGACTACGACCCTATGTATGGTGCTTGCAATACATAATCGTATGGCGAATGCAATGATCACACGATGGGTGGTGCCGGCGCCGGGTTGGTCGGCCCGGTCTTCGTTGGGTCTGGCAATGGTCCAGGCCTTGTCGACGGCGGCGTAGGAGTGGCGGTGGTCGGCGGCGGGTTCGGCCCGGGACCGGGGCCGGGGCCTGGCTCCGGCTGTGGGGCGTCTTCGAAGAGCTTGATGGCGATCCACAGCGCCAAAGTGGCAATGGCCACCATCAGCGCGAAGGCTGCCGCCCAAGTCCACCATGGCCCTATAGTCAGGCGCGGCGGCCACGGCAGCGGCCACACTCTCCACCTGCCCCCGCCGTCGCGGCGGAACCAGTGCGGGCGAAACTCGGGCCCGCGCGGCTCACCCGGCGGGGCCAGGTGGGCAAGTGTCACCGGCGCTAGCAGGGTCCGGGCCAGATCGAGCCCAGCCGCCAAGGTGTCGGCGCGGACCGCCACCCATGGGGCGATGTCGACATCGTCGTCGAACTGCACGATGGCCGCGCCATTGCAGGCTTCGAGCTGCTGGAGCGCATCGTGGAATCGACGCCGGCCGTAGGAGTCGGTCTCGGCGCCCTCGCCGAGCAGGACGGCGACCACCTGCTGACCGTCGTGGTGGCCGGCGTACACGACGCCCGCGTCGTCGGCCTCGAGGCGTCCGGTCAGCGTGACTGCACCGAGGCTGGGTGGGTCGCGTCTGGTCAGCGACGAGACACGGATGGCCTGCTCGGCTTCCACGTCGCCTCCCACTCGCTGCCTCGACGCCACACCTGTGACTTGGCTTGGTCGATCTGTAACACTGACGAGGGTACGACGACGTCGGTCCGCGAAGGGAACCCAGCATGACGAGTGAGGCTCCGGCGGCGCCCGCGTCGATGGATGTGGCGCAGCTCGCGAAGCGGAGCCAGAGCGCCATGGACGAGGTCAAGCGGGTCATCGTCGGCCAGGAGCACATGGTCGAGCAGCTCATGGTCGCCTTGATCGCCCGTGGTCACTGCCTCCTCGAAGGTGTCCCGGGCGTGGCCAAGACGCTGGCGGTGCGCACCTTCGCCGACGTGGTGGGGGGAGGGTTCGCCCGAATCCAGTTCACCCCTGACCTCGTGCCTTCCGACATCGTCGGTACGCGCATCTACCGCCCGAGCAAGGAGACTTTCGACGTCGAGCTCGGACCGGCGTTCGTCAACTTCCTGCTCGCCGACGAGGTGAACCGCGCGCCGGCCAAGGTGCAGTCGGCGATGCTCGAGCTGATGGCCGAGCACCAGGTGTCGATCGGCGGTCAGACCTTCAAGATGCCGGACCCGTTCATCGTCATCGCAACCCAGAACCCGATCGAGTCCGAGGGCGTCTATCCCCTTCCGGAGGCCCAGCGGGACCGCTTCCTGCTCAAGGTTGACGTACTGCATCCGCGTGGTCACGAGGAGTTCGAGATCCTCCGACGGATGAGCGTCAACCCACCGGTTGCTCAGCAGGTCCTCGATCCGGCGGCGATCATCGAGCTCCAGCACGCCTCGGACCGTGTCTTCGTGCACAATCTGGTGGCCGAGTACATCGTCCGAATAGTGCTGGCGACGCGGTCACCAGCCGAGTTCCACTTGCACGACCTCGTGGGGGTCATCGAGATCGGGGCCAGCCCGCGCGCCACCCTCGGGCTGGCGGCCGCGGCGAGGGCGGTGGCACTCATCCATGGACGTGGCTACGTGCTCCCACAAGACATCGCCACTGTGGCGCGTGACGTCATGGCTCACCGGCTCATCCTCAGCTTCGACGCCGTCGCCGACGGGGTCGATCCGCGCGCGGTCGTGGACCGGGTCGTCAACGCCATCCCCCAGCCGCACCCGATCTGGAACAACGGCACGCGGCCGGAGTTTCGCTGATCGTGGCCAGGATCTTCGGCACTGGCCGAGTGCCCATGTCGCAGCTGGCACCCGAACAGGCGCTTCGCCGCCTCGAGCTTCAGATCGTGCGCCGGCTCGAGGGTTTCCTTCATGGCGAGCACCTCGGACTGCTTCCCGGGAC
>JAUJOO010000015.1:0-38961 GCA_030447585.1 Nocardioidaceae bacterium | reverse complement strand
GGCTATGTACTGAAGCGGGGACGGTTGCGTCGCTGGCCGACAAGGTCGGGGCGTCTGGCCCTCTTCTCCCTGCTGCGATCGCTGCTGCATGAGCCGAAGGACGACGACGCCACAGGCCCCCCGGTGTCTTTGGCGGCGGCGATCCGCTCAGTCTCACAGTCGCAGCGCAAGCGTGGCCTCCGGGTCATCGTCTCCGACTTCATCGACCTGAGCGATGCCGCGGGTGACGCCGACACGCCTCCTTCCTGGGAGCGGTCGATGCGCGAGATCGCCGCCCGCAACCAGGTCATCGCCATCGAGATCATCGACCCACGAGAGCTCGACATCCCCAACGTCGGCACGATCTTGGTCGAGGATGCCGAGACCGGCCAGGTGCGCGAGCTCAAAACCGGTGATCGCAGGGTCCGTCAGCGGTACGCCGCCGCGACGCGTCTCCAGCGCGAGCGCACGGCTCGTGCCCTTCGCAGGGCGGGCGTGGGCCATCTCGTCTTGCGCACAGATCGAGACTGGGTCGCCGACACAGCCCGTTTCGCCCTCAAGCACCGCCGCATTGCCGCCCGCCTGCACCAGCCGCCGGCAGGTGTGGCGCGGTGATCGTCAACTGGCACTACCTCGCGCCCGAACGTCTCTGGCTCCTGTTGCTGGTGCCTGCACTGGTGGTGCTCTACGTCCTGCTCCAGTACCGCCGGAGCCACTACGCCGTCCGCTTCACCAACGTCGCGCTGCTCGACACCGTGATTCCGCGCCGCGTCAACTGGCGGCAACACCTGGCGGTCGCGCTGGCCCTCGTGACGCTGGCGTTCGCGGTCGTGCTCTTCGCCAAGCCGTCGAAGCTGGTCGAGGTCCCGGTCAACGTGGAGAACCAAGTCACGGTCGTGCTGGTGCTGGATGTCTCGCTGTCCATGTCGGCAACCGACGTGGAGCCCGACCGGATCACTGCTCTGAAGGAGACGGCTGTCGACTTCATCGAGCAGCTGCCGAGCACCTTCAAGGTCGCCATCGTCAGCTTCGCCCGCGCCGCTGACGTAGAAGTCCCACCCACCACGGACCACGCCGAGGCCACGGCTGCCGTGGAAGGTCTCACCCTGGAGGAGTACACCGCCACCGGCGAAGGGATCTACACCGGGCTCGATGTCGTCGAGCAGGAACTTGGCACCGACAAGCCGACCGAGGGCAAGACACCTGCCTTCCTCGTTCTCATCAGCGACGGCGCTCGTACTGTCGGGCGCTCGCAGGTGGCTGCCGCCGAGGCTGCCAAGGCGCAGGGCGTCCCGGTCTTCACTGTCGCGCTCGGCACCGTCGAAGGGACCATCACGAGTGGAGGTGAAACGGTCCAGGTCCCCGTCGAGATCGACCAGCTCCAAGAGGTTGCGGACATCAGCGGTGGAACCGCCTACGTGGCCGAGTCGCCGAACGACCTGATCGAGGCCTACGAGTCAGTCGACAGCCAGATCAGCTACACCAAGCAACGCCAGGATGCGACGTCTCAGTACATCGGCTACCTCGTGCTCCTGGTGCTTCTTTCGACCGGCGCTGGTCTCTTCGTGGCGGCGCGTTGGCCGTAGCCACGCATACCTGATCAGGTCAATGTTCTGGTGCTCCTGTGGCCGATGGGGCACAATAGAACTAGTCCACCGACGAATCCTGTGCTGCGAGAACGCTGGGGAAGGCGAAGCTCGACCGACAGGAGGAGGAGCGGTGGACCGAAGTGCGACCCCGGAGGCCACGGATGTGGTCACCCGCGGGGTGTTGTTCGTGCATGCCTCGCCGTCGGCGCTGTGTCCGCATGTGGAGTGGGCGGTCGCCGGCGTACTCGGCGCTGCCGTGGATCTGTCCTGGACACCCCAGCCGGCAAAAGCAGGCACCTATCGTGCCGAGTTCTCCTGGGCGGGCCCCATCGGAACAGGCGCCGGCATCGCGTCTGCCCTGCGCGGGTGGGAGCAGCTGCTGTACGAAGTGACGGAGGACGCGACGCCGTGCAGCGAGGGAGCGCGCTTCTCCTTCACCCCCGAGCTGGGCATCTTCCATGCCGTCACCGGCATCCACGGTGACCTCATGATCCCGGAGGACCGTCTCAAGGCCGCCGTCGTCAAGGCGGCGATCGGTGATCTGCCGCTGCTGGCCGAGATCGACAAGCTGCTCGGCAAGGCGTGGGACGATGCGCTAGAGCCCTTTCGATACGCCGGCGACGGTGCTCCCGTGAAGTGGCTCCACCACGTCGTCTGAGGGTCGACCCCCGAACGATCCGACTGGCACGTCGCCCCGACCCCGCCAGAGTCGGAGCTTCGTGCCCAAGCACTCCGACCGTCGTACGCCGAGCAGTTAGCGCGCGATGTTGCCTACAGCGGGATGTTGCCGTGTTGACCGCGCGAGCCGGTGTCGACCTGGGCGAGCGCCACGGCCAGCGCGGACCGCGTCAGGGACGGCTGGACGACCTCGTCCACGACACCGATCTGCATGGCCTTGTCGACGCCACCTGTGATCTTCTCGTGCTCGGCGGCGAGCTCCAGCTCCACAGTGGGTCGCAGGTCCTCTGCGACCGCGGCGATCTTGCGGCGATGCAGGATGCGCACGGCGGCGATGGCACCCATGACGGCGATCTCGGCGCCCGGCCAGGCGAACACCCGCGTCGCACCCAGTGAGCGCGAGTTCATCGCGATGTAGGCGCCGCCGTAAGCCTTGCGTGTCACGAGCGTGACGCGCGGCACCTGCGCCTCGCCGAAGGCGTGCAGCAGCTTCGCACCCCGCCGTACGACCCCGTCCCACTCCTGACCCACGCCGGGAAGGTAGCCGGGCACGTCCACCAGAACGATCAGCGGGATGCCGTACGCGTCGCACGTCCGTACGAAGCGAGCCGCCTTCTCTGCCGAGGGGGAGTCCAGGCACCCACCGAGGCGAAGCGGGTTGTTGGCGATCACGCCGACGGTGCGGCCACCGAAGCGGCCGAGAGCGGTGACGATGTTGGGAGCCCACTTGTTGTGCAGCTCCACCATGGAGCCCTCGTCGAGCACATGGCCGACAAGCAGATGAACGTCGTACGCCCGCTTCTTCGACTCCGGGAGATGCTCGGACAGGTCCACGTCATCGACCGAGTCGACGCCGAGCACTCGCTGGTCCCCCAGCAAGGCCACCAGGCGTCGCCCCTCGCCGAGAGCGTGAGCTTCGGACTCGGCGAGCACGTGTACGACGCCCGACCGACGGCCGTGCGGCTCAGGCCCGCCGAGGCGCAACATGTCGACGTCCTCGCCGGTAACCGAACGGACGACGTCGGGCCCGGTGACGAAGATGCGCCCCTCCGGCCCGAGGATGACCACGTCGGTCAACGCCGGTCCGTACGCCGCTCCACCTGCCGCCGGGCCGAGCACGACAGAGATCTGGGGGACCTTTCCGGACGCCCGGGTCATCGCCTGGAAGATGAGCCCCACCGCATGCAGTGAAAGCACTCCCTCGGCAAGTCGGGCGCCGCCTGAGTGCCACAGCCCGACGATTGGCGCCCGGTCGGCCATCGCGCGGTCATAAGCCGCCACGACGACCTTGCAACCCTCATGGCCCATTGCCCCGCCCATGATGGTGGCGTCCGAGCAGAACGCGACCGTGTGGACGCCGTCGACGGTCCCGACGGCCGCCAGCATTCCGCTGTCGTCGTCGGCGCTGATCAGCTCGACGGTCCCCTCGTCGAAGAAGGCGGCCAGGCGCATGTTCGGGTTACGCGGGTCCTCCGCACGCGGCAGCTTCGCGGGTTTTTGTGCTGTCGCCGGTGCGTCGTGCGTGGTCGTCATGGCTGCTCCCAGCTCAGGCGGAACGGTAGGCGATGGCGACGTTGTGACCGCCGAAGCCGAAGGAGTTGTTGAGGGCCGCGATGTCACCGTCAGGCAGTGACCGCTGCTCGGTCGCGATGTCGAGCTTTACCGCTGAGTCGAGGTTGTCGACGTTGATCGTCGGGGGGACTACTCGGTGATGCAGCGCGAGCACGGTCGCCATGGATTCCAACGCTCCGGCCGCCCCCAGCAAGTGGCCGGTCATCGACTTCGTCGAGGTCGTCACGACTTGGTCGATCTCGTCTCGTAGAGCGTGGGTGATGGCCAGGCACTCAGCGACGTCACCTTGGGGGGTCGACGTGGCGTGCGCGTTGATGTGCACGACGTCGCGTGGCTCTAGACCCGAGACGGCAAGGGCCATCTGCATGGCCCGCGTCGCCCCTTTGCCTTCGGGGTCGGGCTGGGCAATGTCGTGCGAGTCCGCGGTGATGCCGGCACCTGCGATCTCGGCGTACACGCGGGCGCCACGGGACTTGGCATGCTCGGCGCTCTCGATGACGAGGACGGCCGCGCCCTCACCGAGCAGGAAACCGTCGCGGTCGACGTCCCATGGCCGAGAAGCCTTCGTCGGGTCGTCGTTGCGGCGAGACAACGCCTGCATGTTGGCGAAGGCTGCCATCGGGAGAGGATGGATGGCTGCCTCCGTACCGCCCACGACGACCACGTCCGCCCGCCCGAGCCGGATCATGTCGATGCCCTGGGCGATGGCCTCGTTGCCAGATGCGCAGGCCGACACGGGCGTGTGGATGCCGGCCTGGGCGCCTAGTGCGAGACCGACGTTCGCCGCGGGACTGTTAGGCATCAGCATGGGAATCGCCAACGGCGAGACGAGTCGCGGTCCTTTGTCGCGGAGCTTGTCATAGTTCGACAGCAGCGTCGTCACCCCGCCGATCCCCGACGCGATGGCCGTGCCGAGGCGCTCGGGGTCGACGCCGGAGTCGGCGAGACCGCTGTCTGCCCAAGCCTCGAGAGCCGCGACGAGAGCGAACTGTCCGGACCGGTCCAGGCGACGCGCCTTGACCCGCTCCAGCACCTCGGTCGGCTCGACGGCGACCGGAGCGGCGATCCGGGCAGGGAGGTCGCGAGCCCAGTCGTCATCGAGAACGCGGGCGCCGGACGTGCCGTCGAGCAGGGCAGACCAGGTCGTCGGTGCGTCACCGCCGACAGGCGACGTGGCGCCAAGTCCGGTGACGACGACGCGGGTGGAACTCATGTAGGTCACCTCGGTGTATCGGCCCGACTTGTCAGGACGTCAGCGGCGGGAACAGACGCCGGACGGCCTGACAAGCGGGTGGGGTCAGGCAGACTGGGCGTTTTCGATGTAGGCGACGGCGTCGCCGACGGTCTTGAGGTTCTTGACCTCGTCGTCGGGGATCTTCACGCCAAACTGCTCCTCGGCCGCCACCACGACCTCAACCATCGAGAGCGAGTCGACGTCAAGGTCGTCGGTGAAGGACTTGTCGAGCTGGACGTCGTCAGCGGGGATTCCGGCGACCTCGTTGACGATGTCGGCGAGTCCGGAGCGAATCTCCTCAGTGCTGGCCATGTTGGTGGCTCCTTCGCGATGCTGGTGATGGTCGTTCCCGACAGGTCGAGAACCCCGCAACTGGGCTGCGGAAAACGCGGGCGCGGTCACGGCAGGGTGACCACCTGGGCGGCGTACGACAAGCCGGCGCCGAACGCGATGAAGAGAGCGGTGTCACCGCTCTTGGCCTCGCCTGACTCGAGCAGCGCGGCGGCCGCGAGCGGGACGGAGGCGGCGGACGTATTGCCCTGATAGGCGATGTCACGGGCGATCACCACGTGCTCGGGCAGCTTGAGCGCGCGCGCCATCGCGTCGATGATGCGCATATTGGCCTGGTGGGGGACGAACACGTCCAGGTCGTCGACCGTCATACCGGCCCGGTCGAGTGCCTCCCGGGCCACCTTGGCCATCTCGAACGATGCCCATCGAAAGACGGGGTTGCCGTCCATGCGCAGCGTCGGCATCTCCGGCTCTTCCATGTCGAGGACGTCGATCCACGTCTCGTTCTGCCGGATCAGGTCGAACTTCGAGCCGTCGGCCCCCCAGACGACAGGGCCGATACCCTCGACGTCCGCGGGTCCGATGACGACCGCGCCTGCCCCGTCGGCGAAGATGAACGCCGTACCGCGGTCGGTGGGGTCGGTGATGTCGGACAACCGCTCGACGCCGATCACGAGGACGTACTTGCCGTTGCCCGAGCGGATCATGTCCGACGCCAGACTGACACCGTGGCAGAAGCCGGCGCAGGCCGCCGAGATGTCGAACGCCGGCGCCGGCGTGCAGCCGAGCTCTTCGGCCACCAAGGTGGCGACCGCCGGCGTCTGAAGCAGGTGCGACACGGTGGCGACGATGACGCAGTCGATCTGGCCGGGGTCGACGTCCGCCCGCTGCAGGGCCTTGCGAGAAGCCTCCACGCTCATCATCTGCACGGTCTCGTGCGGCTCTGCGAAGCGCCGCTCGATGATGCCTGAGCGCGTGCGGATCCACTCGTCGCTGGAATCGATGTGCTCACAGATCTCGTCGTTCGTGACGATGCGGCTCGGCCGGAATGCGCCGATGCCGTGAATCCGCGTATGGCCGACACCTTGCGCGGTCGCTATCGCAGCAGTCATGTCACTCGCTTTCGGGGTGCAGCCGCACCAGAGCCTGGCCGGGGGATACGAGGTCGCCGTCCTCTACTACCCATTCGACGATCGTGCCACCATGGCAGGCCACCACCGGAACCTTGCCGCGTAGGTTTTCCACCTCGCCGACGGTCATGTCGGGTCGCAGCAGCGTCCCCATCGGGATGTCGGCAGACTGCCGGAACGTGCCCTTGCCAGGGGAGACGACGACGCGCCACGTCGGTGTGGAGTTCATGGGCGACGCGTCACCGTGCTTGTCCGCGAACGCCCGGGCGTCGTCGAGATGGTCTGGCGTCTTGAGGGCGAAGGTCTCGACTCCCTTGAGCTGGCGTTTGGCGATGCCGGTCAGGGTCCCGGCAGGCGGCATCTCGAGGATGCCGGTCACCCCCAGGTCAGCCATGGTCTGCAGGCAGAGGTCCCAGCGCACCGGGTGGCTCACCTGCGTCACCAGGCGGGCAAGCACCTCACGTCCGTCGTGGATCACCCGGCCGTCTCGGTTGGAGATCAGCCGGGTGCGGGTGTCGTGCGTTGAGACCGCCTTGGCGAGCCGGGCCAGTACGTCGACAGCCGGCTGCATGTGGCTGGTGTGGAAGGCACCCGCGACGCTCAACGGGACGAGTCGCGCCTTCGACGGTGGTTCGTCGGCAAGCGCATGCAGCTGCTCAATGGTGCCGGCGGCTACCAGCTGGCCGCCGCCGTTGTCGTTGGCAGCCGTCAGCCCGTGCTTGTCGAGGCGGGCCAGGACCTCGTCGCGGTCGCCGCCGAGGATCGCCGTCATACCGGTCGCTGCGGCTTTCGACGCCGCAGCCATCGCTCGACCACGCTGCGTGACGAAGACCATCGCCTGCTCGGCGCTCAGGACGCCGGCTCCGGTCGCGGCCGCGATCTCGCCGACGCTGTGCCCGGCAACCGCGCTGACCCGGCCGAAGGCGTCGGCGGGATGAGGGAAGACGGCAAGCGCTCCCAGCAGGCTGGCGGCCACGAGCAGCGGCTGTGCGACCGCGGTGTCGCGGATCGTCTCCGCGTCTGCCGTGGACCCGTAGTAGGCAAGGTCGACACCGCTGACAGCCGACAGCCAGTTCAGGCGGTCAGCGAAGGCCGGGTCCTCGAGCCAAGGCGCGAGAAACCCAGGAGACTGGGCGCCCTGACCGGGGGCGACGACGACGAGCACATCCCCATCATGCCGGGTCTCCTCGACGCAGTGCCGATCGTATGGAGACGAAAGTTCCTGCCCTCATCTTGTTGGAAACCTACAAAGCCACCGGCGAGGTGAGCAGGCGACCGAGGGTCAGTGCCAACCGCAGCGTGTAAGCGTCACGTGCGTCGCTAGGTGACAGGCCGGTGACATCGGCGATGCGGCGAAGCCGGTAGCGGACGGTGTTGGGATGGACGAACAGGAGCCGACTCGTTGCCTCGATGGACCCACTGGTGTCGAGGTATGCGGTCAAGGTGTCGAGAAGGGTCGAGCCAGCGTCACGCAGTGGTTCGAACACTGTGGTCACGAGCTCGCGCCGAGCGTGACCGTCACCCGACAAAGCGCGCTCCGGCAGCAGGTCGTTGCTGGACACCGGGCGGGGAGCCTGCGGCCATGCGACTGCGGCTCTCAGACCGGCGACAGCGGACCGAGCGGACCGGCCGGCGCCCAGCAGGTCCGCCACGACCGGACCGGTGACGACCGCTCCGTCGCCGAAGTGGTCCGCGATGCCGCTGGCGGCCTTGTCGGGGTCGTCGACTCCGCCGAGCACCACCACCAGGCGCTCACCTTGGACGGCGCACAGGGCGTCGAGCCGTCGCGCCCGAGCCGAGCGCTTGATGGCGTCGACCACCGTGGCGGAGTCTCCGTGCGGGGTGAAGCCGAGTACGACGCAGACGCCGCTGGTGGAAGCCCAGCCAAGAGCGGTGGCCCGTGACCGCACTGCGTCGTCTGCCTCGCCGCGGAGCACGGAGTCGACGATGAGCGCCTCGAGGCGAGCGTCCCAGGCGCCACGCTGCTCGGCCGCCCGTGCGTACACCTCGGCGGCGGCGAAGGCTATCTCTCGTGAGTAGCGCATCACCGCCTCGCGCACCGACTGTGCGTCGCTGCTGCCGACGACCTCGTCGACGTGCGCCTCGACCACGCCGATCGTCGTACGAACCATCTCGACCGTCTGCTGCAACGTCACGACGCCGGTCAGCTCACGGGGCGCGGTCCCGAAGACGTCGGAAGTAACGGCAGGGCTGTCCGGGTTGTCGTCGCGGTACCAGTCGACGAACGACGAGATGCCTGCGCCGGCGATCAAGCCGATCCAGGACCGGTCCTCTGCGGCGAGCGCTCGAAACCAGGGAAGTTCGGCATGCATCTGAGTGATCGCTGCCTGCGTGAGCGTGCCCACGGACTTCTCTAGCTGGCGGGTAGCCGCTGCGGTGGGCCGCTCCATGGATCCGGGCATGATCTGAGCCTAGCGAGTCGGCTTTGTCCGCTCTGAACAAAAGCTCCCCCATGGGGCAAGATGGCGGGGTGGACGGGATCGCAGCGCTTTCAGAGATCGCCTACTGGTTGGAGCGTGAACGCGCGGAGACGCGCCGTGTACGGGCCTACCGCAAGGCGTCCTGGGCGTTGAGTGCGCTGTCAGACGAGGAGATGGCGGCGCGTATCACTGCGAACTCGCTTACTGAGATTCCCTCGGTGGGTCCCTCGACGGCGGCGGTCGTCATGGAGGCGGCTGCCGGTGGGGTGCCGGCCAGGCTGGCGGCCCTTCGAGAGCGCGGCCGGAGACCGCTCGCAGAAGGCGGCGAAGAGCTGAGGGCGGCACTGAAAGGAGACCTCCACTCGCACTCCGACTGGTCTGATGGTGGCTCTCCCATCGAGGAGATGGTCGCGGCAGCGCGTGCGATGGGCCACGACTACCAGGCGCTCACCGATCACTCCCCGCGACTTACCGTGGCAAACGGGCTCACCGCTGAGCGGCTGGACGAGCAGCTCGTTGTCGTAGCCGGCATCAACGATCGGATGGCCGCAGAAGGAGACGACTTCCGGGTCCTCCCCGGAATAGAGGTCGACATCCTCGAAGACGGCAAGCTCGACCAGACCGACGAGATGCTGGCGAAGCTGGACGTCGTCGTGGCGAGCGTCCACTCCAAGCTGCGCGCCGACGCAGACACGATGACGATGCGGATGGTCTCAGGGATCAGCAACCGCTTCACCAACGTGCTCGGTCACTGCACTGGGCGGCTTGTCGAAGGGTCGCGGGGCACCAGACCGGAGTCAGACTTCGACGCAGAGGTGGTGTTCGCGGCATGCGTCCAGTTCGACGTCGCGGTGGAGATCAACTCGAGGCCGGAGCGGCGCGACCCACCGTCACGGCTGATCAGGCTCGCGCTGGAGGCGGACTGCCTTTTCAGCATCGACACCGATGCTCACGCGCCGGGCCAGCTCGCCTTCCAGGACTACGGATGTGCCCGCGCCGTCGCGAACGGCGTACCTGCCGATCGGATCGTCAACACATGGCCGCGGGAGAAGCTTCTCGAATGGACGCACGCAAAGCGCTGACTTCGGACCCGACTGCTGCGCCAGGTTCCGATACCGCGTGGAGGGGCTGCTTCGGCTCCCGGGAGCAGCGCGACTCGCCGTTCCGGCTCCCACCTAACGCCGAACCGGTGCCGTAGCGTTTTCTGCAGGAGGCTTCGGCCACTCGGCCGGGAGCCCAGCGGAATCGGGCAGGAGGTGCCCAGGTGTCCATTGACCGGCTTCCTGCAGTGCACATCGTGATCGTGCATGCTCATCGACCGTCTGCTGAGTGCACTCGGCGTTGCTACTTCAGCGAGGGTCTGGCTGACGTTCTTGGCCCTACGCGGCCGACGATGGCGGACCAGCTGGACCACATCTACGCCCTACCGTCCTCACCTGTGTGAAATGGAGCCCACGACGTGACCTGGAAGACAGCCATGACCATGATCATGGGCGAAGCCGACCCGGCCTGGGTGACCGGTATCAAGCGCCAGATGCGTATCGAGAGCCATCTGCTCGCGGCGTCCCTCGAGGCGGGACGACTTCCGGCCCTAAGTGTCCGGCACAACCAGCTCCACGGGTCCATCGACCGGTTGCTGACACAGCTACAAAGGGCTCGATGCACCCCAACTGACCAGGTGCTGACGTGGTAGCCCGCTCCGTGCCCTGACTCCTGATCGCAGAGGACGGAGCGGTTGTCACTGCGGCGTGGCCGACGGCGTGAGAAGGTCCCACTCATGGCCGTCAAGGCAGTGGTTTTCGACGTCGGTGGTGTCCTCGAGAGGGTCGAGGACGTCGACGTGTGGCTGTCCAGGGAGGCGGCGCGGCTAAAGCTGGAGCGACAGGCATTCGATGAGCGCATGGCGATGATCGACCCCCGCGAGCTCATGGGGACCGGAGCGATGAGCGAGGAGGCGTACCGCCGGCGGTTCATGGACGTGTTCGGCCGAGGCGAGTCTGATGCGGACGTGTTCATGGCCGACATGTGGGACTGGTACTGCGGCGAGCTCGACAGCGAGCTGGTCGACTTCGTCCGCGGGCTGCGGCCGGCGTACCAGACGGCGATCCTCAGCAACTCCGCCGACGGTGCGCGACGCGAGGAGCAAGCCCGCTATGGGTTCGAACAGCTCGTCGACATGATCATCTACTCCCACGAGGTGGGGCTGAAGAAGCCGGACCCCCGCATCTACGCCTTGACCTGCGACCGGCTGAGGGTGCAACCAGGCGAGATGGTCTTCCTCGATGACAAGGAGCACATAGTGGAGAGCGCGCGCCAGTTCGGCATCCACGCCATCCACCACCGGCGTACGCCAGACTCCATCGCGGCCATCAGAGCGGTCCTCGCCGAGCACATCAGATCTGACTTCCTACCCGAAGGATCCGAGCGTCAGGTCGTTGGAGCTCAATGGGGCTGGGTTCTTCCGGTACCCGAAGGATCGGCTGGCCTCACCCAAGCATCCGAGGATGAAGTAGTTGGAGCCGCCTGAGGCTCGGTTCCTTCCGCTGGCCTCACCCAAGCATCCGAGCATGAGGTAGCCCTAGCTGCCTGGGGCTCGGTTCGTTCGGCTGGCTGTTGGCCGTCCACAAGACACGGGACGCTGTGCCTGTCCACAGCCCGGCATTTCCGCCTTCCGTGACGTCGCGAACCGAGATCGGGTCTTGACATGGCAATACTTGCGACCCTTCTGGATCCCGGCTCCCCGGCGCTTCTGGCGGTGGCACGTCGTGACGGCGTGTGGGTCCGTCAGGACGCGTGCTCGCGGTACGGCGTCGGGCATCTGCGGGCCGAACTGGCAGCGCGGCGTTGGCAGGCCCCCAGTGCAAGCGTGGTTGTCACCCACAACGGACCACTTACGCCTGATCAACGTATGTGGGTTGTCCTGCTGGCCGGGCCACGCGGGACGCTTCTCTGCGGCCTCTCGGCTGCTCTCCATGACGGACTCCGCGGGTTTGAACCTGACGCGTTCACGGTCGTCATCCCCGGCTCCTCGTACGACCCAAGGAAGCGGCAACTCGATGTCCCCCGCGACTGGAACGTGCAACTGCGGTGGTCGACCAAGCTCGGGCCGGAGGACGTGAACCCGACAGCAGTGCCACCGCGCACCAGGCTGGCGCGCAGCATCCTCGACGAGGCAAGCCAGCGGATCGCTGAACGCCGCTCCCGAGCCCTCGTCCTGGCGGCGGTTCAGCAGCGCAGGACTCGAACCGCTGCCTTGTGGGATGCCCTCAGCCGTCGCGGACGGTGTCGAAACCGGGCCATCATCGTTGAGTCGATCCGCGACGCCGAAGGAGGCATCGAGTCGCTGCCTGAGCGGGAGTTCGACTTGCTACGACGCCGGTTGCACCTTCCTGAGCCCAGCCGCCAACGTGCGATCCAACGACGTGACGGACGCTACTTCCTGGACAACGACTGGCCGGAGTTCGGCGTCCGTACGGAGATCCACGGCATCCCACACTCCGAAGTTCGCCAGTGGGACGACGACCTGCTACGCCAGAATGACATCAGCATCTCGGGTGGTTTGCTGATCTTCTCCTCCTACGCGATACGCCATTTGCAGACGCGGGTGGGAAGTCAGCTGGTGAGCATGTTCCGCCGCGGTGGCTGGCCAGGCTGACCGCCAGGCAAATGGCGCAGGCTCACCCAACCAGGCCAGCTTCCGAGCGTGAGGTAGCTGGGGCAACCTGAGGCTCGGATCCTTGGGCGAAGGACGGCCAGAGCTCCGAGCGTGAGGTAGCTGGAGCCACCTGAGGCTCGGATCTTTGCGCCACAAAAGCAGGCAGGGTCAGGCGCCGGCACCCTCCTGCTTGACACCAGCGACAGCCGTCGGGTCATCGATGCGGTACTTGGCCAGCGCCTCCACTGCCTTCGACGGGTCGACCTCGCCGCGCTCGGCGAGCGCCTCGAGCGCCGCCACCGCGATCGACTCGGCGTCGACCTTGAAGAACCGGCGGGCCGCCGCCCTGGTGTCGGCGAAGCCGAACCCGTCCGTCCCCAACGAGTGCCAGTCAGACGGCACCCACTGCGAGATCTGGTCCGGGACCGCTCGCATGTAGTCAGTGACCGCGAGCACCGGCCCGTCAGTCTGACCGAGGGTGGTCGTGATGTACGGCGTCCGCCGGTCGCCCGGATGCAGCAGATTCCACGAGTCGACCGCCAATGCCTCGCGGGTGAGCTCGTTCCACGACGTCACCGACCACACATCGGCGCGCACATCCCACTGGTCGGCCAGCAGCTGCTGGGCCCGGATCGCCCACGCGGCAGCCACCCCCGACGCGAGCAGCTGGATGCGGGGCCGGTTGTCACCGTCACCGGTGTCGGCCGGCCTGGCGAGGTGCATGCCTTGGAGGATCCCCTCGACGTTGACGCCGTCGGGCTCGGGCAGCTGGATCGTCGGCTCGTTATAGACGGTCAGGTAGAAGAAGACGTTCTCGCCTTGCGGGTGATCGTCCGTGGAGCCGTACATCCGCTGCAGGCCGCTCTGCACGATGTGGCTGATCTCGTAGGCGAACGCCGGGTCGTAGGCGACGCAGGCGGGGTTGGTGGCCGCCATCAGGGGCGAGTGACCGTCCGCATGCTGCAGACCTTCCCCGGTCAGCGTGGTCCGACCTGCCGTGGCACCGATCAAGAAGCCTCGTCCGAGCTGGTCGGCGTACGCCCAGATCGAGTCGGCCGTGCGCTGGAAGCCGAACATCGAGTAGAAGATGTAGACGGGGATCATGTGTTCGCCGTGGGTCGCGTATGCCGTGCCGGCCGCAATCGTCGAACCCATCGCGCCTGCCTCGCTGATGCCCTCGTGCAGCATCTGCCCCTGCACCGACTCGCGGTAGGTCAGCAGCATGGCCCGGTCGACACTCTCGTACTGCTGGCCGTGTGGCGAGTAGATCTTCGACGTCGGGAACATCGAGTCCATGCCGAACGTCCGGTACTCGTCGGGGGCGATCGGCACGATCCGGTGACCGATCTCCGGGTCCTTCATCAGGTCGCGCAACAGGCGGACGAACGCCATGGTGGTGGCGATGGCCTGCTTGCCTGAGCCCTCCTTGAGCTCGGTATACATCTCGTCCCCCGGCAGCTTGACCGGCTGCGCGTCGACCCGCCGCTGTGGCAGCGGCCCGCCGAGCTGCCGGCGGCGTTCGACCATGTACTCGACCTCGGGGGAGTCCTTGCCGGGGTGGTAGAACGGCGCCACCTCGTCGCGGTCGATGTCCTCGTCGCTGATGGGCAAGAAGAGCCTGTCGCGGAACTTCTTCAGGTCGTCGTTGGTGAGCTTCTTCATCTGGTGGGTTGCGTTGCGGCCCTCGAGGGCGTCGATCGTCCAACCCTTGATTGTCTTGGCGAGGATGACGGTGGGCTGCCCGACGTGCTCGGTTGCGGCCTTGAAGGCCGCGTACACCTTGCGGTAGTCGTGGCCGCCGCGAGGCAGCTTGCGCAGCTCCTCGTCAGACACGTTCTTGACCATGGCGCGCAGCCGGGGATCACCGCCGAAGAAGTGCTCGCGGATGTACGCACCGCTCTCGACGGAGTACGTCTGGAACTGGCCGTCGGGTGTGGCGTTCATCTGGTTGACGAGGACACCGTCGACGTCGCGGGCGAGCAGCGCATCCCATTCGCGGCCCCACACGACCTTGATGACGTTCCAGCCGGCGCCGCGGAAGGTGGCTTCCAGCTCCTGGATGATCTTCCCGTTGCCCCGCACCGGGCCGTCGAGCTGCTGCAGGTTGCAGTTGACGACGAAGGTGAGGTTGTCGAGCTCCTCGCGGGCGGCGACGCCGATGGCGCCGAGCGACTCCGGTTCGCCCATCTCACCGTCGCCCAGGAAGGCCCAGACGTGCTGGTCGCTGGTGTCCTTGATCTTGCGGTTGTGGAGATAGCGGTTGAAGCGAGCCTGGTAGATCGAGTTGATGCCCGTGAGCCCCATCGAGACCGTCGGGAACTCCCAGAAGTCCGGCATCAGCCGCGGGTGCGGGTATGACGACAGACCTCGTCCCGGTCCGCGGGACACCTCTTGGCGGAACCCGTCGAGCTGGTCCTCACTTAGCCGTCCCTCGAGGAAGGCGCGGGCGTAGATGCCGGGGGAGCCATGGCCCTGGATGAAGACCTGGTCGCCCCCGCCGGGGTGGTCCTTGCCTCGGAAGAAGTGGTTGAACCCCACCTCGTACAAGCTTGCTGCCGACTGGTAGGTGGCGATGTGGCCGCCGACCTCGAGGCCCTTGCGGTTCGCCCGCGACACCATCACGGCGGCGTTCCAGCGGATGAAAGCCCGGATGCGGCGCTCGACGTCTTCGTCGCCGGGAAACCACGGCTCACGCTCGGGGGAGATGGTGTTGATGTAGTCGGTGCTGCGCAGCGCCGGCACGCCGACGTTGCTCTCACGCGCGCGCTCCAACAGCCTCAGCATCACGTAGCGGGCCCGGGTCCTGCCACGCTCGTCGAGGAGTGCGTCGAGCGAGTCAAGCCACTCCTGCGTCTCCTCGGGGTCGATGTCAGGCAGCTGCGTCGGGAGACCCTCATGGATTACCGGCGGGCGGTCGCTAGCGGCGGGCACGGGTGCCCCCTTCGGGTGTCGGGGCCGGCAGGTCGAGGCCTCGGCCGTCGTACGGAGCGCCCTTGCCGCGGGCGCTTGACCTCACACCTTCATGGAGGTGCCTCTCCAGCCTAGGGCGCCGTCGCCCGGCGGGTGCGTCGGGTCGCCCGGTCAGGGCTTCGCTGAGGGGCTTGCGCATATACGCAGTTCACGGTGGACTACGGTGCGTCGAGGCGCGTCATGGCGATGCGTCCACAGCAAGGAGGATCTGGTGAGCGCGAGCGGCGCCGACGTGGGGGCGGTCAGCCGGTTCGGTTTCCGACCGGGCATGGTCGTCCAAGAGCTCGGCTGGGACGAGGACATCGACGAGGACCTCCGCTCAAGCGTCGAGGCAGCGATCGAGTCGCCTCTCGTCGACGACAGGTACGGCGACGTTGTGGACGCCGTGGTGATGTGGTGGCGCGACGACGACGGTGACCTGGTGGACGGGCTTGTCGACGCGCTGACCGACCTGGTGGACGGCGGGATGATCTGGCTCCTCACGCCGAAGGTCGGCCGGGCGAACTACGTTGACGCGAGCGATGTCTCGGAGGCTGCGCCCACGGCCGGTCTGGCGACGACCACCAGCCTTGCGGCTGGACCTGAGTGGACAGCCACCAAGCTCGTGTCACCGAAGTCGGACCGCTCGAGCCGGCGTTGAGCCTGCCTCGGCGCAGGGACGATCCAGGCCACTCGTCGTCGCGTCTGCTTCGGCGCCTGTCAGACCACATCCTCGAGAGGAAGCCATGGCGGTCAAGGTGGGCGCACCGGCGCCCGACTTCGCCTTGCAGGACCAGTTCGGCCAACCTGTCACCCTGTCCGATTTCGCCGGAAAGCGAAATGTCGTCCTGGTCTTCTACCCGTTCGCCTTCAGCCGGGTGTGCACGTCGGAGCTGCGTGAGATCCGAGACCATCTGGGTTCGTTGACGCGAGAGCGGGCAGCGCTGCTCGCAGTCTCCTGCGACCACATGTTCTCGCTACGTGCGTTCCGCGAGGATGAACGCCTCGAGTTCCCGCTGCTGAGCGACTTCTGGCCGCACGGCGCCGTGTCGCGGGTGTACGGGGTCTTCAACGAGCAGCTTGGTTGCTCAGATCGGGCGACGTTCGTCGTCGACCAGCTGGGCGTGTTGCGGTGGGAGGTGAAGAGCCAGATAGCCCAGCCGCGCAGCCTGGAGGACTACCGCCGAGCTCTCCAGGCTCTCGACTGAGCGGGTGTGTCCGCAGGTTTCAGAGAACGGCTGACACGTTCATCGCGGGTCGTGTTCGATTACCGCAGGACACGGCCGCCAGCGAACCGAGACGTTGGCGGTCGTTGTCCGGCCGGAACGCTCTGGCGGTGTCGGTATGGCGATCGGCCGCGGTTACGCTACGGCGCATCGGGCGTATAGCTCAGCGGTAGAGCACCTCCCTTACAAGGAGGTGGTCGCAGGTTCGATCCCTGCTGCGCCCACCCGCGTTTCCCAGGTCAAACCACCTTCTAGAGTGCAGGCGCCGCACCTTGGGCCGGTGTCGTCGGCCAGATGCTGGGGGCGACCCAGTCGCGCTGATCGTACGCCGCCCGCACTGATGCCTCCACTTCGCCGACGTCGGCGTTCCGGCAAAGGGCGATGACGCAGCCGCCGAACCCTGCTCCGGTCATCCGCGCACCCAGCGCGCCGGCTGCCAGCGCCGCATCCACCGCCACATCGAGCTCCTCGACCGACACCTCGAAGTCGTCTCGCAGAGACTCATGCGACGCGGTCAAGAAGCCGCCGATGTCCTGCACGCGTCCGGCGTCGAGGACCGACACCACCTCATGAACTCGTTCGATCTCAGTCACCACATGGCGCGCCCGGCGCTGCAGAACCGGGTCGTCCAACGAGGCGACCTGATCCGGGTCCGCGTCTCGAAGAGAGCCCAGACCGAGTCGGGCGGCAGCTGCCTCACACGCCTTCCGCCGGTCGCCGTACTCGCTGCCGGACAACTCGTGCCCGGCGTGCGTGTCGATGACGAGCAGAGTGAGGTCCGCGTGGCCCGGGTCGAAGGAGACCTGGCGAGTCTCCATCGTCCGGCAGTCGAGCAGCAGCGCGTAGCCCTCCTGGCAGAGCATCGAGGCGAGCTGGTCCATGGCACCAGTGGGTACGCCGACGAAGTCGTTCTCGGCGCGACGAGCCACCGAGGCAATCGTGGGCCGGTCAAGGCGCAGCTCCAACGCGTCGTTGAGGGCGCATGCGACGGAGCACTCGAGCGCCGCCGAGGACGACAACCCGGCTCCCACCGGGACGTCGCTGCGGATCTCTACCTCCAGGCCGCGGATCCCGCCCGGCCGGGCGTCGTCTGCTTCGCCGGTCTGGCTGATGAGGTCGTTGAGCGCCCACACCACACCAGCGACGTACGCCGACCACCCTGTCACGTCACCGGGCTCAACGTCGACGGCAAACGTCACCGGCTGGTCAACGTCGGCGGAGCAAACCGTGACGTTGCCACTGGAGGTCAAGGTGACGCGTGCCGTTGTCGTCATGGGAAGGGCGAACGGCAGCACCAAGCCGTCGTTGTAGTCGACGTGCTCGCCGATGAGGTTGACACGGCCAGGCGCCGACCAGGTCGACGTCATGCGCCGTCTCCGGTCTTGCGACCGACGGCTGACACGTCTGGTTGGCGACGCGCTGACACTGCGGGCATGTCCCGTCCTTCGCATCCGCTTTGGCTGAATCGTGCCTTGTTTCGCAGCACGCTCGTGCCCCTGCACCGGGTAAGTCAAACGCCCGGCGTCGTACCGAGCGAGCAGGGACGCGATTTGTCTACTAGCCTTCCAGCGTCTCCTTTTTGTTACAGACGCGTAACGGGGGTTGATTTGCGAGGTCTACTCGTGTGACCTGACTACGTGCCCCACGGCACGTGGTCAAGCGCTACCAGAGCGGCGGGATGATGAAGTCGGTGAGGCTCACGGTCGACGCGGCCTTCCGCGTAGGCCCTGTGGACCCCCGCCTGTTCGGCTCCTTCGTGGAGCACATGGGGCGGTGCGTATACACGGGCATCTTCGAGCCAGGCCATCCGACGGCCGACTCGCAGGGGTTCCGCCAAGACGTCCTCGAGCTCGTCCGCGAGCTTGGTCCCACCATCGTCCGCTACCCAGGTGGCAACTTCGTGTCCGGCTACAGGTGGGAGGACGGGATAGGTCCGGTCGACCAGCGTCCGCGTCGCCTCGACCTGGCCTGGCGCACCGTTGAGACGAACCAGATCGGGATCGACGAGTTCGCCGCCTGGGCAAGAGCCGCGGGTGCGGAACCGATGGTGGCGGTCAACCTGGGGACCAGAGGGGTGCAGGAGGCCACCGACCTGCTCGAGTACTGCAACCACCCGGAAGGCACGGAGCTGTCCGACCTTCGACGGGCGAACGGCAGCAAGGAGCCGCACGAGATCAAGGTGTGGTGCCTCGGCAACGAGCTTGACGGGCCGTGGCAGGTAGGTCACAAGACTGCTCTCGAGTATGGGCGCTTGGCCGCCGAGACAGCGCGGGCGATGCTCATGGTCGACCCCAGGATCGAGCTCGTCGCCTGCGGAAGCTCCAACACCAACATGCCGACGTTTGCCGCGTGGGAAGCGACCGTGCTGGAAAACTGCTACGACCTCGTCGACTATGTCTCGCTTCACAACTACTACGAGCCGGTCTCCGGAGACATCGACAGCTTCCTTGCCTCCTCGGTCGACCTCGAGGTGGCCATCGAGGCGCTGACGGCCACGGCCGACCATGTCGGCGCTCGACTGCGTTCGCCCAAGCAACTCCGCCTGTCCGTCGACGAGTGGAACGTCTGGTACCAGCAAGACTTCGCAGGCCAAGGAGAGCTCGAGTGGGCTGAGTCTCGCTCGTTGATCGAGGACAGCTACAACGTTGCGGACGCCGTTGTGGTCGGCTCGCTGCTGATCACGCTACTGCGGCACGCGGACCGGGTAGGTATCGCCTGCCAGGCTCAGCTGGTCAACGTCATCGCGCCCATCTTGACCGAGCCCGGCGGCGCTGCATGGCGCCAGACGATCTTCCACCCGTTCGCGCAGGTGACCCGATATGCCCGCGGAGACGTGCTGCGTGTTGAGGCGCGATCGCCGGCGTACCCCACTGCCTTGTACGGCGACGTACCACTAGTGGAGACCGCGGCGACGTACGACGAGGAGTCCGGTGACCTGGCGGTCTTCGCTGTCAACCGCAGCAGGACCGAGCCGCTCGAGATCGAGCTCGACGTGCGAGGTTTCCCCGGAGAGCGGACACTTGAAGCTACGACTCTCCATCATGAAGAACCGACCACCCGGAATGTGGCAAGCGACCCCGACCGGGTCGTGCCACGTATGCTGAGCAAGGCAAGGCTGAGCGAGGGACACCTCACGGCTGTCCTTCCGGCGCTTTCGTGGAACGTGATACGCCTCATCCCCGACGAACCAACCGCTTCCTCCACCGACAACAAGGAGCAACAACCATGAGTCCCACGCCACGTCCAACCGTGCAGTCCACCGTCCCGAGCGCACTGACGCGTCGTCGCTTCCTCGGTCTCAGCGCTCTCACCACCGCCGCTCTCGTGACGGGCTGTGGGGGAGGGCAGGGCGTCGGAGGCAACGAGGAAGGTGTTGGCGGGTTCACCGGCGAGTACGACGGTCCGGCACTCACCCTCGCCTACTGGAACGGCTTCACCGGCGGTGACGGCCCGGCGATGATCGACCTTGTCAAGTCCTTCAACGAAGAGCAGGAGGACATCACCGTCGAGTCCAACCCGATCTCGTGGCCGGACTTCTACCAGCGGCTGCCGGCCGCGACTCAGGCAGGCAAAGGCCCCGATGTCGGCGCGATGCACCTCGACCAGCTGTCGACGAATGCCGCGCGAAACATCATCGTGGCTGTCGACGACGTCGCCGAGGCACTCGAACTGGAGGAGGGCGACTTCGCGCCTGCGGTGTGGCAGCCGGGCATCTACAACGAGAAGCGCTACGGCATCCCGCTGGACGTGCACTGCCTGGCCATGTACTACAACAAGGACCACTTCGAGAAAGCCGGAATCGACGAGCCGCCGGCTGACGCCGCGAGCTTCGACGAGGCTTGTAAGAAGCTCCAAGGGGCGGGTTACGACACCCCGTTCTGGATGCCGAACCTGTGGCCCGCGCACATCATGTTCCTCAGCATCTTGTGGCAGTCCGGAGGCGAGCCGTATGCCGAGGACGGGTCGGAGGCAACGTTCGCCTCGGAGGAGGGTGTCGCCGCGCTGACGTGGATGCTCGAACAGATCGAGAAGGGCTACAGCCCGCCGAACGTCGATGCAGACGCCCAGTACCTCGCCTTCAAGAACAACAAGACGTCGATCACCTGGGACGGGATCTGGCAGATCAACGACCTCCAGGCCACCGACATGAACTACGGCATCGCCCCGCTGCCGGTGATCGGGAACGAGATCGGGTCCTGGGCGAACTCGCACAACTTCTTCCTCACCAGCCAGGCAGCAGGAGACCAGGACCGGTCGGATGCGTCCAAGGTGTTCATCGCCTGGATGAGTGAGCAGTCGGCCCAGTGGTCCAAGGCGGGGATGATCCCAGCGCTCAACTCTGCCCGCGAGGAGGCGGCGTTCAAGGAGTCGCCGCAGTACGCCCTCCTGGAGCAGATCGACAAGCTGCACTTCCTGCCTGCGGTGCCGGGTCTTGGCGAGGTGACGCCGGTGACGCTGGAGACAGCGGTCAACAAGGCACTGTTGGGGCAGGAGTCGCCGGAGGAGGCACTGTCGGCGGCCCAGGAGGACGCCACCGAGCTGATGCAGAAGAACCTCGAGAAGTACGGCGGCTGACACGATGGCCGTGGAGACGGCGGAGGCCCCAGCCTCGGCCAGTGCACGGGAGGCGCCCAAAGCGCCCGGGTCGCTGCGGGACCGTCCGTTCACCGCCTGGCTCTTCTTGGCGCCTTACCTGGCCCTCTTCGTCGTGTTCGTGCTCGGGCCGATCCTTCTCGGTCTGTGGATCAGTCTGCACAGCTGGGACTTCAACTTGCCGAGAAAGCCGTTCGTCGGCATCAACAACTACAAGGACCTGCTGGATCCCGGCTCGGTTTCGTTCGGCCCGTTCTGGAACGGCATGCAGGCAACCGGCATCTTCACGGCGGCAAGCGTTCCGTTCCTGCTGGCCGTGCCGTTGGGGATCGCGCTGATAATGAACGAGAAGTTTCCGGGGCGCAACGCGTTACGCGCCATCTACTTCGCCCCTTACGTGCTGGGTGTGGCGGTCATCGGCGTGTTGTGGCGGTTCCTGCTCGACGCCAACATCGGTCTCGTCAACTTCCTCGCGGGGTTGGTCTCGCTGCCGGACGATACCGCGTGGCTCAGCTCGCTCCCGGCGGCGTGGGTGTCACTGGTCTGGGTGACGGTCTGGTGGACGCTGGGCTTCAATGCGGTCATCTTCCTCGCCGGGCTGCAAGACATCCCCCGCGAGCAGTACGAGGCGGCCCGGGTAGACGGTGCCGGTGCGTGGCAGTCCTTCCGGAACGTCACACTGCCGGGACTCAAGCCGGTCACGATGTTCGTGACCATGATCACGATCATCGCCTCGGCCAACATGTTCGGTCAGTCCTACATCATGACCAACGGCGCCCCGGGGCAGGAGACCCGGACGGCTATCTTCTACATCGCCGAGCAGGGGTTGCAGACGTTCGAGATGGGGACCGCGGCGGCCGCGAGCTGGATATTGACCCTGACGCTCATGATCTTGTCGGTGGCCGTCTTCTTCATCTTCCGAGACAAAGATGAGGCAAGAGCATGAAGGCGCTGCGAGTGTCGCTGCTCGCCGTCTTGACGCTGCTGTTCGTGAGCCCGGTGCTGTTCATGTTCCTGACGTCGTTCAAGACGAGGCAGGAGGCCGGGAGGACACCGCCGACGTTGTTCCCGGAGAAACCGACGACGCAGGCTTATGACCAGATCCTCAACGCGCCCGACACCCCGATGCTGCAGTGGTTCGCCAACTCGTTGTTCGCCGCGTCGCTGCACTCGCTCCTCGTCGTTGCGACGTCGGCGCTGGCCGCCTACGCCCTGGCCCGGATGGACTTCCGCGGGAAAAAGCCAGTGTTCGCACTGATCGTGGCGACGTTGTTCGTGCCGCCGGTGATTTTGATCATCCCCAACTACGAGATCGTGGCCAGGCTCTACTGGCTCGACACGTTGATCGCGATCATCGTGCCTACCGCGGCGAACGCGTTCGGTGTCTTCTTTCTCCGCCAGTTCTTCTTGCAGCTACCCCGGGAGCTGGAGGAGTCCGCGTTCCTCGACGGTGCGAACCGTTGGCAGACGTTCTGGCGGGTCGTACTTCCGTTGTCGAGGCCGGCGTTGGTCACGCTCGCGTTGCTGGCGTTCCTGACGAACTGGAACGACTTCTTGTGGCCGGTGTACGTGCTGTTCAGCCCCGAGAACCAGACACTGCAGGCGGGACTGTCCACGCTCCAGGCCGCCAACAGCGTGCGTTATGACCTGCTCATGGCCGGCGCGGTGATCGCGAGCGTGCCGGTTCTCATCTTGTTCGTCATCGCTCAGCGCTACGTCATCGAAGGTGTTTCCCGCTCCGGTCTGAAGGGATGAGGTGCAACGGCCGCCAGGTTGACCGCCGTACGTTCCTCAAGGGCGCCAGCCTGACGGCCCTCCTCGCCATGAGCGGGGGTCCGCTCGGCTGTGGTGCTCCGTCGGCCCCCGGCCGGAAGGCGGGGATCCTCGACCTGTCTTTCCAACTGGAGGACCAGTACCGTCTCTTCGCCCTGGTGTCCCCGGGCTTCGAACAGGTGGACGAGCCGGCACCTGTCGCTTTGCGCTCCGTGCACGTCAGCGACCAGTCCCCGGCTGCACCCTTCGCTGCGATCGAGCTCTCGGTCGCCGATGTGGATGGCTCCGACCTGGTGGCGGGCCTGTTCAGCTCCGGGGACGGTGGCCACGTCTGCGTCGTCTTCTCGCCTTCTCGACAAGTAGTGAGTGTCGAGGTTCGTAGCGGGGCAGCGACGCAGGTCGTCGCAGAGCGAACCGTTGAGCTGCAGGGTCGTTTCAAGGCTGCCTTCGCAGTCTGCGAGAACCAGGTGACGGCACTTGTCGACATGGGCGACGGCTGGGAGCCGGTGGTCACCGAACGCGACGGTGTCGCGGACCTGGTCGACCTACGAGACCCAGGCACCCTGGCGGAGCTGTACTACGGGTACGGCGCCCGGGGGCCGACAGCAGGTGTACGCCTCAGCCGAGTGAAGGCCGGCCCCTTCGGCATGGCCGGCCTGCGAGACCCGCACCTCGTCCAGCACGCAGACGGCACCGGCTATGTCCGCGACAACCTGGCGTACCTGACCTTCACCTGCGCAGGCCTGGGCTTCTTCCAGCAGGCACATTGGGGGGTCTTCACCCTCGACCTCGACGACCCGAGCTCGTTGCAGCAGGTGGCCCACCTCTACACCAGGCGGGACGGACTGCTGCTCGGAGACCATGCCGGGCAGGTGGTCGTCGACGAGACCAGTGGGCGGTTCACCGCGTTCACGAGCTCGTGGGGCGACTTCGACTTCCAAGGCGTCCACGTCCGTCATACCGTCACGTCGGACGACATCCTGACCGGAGTCCACCTGCTGGAGACCGAGAGGCTCGACCTGCCGACGGAGCTGAGCAGCTGGGACCCGGCGGCGACACGCATCGACGACAGGTGGCACATCGCGTTCGTCGAGAGCCCTTCGCAGGATCCGTTCGACTTCCACCCCGCCTTGGCCGCCGGACCAGCCGGTGCGGCGTACGACGAGAAGCTGGAGCTCATCGGCGCCGACACGTCGCTGCACCAGTGTGAAGGCACCATCCTGCAGCAGGTCGACGGGGAGTGGTACCTGCTGGCCAGCGACGGCGACCGGCGCGAGTACCCCGTCTACGACCTGTCGATGAAGCCAGTGGGCAATCTTGACGCCCCTTACGGGACCAACATCCCGCATCCGCAGCTCATCGAGCGCCCCGGCGGGGGCTACCTGATGGTGACGTTCGACGGGAAGCAGTATGCCGAGCAGATCCTGGGCTACGGCGGTCACGGCGACGTGCTGATCATGTCCTCGGCGTCGGGCTGACCCGGAGCCAATCTGTCGATTCGACTGTTGCAGGTATTGCGGTGTGGCGAAGCGGCGTGCAAAGTTAGTGCATGCCTCGCACCCACCGCATCTCGCGCCGAATCCTGCCCGTACTCCTGGGCGTCGCCCTGCTGCCGTTGACGATGTCAGTGTCACTCGGCTCCGACGCCGACTCCTATCGCAATCCGCTGAAGCCGCAGATCCCCAACGACGGGACCGTCGACAGCTGCGCCGACCCGACAGTCCTGCACGGCCAGCGGGACGGCGACCGGAACTGGTACATGTACTGCACCACCGACCCCCTGAACGACGGCGACACCGCAGGCGACGGAGTGGACTTCCACTCGCTGCCGATGATGAAGAGTCGCGACCTCGTCAACTGGACCTACGTCGGCGATGCTCTGCCAGAAGGGTCATGGCCTTCCTATGCTGCCGAGGACGCCCGGCTGTGGGCACCTGATGTCGTGTACTCCAAGACGTACGACAAGTACTACCTGACGTTTGTCGTCACCCAGACCACCCTCGGAAAGGACGCAACCGGGGGCGACTGCCCGCACGACAACGCGATCGGGGTGGCCACCAGCCACAGCCCGCTGGGTCCGTGGCACGCCAGCGACGTGCCGGTCGTCCCGCCGCGGCAGAACGGTCCCGACTGCAACTTCTTCTGGACGTTCGACCCGGAGGTCCTTGGCGACACCATCGGGGAGCGCGGGAAGTTCTACTACGGCAGCTACTACGGCGGTGTCTTCGGCACCAACGTCGTCGTGACCCCCGACGGGATGACGTCCGGAGGGACCGTCGACGACGTGCCCGTCGCCATCCCCAACCGGTACGAGGGCGCCAACGTCGTACGGCGAGGCGACTGGTACTACCTGTTCGCCTCTGCCGCGAACTGCTGTAACGGTCCCATCACCGGCTACAGCGTCTTCGTCGGCCGCTCGCGGACACCGTTCGGTCCCTTCGTCGACCGCGAAGGCAACTCGTTCCTCGACGGCCGCGTCGGGGGCACGCCGGTCCTCAGCATGAACGGCAATAAGTGGGTAGGGACGGGACACAACACCGTCTTCAAGGACTTCGACGGACAGTGGTGGACCGTCTACCACGCCGTGAACCGGTTCGACCCCTACTTCGAAGGCGAACCGGGATTCACCAAGCGTCCGGCACTGCTCGACCCGCTTGACTGGCGCGACGGCTGGCCGTCGGTACGGGCGCGGCGCTGGGCCTCGGACCAGCGGATGCCGGCGCCGGCCGCGCAGCCGGGGGAGCAATCCCGGTACCGGCCGAACTGGCTGGCGAACGACCGGCTCGGCACACCAATCTGGCGGCTGTCTGACACCTTCCGCGGGAACACCCTGGGTCGCGAGCCGGTGCCGTGGACGTGGGAGGGTGAGCCGGAGCCAGCGGGCGAGTACAGCGTCGAGAACGGCGAGTTCCGCTACCAGACCCAACCCGGCGACCTCGCGCGGGACACGAACAACGCTCCGGTGCTTACCGAGCCGACACCTCCCGGTGACTACGTGGTGCAGACCAAGGTGCACCTGAACGTCCCTGAGGAGGGCTGCTGCTTCAACTACCGCCAAGGCGGCCTCGTTATCTACGACAACGACGACAAGTACATCAAGCTTGTGCACGTGTCCATCTGGGAAACGCGGCAGACCGAGCTCGCGAAGGAGGTCCCGAATCCTGAGTTCGAGGGCCACAGCTACGGCAACAGCGTGATCGGGCCGCCGGCCGACTGGACCTACCTGCGCATCGTCAAGCGCGAGCGGCCATCGGGTCTGGAGCTCTACACGGGCTACACCAGCCAGGACGGCGAGACATGGATCCGCGGCGGCACCTGGACGCACCGACTGGGCGACGATGCCAGGATCGGGTTGGTGTCGATGGGTGGCGACGGTTACAGGGCGAGGTTCAAGTACGTGCGTGTCTGGGAAGCGGCTCCCCGCTGACCACGTCCGGCTCGGCTCCGCGGCGCGGCTCGACGCGCCGCGGAGTGTCCGCCGAACCGTCGGCAGTATCTCGCGCCGCCTTCGCTACTTCGGGAGAGCCAGTGCTGGCGGTTCCGGCGCGGCTGTGGGAGTGTGAGGAGGTCAACCTTTACAACGGACCGTCCGGCACGTGCCTGCCGGTGAAGGGGTGTACCACATGGCCACCGTAAGTTTCCAAGGCGCCACCCGGCATTTCCCGGGCTCTGACAAACCAGCCGTGGACAAGCTCGACCTCGACATCGAGGACGGCGAGTTCATGGTGCTGGTCGGACCTTCCGGCTGCGGCAAGTCGACGTCGCTTCGCATGCTCGCCGGCCTCGAGGAGGTCGACGCGGGCAGCATCAGGATCGGCGACCGCGACATCACGAACCTGCCACCCAAGGACCGTGACATTGCCATGGTCTTCCAGAACTATGCGCTCTACCCGCACATGACGGTGGCCGACAACATGGGTTTCGCATTGAAGATGGCGAATACGCCGAAGGATGAGCGCGAGAAGCGGGTTCGCGAAGCGGCTGAGATCCTCGCCCTCACTGACTACCTGCATCGCAAGCCGGCCGCACTGTCCGGTGGCCAGCGCCAACGGGTAGCAATGGGGCGGGCGATCGTCCGCAGCCCCCAGGTGTTCTGCATGGACGAGCCCTTGTCCAACCTCGATGCGAAACTGCGGGTCTCCACCCGGACCCAGATCGCGTCATTGCAGCGGCGGCTCGGCGTTACCACCGTCTACGTGACTCACGACCAGGTCGAGGCGATGACCATGGGCGATCGTGTCGCGGTTCTCAAGGACGGGTTGCTGGAGCAGGTCGACACCCCGCTTGGGCTCTATGACAACCCGAATACCTTGTTCGTGGCCGGCTTCATGGGCTCTCCAGCAATGAACCTCCTCCCCGGTGAGCTGCGCGAAGACGGAGCCGTGGTGGACGGGCACCTCATCAAGGTGCAGATCACCGCCGAGGAGCGGCGAGGCCACGACGGAGAAGTCACTGTCGGCATTCGTCCCGAGGACTTCCGCGTCTCCGACGGCGACGAGGGCTTGCCGATCAAGGTCGGCGTCGTGGAGGAGCTCGGTGCAGACGCATACATCTACGGGACCGTTGGCGGGTCAGACGGCGACGACGCCATCACCTCGGGGAGAGATGTCGTGGTTCGGATGGAGGCCCGTCGCTCTGTCCAGAAGGGCGAGACGATTCACGTCACCGCCGAGCCGGAGAATGTCCGCGTCTTCGTCACCGAGACGGGCGAGCGCCTGTGTGGCGGTTGATGACCCACTTGTCGCCTGCTGTGACGGAGTAGGGTCCGCGGTCGGTTTCCCCCGCGGAAGCCGACAGTGACCACTGCCACGTCAGCAGACGGGCCTGCGACGAACTGGGGCGGTAACGTCGCCTTCCAGGCCAAGCGGTTCCTTCGGCCTGCATCGCTGGCGGAGCTGCAGGACGCCGTGGCCGGCAGTGATCGGCTGCGGGCGCTCGGGACCGGACACTCCTTCAACCGGATCGCGGACACCACGGGTGACCTTGTCCTGCTCACCGGGATTCCGCCCTCAGTGGTGGTCGACGCCGCACGGTCGGCGGTCACCGTGGGCCCCGCGGTCAGGTACGGCGAGCTGACGCAGCGGCTGCACGAGCAGGGTCGCGCGCTGCCCAACCTCGGATCGCTGCCGCACATCTCGGTGGCCGGCGCTTGTGCCACCGGCACCCACGGGTCCGGCGACTCCAACGGCATCTTGGGGTCGTCGGTCTCCGCTTTGGAGATGGTCACCGCCACTGGCCAGGTTGTGTCGCTCAGCCGCCTCGCCGACCCAGACGAGTTCTGCGGAGCGGTGACAGGGCTCGGTTCTCTCGGCATAGTGACGAGCCTGACGTTGGACACGGTCCCGGCCTTCGACGTGGCGCAGCTCGTCTACGAGGACATGCCCTGGGCACAGTTCATGGCCGACCCCCTCGGCGTCTTGTCCGCGGCATACAGCGTCAGCGTCTTCACCGACTGGGGGACCTCGAGCGTCAAGCAGGTCTGGCTCAAGCGCAGGACCGACGTGGACGCCTCGTGGACGCCCGAGCCGCGATGGCTCGGCGCGACTTTGGCGGCCGGTCCGCGGCATCCCGTCCCCGGCATGTCTCCCGTGCACTGCACCCAGCAACTAGGGGTGCCCGGTCCCTGGCACGAGCGATTGCCGCACTTTCGTCTCGCATTCACGCCGAGCAGCGGAGAGGAGCTCCAGTCGGAATACTCCGTTGCCCGGGAGGTAGCCACTGATGCGATCGAAGCACTGCTGTCGTTGGGGGAGCGCATCGCCCCAGTTGTCCAGTGCTCGGAGATTCGCACCGTCGCCTCCGACGACTTCTGGATGAGCCCGAGCTATCAGCGCGACAGCGTGGCGTTCCACTTCACCTGGGTGAAGGACGAGCAGGCGGTCATACCGGTGGTCGAGGCAGTTGAAGAGCGACTTCAGCCGTTCAGCGCGCGGCCACACTGGGGCAAGATCTTCCGCCTGGACCCCGAGCTGTTGGGTGCTCGGTATCAGCGCTGGTCTGACTTCCGTGAGCTGCTGGGCCGCTACGACCCGGACGGCAAGTTTCGCAACGACTTCATCGACACGTACTTTCCGGCCGACGGGTAGTTGCCCGAAGGTTCTGAACGCAATCCTGTGAACGCGATGTCGTCACCCGCCTTCGGACCAGGCGACCGACCTCAGCCGCCTCGGTAGGGTGACGGCGTGACGAGCTCCTCGCATCGTGTCGGCGCACCGAGCCTGGGCGAGGTCGTGAACGTAATCGAGGAGCTCTACCCTCTCCGCTGGGCGGACGACGGGGATCCCGTCGGTCTCGTCGTCGGAGAGCCCGAGGCCAAGGTCTCGACGGTGCTGTACGCGGTCGACCCCGTTCGCGCCGTCGTGGAGGAGGCCGTCGCACTTGGCGTTGACTTGTTGGTGGTCCACCACCCGCTGCTCTATCGCGCCGTTCACTCGGTTGCCGCAGACACCCCCAAGGGCAGAGCCGTGCACGACCTCATCAGCCATGGGATCGGGTTGTACGTCGCCCACACGAACGCCGACTCACCACAGCACGGTGTCTCGCAGTCCATGGCGGAGGCGTTCGGGTTGGAGGAGATAACACCGCTCGTCCCCGAGCCGGCTGACCCGCTCGACAAGGTCGTGACCTTTGTTCCGATCGACGACGCCGCGCAGGTGATTGACGCGTTGGCTGCGGCGGGCGCCGGAGCGATCGGTGACTACGACAGATGCGCGTTCGTCAGCACCGGGGAGGGGACCTTTCGCCCCGGTGCTGGAGCTCGTCCAACGATCGGGGTGCTGGGCGACGTCACCCACGTTGATGAGAAACGGGTCGAGATGGTGTTGCCCCGCGCGTCACGCCGTCGAGTGGTGGCTGCGCTTCGGGCCGCGCACCCTTACGAGGAGCCAGCATTCGATGTCTTCGAGCTGGCGGGGTGGGACGACAACCGAGGACATGGCCGTCTGGGTCGTCTGCCGTCCCCGTTGACTTTGCGGGACTTCGCAGACGAGGTCCTCAAAGCACTGCCCGAGACAGCCGTCGGGGCGCGCATCTCGGGCGACCTCGACGAACGTGTGCAAACGGTTGCCCTGGCCGGCGGCGCTGGTGACTTCCTGCTCGATGCGGTCAAGGCGTCGGAAGCAGACGTGTACGTCACCTCTGACCTGCGGCACCACCCGGCATCTGAGTTTCGCGAGCATGGCGGCCCGGCGCTGATCGACGTACCCCACTGGGCGGCCGAGTGGAGCTGGCTCCCAGTTGCGCAGCGGGCGATCGCCGATGCGCTCGCCCGCAAGGGGCACGAGACGTCCTCGACGGTATCGCGGATCTGCACCGATCCGTGGAACCAGCGAGCCTCCCGCCAGCGTGGCGTGTGAGCGCTACCAGCACAATGGACATCTCCGAGACCGATGCAAGGAGCCGACGCTGAAAGCCGATCCGTTCGCCCAACTCAAGCTCCTCGACCTGCAGGCGGTGGATGCGCGGCTCGACCTTCTCGAGCATCGGCTCGAGACGTTGCCCGAGGGGGTCGCGCTGGCCGAGCTGACCGAACGCCGCAACGACCTCCAAACGGCGTACGGCCGCCTGCAGACGGAAATCGGAGACCTCACCCGAGAGCAACGCAAGGCCGACGCCGATGTCGAGCAGGTCAAGGCGCGGCGGCAGCGCAACCGTCAACGCGTCGAGGCGGGCCTGGTCAGTGACCCAAAGCAGCTGCAGGCGATGCAGCACGAGACATCGACCCTCGAGCGGCGGATCAGTGACTTGGAGGATGTGGAGCTGGAGGTGATGGAGCGGCTGGAGCAGGCACAGACCGAGCACGAACGGCTCGCAGCGCACCTCGAGACGCTGGAGGTGCAGGTGAGCGAGGCGGTCAAGGCTCGCGACCGGGCGAACGGCGACCTGGTCCAGCAGCGCGCGGACGCACGCGCCGAGCGGGAGGTGCTGTCAGCAGACGTCCCGCAGGACCTGCTGAAGCTCTACGAGAGACTGCGGAGACAGCTCGGCGGCGTTGGCGTCGGCGCTCTGCGTCACAAACGTTGTGGCGGTTGCCGTCTCGATGTCGGCGCGGCGGAGCTCGCCAGGATCGCGGCGGCGCCGAGTGACGAGGTCCTGCGCTGCGAGGAGTGTGATCGCATCTTGGTGCGCACCCAGGACTCGGGGATCTGACGACGGCGATGGCATCGCACCGAAGCGTCGTCGTCGAGGCCGACGGTGGGTCAAGGGGCAACCCTGGTCCTGCGGGCTTCGGCGCACTGCTGCGTGACGCCGAGACCAACGAGGTGATCGCGCAAGCGGCCGAGGCCATCGGTACGGCGACCAACAACGTCGCGGAGTACCGGGGGCTGATCGCCGGGCTGAAGCTCTACCTGGAGCACACTCCCGACGCTCTCCTCGAGGTGCGAATGGACTCCAAGCTGGTCATCGAGCAGATGTCTGGCCGCTGGAAGGTCAAGCACCCGTCCATGAGACCCCTAGCAGTCGAGGCCCAGCGGCTCGCCCCCTTCGGCACCTTGTGGACCTGGGTGCCGCGAGAGCACAACCAGGCCGCGGACCGGCTCGCGAACCTCGCGATGGACGCAGCGGTCCACGGAGATGTGTATGACGTCGACGACGAGACTGGTGGCGGCGACACCGCCATGTCGGCGAGCAACGCGCCTGGCGACCCGACTCCTGAGGCGTGGGAGACCGCCGCCCCGGGCAGCGTTGGCGGCACGGTCTCGGTCGACCCGTCGGCCGAGCGCTCGCGGAACCCGATGCTCGGGTGGAGTGACCTCGGTGTGGTGACGACGCTGGTCTTTCTTCGGCACGGCCTCACCCAGCACACCGTGGACCGGAAGTTCTCCGGCCCGGGCGGAGACGATCCCGGGCTCACCGACGAGGGGTTCGCCCAGGCCGAACGCGCGGCGCAGGCATTGGCCCTTGACGGGGTGGATGCCATCGTGACGTCGCCGCTGCAGCGGACCCGTGACACCGCCGCCACGGTCGAGAAGGTGGTGGGTGTGCCAGTGGCGGTGGACGACGGCTTTCAAGAATGTGGGTTCGGAGCGTGGGACGGTCTGACGTTGGAGGAAGTGGAGAAGCACTGGCCCGAGCAGCTCGACCACTGGCTGACGACGATGGACTACGCCCCGCCGGGTGGCGGTGAGTCGATCATCGAGGTGCAGGAGCGGGTCGAGGCGGCGTTGGTTCGGGCGCTGGCGTCATACGTCGGAAAGACGGTGGTCATCGTCAGCCACGTCAACCCGATCAAGCTGTCAGTGCGCTACTGCCTCGATGCTCCGCTGGCCTCCATCAACAAGATGCTGCTGGCTCCGGCCTCGCTCACGACCCTGTCCTTCTACGAGTCCGGCGCTTCAGCGCTCCGCCAGTTCTCCGCGTTGCCCTGACTGGATCACTGAGTGCCTGGCAGGGTCGCGCTTCATCCGCTCCGACCCGCACGGGGAGAGATGGCGACCGTGGCAGCGGTGAGGCAGGCTGTCGGCATGCCGGAGCTGCACGAGTTGACAGCGTTGGACCTGGCCGCGGCGTACCGGTCGGGGGAGACCTCCCCAGGTGACGTGGTCGACCATCTGCTGGCGCGGGTCGCGGAGTACGCCGACGCCGTTGGGGCGTTCGTCACGCTCACCGCAGCGGCCGCCCGCGCCGCCGCGGCTGACGCTGGTCAGCGTCTGCGCGATGACCCGGAGAGCGCCCCGCCACTGCTCGGAGTTCCGACGGGCATCAAGGATCTCACCGCCACAGCGGGGGTGCGGACGACCTACGGCTCGGCCGTCTTCGCGGACACGGTCCCACGCCAATCTGATGAGGTGGTGCTGCGGATGGAGGGCGCGGGACTCATAAGTCTCGGCAAGACGAACACCCCGGAGTTCGGCTCACCCTGCTACACCGAGCCTGAGGTCGCCCCAGCCGCCCGTACGCCGTACGACCTGGATCGTTCGGCGGGTGGCTCGTCCGGCGGTGCCGCCGCCGCCGTCGCGACGGGACTGCTGCCACTTGCCCACGGGTCGGACGGCGGCGGCTCCATCCGCATCCCCGCCAGCGTGTGCGGTCTGGTGGGGGTCAAACCGAGCCGCGGTCGGGTCAGCGCCGCTCCGCTGTACGGCGACGTCAGCGGCCTGTCCACGGCTGGCTCGTTAGCCACCACGGTCCGTGACGCAGCAGCGCTGCTTGACGCGATGGCTGGTCCCGCGGTCGGCGACCCGGCGTGGGCGGCTCCGCTGCCCGCAGGTGAGACCTACCTGGGTTGGTGCGACCGCGCGCCGGGCCGGATGCGGGTTGCCCGGTTCGCACGCCCCCCTATTGCAGACGGGGACGTCGATCCCGAGGCGCTCGAGGGGTACGAGGGGGCGAGCCGGTTGCTCATCGACCTCGGCCACCAGGTTGAAGACTTCGAGCTGCCGCTGCCCGAGGAGACGGTCGAGGCGTTCGAGGTCGTCTGGTCGGTAGGTGCGGCCGCGTGGCCGGTCGACCCGACACGTGAGGACGAGCTCCGACCGCTGAGCCGCTGGCTCCGCGAGCGCGGACGCGCCGCCACCGCGATCGGTTTCGTCCAGGCGCTCGTCGAAATGCGCCAGTCGGCCGCAGTCATGCTCCGCGCGCTGGCGCCGTACGATGCCGTGCTGACACCGACGCTTGCGCAACTTCCGGCACCGGTGGGGAGCCTGCGCAACGATGCGGACCCGGCGGCGGACTTCGACGCGCAGAAGAGGTTCACGCCGTTTACGGCCGTCTGGAACGTCACCGGCATGCCGGCTGTGTCCCTGCCCCTGCACTGGACCCGCAGCGGACTACCGGTGGGGGTGATGCTGGCTGCCGCGCCGGGCTTGGACCACCGGCTGCTCTCCTTGGCCGCTCAGGTCGAGGCGGCCTCTACGGTTGCGGGTCGCTGGCCTCACCCCTCGACGCCGTTCACCGTCGAGCGGGCATGACAGCGGCACTCATGGCCCCATCGACTTGGCGGCTGGTGGTAGACGCCGGGTTCGACGACTGGCCAGCGGGTGCAGCTGAGGCGTGGGACCGGCTCTGAGCGCGCTGTGGTCTAGTAGGTGAGGCTTCGGTCAGCCTCGAAAGTGAGCTGGACGAGCCGGTTCGGCATCGCGAACTCCGCAGCCTTGCCCTCGAGGTCTGCCTCTGTAACCCCGCGAGCCTTGCTGGACATGCCTGACAGGTAGAAGCGCCCGCCTCCAGCCACTACCGCGTCGAATGACTCACGCAGCGAACCCGTGCCCAAACCGGTAAGGGCGTCCAGGACCGCGTTACGGACCAGCTGGACGCCGTCGCCGGCAAGAAAGACGCTGACGTCGTGACCCTCATCGACGGCCGCGCGCGCGACCAGCAGACCGAGCGCGGCACGAGTCGGCGCCTCGGGGCCGCAGGTGATGTGCATAAGCAGCTTCCCCATCGTCTGACCTCCAACGTTAATGGGGGAGAAGGTATGAGGCGGTGCCCCGTCAGACGTCCCTGACGACTCCCGATAGTTGCTTCTCCATGTCAGGGGTGACGTCGACCTGATGGACATCCTTGGCGTGCGGACGTACCTGCGCCATGACCTCTTCCACCGAATTCCCGTGAACGACGGCATCGCAGTCGAAGCCCGCATCGCGGCACTTGAGCTCCTTCATGGCTTCCTCCTTGTATAGGGACGCGGGTGCGGCCTTATCCACGTATATTTTGGCGCAGGCCACAGTCCTGTCACCAGGGGGCATCACAAGGCCGTCGCTCACCCCCTGGCGGATGCGGGAGTCCACATCCCGCCACGGCGATAGAGACATGCACTCCTCCGCGGTCGCGCGGCTCAGGCCTGTCGCGCTAGACCGAGGTGGGCAGCTTCTCCAGTGCTTTGTGGACCGCTGCCTGCAGGTCGGCGTCCTCCCAACCGTGGTCCTCGATCGAGCCCGAAAAGTAGGCGTCATACGCGGGCAGGTCAAGGTGGCCGTGGCCGCACAGCGCGGTCAAGATCACCTTCTCCTCCCCAGACTCCTTGCAGCGCAGCGCCTCCTCCACCGCTGCTGCGAGGGCGTGCGTCGGCTCCGGAGCGGGCACGATCCCCTCGGTGCGGGCGAACAGCACGCCTGCCGCGAAACACTCGACCTGCTGCTTGGCGATGGCGTCTATCTCCTTCTGCTCGTAGAGGTGGCTGATGAGCGGGCTCATCCCGTGGTAGCGCAGGCCTCCAGCGTGAATCGGGTCGGGCACGAAGTCATGTCCCAACGTGTGCATCTTCATGAGCGGCGTGTAGCCGATCGTGTCGCCGAAGTCGTAGGCGTACGTGCCCTGGGTCAAGGACGGGCACGAAGCCGGCTCGACGGCGAGCAGGTCCGGGCTCATCCGGCCCGCCCACTTCTCCCGCAGGAACGGGAACATCAGACCCCCGAAGTTGGAGCCACCACCCGTGCAGCCGATGAGCAGGTCCACCTGTTCGTCGATCTTGCCCAGCTGGAGCAGCGCCTCTTCACCGATGATGGTCTGGTGCAAGAGCACATGGTTGAGCACGCTGCCGAGGGCGTAGTTCGTCGTCGGATCCTGCGCAGCGACCTCGACCGCCTCACTGATGGCGATTCCCAGCGACCCTGTCGAGTCGGAATCCGCGGCGAGGATCGAGCGCCCTGCCTCCGTCAGATCCGAGGGGCTCGGGTGGACCGTGGCACCGAACGTCTCCATCATGATGCGGCGGTACGGTTTCTGGTCGTACGACGCCCGCACCTGCCACACCTCACAGCCGAGATTGAACTGAGCGCAGGCGAACGCCAGCGCGGTGCCCCATTGTCCGGCGCCGGTTTCCGTGCTCAGCTTTTTGATCCCCGCCTTGGCGTTGTAGAAGGCCTGCGGCACCGCCGTGTTCGGCTTGTGCGAGCCGGCGGGCGACACTCCCTCGTACTTGTAGTAGATGCGTGCCGGCGTTCCGAGCGCCTTCTCCAGCCGGTGCGCGCGGTACAGAGGACTTGGCCTCCACAGCTTGTAGACGTCGAGCACCTCTTCGGGGATGTCGACGTACTGGTCGGTGGCCACTTCCTGCAAGATCAGGTCCATAGGGAACAACGGCGCCAGGTCGTCTGGGCCGACGGGCAGGCCAGTCCCCGGGTGGAGCACCGGGGGCGCCGGGGTGGGGAGATCATGCAGCACGTTGTACCACCGCGTCGGCATCTCGTTCTCGTTGAGCAGGACCTTGTGCTGCGGGGAAGTGGTCATGGCGGTCTCCTGTCGCTCGACGATGAGATTCTCAGACTCGCACCAAGTGCGCGGGTCGTCCACCCTTGGTCGCGGCCGACGTGTGCGAGCGGGAGGGGTCTACCGTCCACCACTAGGGTGGTCAAGCACTGCAGACTGAGGGAAAGGCTTCGACGTGCCCAGACGGATCGTCAACCTGCACGGTCGGGCCGCATCCGACTTCGTAGCCGGTCTCCGAGCCATCGATGAGCAACTCGGCATCCCGCGCGCGTTCTCGTCAGAGGTGCTGGCGGCCGCGGAGTCCGCGGCGGCGAACCCTAGGCTGCCGGACGCCGACCAGACCGAGATCCCGTTCGTCACCATCGACCCCCCGGAGTCCATGGACCTCGATCAGGCGATGCACCTGGAGCGCACCCGAAACGGCTACCTGGTCAGGTACGCGATCGCTGACGTGGCGGCGTTCGTCGAGCCGGGTGGCTTGATCGACCTCGAGGCGCATCGGCGCGGGCAGACCCTCTACGCCCCCGACTCTCGCATCCCGCTTCATCCGCCGGTGCTGTCGGAGGGCGCGGCGAGTTTGCTCCCCGACCAGCCGAGGCCCGCGCTGGTCTGGACGATTGCCCTCGACGGGACCGGTGAGGCATCCAAGGTCGACGTCGTACGAGCCATGGTCAGGAGCCGGGGACGCTTCGACTATGCGGCTGTCCAAGCGCAGCTCGACGATGGCTCAGCCGCCGACGTCTTCGTTCTGCTGAGGGACATCGGTGAGCTCCGCCTCGAGCGAGAGCGTGAGCGCGGCGGGGTCAGCCTGCCACTGCCTGAGCAGGAGGTGGTCGTCGGCGATGACGGCTGGTCGCTGGCTTTTCGTGACGTCTTGCCGGTCGAGAACTGGAACGCGCAGATTTCTCTGCTGACCGGCATGGGCGCGGCCGAGATCATGCTGTACGGCGAGGAGGGCCTGGTTCGGACGCTGCCGCCGCCCCCTGACAACGCCATCAGCCGGTTGCGTCGAACAGCCAGAGCGTTGCACCTCGACTGGCACCCCGACATCGACTATCCCGACTTCGTCCGCACTCTGGACCCCAACACCCCCGCGGGCGCGGCGATGCTCAACTCCTGCACGAGCCTGCTCCGGGGAGCGGGCTACGTCGCCTTCGACGGAGGTGTGCCCGAACATATCGAGCACGCAGCACTTGCCAACGAGTACGCCCATGTCACGGCGCCCCTACGGCGGCTGGTGGACCGGTACGCCGGTGAGATATGCGTCGCGCTCTGTGCCGATGCAGACATTCCGGAGTGGGTAAGGACTGCATTGAAAGGGTTGCCCAAGCAGATGGAGCAGTCCGACCGGTTGGCACACCAGTTCGAGCGGGCGATCCTCGACCTGGTGGAGGCCGGCATCTTGGCCGACCGGCTCGGCGAGGAGTTCGAAGGAGTTGTCACCGAGGTCGACCACAAGGACAAGCGAAAAGGGTCGGTGATGCTGTCCGTCCCTGCCGTTGAGGCGCGGCTGACGAGTCCGAGCGACACGTCGCTGCCGCTCGGCGAACGGGTCAAGGCTCGCCTAGTCGAGGCGAACAAGGAGACCCGCACAGTGCGTTTCGAGCTCGCCTGACGTCGTCAGCGGCCGGGTGGCTTGCGAGCCGGGCACAACGAAGTTCGTGGAAATCGGTCGGGACCTGAGCTCCGGTGATCTACCCCGAACATCGTAGCTCCGCAGTCCAGGACCGCCATGGCGCCGTGGACAATACCCGATCGGGCTATGGCGCCGCGACCGGGACTGCTGGGATAAGGGAACTTGGCGCAGACGAGGAGGACCCCCATGCACCCTCTCCAAAAGGCAGCGGCTGCCGCGGGTTTGGTGGCGCTGGTGATTGCCGGCGCTGTGACGGGGGGCGGTCGGTCAGCCATCCGCTGACGATGTTCGTACGTGGGCTCGAGACGACCACCTGAAGTCCAACGACGACCACGGCAAGGCGCACGAGAAGCACGGCCAAGGGGCACGAGAAGCACGGCAAGGCCCACGGGACGCACGGCAAGGGGCACGAGAAGCACGGCCAAGGGGCACGAGAAGCACGGCAAGGGGCACGAGAAGCACGGCAAGGGGCAGGACCAGAGTCTGCATCTCGGTACGGAGCTGCGCAGCCAGAGCCCGACCAAGGGAGGAGACAGCGGTCTCCAGCTGGGCAAGGCCATGGAGCACAACGGTTATCCGGCCGGCCACGACCACGGTCTCGATCTGGGACAGAAGATCCGTTAGTCGGTTCGGTTTGAGCTTTCGGTCAGCGCATTAGGGGGAGCAGAGGCGGAACGGCGCCGACGAGCCGCTGTAGAGGAAGATGGGCGGCTGGATGAGGGGCAAGCAGGCCTCTCGGGTGAGCGCCCGCATCGTCGTACCGTCATCAAAGCCGTTGTGGAAGCACCAGTTGTAGTACACGTGGATCCGGTGGGAATCACTCCCGCTGTTCAACCACAGCACGATCGCCTCGTCGCCGATCATGTCGTCGACGCAGTTCTGCGGGTCGTCCGGGCCTCCACCGATCGGGGTCGACTGGAGTGCGGCCAACTCGTCCGCGGCTGCCTCTCCGACCAGCCGGTTCGAGCTGATGAGCCCTGGCTCGCCTGCATCGGTGTTCTCACCGATCGGGTACTTGCACACCGAGATCGAGTCGACCCGGTCGATCGCCGCGAGGTCGGAGGCC
>JAUJOO010000035.1:3277-4967 GCA_030447585.1 Nocardioidaceae bacterium | reverse complement strand
CCAGTGCAGCCGTTCGCTGTCAGGTAGCTGGGCAGCGGTTACGCGCCACTGACGAGCAAGACTTGTACGACAGCGCGAGATTGAGCCACGGCGGCCTTGGCACCGCGGCCTGAAGGAGTCGGGTAGCGATCTGGCTACGACTCCCTAGCGGTTCGCTGCGGGTGGCACTGATAGCGCCGTCAGCGGCGCGAGTGTCTTCCTCCGTCCATCGAGTGTCGGGCGGATTGGCCAAGTGCCACCGCACAGACTCTGCTACCCGGCGGGCGGGATCAGCCGGCGCCCAATCCAAGAGGTGTTCCGCCCGATGCACCGACGCGATCACATGCTGCGCCGGGGCGCCGGTCAGGGCCAACTCTGGCGGCAGCGCCTCGTCGGGGACGCGTACGAGTTCTAGCCGCGAGTCGGCAGCATGCACGATCTGTTCAAGCCACTCGGTGATCGGCACGGTCCGGGGCTCACCCAGGTTGATGGCCAGCCCGTCAGCCGCCCTAGCTAGTTGAGAGAGCCGTGAGCACGCCGGTTGCGATGTCGTCGACATAGGCGCAGGTCCATAAAAGGTTTCCCGCGCCGATGGGCATGTGTCCCGGCACCCTATACACCCAGCCACCACGCCAAGGCCAAGCAGCGGTCTCTGCCGGCGCCCAAGCTGTACGTCGCCCGAGATAGGTGCGTCCGCGTCCGGTCAGCGGAACGGCTAGCTCATGGAGTTGGCTACACGGACTAGTCCCGCGGCTGGAATGTTTCCGTTGCCTAGCACTCGGACCAGAGTCCCGCCGTCAATGACGAGAACACCCCCGCGGGGGTGACTAGCCCCCGGCTCAGTGACAAGCGCCGGAGCGCCGCGGACCTCAAGAACATCACCACCGTCTGGCTCCGCCGCCATGTCTGTCCACTTCTCACCTGGATTCGGGACGGTACCCCAGCCAGGTTCAAGATAGACGTCAACGCCTGATCGGAACTCGAGGACTACGACGTCAGCGGCGCAGGACCATGCAGCCTCCAGCAGCGCGCGGGATGCGACATCCGTGTGCGGATACCAGTGCGGGACTGAAGTTATTCCGTCGAAGGGATCAGCCTTGTTGAGGCGGTGGGAGAACATACAGGGCCCACCTTCGCCGCCGGTGCCTATATTAGGGAAGTTTTGGACTCCTTCTTCCACCCCTTTCACGGCATCGTGAACTCCAGCAGCCTCTCCACTCGTCGCGCCTCTGTCGCCACCAATCATGGCCCACGCGGCAAGAAGAACTAGGGGAAGAGCAATACCAAGCCCAAAGGCAATCCACCGCTGATTCGATTTACGTTGTATGCGCATCAGTCATGCACCACCCAAAAGAAGTCGTTGCCCAAGCGTTCAAAGTGGTAGTCCGGATCGGTGTCGCCGCCGTCGGGGAGGAGGCGGACATTTCCCACGGGGTCCAACCGTTGCTTGTGTGGTGCTCACGCAGGTCCGCGAACGCGGCGAAGGCGGAATCGTTGGCGTTTCCTCGCTCGGAGCTGGCAATCCCTAGGCCCTGATGGAAGTCCATATTTGTAACGCTAGCTACTATCTCGTTGCCGCCGATGTACGCACCCCACCAGGTGTTCTCGTTCTCATCGGAGGCACGCATCACATGGTAAGACCCGGAGTCGGGTTGCTTATTGGGGTACACGTCGCACTGCGTTTTTTCACCCTTGCGGCTGTAGGATATGA
>JAUJOO010000035.1:0-3177 GCA_030447585.1 Nocardioidaceae bacterium | reverse complement strand
GGTGAAGTGCTGCCAGTTGGGGCGCAAGTGCCGGAAGACCGCGCTCCGCAATGGTCTACGACGAGATGCAACTTCAAGATCCGGACGCATAAGGCAGCTCCCTCCGTGGGGTCAACCAGCGGGCGAGAGCCTGGATGACTCGTCGCGCTCCGATGCTCGTTCATTGTGAGGGTGCGGCTACTCTATAGGATCACCTATCCGTAACGATCAGTAGAGAGATCGCCGAGACCATCGAGAGGTACGGCATCGAGACGGAGAACGTCGAGGAGAAGGCGAGGTTCAACCCCCTGGTAGACGACTCGACCAAGCACCTGTACCGGTACCACACCGCCATGCACGTCAGGTACTCGTTAGCCACCACCGTGTGGGTGACGAGGACCGCTCTCATCCACGCCGGTCGAGGCGAGTTCCCGAACGACTGCTAAGACCCGGTGCAGGATGTTGGTTAGAACCAGTCCCATTCAAACCAATCGAGCCAATCGCGCTCCCCGATCTTGATGTCTGGGGAGCGCGTCTCGATCCAGGGATGTACCCACTCCATGGGGGTATCCCCCCGAGCCAGAAGGCGAGCCACTTCGTCAAGCAGTTCGCCAAACAGCTCGTGAGGGTCAGTGTCGTCCTCATAAATGGGGAAGGCCAACTCCAGGGCAGCCACCGTCGCCTTCCGGAGCCAGCGAGTGAGATCCTCCCAAGATGTCGTGGCCGTTCTCCTCCGCCCCCCGCAGCTTAGCGGCGTGCCTTCTCACCCGAGCCATGCTCGATGTCATCGCGACGCCGTCTCTAGGTCCTCTAACCTCGATCATCGTGCAGTGATCCGGAGGCCCCTCCACGAACTTAGCCGGTATCATCACTGACTTTCGGTAATTCGATTCACGAAGCACCCACTCCAACATCGAGTGCCGCTCCTCCGGCTCGCCCGCATCAAGCTCAGCAAAGTTGATGCTGGCGAGCTCCTTGCACCCTGGACTCGTGAACGTCCTCCTCGTGCTCCTCTACCAGTAGGTGCACGCGCGCGTCTCCATCAGCAGCTACCTCACTACGCTGCACCACCAAATGAACGCTGTAGTGCTGCTGCCGTTCGGTCAAGTGCAGGTCTATTAGCAGCTCGTCGGTCGACGTTCTCGCGTTCCAGCCGGTACAGCAACCGGTCCGGGCCCCAGGTCGGGTGGGCTTGGCGCAGCTCGACAAGCCGCACTTGGACCTGGGGGTCCATCTGGTGCGGGCACGACCGCGGTCGATGCGATCGATCCGCCAGAGCGTCCAAGCCGCCCTGGGCATACCGGCGCAGCCAGGCGTGCCGGGTCTGCCTGCTCACTCCGATCTTGCCGGCCACCTCGGTCACCATCAGGCCGTCCTCAAGCACAGCCAGGACCGCCTGGTAACGCTGCCCAACCGAGACGGTGTAAACCATCACCGGAGACGGTGTCATGCATCAGCCGATCAGGAAGTGTCCAGCATCAGCCGAGATCGCACAGCCTGCGGTGAGCCGGCGGCGGGACTCGAACCCGCAACCTTCCGATTACAAGTCGGATGCGCTGCCAATTGCGCCACGCCGGCTGGCGCGCTGGCTCATCGTAGTCGGCAGCGTCGGACTGGGCCGTCGTAGCCGCCCACTACCCTCTGCCAGGTGAGCAATCCGGTCATCGTCGTTGTTGGGGCGGGGCGCGGCATCGGAGCGGCGGTGGCGCACCGGTTCGGCCAGGCGGGGTACGACGTCGCGCTGATCGCCCGCTCAATGCAGACGTTGGAGGAGCTGGGGGAGGACCTGCAACGAGAGAGCATCACCGCCGGGTGGAGCGCTGTTGACGCCACCGACGCAGCGGCTCTCACCGAGGCGATCGAGCGTTTCGGTAGACACTCCGGCGCGATCAACCACCTGCACTTCAACCCCAGCGCCTTCACCGCCAAGAAGCCGCTGGAGTTGTCGGCAGACGAACTGCTCACCGACCTCCGGCTTGGGGCAGCGAGCCTGCTGACCGCCGTACAAGCGGCGCGGTCGTTCATGCCGCAGGGCAGCCGGATCACCGCGACCGGTGGCGCAACCGCGGATAGGCCGTGGACAGCGGCGGCATCGCTCGGCGCCCAGAAAGCTGCGCTGCGCAACCTGGTGACGGCCGTCGACAACCAACTCAAACCGGACGGCATCCGGGCGATGTCGCTGACCGTCGCCGGCACCGTCGAGGAAGGCACGCCGTTCGCCCCCGCGCGCATTGCGGCGGCCTTCTTAGCCGCTGCGCTGGCACCGGACGACGACTGGCAGACCGAGGTGCGCTACACCGGCTGACAGACGTCTGCTTGCAGTCGGCAGAGGCGCAACGGGGTACGGTTGCAACCGTCAGCACGTACCGCTAGTCACCACGGAGGTAACCGCCATGGGTCTCGAAGACAAGCTGAAGAACAAGGCCGAAGGACTCCAAGGTCAGGGCAAGGAGAAGGTCGGAGACGCCACCGACGACAAGGACATGCAGGCCGAGGGCAAGTCCGACCAGAGCAAGGCTGACCTCAAGCAGGCCGGCGAGAAGGTCAAGGACGCCTTCAAGAAGTAGCCCAGCCAGCGCCACCGGATCGAACGACGGACGCCGAGCAAACGCAGTCGCTCCCGTTCACTCCCTCAGGAAGTCGGTGACCGTTCGGCGCAGTCCCGCCGGATCGAGGCCCATCGCCCCCTCGTGCTCTGCTGGCGTGCCATAGCGACGCAGTTCCTGCCGGGGCACACCGATGCAATGCAGCCGGTGCGGGATGTGCGACAGCGCGTCTGACACCGGCCATGCCGACGTCCCGGCGGCGTACGGCTCCACAAGTACGACGTCCGCAACCCCAAGTGTGGACACCAGCGGTCGCGTGTCCAGCGGCCGCACGGTCGAGGTGTACAGCACGGTCACGTCTAGGTCTCCCAGGCCGCTCATCACCTTGTCGAGCATGGGTCCAACAGCAACGACGGTTCCGTTAGCGCCGCGACGTACGACGTGCGTTCGTCCTACTGGCATAGCCTCAGCGTTGCTGTCGGTGCTCGCGCGGACATAGACCCGACCGTCACCGGCTACGGCGCGGCGCAGGAGCTCGGTCAACTCGTCGGGGTGCCCCGGCACATGGATGTCCCAGTCGGGCAACGTGTCGAGCAACGCGACGTCGCCCGGCGCGTGGTGGGTTCGCCCGCCGGCGGAGATGTCGTACGAC
>JAUJOO010000034.1 GCA_030447585.1 Nocardioidaceae bacterium | reverse complement strand
GACCGGCTGGACATCGAGGTCGAGAGCTTCGTCCCACAGGACTACACCGGTCTCACTGAGGCGATGGGCACGGGACAGGCTGACATCGGCGCCTTCGGGCCGCTGGGGATTGTGCGCGCCCAAGACCGCGCGAACGTGGACTTCATTTTGCAGTCGGTGCGGTTCGGCGCGCTCACGTACCACACGCAGTACATGACGAACAACCCCGACAAGTACTGCGAGGACGAGGTCGTCACCGACGACGCTGGCTTCAAGTACTGCAACGGCACCGCTGACGCGGACAAGGGGCCGGTGGGAGAGGAGGCCGTTGCGCTCATCGACGGGAGCCTCGCGTACGTCGACCCCACCTCGACGTCCGGCTACTTGATCCCGGCACTGGAGATGCAGGAAGCAGGCGTTGACATCGACGGGCTCGAAACCACCTTCGCCGGCAGCCACGACAACGCCGTGCTCGCGGTGAGTGCCGGCGACGTGGAGGTGGGGCTGGCCTTCGACGATGCGCGCGAGATCGTTGTTGAGGAGTCACCTGAGGTCGCCGACAACGTCGTGGTCTTCGCCTACTCCCAGGAGATCCCGAACGACGGCATCGTCGTGCGGGAGGATCTGCCCGAGGACCTCAAGAGCGCCATCACGAACGCGCTGCTCGAGTACTCCAAGACCAAGGAGGGCGAGAAGGTGCTGACCTCGATCTACGAGATCGAGGGGTTGGTCAGGGCCGACGACAGCTCGCTCGACGTGGTCCGAGAGGCAGACGAAGAGCTGGGCGACCTTATCCCCGACGAGTGATCAAGCAGTGATCTCGTTCCAGCACGCCACCGTCACCTACCCCGGAGGCGTCCATGCGCTGCGCGACATAACGCTGGACGTCCCCGCCGGCCAGCTCATCGTTGTGGTGGGGCTGTCGGGCGCCGGCAAGTCGACACTCATTCGGGCCATCAACGGCCTGGTGCCGCTGACCGACGGTCAGGTGCTCGTCGACGGCGTCTCGGTTTCGGGAGCCAGCCGTCGGGAGCTGCGTGACCTACGCGCAGGTGTCGGCATGATCTTCCAGAACTTCAACCTCACCAAGCGCACGAGCGTGCTGAACAACGTGCTCATGGGGCGGATGCACTACACGCCGTGGTGGCGGGTCATGACCGGCGTCTATCGCAGCGCCGACCGGGAAATCGCCATGCAGGCGCTGGAGCGCGTTGAGATCGTCGATAAGGCCTACGTCAGAGCGTCCAATCTCTCCGGTGGTCAGCAGCAGCGGGTTGGTATCGCCCGGGCGTTGGCCCAGCAGCCGAAGGTGCTGCTGGCGGACGAGCCGGTCGCCTCGCTGGACCCGCCGACCTCGCACGTGGTGATGCGCGACCTACAGCGGATCAACCGCGACCTGGGCATCACCACACTTGTCAACCTGCACTTCCTCGATCTGGCGAGGCGCTACGGCGAGCGCATCATCGGCCTGCGAGCCGGACGCATCGTGTTCGACGGAAAGGGAGAGGACTGCGACGAGCGCGTCTTCCGTGACATCTACGGCCGTTCCCTGACCGCAGACGACGTCCTCGAGGCGCGTCCGCAGCTGTGAGCACCGCCAGCGTCGAGCCGGTCCCCGCACCCGACGGGCGTGGAAACCGGCAGCGACCCCGCAGGCCGAGGATGCGGTGGACGACACCAGCCGCCGTCGTCGTCGCAGCGGCCATCACCTGGTGGTCGGCCAGCGAGGACTTCGGCATCGGGTTGTCGCTGGAGGAGATCGCCTCGAACTTCACCCGGGCGCGCCCGATCATCCAGGAGTTCCTTGACCCGCAGTGGAGCTACTGGCCGGCGATCGTGGATCCGTTCATGGAGACGGTCAAGATGGCGATCGTCGCTGCGGTCATCGGGTGCGGGATCGCCTTGGCCGCGGGGTTCTTGGCCTCCAAGGTCACGAGTCCCAACACGGTCACGTACCTGGCTGACAAGGGAGTTCTCTCCGTACTGCGGTCGATCCCGGACGTGCTCTACGCACTGGTGTTTGTCGCAGCGGTGGGAATCGGCCCGCTCGCGGGCATTATGGCGATGGTCTTCTTCAACATCGGCATCGTGGCCAAGCTGCTCTCGGAGACTGTCGACGCAGTCGACCTCGGACCGATCGAGGCGGCCCGGGCGACCGGCGGCAGCCGGTTCGCAGCGGTCCGCACCGCTGTCTTCCCCCAGGTGTTGCCGAACTACCTCGCCTACTCGCTCTACGTCTTCGAGCTCAACCTGCGCGCCTCTGCGGTGATCGGCATCGTCGGGGCCGGCGGCATCGGGCAGCTGATCAACATCGAGCGGACGGCGTTCCGCTATGACCGCCTAGCGGTGATCATCGTGGCGATCTTCGTCATCGTCTTCGTTGTCGAGTCGGTCTCGATCGCCGTACGGCGACGGCTGGTATGACGACGACCAAGGCGCCCGGCGCCGACGTACGACGTCAACCCGGCGCTCGCCCCCGGAAACCGCGCAGGTACGGCGCCTGGCTGCTGAACGGTGCCATCATCGTTGCCTTCTTCTGGGCGATTGGCAGCCTCGAGGACCTCGGGCTAGCGGACCTCATCGGAGCGCCGGCCAAGATGTGGGACATCTTCGGTCTGATGTTCAGTCCTCCGGACTGGTCCTACTTTCCCACCGCCATGGAGGGCATGGTCGAGTCGCTCCAGATCGCCTGGATCGGCACGATGATCGCGGCCGCGGCGAGCCTGCCCATGGGGTTCTTGGCTGCGAAGAACGTCACCGCACGAGTGGGATCTACCGTCACTCGGCAGGTGCTGAACGCCATCCGGTCGGTGCCAGAGCTGATCTTGGCCATCGTCTTCATCCCCATCGTGGGACTCGGCGCGGTGGCTGGTGCGCTGGCCATCGGCGTTCACTCCATCGGTACGCTCGGCAAGCTGTCGGCAGAGGCGATCGAGGGCATCGACACCGGCCCGGTCGAGGCGGCGCGAGCCACCGGCGCCAGTCAAGCAGGCGTGATGCGCTGGGGAGTGCTGCCGCAGGTGCTGCCCGAGATAGTGGCTTTCTGGCTGTACCGCTTCGAGGTCAACATCAGGGCAGCGGCGATCCTCGGCATCGTCGGCGCCGGTGGTGTCGGCAGCGTGCTGCAGAACACCATCTCCTTCCGTCGATGGGACAAGGCCGGGATGACCATCCTCGTGGTGATCGTGGTGACGGTGCTGGTCGACGCGACCTCCTCGGCGATCCGTCGTCGGCTCATCCGCGGATCGACGGCGGCCACGGCGAGCGACCCAACCACCGAGGTGGTCGCCTGAGAACGAGCGTTCCGCCGCTCGTTCTCAGGCCAGCAGCGCGTCGTACACGTCGGCTGTCTCGCGGGCCATCCGCTCGGCGGTGAACTCCTGCGCGAACACCGACCGTGCGTTGGTGCCCCACTCTTTCGCGACCTGGGGGTTCTCCAGCGGCTCGAGGATGGCAGCGGCGAGGTCAGCAGCGTCGGAGGTCTCGACAAGGTCGCCGGGCGGCACAAGCCGGCCGGTTACGCCATCGCGGATGACTTCGCTGGTGCCGCACACGCGGGTTCCGACGATGGGCAGGCCCGCTGCCATCGCCTCCAGCGCCCCCAGCGGCAGCCCCTCAACCAACGAGGGCATCACGAGGAGATCAGCTGTCACCAACAGATCGGGCACATCGCTGCGCGGACCGGTGAAGCACACCCAGTCATCCAGTCCGAGGGCGTGGACGCGCTCGCGCAGCTCCGACTCGAGCGGACCCTCACCGACCCACAGGAAACATACGTTGGGCTCGTGCTTGACCACGGCCGGAACCGCTTCTAGGAGGTAGGGGTAACCCTTTACGTCGATCAGTCGCCCGATCGTCAAGACGATCCGAGTCGAGGGGTCAAGGCCCAACCGTTCCTTTACCGCGGCGCTGCTCGCCGACGACGTACGCGCCTTCATGCCGTTGCGTACAACGTGCAGCTTCTGTGGCGGCACGCCGACGCGGACGAAAGTCTCCCTGACTCCCTCAGACACGCAGATGACCCCGTCAGTCAGCTCCACAACACCCAGGTACTCGCTGCGGTGATGCTCGACCAGCCGGGCCAGCTCCTCGGGGCCGAGACGACCGTCGGGGTGGTGGTAGGGGGAGTAGATGAGGTCGTGCAGCTGTTCGCTGGGGAAGACAACCGTGAGCTCAGCCAGGTGCTCGGTGCGGGCTATCCGCCGTACGCCGGCCGAGTGAGCGGCACGCACGCCGGGCTGCCCCTCCCAGGAGACCCCCGCATGCGCGTGGAACAGGTCAACCTCTTCCTGCCGCAGCCAGCGCGCCAGCTCGTCGTCGGCTGACGGCTCGCCGCGCACCTCGAGGGGAACCGCGGTAACGCCGAGATCGCCGACCCGGTCCAACAGGCGAAGACCCGCCGGCGTTGGTGGGCAGACAACGGACATCGCGAACCGGTCGACCAGCTCGGAAGCGAGCGTGAGCATGTGCTCGCCGACCCCCGATGGCTCCAAGCTGTCCGTAAACAGGCACACCCGCTGCTTCACGCGAACGTCGCCCCACCCACGGCCGTCATCAGTTGAGAGTCACTGGCCTTGCCGTCGCGCAGCGTCGTGATGGCTTCGCACCCCATGCGACGGAGTATGGCATTTCGGACGCAGACATTGGGGTCACGTGCTGCCTGAGCGTCAGGTGCGGGCGGACAGGCGAACAGGCAGTGCGGTTGACCGCTTCATGCCGACGCGGTGGGTTAGGCGCATAATCGAGACAGCGGACGACGGGCGACTGACGTAAATGGGGGTCGCTGATGGAGGAACGCCTGGCCGCAGAGCGGTTCACGACGTACGGCACTTCGCACCTCGTCGTGATCGGGCTCTTGCTCGTGGGCGCTGTCGCCTTGGTCTGGGTCGGCCGGGCCTACCGGGGCACCGCGACCGCGGAACGTGTCGGCAAAGTGCTCGCAGCGGCGACCTTGATGTTCACGGTGCCGGCGCAGCTGCTCTACTTCACACCCGGTTCTTTCGACCTTGAGCGCACGCTGCCCCTGCAGCTGTGCGACCTGGCGTGGATGGTGTCGGCGTACGGACTGTGGACGCATCGCCGCTGGGCCGTCGCCCTCACGTACTACTGGGGCCTGACGCTGACGACCCAGGCGGTCGCCACAC
>JAUJOO010000014.1:37543-61150 GCA_030447585.1 Nocardioidaceae bacterium | reverse complement strand
GCGCTGACCCAGCGCAGGTGGCAGAGGACTACCTGACCGAGAAGGGCCTTCTGTAACTGCCCGGACGGGGTCGAAGACGCACAGTGTCCGGCCAGCCCCGGGGTCTGATCCGCTGTCAGCCCGGTCTAAGAGACCGCCACGTTGCCGAGATGCGTCAGAACTCGTAGCCGAACGCTTCAGTCTCCGCCTCGTACCTGCTCGATCGTGCGTCCGCCGGTTTTCTGCACGTGCACGAAGAGAACGCTGCGAGAGTCGGACACGCGCACCACAGCACCTATTGCCGTGAACGGACTCGAGGCCCCGGCGGTGGGCCGTCTGGCACCATGGCAAGGTGTTGACGCAAGCGGATCTCGAAGCGACCGACGACGCTTTGAGAGACGGGCTCACACGGTTGATCGTCTCGTATGCCGCAGGGCCCGTTCGCCGTGTCGCGGTGGTGGGCAACGCACCGCTCGAACCGAACACGCACAGAGCTCGTCGCATCGACGGGGCCGACCTTGTCATCCGGTGCAACTCGTTCGCGCTCGACGGACCCCTGGACGCTCCCTGTCTTGGCCGGCGGGCAGACGTCGTGGTCCTGAACAGAGGCACCCGCATCACGCCGTCGGTCTTCCACCGCTACCCGAGCCGGTTGTACCTGAGAACCAACGCCGGAGCCATCTACCGCCGCAAGCCGTCTGCGCCACTGCCGGCGGTCAACCTGTGGCCAGACGACCTGGGATGCGTGAGCATCCCCAACCGCGCTCTAGTCGCGGACCTGCGACAGCTGATCGCCTCCTGCGGCGAGCGAACAGGCGGGAGCACGGCACTCATACCGACCACCGGTACGGTGGCCGCGTGGCTGGCGTACCGCCTGTTTACCGCTGCTGAACTGCTGTTGACCGGCTTCTCGTTCCTGACCACGGGGAAGCAACCCACTGAGTGGAGACATCACTGGGACCTCGGTGCCAGCAAGGTGCCGGTCTCCAGCGCACATCACGTCACAGCCGAGGGCATAGTCATGCGGCGCTGGATCACCGAGGGCCGGGCCGAGGCGCTCGGGTAGCGACGTTGCTCCGGGAGATGGCTGCGCGTGAGCGACTAAGGTCTTGCCATGTCGCCATGGAAGCGGGTGTTCCAGCGGACGCGCCGTCTCGAGCCCGAAACCAGCATCGACGCCGTGCAGGTCGCGAAGAAGCAGGCGCGGGCTGCGACCCGACCGCTTTCGCGGCGGCTGGATAGCCATGATGAAGCCATCGCGGGGATGCTTGTGAACGTCGAACACCTCGCCCATGAGGTACGTGCCATCGAGCACCGGCTCGAAGTGATCAGTGCCGCGCAAGAGGCCCCTCCCCTGGGCAGCACACAAGACATCGAGGAGTCGCGCAACGTACTCCACCTGGTCCGCCTGGAGCACGAAAGGATTCGCGCCCGGCTTCAACTCATGACCGCATATGAAGAACGGCTTCGCCGCATCGAAGAGGTCATCCGGCACACGCATGGGGGTGACCTTCGCGGGCAGGGCCGCGAACCGATGTCGTGACACGGTTACTCATCACGGGAGCTACTGGGCTGCTCGGTCACGTCGCCTCACTCGACTGGCGACATGGCTTCAAGGTGCATGCCCTCGTGCACCGGCGGCCGCTGGCGATCCCAGAAGTCATCGCGGTGGAAGGTGACTTGATGGATCCGGCAAGCCTCGAGCAGGCTTGGGCGCAGGCCCGCCCGGATGTCGTTGTGCACGCCGCAGCGTTGGCGTCGATCGAAGCGTGCGAGGCCGAACCAGTCCTGGCACAGCAGATCAACGTGGAGGCAACTAAGAGGGTCGCGACGCTCTGCGCCGAACGGGACGCGATCTTGCTGCATATCTCAACCGACGCTGTCTTCGACGGTAGGAACGGGCCCTATGTCGAGAAGGACCCGACCGGCCCGCGCAGCGTCTACGCCCGCACCAAGCTCGACGCAGAGCGAGTCTGCCTGGCCACACATCCCGGCGCGTTGGTCGTTCGAACCAACTTCTTCGGCTGGAGCAGCAGTGGACGTCGCAGCATCGCCGAGTTCTTCTACAACTCGCTGGTCGCCGATCAGCAAGTGGCCGGCTTCACCGACGTCGAGTTCACACCGCTGTACCACCGGGACCTACTGGCGATCCTCCAAGAGGCGATCCAACGGCGACTCCAGGGCATCTATCACGTCGGCTCGGCCGATCGGATGACGAAGTACAGTTTCGGCAGAGCCGTGGCGAAGACGTTCGGGTTGGACGAGAACCTCGTTCGCCCTCAGACCCTGGACAAGCTCGATCAGAGCGGATTGCGGAGTCCGCGACTTTCGTTGGACTCCACGAAGCTTGCCGACGCGCTGGGGAGCGTATTGCCGACGGTCGACGTCGGTCTTCGGCGAATGCGAGCAGACCTCGATTCGGGATACACCGCCGCACTCGGGCGCAACTGACAAGGATGTGGACATGGGCTTTGCGATAGGCGACCGCCAGGTAGGAGCCGGGTTTCCTACCTACTTCATCGCCGACATTGCCGCCAACCACGATGGCGACATCGAGCGGGCAAAGGACCTGATCCGGCTGTGCGCGGAAGGTGGCGCGGACGCCGCGAAGTTCCAGAACTTCTCCGCGCCCAAGATCGTCTCCGACTACGGCTTTCGCCGGCTAGGCGGGCAACGTTCCCACCAGGCGTCGTGGAAGAAGTCGGTCTTCGAGGTCTACCAGGATGCTTCGATACCGCATGAATGGACGCCTGAGCTGAAGAGAACGTGCGACGACCTTGGAATCGACTACCTCTCCACACCGTATGACCTGGACGCGGTGGAGATGCTCGACCCCTTCGTGCCTGCCTACAAGGTCGGATCGGGGGACATCGACTGGCTGGACTCCATCCGGGCCATGGCGCAGAAGAAGAAGCCGATGCTCATCTCAACCGGGGCGGCCACGATCGCTGAGGTGCAGGCGGCCGTTGACACGGCGACAGGAATTCATCCTGACGTCTGTGTGATGCAGTGCAACACGAACTACACCGGGTCCCGGGAGAACCTCGACCACGTCAACCTGGAAGTCCTCACGACGTACCGCCTGCTGTTTCCCGAGGCGGTCCTGGGCCTGTCCGACCACACGGCCGGCCACGCTACTGTGCTCGGCGCGATCGCCTTGGGTGCGCGCGTTGTGGAGAAGCATTTCACCGACGACACGACCCGCACCGGGCCAGATCACGGCTTCTCCATGGACCCGGTCACCTGGAAGGCCATGGTTGACGCCGCCCGCGAGCTCGAGGCGGCCCTCGGATCTACCAGAAAGCGGGTCGAGCCCAACGAGCGCGACACCGTCATCCTTCAGCGTCGCTGTCTTCGTGCCGCCAGGGATCTCCGGGCGGGCGACGTCCTCGGACCAGCCACTGTCGACGTCCTCCGCCCGGCCACTCCCGGCGCGCTTAGGCCCGACGACATCCTGGCCATCTCTGGCAAACGCGTACGGCGTGACCTCGCGCGGGGCCAGGAGATCACCTGGCCGGATCTGGCGTAGCCCCGGACCGCCATGGCCAGCCTTCGCTACGTGTCGCGGACCGATGGTCCCCATGACAGACGTTGGGTCGACGCTCTTCGCTCAGGTGGGCACGACGTGCGCGCCATCCTTGCGCAGCCTCCGCTCTCGGCCCTGCAGCAGCTTCGCGGTGACAGCACACCGTGTGATCTGGTTGTCGCCGGTCCGCTGACAGACATGGTGCCGGTGGCCGTGGAAGCCGACGTCGCACCGGTGATGGCTATCTCGTGGGCGTTCGATGTCCTGCTAGAGGCGATCGACTCAACCGTCCACGACCGCATGGTCCAAGCGTTGAGGAGCGTGCGTGGCGTTCACGTCGACTGCCTTGCCATCCGCGATCGGCTCACCGACCTCGGCCTCGACTCCGCCAGGATCTCGATCGCGGCTNACGACGTGACCTCACGCGGGGACAGGAGATCACCTGGGCGGATCTGTCGTAGCTTCGGACCGCCATGGCCAGTCTTCGCTACGTGTCGCGTACCGATGGTCCCCATGACCGACGATGGATCAACGCTCTTCACTCGGGCGGACACGACGTGCGCGCGATCCTCGCGCAGCCACCTCTCTCGACTCTGCAGCACCTTCGCGAAGACAGCACACCGTGTGATCTCGTTGTCGCCGGCCCGCTGACAGACATGGTGCCGGTGGCCGTGGAAGCCGACGTCGCACCCGTGATGGCTATCTCGTGGGCGTTCGATGTCCTGCTAGAGGCGACCGACCCAGCCGTCCACCACCGCATGGTCCAGGCGTTGACGCGCGTGCGTGGCATTCACGCCGACTGTCTTGCCGTCCGCGATCGGCTCACCGACCTCGGCCTCGACTCCGCCAGGATCTCGATCGCGGCCTGGGGCATTGACGTCGAGTTATTCTCACCCGGAGCTCCGGTGACCGAGCTTCGCTTGCAACACGGCTGGACGAGTGATGACCCGGTGCTCTTGAGCACCAGGTCATGGGAACCGCTGTACGCCATCGACGTGCTCCTCGACGGAATCGCCAGAGCCAGGGCAGTCGAGCCTCGGATCAGACTCGCCCTCCTCGGCAGCGGCTCGCAGGCACCGAACGTTCAGGCCAGGCTGCTTGCACCCGATCTTTGCGGCGCGGTGGTGACACCTGGCTGGCTCCCGCGCGAAGAGCTGCTTGGTTGGCTGCGTACCAGTGACCTGTACGTATCAGCATCCAGAAGCGACGGGTCCTCGTTGTCCTTGCTCGAGGCCCTGAGCTGCGGTCTGCCAGCCGTCGTACCTGATGTCGGCGGCAACCCGGAGTGGGTCCGCGACGACCATCACGGCGCGCTCTTTCGGCGCGACGACGCGGCGGACCTGGCAGACCGCATCATCGCCATCATCAAAGGCGGCGCGCAGGCTGACGGGCGAGTTGAGGAGCGACGCCGCACGGTGTTGCACCGTGGTGACTGGCGAGCCAACCGGAAGACCTTCCTCGCCGCCGTGGAGTCCCACCTGAGCGGGGCCGCCGCGTGAGACCTGTCCTTGCGGTGGTTCAGGCGCGACTCGGCTCGCAGCGGCTGCCGGGGAAGGTGCTCGCGCGTCTGGCTCCGCTACGACACGACGATTCGACCGGATCCCACACGCCGCTCGACTGGGTCATGTATCGACTCGACCGCGCGGCGAGCCTCGACGCCATCGTGGTGGCCACCTCCGAACACCCCGCCGATGACCGGCTCGCGGACTACTGCCGAGACGCTGGCTACCCACACTTCAGGGGCAGCCTCTCCGACGTTCTCGCACGGCTGACTGCGGCCGCTGAGTCTCATGGCGCACAGACGGTGGTCCGGGTGACGGCCGACTGCCCACTCATCGACCCGCAGGTCGTGGACACCGTCGTCCAGGCGCATCTGAGCAACGGCTGCGACTTCACCGCCAACCGGCTTCCACCGCCGCACCCCCGCACCTTTCCCGTAGGGCTCGACGTTGAGGTCGCGACCGTGTCGGCTCTGCGCACCGCGAACGCCGAGGCGACGTCGGCTGCGCACAGGGAGCACGTCATGCCGTACCTCTACGAGAACCCAGACCGGTTCTCGGTGCAGGTGCTCGAGGCTGATGTGGGGGCGGGCACCGTCCGCTGGACCATCGACACCAACGAGGACCTCGAGGCCCTGCGACTGCTGTTGCGTGATCCTGGCCTCGACGCGGGCTCCACCTGGAAACAGTTCCTGGCCGCGTGGCAGGCGCACCCGAGAATCAGCGGCCTCAACGCCCATGTCGCCCAGCGCAGCGCCACCGACGCCGACCCGCGGAGCCCCGCCTAGTCGAGCGATTCGATCACAGTGGTCAAGTCCGTGATCGACAGCCACTGCTCGTTCGTGTCCGAGCGGTAAGCGAATCCGTCCGCGAGTGCCACGCCGTCAGGGGGTGACGTGTACCCCCAACCGGCGACATATGGCATCACGACGTAGTGGTCGCCGAACAGGAGAGAACGTCGTGAGTCGTCACTGGCAATCATCTCCTCGTGAAGCTTCTCCCCCGGGCGGATCCCCACCTCGTGTATCGGCGCACCTGGAGCGACGGTCTGGGCCAGGTCCATGATCCGCATGCTGGGAATGCGGGGTACGAAGATCTCGCCTCCCGCCATCCGGTCGAACGAGTCGACCACGAACCGGACGGCCTGCGGGAGGGTGATCCAAAAGCGCGTCATCCGCCGGTCCGTCACCGGAATGGACTCACCGCGGGCATGCAACCCCCGCCAGAATGGTATGACGCTGCCACGAGACCCCACGACGTTCCCGTACCGGACCACGCAGAACCGGGTCTTGTAACGTGCGGCGTAGTGGTTGGAGCTGACGAACATGCGGTCGCCGCAGAGCTTCGTCGCGCCATAGAGGTTGATCGGGCTGGACGCCTTGTCGGTCGACAAGGCAACGACCTTGGCCACCCCGCTGTCGATGCAGGCCTCGATGAGGTTCTGGGAGCCGAAGACGTTTGTCTGGACGTACTCGAACGGGTTGTACTCCGCAGTGTCCACCTGCTTCAGGGCTGCCGCCTGAACGACATGGTCGATCCCGTGGAGGGCGCGGTGCAGACGCGCACGGTCGCGGACGTCGCCGAGAAACCAACGCAGACGGGGGTCGTCGTCGAAGAGCTGCCGCACCTGCTGCTGCTTGAGCTCGTCGCGGCTGAACACGACCACCCGCTCGGGGTCGAGGTGGTCCAGGACGTGCCGGACGAATGCCTTGCCGAACGAGCCGGTACCGCCGGTCACCAAGATGTTGGAGCTGCGTAGAACGGACATCTGCACAACTCTCCCTCTGGTCGGCTGGACGCCGCGACCACTCTAGCGATCGCGGCAGGCGGATCCGTCTCAAGAGCTTCGCCAACCCCCGGATCCGTTGTGCCCCTGGAGACGTCCGGTGCGGGTGCGGGGGGCCTCTTGACGGCTTGTGCGGGACGGCCGGTTGGGGCAGGCACAATGGACGCATGACGCGGCTTCTCATTCGGTCCGGCAAGGGACCGGCAGGCACAATGGACGCATGACGCGGCTTCTCATTCGGTCCGGCAAGGGACCGTTGACTCCCGTGAGTGCGGAAGCCACACTCGCTCAGGACATCTTCCACGGCAACGTCGGCAACCATCTCTACACCCATGCCGTGCACAAGACCCTGCTGACGCCGGGGACGAAGATCGTCTCGAACGGCACGCTGTCGGAGGTGCGACGCGCTACGGCGGATGACTGCGCCAGGGCGAACGAGAAGTTCGACGCGTTCGTCATTCCGCTGGCCAACGCGTTCCGTCCACAGTTCCGGGACCGCCTGGAAAACCTCACCGCCTTCGTCAAAGGTCTCACCATCCCGGTCGTGGTGGTCGGCGTGGGAGTGCAGATCGACGGCTTCGACCAGGACCTCGCCGTCCTGGAAGGCCTTGCCCCAGATGTCCAGGCGTTCGTTTCCGCGGTTCTCGACCGGTCGGCCTCCATCGGCGTGCGCGGCGAGCTGACGCGTGACTATCTGCGTGGCCTGGGGTTCGCGGACTCCTCGATCGACATCATCGGCTGTCCTTCGCTGTTCCTGCACGGTCCCGACTTCTGCGTGGAGCCACCGCAGGATCGGTTGCAGAGTGAAAGCCCGATCGCAGTCAGCCTGACGGCCAAGGTGGACAAGATGGGAGAGATCCTCAACCGCCAGGCCGCGAAGTATCCGGCGCTGTGCTACGTCGCTCAGGACCGCGGCACCATCGAGCTGCTGCTGTGGGGCGACACCGGACACGGCGACGACTCTCCCTTGCCTGTCCATACTGGCCATCCCTTGTACCAACAGGACAGAATCCGCGCGTTCGTCGATCCGTGGACATGGTTGGAGTTCATGCGCACCTGCGCCTTTGCGTTCGGCACCCGCTTCCACGGCAACGTCGCAGGGCTGCTGGCGGGGACTCCCGCCATGCTTCTTGCCCATGACTCGCGAACTGTCGAGCTTGCCGACTACCACGCCATGCCCTACCGCCGCATCAAGGACGTCGGCGTGGACGTCGACGCGCAGGACCTGCTCGACGCCTTCGACCCGTCCACCTTCAACAAGGCATACCCGGATCGGTTCCAGGCGTACGTCGACTTCTTGGACCGCAACGGCCTCGAGCACATCCACCTGGCTGGCCACGAGAACCCTGAGTTCGCGAAGACGTTGGCCGAGACCAGGTTCGCTCCCCCGGTACGTGCCCTGCCGTCACCCGGGACCAGGGAAGTCGCGTCAAGGCTCAGGTGGCTTCGAGACGGGTTCGTCTTCGACCCTGCCCGACACCCGCAAGCCCTGCGCCAACGGTTCCCGTATCCAGTGCCTCCGAGACCGGCCAGCGTGGAGGCAGAGTCTCGGCGTGCTGCCAAGGTCGCAGACCTCGAGCGTGTCGTTGCCAAGCAGAGACGGCAGTTACAGGCACAGCGGCGCAAGCTTCGGCGACAGCAGGAGCGCATGAAGTCCCAAGAGCGGTCGATGGAGTCGTTCCAGCGGCGCCTCAGCGAACAAGAGAGCCGCTCTGTGAAGAATCGCGCCACACGCCTGCTGGGACGCAACTGAGCCACCAGAACCTCGCAAAAGGGGCCTCGCTCCCCGAGATTCTCGGCTTCTTCTCACCGTGGCCGCAACCGCACCTGGCCAGAGACCGCCAACCGCTACCTGCTCATCAACCGGCGCACCGCGCCCAGGCTCGTGCCGGTCGGGCGAAACTTCCCTTGGAAAGGGCATCACGCTGCGTCCCCAAGCGCTGGCGAGGACCGCATCCTGAGCGAGATCCACGCCACCGGCGGCGACATCCGCCGCATCTGCGATCTGTTCGGGCTCAGCATCGTCGGCGCCGCCCGTTACCTGCAGACAGTCGAGCACACCGACTTCACCATCGAGGGTGACCGGGCCATGGACTGGTCGAAGGAGAACTGATTTCGTGAGTGACACGTAGAGGTCCCGGACGTTCCTTAGTGTGAGAGCGAGGAACGGAGCGCACGTGGACGCCGGGCAGTTCGAAGCATGCTGGCACGCACACATCCGACGAGTCGTCGCCTACGCGGAGCGACACGTTGGTCGCGACGCCTCCTACGACATCGCCGCTTCGACCTTCCTCACCGCATGGCGCACCTGGGAGTCGGTTCCGGACGAGCCCTGCCCTGGCTGATCTCCGTGGCCCGCGGGCACATCCGCAACCATCACCGCTCCCTCCGGCGGCGCAGCACGCTCGAGCAACGGCTCGCACTGCTGGACGCGTCGGCCTTCGCAGGACCAGACGCGAGCGTCACCGCAACCGAGCGAGCCGAAGCCTTGGCGGTCCTGGCACGAATGCCCGAAGCCGACCGCGAGGCGTTGCTCCTGGTGGCCTGGGAGGGCCTCACCACCGAACAAGCAGCTGAGGTGCTCGGATGCCGACCCGGGACCCTGCGCATGCGACTCCACAGAGCCCGAGCTCGCCTCGACGGGGCCGCCGACCAATCCCTTCTTGCCGCTGACCAGGAGTGCACAGTGAACGTCCTCGACGAAATCCGACCCCGCGCCGAACACCTCACCGACGAGCACTCCCGCACCCTGCTCAACTCCGTGCTCGCCTCCCCAGCGAGCCGACGCCAAGCCTCGATGGAACCGCGTTGCCGCGTTCGGCCTGTGTGGCGTCATCGTCGCCGGCGGAACCGCCTACGCAACCGGCCTTGTCCCCGAGATCGTCACCGACCGCTTCCAGCAGATCCGCGACGGACAGGACGGCTGGCCCGACCCGATCTACGGCGAGCGCCAAGTTGCAGACGTCCAACTCAGCAACGGGAACCACGCTCGTGTCTGGTATGCCGACACCACCGACGGCCAATGCGTCATCCGCGACATGACCGGAGCCGTCAACAGGCCCGAGGACTTCGGCGTCGGGTGCGCCCTGTGGGATACGGCTCGGAAGAGAGCGACCCGCGCCGCGGAGTCCACTGGCAAACCTCCATCGACGGGCCAGCCGTCGTCTACGGCGACTTCGAGGGCGTGACCGTCGACGTCGCCCGCGTTGACATCGCTGGGCCCGACTGGAGGAGGTCCTTTCCAGTCGAGAACGGAGCGTTTGCCGGCGAGGTCCCCGCTGGAGCCGACGGCGACCGCATCCGCTTCACATACCTCGACGCGGGAGAAACGATCGCCACCAAGGTCGCCACGGTCGGAATCGAGTCCGAATAGCTGGTCGTGGGCCGCCTCGCATGAGCGCGTGTACGGGTTCCCAAACCCTGAGCGCCCACGTAGGCTCTCAGCGCCAATCACGCTCATGTTCCGGCACTTCTGCTACGAGCGCGCAACGTGGAGGGATCACTGCGAGATTGTGGGGCCGAACGTGTCACCGCCGTCGGTCGAGACCAGGATCGTGCCGTTGGCGGCAGCGTAGATCTCCTCGGTGGAGTGAACGGTGAAGGCCTCGGGCTGCCCGCCGACGTTGCCGCCCTCCGTCCAGTCCCCGGTGGGCGCGTCCGCGGTGTAGAGGGCACCTTCCGGCGTCACGCCGGCAAGGGTGCCGTCCTCGGCCCACCCGACGAACACCATCAGCGGCGCGCCGGGGACGATCTCGAACGTGCGCCCGCCGTCGTTCGACTGCGCCAGGCCCTGCTGCGTGGTGGCGATGAGGACATCCGCGTCCTCAGGGCTGACCGCGAAGTCGGCGATCGGTTCACGGCTGAGCTCCTGCCACGCCCTCATGTCATCGCTGACCAGCAGCTGACCGGTCATCGAGTTCAACCCGTAGACACGGCCGTGGCGGTACTCCAGGGCGTGGAAGTCCGCCTCGCCGCCCAGGAGAGCTCCTGCCAGGTCTGGCCGCCATCGGTGCTCTCGATCAGCCCGACCGAACTGTGGCCGCCCTGCCCCTCGCCGGGGTGCCCGCTGGCCAGGAAGTGATCGGGACCGGCCACGGTGAAGCCCATGAAGTCCTGCACCCGATCCGCCACACGGGTCGCCGTTCCATCCTCGATGCGGAACAACCCGTAGTGCGTCCCGGCGTAGATCGCGCCGTTCTCGGGGTCGACACCGATCCCGTGAATGTGCTCCATCTGCGGTGCCGGTGCGGAGTCATTCCCTTCGCTCGTGGTGCTGCCCGCACCGGACGAGCACGCGCTCACCACGAGCAGGAGCAGCGCAGCGAGCTGAGCGCGGGGGCGGACCTCTTCATGAACACAACCGGACCTCTCGGAGGGCGACACGAGCGCAACCTACTATACCGAGTAGTAGATATGGAGGAGAACGACGCCTCCGCAGTCGCCTTTCAGCGCGAGTTCGCCAGCTACCACACACTCAAGGGCTGGTCGGCGACGTGCTCACGGAGGGCTCTTGATCAACGGTCTACTATGAGTCGTAGTAGATGACTCTCTGTTGGAAGGACCGCCCCCATGCCTGACCTGATCTATCTGCTCGCGGTGCTGGCCTGCCCCATCGGCATGGGCGTGATGATGCTCGTGATGATGCGCGGCAACCACAGCCACAGGGCCACGCCCAGCTCTGGCGATGAGGTGGCTCGACTCCGCGCCGAGGTTGAGCAGCTCCGTGCCGAGCGCGCTGCCGATCAGCGTTCGACCGACGCTCCGAGCGCGTCGTGGTGAGCTCGCGCTCCCGCTCGCTGTCCTGGCGGCGTCGGTCGCGTTGACCTGGTTCTGCTGCCTTCGCCCCGCCCTGCGGGCGCGCGCTGCCGAGCGTTCCGCCTCAGGAGAACGCGAACGGACAGATCTCCATGGCCGCTGCGCACAGCGCGGGCGCCGAGGCGACCAGCAGTGGCCCGGCGAACGCCACGAGGATGCCGACGCCGAGCAGCGAGACGCGGGTCGGGCCGAGGGGGAGCGGCGGCTCGCTGAGACGACGGACGCGCGCGACCGCTGAGCCACCTGCTGCCGCGAGGGCGCCAGCCGGCGATGCGGGTTGCGCGGTCGCCAGCGTCAGCAGGGCGTGCGCGAGGCGCCGACGGGCGCTGCTGCGAATCCCGCGCCCGCTGCCCACTTCCGTCGTGCGCATCGCCTGGTCATCGGCCGCCATCTCGAGCAACACCGGGACGTCCCGCGCTGCGAAGCGAAACAGTGGCACCCAGCCGAACGCGCCGGACAGCGCGGCAGACAATCGGGCCGCCACGTGATGCCGCTGACGCAGATGAGCCCGCTCATGGGCGAGCACCAGCCGCAGTTGGTCGTCGGCGAGCAGGTCGAGAGACCCTGAGCTGATCACGATCGTGCCCCGGCCCCGGCTTCCGGGCAGGCAGTACGCGGCCGGTCGATCGTCCATGAGCAGGACCAGTGCCTCGCCGTGATCTCCGCGCAGGCGACGACCCGCTACCGCCAGACGCTCCAGCTGGCCGCGACGGACGCGTCTCGCCTTCCGTGAGCTCGAGGCTCCCATGACCACGACACGGCCGATCGTGATGAGCGCGAGCCACAGGCCCGCCGCACCCAGCAGCAGCGAGCGAGGTGCCGCGAGCTCAGCCCGCAGCGCCATCGCGCAGCGAGCCAGGAAGTCGCTCAGCCCGCCGGTCACCACCGACGGCAGCGCCGGCAGAGCCAGCGCGACCCCACCGAGCACGACCGACGACACCACGCCCAAGCACAGCGCATGCCACAGGGCGACCGCGAGACGAGGAGCCTGCCTCGTCCACCGAGCCCGCGACAGCGGGTACCCGGCAAGCCCACCTACGAGAGCGGCGATCCCGAACAGCACCAACGGAGTGGCCATCACGGCTCCCGCTGGTCGAGCAATGCCCGAAGCGCCGCGGCCTCATCGGGGGTGAGCTGGTCGACGAAGTGCATGAGTGCGGCTCCCCGGTCGCCGCCCCGGGAGAGGGCCTCCTCCATCACCTCGGCCGTGTGCTCGGCCCGGCTCTGGGATGGCCGGTATACGTAGGCGCGGCCCGAACGCTCACGCGCGACGAAGCCCTTCTGGAACAGGTTGTCCATCACCGTCATGACGGTCGTGTATGCGCGGTTGCGACTGTCCGGAAGCGCCTCGAGAACCTGCCGCACTGACAGCGGCTCGCTCGCGGACCATAGCTGCTCCATCACGAGCGCCTCCAGGTCACCCAGCTTCCGCATCCACTTCTCCCGCCATTTTTCCCCCCAGGGCATCATCCACGCATATCCTATGCGGCATAGTAGTTGAGTCACTACCGTACCGACCAAGGATCCCTCATGCCGCCAGCGCTGGCCGCGTCCGACTGCTCTCCTCCACCCCTCTGGTCGTCGCCATCCTCATCTCGGCCGCCGCCGGGCTGGTCTCGTTCTTCTCCCCGTGGGCACAGGGTGGCTATCACCTGACAGGTGACTGCTCGAGATCGGCGGTCGGACTCCTCCTCGCCCTCGGTCAGGTTCCCGCCGACATACCCGAGGGCTTCGCCGCAGTGGCTACGCTGCGCCGTGCAAATATTCCCCGCCGGCAGCGTATGCTGTTGGCGGTCTCGTTCGCGTTGCCGATTCTCGTGGGTGCGACCTTGGGCTACTTCGCCCTCCGCTCGGCGCCAGAGCTGTTGACTCTGTCGGTCCTCAGCCTGACCGGAGGGGTGCTGACAAGCGTGGTGGTTGAGGAGATGATCACCGAGGCGCACGAGGGCGTAACGAGCCAACTGGGCCCCGTCTTTATGACCGCCGGCTTCGCCATCTTCGCCCTCATCACCGCCTACACCGGCTGACGCAGTGCCGCGTGCTCCCCGCTGGCCAGCGGTGGGTGCCGCGGGCCATGCACGCTAGTCGCGAAGCCCGGCGCGTCTGCTGAGGTACTCGTCCTCATCCAGTTCACCAGCTGCGTAGCGGCGCCGCAGGATATCCTCGGCCGACTCATGCGCTGCGCTGGGATTGCCTCTTCCCATCATGCGGCTGGCAAGCCAGACGGTGGCGACGATGGCCAGGACCAACAGAGCCAGCCCAAGGAGGCCCCAAATCAGCATCCCGAACATCATTTCGCCCATTTCCATTCCACCCATCTCCATGTCACACGTTCCGTTCATGGCGCCCTCCAGAGGCGGAGTAGCCTTGTACACAATCTACTAACGTGGATCGTAGCTCGGCTACCTTTGCCGGGCAGGACTCGGGAAAGGGGCATCCATGACCCTCGCCGATGTTGTGGTCATCGCGGCAGGTGCCGCCTCTAGCGCCGGCCTTGCGTGGTTCTTCTTCAAGCCGCGCCGAGCTGCTGAGGCCAAGGTCGAGGGTGGCGTGCAAACCGTGGAAATCACCGTCTTGGGCGGCTATTCGCCGAACCTGATCCGGGTGGACTCGGGAAAGCCGACGCGGCTGCGGTTCGACCGGCAGGAGAGCTCGGACTGCACTGCCAAGGTGATCTTCCCCGACTTCCGCCTGTCGAAGTCGTTGGCCGCCTTCGGCACCACGACGGTGGAGCTGCCGCCGGCCGAGCCAGGGGAGTACGGCTTCGCATGCGGGATGAACATGGTGCACGGCACGCTCGTCATCGAACCCGACGGCGCCCCGGCCGACCGGACCGAGGCGGTGGAGCAAGGTCAAGCGGTGCACGCGGCCCCGATGGGAACCGGTGAGCAGGCTCGCGACGCCGCCCCCGCTGGTACCGGGGAGACGGCGCGAGCCGTCGGTGTGGGACCTCAGGTGCCGCCCCAAGCACCCTCGGCGCGGATCGAGTTCGCCCTGGCCGGGGCGCTGCGGACGTTACCGTCCAACACCGCTCAGGCAGAAGCCCAGCTGCGCGCCATCGGCGGCGTGGAGTCCGCCGAGGTCAACTTCGGTGCCGAACGTGCCGTGATCACCTACGACCCGCAGGTCCTGGATCCCGAGCGGCTGCGGGAGGCGGTGCACGAAGCGACCGGCTACCCGGTGGCCGAGCGCCTCCAGCCGGGGACCGAACCGACCGAAGACGCCGAGGCGGCGGCTCGCCGGGCCGAGGTCCGCGACCTGTCCTGGAGGGTGCTGGTCGGCAGCGTGCTGACGCTCCCCGTGCTCTACGCCGCTATGGTGGCGCACTTCATGGACGAGGCCTACGTCCCCGACTGGCTGGAAAACCCGTGGCTGCAGCTGGCCCTGATCACCCCCGTCATGATCTACGTCGGTTGGCCCATCCATCGCACCGGCCTGTTCGCATTGCGCAACCGAAGCGCGGACATGAACACGCTGATCGGCCTGGGCACCATCGCCGCATTCGCCTACAGCCTGCTCGCCACCGTGGCACCGGACCTGCTTCCTGAAGAGGTGAGAGAGGTCTACTACGAGGTCGTCGGGTTCATCATCACCGTGATCCTGCTCGGCCGCCTGATCGAGGCCCGTGCCCGTGCCGGCACGGGCGACGCCATCCGAGCCCTGGTCGAGCTGGCGCCAAGGACAGCCACAGTGGTCCGGGACGGACAGGAGGTCGAGCTCCCGGTCGCCGAGGTCGTGGTCGGCGACGAGATCCTGGTCCGCCCCGGGGAGAAGGTCCCAGTCGACGGGACGGTGGTCGACGGGCACTCCAGCGTGGACGAGTCGATGGTCACCGGCGAGTCGCTACCGGTTGAGAAGGCCGTCGGGGACACCGTGATCGGCGCGACCGTGAACAGCACCGGCTCGTTCCGAATGCGGGCTACCAGCGTCGGCGGCGACACCATGCTGTCCCAGATCATCCGCCTGGTGCAGGAGGCGCAAAGCTCCAAGGCGCCGATCCAGCGACTGGCGGACCTGGTCGCCAGCTACTTCGTCCCGGCCGTAGTGTTCGTCGCGATCGCCACCTTCGTCGCCTGGTTCGTGATCGGGCCCGCGCCCTCCCTGACGTTTGCGCTGGTCGCGGCCGTCAGCGTGCTGATCATCGCCTGCCCGTGCGCCCTGGGGCTGGCGACACCGTTGTCGATCATGGTCGGAACGGGCAAGGGGGCCCAGGCGGGCGTGCTGATCCGAGACGCCGAGGCGCTCGAGACCATGCACAAGGTCGACACCGTCGTGCTGGACAAGACCGGCACCATCACCCGCGGACAGCCCGCTCTGACCGACGTGAACGCCGCGAACGGGTTCGACGAGCACGAGCTCCTCCGGTTGGTGGCCTCCGCCGAGCGGGGAAGTGAACATCCCCTCGCCGAGGCCATCGTTACAGGAGCCCGGGATCGGGCACTGGCGTTGGCTGACGCATTCGAATTCGAGTCCGTCACCGGCAAGGGGATTCAGGCCATCGTCGAACGGCGGCGGGTGCTAGTCGGCAACGCCCGGCTACTGACCGACTCCGACATCGACGTACAGGATCTCGAACAGGCCGCCGCCGAGCTCGCGGGTGATGGCAAGACGCCCATGTTCGTCGCCGTTGACGGTCGAGCCGCGGGCCTGGTGGCTGTTGCCGACACTCTGAAACCGGATTCGACCGCGGCCATTGCCGCCCTGCACCGGCTCGGCCTTCAAGTCGCCATGATCACCGGGGACAATCGCCGCACCGCTGAGGCTGTGGCCAGTCAGGTGGGGATCGACCGGGTGTTCGCCGAGGTGCTTCCGGAGGCGAAGGCAGCCCACGTGCGCGACGTCCAGGACGAAGGCCGCCTGGTCGCCATGGTAGGCGACGGCATCAACGACGCCCCGGCCCTGGCGCAGGCCGACGTCGGTGTCGCGATCGGCACCGGGACCGACGTGGCCATCGAGGCCGCCGACATCACTCTGGTTTCCGGCGAGCTCCGCGGACTCGTGACCGCCGCCGCATTGTCCAAGGCGACCATGCGGAACATCCGTCAGAACCTGGTGCTCGCCTTCGCCTACAACGTCGCGGCCATCCCGGTCGCGGCCGGCCTGCTCTACCCGGTGACCGGGGCCTTGCTCTCGCCGATGATCGCCGCAGTGGCCATGGCGGCCAGTTCGATCTCCGTCGTGATCAACGCCGGACGACTCTCACGTTTTCAGGTCCCCAAGGTTCAGCCGGGACACCAGCTATGAGGCTGAGGAGCCTCGGGGCGTCAGCTTTACTAAGAGGTGCGTCCGCACCCCGTCGCCCCGCGGCGGTCGGCTATCGCCGTGCCTTGAGCTTGACGCGCCGCTTCATTTCAGCGAGCAGGCCTCGAGTCGGCACCTGACCGATCAGCGGGGGACCGGGCTCCGGCGCTGTCTCGGCCACGCTGCCCGGTGTTGCCCGGGCAGCCTTCCGAAGAGCCCTGACGCGACCCCGGACTCGTCTGAGTTCCCGGGCATGAGTCTCGGAAGCCTGCGCCTGTAGCCGAAGAGCGCCTTCGACGGCGCCACGGACGGCAGCCTCGGCCTGGTCGATCGAGATGAGGGACGGTGGGACGATCTCTGCAGGGTTGTCGGCGCCTGCGGTGGGCACGCGGAGGCATTCGGGGTCCCCAATCACGCGAACCCCAAGCGAGTTGATCGTCGAGATCCGCTCCTCGCTCAGCTCGGCGATGCGTTCAACCGCCCATCGCGGAAGCGGAGGAATGCGCTGGTCCACCTCTGAACGGGGTGCGTACATGAGGTCTCGGATGACTCCGCGCTGCATCATGTGGTGGTAGACCAGGTCAGGCCATCCCTTGGCGGCGAAGGTCACGTTGACTCGCCGGATCAGCTCGGCCGCGTTCATGCTCAGCGACGGGTTCGACTCAGAGCCGAGCTCGAGCATTCCCGTGGGGAGTCCAAGCATCTGCTCGAACGCCCGCAGCAGACGGTTTCGGTCGGAGTCGTCGGTCACGATCACGATGAACCGGTCGTGACCCACCGCTGGGGCCCACTGCTCCACCATCCGCTGAAGGTCATGAGAGGCCCAAAAGGCCCTGTGGGCGGGATCGTCGGGCGTGCCGTCGAGTACGGCGCGCAGCCACTCGTCGTACGAGCGTGGATCGTAGCCCTTGACGCGCTCCTGCCAGGCTGACGGGAGCAGCTTGTCGAACCTGCGGTCGACTGCGACGACGTGAACCCGCTCGCCACCGAGGTCCTGCACAATCTCCACAGCCTTGGGGCTCTTGACACTGCCGAAGTCCTCGTTGCTGAGACACACACGCTTGTCTGACGCTTCACGGACCTCTCGCACCAGTTCCTGCCACACCGCGATGGGCGGGACCTTCCTGGCCCGAGGCGTCCAGCGGAGAACCGCCCAGCCCTCCCGCATCACGCGCCGCCAGGCTCCGGGGTAGACCACACCGTGCTCAGCTAGCTGCGGTCTGGCGTTGTGGAGGGCAACCTGTAGGGCCGTCGACCCCGTCTTGTAAGGCCCGATGTGCAACAGCAGCGCACCCTTCGGCAGCGGAAGATCAGGGGCCTGAGCCATGCCCGCCTCCTCCGTCGTGCGCTCAGCCGACACTGCGAGCACGCGAGTATGCCGTTGGCTGCAAGCCCATGCGGCGTACTCTCCACTTCGGTGTCGTGTCGCATCGTATCGGCAGACGAGCGCCGTGGCGGGTCATGGCTGTCCCCCGAATACGCGGTCGACGACGCGGGACGTCGCGTGACCGTCGTCAAGCTCCAGGTAGCTGGAGAGGAAGGTCTCCACCTGCTGTTGGTATGTGCGTCGCAGGCCGGCGAGGTCCTGGACGAGCGTGATGACCTCGTCCGTGGTGGTTACCTGCGGTCCGGGCGCGGTCGGCTCGAACTCCATGATCGCCGGTCGCAGTGAGTGGTACAGGTCCTTGTCCGGGACGAGGAAGATCATTGGCTTGCGGGTAAGGGCGTAGTCGAACCGCAGGGACGAGTAGTCCAGGACGGCGGCATCGGACGCCAGGCAGAGCTCAGCGATGTCCGGATAGTACGTCACGTCGCGGATCTGCGGCCCTTCCAGCGCGGCGACGTGTGCCCGGGCGAGGAACGCGTGACCGCGCATCAGAAACAGGTACTTCTGGCCCAGCGCGGCGGCGGCCGCGGACACGTCGAAGAAGTCAGCTCGCTTTGCGATCCTGTCGTTGGTGGTCAGCTCGTCACGGAAGGTGGGCGCGTACAGGACTGCCGTCTGGTCGTCGGTGATGCCCAGCACCTCCCGGGTCCTTCGTCTCACCTCCTCCGCCTGTGTCGACAGCAGCACGTCGTTCCGCGGGTAGCCGGCCTCGATGACGTGCACCCGTTCGGCTGCCTCAGGGCTGAAGAAGGCCCGCACGAGATGGGGGGTCGCGTACGCCGACGGCGAGACCAGGAAATCCCACTCGGCGGCCCGGGCGAGGAAGCTTTGAACCCGCGACTCGGGGAGGTCTCGCCTGGCCCACCACTGGCGTCCCATGCTCTTGTAGGGATAGCCGTGGAACGTCTGGACCATCACCTGGCCCTCCGGTTTCACGTACCACAGCGGCTGGTGCTGGTTGACGACGACGTACGACGCCGCCCCGAGGCGCTGATGCCATTCGGTGGAGCCTTCGACGAGGCCGATGCCACCCTCGGGCACCGGCACTGATCGGTCCTTGACGGCCCAGTACAAAGTGAGGTCGGTGCCCCGATTTCGGAGCTCGTCATGGATGGCACGGGCGCTGTCGTCTGTCGTGTCGCCGAAGAGCGTACGGAAGAAGACCGCGCGTTCGTCAGCGCGGCCGGCTCGGGCGACCTCGCGCAGCCTGGCCTGGTTGCGTCTGCCCCGCTCGTTCGGTTGCAGCGGCGGTCGGATGACGACCGCCAGCGCTCCGGCCATGCGAGGACGTAGCTGCACCGTGGCCCGCAGGCGTGCGGCGACCTGATCGAGTGGCAAGCGGGCGAGCAGGGCCTCAGACGCGACGGGGACCACTGCTTCACCGCTGATGTGATGAGTGAGCCGCAGCCGATACGTGCCGCTCGAGATGACCCGCCGTCGTATCCCCCAGGCTTCCTCGACGAAGGGCAGCACGAGCTCGACCTCACCTGGACCGACAGGCTCGATCGTTGCCGAGAGCGTGGTGTGGTCCGCGTCGAACTGAGCCGTGAAGCCGGCAAGGTCGACCCCGTGGCTTCGCAGCTTCAGCCTCAGCGCGTCGTCAGCGACGTCTACTGCCTCGATCCGGACCTGCCGCGAGTCATCCTCAGGCTGCTGCCCTTTCCCACGCAGCCGCGCCGCGAGCCTAGTGGACGTGACGTGGATCCGGAGTCGACCACTCACGTCGGCTGTCACTACCGCCTGCCTGCCCGGGCCCGCTGACGCGACGTGTCGAAGCCGGGCCGACCCGTTGGGCCAGGTCTTGTCCCACGAGCCCACCCGCCGCTGGCCTTCGGCCACCACGTCGAGGCAAAGCTTCCAGATGCCGTCATCGAGGCGCTCGACCGGCACCCGCACCGTGAACGCGGAGCGGCGGTAGTCGCAGTAGACGCTCCCGCTGTCGGCGAACTCGTCTACCGCGTCATCTTCGGCGCACGACACAGGCAAGGCGACCTCGTCCCCCGGCTCGCGTTGCGCCCAGGCTCGGACCGTCTGGCCGTGACCGGCCAGGTCGACGTTCTCGATGTACGCCCATCCGTACACCTCGAGCGCAGTCTCCGCCACGACTCGTACGCTGCGGATGGACGACCTCAGCCTGGTCTGCGAGTCGGCGAGAACGAAACAGCTGAGCGGCACCTTGCCGTCGTCTCCACCCCAGTAGGGCAGCCGTGCCACCTGGCCGACCGCCTCGGTTGTCACCGGGAAGTCCTCAGCGTCGAGTCCGCCGGTGCGGATGAACCGCTCCGCGTCGGCGAAGTGACCGTGGGCGACGAGGTGGTGGAGGACCTTGACCTGCGCCGGCACATCGCGGAGGTACTGCTGCTCGTCGAGTCGTCGGAGCAGCGCGGCAATGGCCTTCCGCATCAGTGCCTGGACTTCCTCGTCCCCGCCACAGATTCGTGAGCCGAGGTCGGCGAGCTCTGTGCGGAGCAGCTGCGTCACCCTCGCCGTGCCGACTTCAGGGGGACAGAGGTGGCTGAGGACGTCCACCGCGTCGGTCACATCCGTCAGCTGGGCTTCGAGCCAGCTCCGTGTCACGGCTCCCACCCAGGGCGTCGTTGGTGTGCGGTCGCGCACCCCGAAACCGGGGCCGCCGTCCAGGACGTCGATTGCGGCGGCCCTTGCCGACGCCTCCGCTGTCAACCGGCGCTGCACGCGCGACGAGCCGGCGACGTCACCGCCGAACCTGAGACCGGTACGGTGCCAGAAGTCCGAGCGGAAGACCCGACTCGAAACAGCAGAGTTGACCAGGAGGTCCGTGAAGTCCTGGACCCGGACCCCGGTCCTCTTCTCACGGTGCGCCTCGCGGATCCACGGTGAGACGGGGAGCGCAAGCCCGTGCCGGATCCGCCGGTACGGGAAGACGGCGAAGTCGGAGCCCGATTCCCGCAGCTGTTGGATCACCCGCCGGTACGCCGTGGGAGCGACCCGTCCGTCAAGGTCAGGAAACGTTAAGTACTCGCCTCGCGCTGCCGCAGCGCCGTCATCGAGGGTGCCGCCGCGGCCCTTGGATCGGCCGGGGGCTCGACGCACGACCAGGTTCGCGAGACTGGCCCGCTTCGCGGCGGCGAGCAAGGTCTGCCGCCCACCACCTGCCGCCACGACAAGCTCTACCTCCCCGTAGCCCTGGGCACCCAGTGACTGCAGGAACTCGTCGGCGTACGTGCCGCTCATCGCGTCGTCGACCACCACCACCGAGAGCAGACCTGGCACCGCACCCCGACGGAGTCCTCTACGTGCCAGTTGCCGAACGGACACTGGCGGCACTAGTCGGATCCGAAGACGGCGTCGACGACTCGGACGGTGGCCTGGCCGTCTTCTTTCTCCATGTAGGTAGCGATGAAGGTCTCAACCCGAGGCCGGAACCTGTTCGTGAGGGCCGGCAAGTTCTTGAGACGCTTGATGACCTCGCGAGTCGTCGTCACGTGGGCTCCCGGGGCGGTTGGCTCGTAGGCGATGATGCCGGGCCGTTGGGAGTGGTAGGTGTCCTTGTCTGGGACGAGGAAGATCATCGGTTTCCGCGTCAAGGCATAGTCGAAGCGAAGCGACGAGTAGTCCAAGATGGCCGCATCAGAGGCCAGGCAGAGGTCGGCGATGTCGGGGTAGTAGGTGACGTCGCGGATCTGCGGACCTCGAACGGTGGTGACGTTGGCGCGAGCGTTGAAGGCGTGGCCCCGCTGGAGGATGACGTAGTCAGGTCCCAGCCCTTCGGCGGCGGCGGCTGGGTCGAAGAAGTCGACCCGCTTGGCGGTCATGTCATCGCTGCTGAGGTAGTCGCGGAAGGTAGGGGCGTATAGGACGGCGGTCTGGTGATCGGCGATGCCGAGAACCTCCCGGACACGGCGACGGATCTCGGCACCCTCGGCTGCGAGGAGGATGTCGTTGCGCGGGTAGCCCGCCTCGATGACGTTCACCTGCTGCGCCGCTTGCGGGGTGAAGAACCCTCGTAGCAGGTGGGGCGTCGCGTACCGTGCCGGTGACACCAGGTAGTCCCAGGCGGCCGACCGCTCGAGGTAGGAGTGGACATGGGTCGCGGAGACCCGTCGGCGCGCCCACCAGCTTTGGCCCATCTCTTTGTAGGGGTAGCCGTGGAAGGACTGAACCATCACCTGCGACTTCGGTTTGACGTACCACATCGGCTGGTGGACGTTGACGACGACGTACGACGCACCACCGAGCCGGGCGTGCCACTCGGCGGTGTTCTCCACGAGGCCGATGCCTCCTTCAGGCACCGGCACGGACCTGTCCTGGATGGACCAGTAGAGGGTGAGGTCGGTGTTCCGCCTGCGAAGCTCGTCGTGGATCGCCCTGGCGTTGTCGTTCGTGGCCTCCCCGTACAGAGTGCGGAAGAAGACAGAGTGCTCGTCTGCGCTTCCCGCGTTGGCGGTGGCCCGAAGTCGGTGCTGATTGCGTTGGCCTCGTTCCTCAGGCGACAGCGGCGGGCTGACGGCTACTGCCAGCCAATGGTCTCCCTGCGCGCCGAGCTGAAACCGCACGCGCATGTGGTCGAGCAGGTGCTCCCTCGGAAATGTCTCCCGCAGGGTCTGCGACGGCACCGGCGTGAGCTTGGCTCCCGTGGCCTCGTGCACGAGGCGCAGTCTGTACACCCCGCAGGGGATCACCTGGTCGGGAACGCCCCAGCGCTCAGTCCGCAACGGCAGGCGCACCCGGAAGTTCCCCTCCTGGACCTCGGGCGTGGAGCGGGCATCGACCAGGTTGCTCTTGAGCTGCGCGCGGTAGTCGCTGGCGTCGATACCGTGTGGACTGAGCAGGACGCTCACGTGGGCGTCGGACACCGTTACGTCGATGATCTGAGCGACCCTCTCCCACGTCAGCAGGACGAGCTCTCCTTGTCGGCTCGCTCGAAGCTCCCAGTGCAGAGTCGGGTCGACGCTCTCGACCGCGTCCGTCGGTCCGTAGCGCAACGGCACCATCGCGCCCTCGGTCCGCGCGAAGGCCCGCCAGCGGCTGTGCCCCTTCATCTCCCTGGCTCCGGCGGCTGGCATCGAAAGACGGACCGTCCAAGGCTCGTCTCCGGTCGACGGGTCGACTGCCCCTTCGACGCAAAATCCGTCGCGGTCCCGGGTGAGGACTACCGTCTCGGGCGCCGGGCCGCGCCCACTCATAGTAAGCACCCGCTCGTACATGCTCGCTGTCTCTACCGTGCTGCCGTCCGCGACGTGGATCCGCAGCCCTGATCCCCGCTCCGCGGAGATCCTGGCGCTTCGCCCCGGACCGGCGCTCAACGCGTGCACCAGACCTGCAGATCCGATGACCCACGGGTTGCGCCACAGCAACGACCTGCGTTGTTGACCGACGGCGATCTCGAGCCAGA
>JAUJOO010000014.1:30810-37443 GCA_030447585.1 Nocardioidaceae bacterium | reverse complement strand
GGGTTGCGCCACAGCAACGACCTGCGTTGTTGACCGACGGCGATCTCGAGCCAGATCTCCCACACACAGGCCGTCAAGTCTTCGAGCGGCAGCTCGACCGTGATTGCTGCGTCCCGGTAGTCGCACGTGGCGCTTCCTCCGACGCTGGCCTCGTCGATCTTTTCGTCGTGGGACTGGCGTACCTTCAACGGCACATCGGGCTGGCCGGGGCATTCCTCGCGGTGGCAACGTGTCAGGTGACGTGCGTAGGCCTTGACCGTCTGCGGTTGCTGAGACAGGTCGATGTTCATGATGCGCGCCCACCCGTAGATCTCCGCGACCGTCTTGGACACCACGTCGACCGAGCGGATGGCGGAGTGCGCCTCCAGCTGGGAGTCGGCCAACCGAAACATCTCGTCCGGTACGGCGGCCACCGGGTCTCGCCACAACGGCAACTCCACGACCTGTCCCACCGGCTGAGCGGAGACCGGAAACGTGAAGATGCTCATCCCGCCCACGTTGATGAACTGTTGAGCAAGATCACGCTTGCCCGCACAGATCAGATGGTTCAGCACCTTCGTCTGCGCGGGAACACGGGAGACGTAGATGTCGTGGTCGACCGATGCGATGAGCTTGGGAAGCTCCTCGCGGAGCAGCTGCCAGAACTCGTCGTCCCCGTGGACAAGCTGAGACGTGAACCAGGGAATGTCGTTCGCAAGTAGATGGACCGTGCGCTGCGTGGTGACCTCCTCGGAGGCGTGCAGCCTCAGCGCGGTCAGTGAAGCCTCGCCGGCCGCGAAGTGACCCCGGAGGTTCTCTGCCTCCCACTTCGCCTGTGAGATCGAGGTGTGATCGGCACGGATTCGCCAGTTGTAGCCGATCACATCCAGAACGTCGAACGACGTGGCGCGCGCATACGCCTCGGCTGTCACCTGCTGGTCTTCGTAAATGATGCCCTCGGTGAAAGCAAGCCCTGAGCGCCGCCAGAAGTCCATCCTGAATACCTTGGACCAGGCGACGGCGTTGACGAGGATGTCGGGATAGTCACCCAGCCGGATGCCTACGCGCTCGGTCTGGTGGACATCCCGGACCCAGTGCATCGCCGGCACCACGGAGCGGCCCTGAATTCGCTGGTAGCTGAAGACCGCGAAGTCCGAGCCCGACGCCCGCAGCCTGGCGATCGCGCGCTGGTAGCCGACCGCGGTCACTGTGTCGTCTGAGTCGACGAAGGCCAAGTACTCTCCTCTTGCCGCAGCGACACCGGTGTTACGGGCGGCGCTCAAGCCACCGTTCGGACGGCGCAGGATGCGGATCCTTGAGTCTTCGCGTGCGTGACGTTGTGCGATCGCCACGCTTCGGTCGGGTGAGCCGTCGTCGACCACGATGATCTCGATGTTCCGATAGCGCTGACTGCGCAGTGAGTCGAGGCATGCGTCGAGATAGTCCTCCACGTCGTACACCGGGACGACGAGTGACAGCAAGCCGGGCACCGACCCGTCTCCTGCGCGCCGTCGTCGGTTCGCTCGCACAAGCCGACCGGCGTAGACCCGCGAGCGCAACGCAACCGTCTTGAGCTGGGGACGCCTGAGCGCCTGTCGGCTGGGCATGCCAACTCCTTCCGGCCCGAACGGGCGATGTGGTGCCTGACTCGCGACATTATGCCGGTCCTTTCACCAGGCGCCCCCTCAGCGCGCGTGACAGCCCCCACTCGCCTTGGCGGACGACGCCGATGGCGCGCGGCGACCGGCGCTGCGCGGCACGTCGCAGCGGTCGATGCACCACTCGGTAGGGATGGCGATGTGGCAGAGTTCGGTGCCATGGATCGTGAGCAGACAGGGTCACCGCGACGCGGCACTCTGCTGGTCGTGGCCGGCGCCGGACGCAGCGGCACCAGCCTGTTCTCCGGGCTGGTGTCCCGGCTCGGGCTGTACATCCCCCGGCCGGAAGTTGCGGCGAACAGGTCCAACCCCCGGGGGTTCAGCGAGCCGCGCTGGGCCGTCGACTTCCACAAGGAGCTACTGGCCTCGCTGGACGTCGCCGTCGAGGACTCGCGCCCCGAGGCCTGGGACCTGGTTGCGCGGGTCGCCGAGCGGCCGCGGGTGCGCCGGAAACTCAAGACGTGGCTGGAGGAGCAGTTCGTCCAGTCCGACCGGGTGGTCGTCAAGGATCCCAGGCTGGCAAGGTTCCTCGACCTCTACCGAACGGTGGTGGCCGACCTGCCGGTCGACCTGCGGGTCGTGACGATGTTGCGGCATCCCACGGAGACGATGACGAGCAGAGAGATCGCTTATGGAACGGGAGTCGGCAGCACAACCCGGCTCGCCGGTTGGCTCAACCTGATGCAGTCAGTCGAGTTCCATACTCGAGACCTGCCACGGGCAACCATCAAGTACGAGGATCTCCTGACGGACTGGAGGGCCGCCCTGGCCGCGGCCGAGCAGCCACTCGACCTGCCGTTGGTGTCTCAGGCGACCGAGGACCAGATCAAGGAGGCGGACTCCTTGGTTGACGTCTCGCTGCGGCGGTCCACCTCGGACTGGTCGTCGCATGATGTGCCCGAGTCCCTGCGGACCCTCGGCGAACGCACCTACCAGGCGCTGGCCACGGCCTCCGTCGGCGGTGCCCCCGCTGCGGTCGACTCGAGGCTGACCATGGATGAGTTGCGCGCGGAGTACGTCGAGCTGTACCGACATTCAGAGGCCATCGCCAGGTCGAGCATCACCGCCGCCCGAGCGCAGGAGCGCCGCCGTCTCCAGAAGCGAATGAAGGCAGCGACATCGGCGGCAGAGAGCCAGGCGCAGGCCGCACAAGACCCGACGGCAGACTCGGCCGCGCGACGCAACGGGGCTGACGCCATTGCCTTGGCGCGCAGGCTGAAGCGTCGCGTCTGGCCCGCGGAGAGGCAGCGGTGACGGCAACAGCCTCCTCGAAGAACGTCGCCGTCATCTTGGCTGGTGGTGTCGGCATCCGTGTCGGGCTGGACATCCCCAAGCAGTTGATCAAGATCGCCGGGCGCCCCATCATCGAGCACACTCTGGCGGTCCTCGACGCGCATCCTGAGGTACACGAGGTCATCATCATGATGGCACCGGGGCACATCGATGCCGTCCGTGCCATCGTCAGGAACGGAGGCTACGGCAAGGTCAGCCGCATCCTCGAAGGTGCCGAGACCCGCAACGGCACCACCATGAGGGCCCTGCAGGCGCTCGGCCCAGAGGACTGCAAGGTGCTGTTCCACGATGCGGTCCGCCCTCTTCTGAACCCGCGGATCGTCAGTGAGTGCTACGCGGCCCTGGACGTCTACGACGCGGTCGACGTCGCCATTCCGTCTGCCGACACGATCATCGAGGTGACGCCCGAGAACACCATCCGTAGCATTCCGCCGAGGGCTTCCTTGAGGCGAGGTCAGACTCCTCAGGCGTTTCGCGCCTCGGTAATCAAGCGGGCGTACGAGCTGGCTGGGAACGACCCGCAGTTCGCGACCACGGACGACTGCACTGTCGTACTGCGGTATCTCCCGGACGTGCCCATCTGGGTCGTGCAGGGCGACGAACGCAACATGAAGGTGACCGAGCCGATCGACGTCTACCTCGCCGACAAGCTGTTCCAGCTGTTCAGTGGCACGCGTCCACTGACCCGCACGGACGACGGGTATCGCGAAGCTCTGCAGGGCAAGAGGGTGGTCATCTTCGGGGGCAGCTACGGGATCGGGGCGGACATTGCCACGCTGGCGGCTGGGTACGGCGCCGACGTCTGCACGTTCAGCCGGTCGTCGACCCGCACTCACGTGGAGAGGCGAGAGGATGTCCGACTCGCCGTGGACCAAGTGGTCGAGACCCATGGCGGTATGGATCTCGTAGTCAACACCGCAGGCGTCCTACCGCGGGGAACCCTCCTGGGGACATCCGAGGAGACCATCTACGCCGCTACCGAGATCAACTACCTCGCGCCTATCGTGATCGCCCAAGAGGTGTTCCCTCACCTGCGCGAGAGCGGAGGCAGCCTGCTGCTGTTCACGTCAAGCTCGTACACGAGGGGGCGTGCCGGCTACAGCCTGTACTCCTCGGCGAAGGCTGCGGTCGTGAACCTCACCCAGGCCCTTGCCGACGAATGGGCCCAGTCCGGCGTACGGGTCAACTGCATCAACCCGGAGCGCACCGGCACACCCATGCGAGCAAAGGCGTTCGGCGACGAACCGCCAGGGTCGTTGCTCGACTCAGAGACGGTGGCGCGAGCCTCCCTCGACGCCCTGCTGTCGGGCGAGACCGGCCACATCATCGACCTGCGGCGTGAGCTCATCGGGGCAGCCGACGCGCCAGTCGACCTACCAGGTGTCATGGGCGACTCACCCGGCCGAGACGACCTGATGGGGCAGGTCTAGTCCCGCTAAACTACTCGACCAGACCCGACTGGCTGGACCATGCGGATCTGCGCCGAGCCCCCGCGTCGGCGCCTCTTGGCCACGCTCGTCAGGAAGGTCACCTCACCATGGTCGACTCGTCGGAGCTGCTGCCCGAGGGCGCGTGCTTGTTGCACATCGGCCCCTACAAGACGGGTACGTCGGCGATCCAGACAGCTCTGCAGGGCGCCCGTGCAGAAATGCGCCGACACGGTGTCGTCTACCCCGGTCGGGGAAGGCGCGCCAAGAAGGCGGGTTGGGCGGTCCTGGGTGAGACCCCCCGTGGCTGGGACGTAGCGACGATCGACGAGTGGAAGGCCCTTGTCCGCGAGGTCGAAGAGGCGGCTGACCTCCGCGTCTGCGTGAGCACAGAAAGCTTCGGTCGCGCGGAGCCAGAGCAGGCTGCCAAAGTCGTCGACGATCTGGGGGGTGACCGTGTCCACGTTCTCTCCGTCGCCCGTCGCCTGGACCGGTTACTTCCGTCCGCGTGGCAACAACGCGTCCAGCAGTTCCGCACCCTGCCGTACGAGGAGTTCCTCGAGACCGTTCTCGATGACGCCGCGACCGGCGATCCTGTCCACCGCTCGTTCTGGGCCTCACACGACGTGGCGAAGCTTGTCGGCCGCTGGGTGCCGACCGTGGGCGCCGACCGATTCATCCTCATCGTGACCGATGACTCCGACCGAGGGCTGCTGTTGCGGACGTTCGAGCAGCTGCTCGGTCTTCCGGAGGGCCTGCTCGCGCTGGACTCGACACCCAACCCGTCGTTGGCCATGAACGGCGTCGAGCTCGTGCGGCGGATGAACGAGGTCTTCGCTGAACAGCGGTGGTCCGACGCGATCTACCAGCAGGTGATGCGCCACGGCGTCATCCCCGCTCTGAAGAACGCTCCGCGATCGGCTCATGACCTTGCGATCCCGAAGCTGCCGCAGTGGGCGGCCGAGCGGGTTGCAGAGCTGAGCGCTGCCCGGGCGGAGGCGATCAAGTCCTTGGGAGTTCGGCTGATCGGTGACCCTGACTCGCTTCGCACCCCCGTTACGAGCGGCGGTGATGTGACGGTCACACCCCCGGAGACCATCGCGATCGACTCGGCGGTGCTCGCCGTACAGGGCGCGGTCAACGGCGCCTTGAGGTTGGAGAGGAAAAGGCGGCGTCAGCGAGCACGGGAGCTCCGGAAGGAAGGCAAGCTCCAACAGCCGCAAAAGGCAAAGCAGCCCCCCCGCAAGGCCGGGAAGCGTCAGAGGGGCCGAAAAGCGCGGACCGTCGAGGCGACGTCGAGCAAGGACCTGCTCGCGGTCGTGAGGCGCCGTATCGTCCACCGTCTGGCGCCGCGTCAGCGCAGCTGACCTTGCCTGGCGCCCTGTGGCGACGACGGCCCTGGGTTATGGGAAGGCACGCCGAGGGGGGCTAAGGTTGCTTGGGCGCCGTGGGCGTCAGTACACGATTGCAAGGAACGGGGCCGTCATGGCGCAGACGACTCGCGGGCTACATGCGGTGCTGTCGGTCCCCGCAGTGTATGAAGCTTTCCAGCAGGCGGTCGGCTCCTCGCGAGTCCGCAAAGAGCTCGTTGCGCAGTACGTCAAACCTACCCCGGGTTTGCGCGTGCTCGACGTGGGCTGTGGTCCGGGGGATCTTATCGAGCACCTCCCCGGTGTGAGGTACACCGGCACCGACTTGAGCGCCGCTTACGTCGCGTCCGCGAGGCGCCGGTTCGGGCATCTCGGGCGTTTCTACGTCGGTCGAGTCCAGGACCTCGACTCCGGCGAGATCGGCGAGGTCGATGTGATCATCGCGAAGAGCCTCTTGCACCACATCGACGAGGACGAGGCAATGCACTTGTTCGAAGTGGCCTCTAACACCCTCGCGAACGGTGGCCGCCTTGTGACGGTCGACGCGGCCTACACGAGCGACATGTCGCCGGCGGCTCGGTTCGTCGTCAGTCGAGACCGGGGACAGAGCATTCGCGCGCCAGAGGACTACGAGGCGCTGGCAAGACGCGCGTTCGGAGACGTCGAGGTAGCGGTACGGCACGACCTGCTCCGGATCCCCTACACGCACGTCTTCATGTCTTGTTCCAAGCCGCTTCGCTGACGTCGCCGCGCGGAGTCGGGCAGGGTAGTCCGCGAGCCGTCAAGCGCGTCAAGAGGCTGCCCGTATGGGCGGCCGCCTCCCGAAGTCAGGACTTCACGGCGTTTGTCTGGCTGGGGGCTTGCGGAGGTGGCACGAATTGGCCTCTAGATCCGGAACGGGTGGTA
>JAUJOO010000014.1:29268-30710 GCA_030447585.1 Nocardioidaceae bacterium | reverse complement strand
GCCGCGAACAGCGGCCACGCAAACCACCACTCACGAAGCTGCCGCCTAGAGTGTGGAATGGCGACTGCCGCGACCAGGACGAGGAGGGTGAGCGGCCACCAGGGAAAGCGCGAGGCAAGCAGCGGCAGGAAACCAGTTAGCACCTCGCGCACTCCTCCGTCGAACCTTTGGATGAACCCGCTCGGGCTTGGGTCCCACAGGCTGTTGGCCTCAGAAGCCAAGGAGCGGTACATCGGGTATCCCACCAAAAGGAGCGCAGCTGTCGGGATGGCTATCAACGGCCCGGCCTGAGGCCAAGGCAGGTGACGGAGAACGGCGAGCGCGGCGATGGTTACGGCGCTGGCGAGGAGAAAGACCGTCGGCTCGGGGACACGAGTCAACGGCAGCGCGACGGCGGCTACGGCCGCGACGGCCAGCCAGCTCTTGCTGCGGTCGTCAAGCCACCTCTGGGCGGCATACACATACAGCATGCTGAGGAACAGCGGCAGCGCGTACGGACGGGTGTAGGCGCTGTAGCGCACCATGAGAGGGGCGGTCGCCATCACCCAGACCCCCAACGCGCCAGCCATGCCGAGGCCCAGCCGCCGAACCAGCATGGCCATGAGCGCTAGGGTTCCGATCCCCGCGAGCACAGGCACCAGCCGCTGGCGCAGTTGCCCTTCACCCAACAAGTGCTGGACCAGTGCTCCCAGCCATGGGTCGAGCGGAGGCTGTCGGGTCCCCGACGCGATCTCCGACAAGCTGTTGCTGTCGTAGGGCCCCATCTGTTTCAGCTCGTTCTGGTTGAACGGCTGGTTGATCGCTGCGGTGACAATCAGCACAGCGCCGAACAGGACCGCGCCGATGTAGGGGACAAGGTCTCGGGAGTTCCCGAGCAACAAGTGCCTGCGCTTTGCGCTCATGCGCCCAGTCAAGTAGCTCACTACCAGTTCCCCGACTCTCAGCCGATGGTGACATTTCCGGCGCGTCGGCCGATCATACTCGGTGAGTCCCGCAGATTCGGGTCTGCAAAGGAAAAACTGACGATGACCGCCGTGCCGCGACGACGACAACGGCAAGGTCGGCGCGGCGAACCCAGGGGCCGGGAGGTATTCATAAGCGGGCGTCCAGACATGGATGATGCACTATGGTCGACTGCCATGCACCCGGAACGCGGCGCGGCGATGCACTCGTGACTGGTTTCCCCGCATGAGCAGCCCCGGACCCGATACCTCCTCGGTCAAGCTCGATCGGCGCGGTTTCACCTATTCAGTTGTCATCCCGGTATACAACAGCGAAGACGTGGTGGGTAACACGGTCGACCAAGTGGTGGACGTGTTCGAGGCAGCCGCGTTGTCGTACGAGGTGATCCTCGTCAACGACGGGAGCCGGGACAACAGCTGGGATGTGATCGCAGACCTGGCACGCCGGCACCCCCACGTGGTCGCGTTGAACCTGCTGCG
>JAUJOO010000014.1:0-29168 GCA_030447585.1 Nocardioidaceae bacterium | reverse complement strand
CACCCCTACATCACTGGTCAGGCCCTGATCTACTCCAGCAACAGGTCCAACGTCGATGTGCGGCATGAACGGCGTGCGAGCGGCCAGAGTCACTACAGCGTGGCGCGGATCCTGCGGCTTGTGCTGACCATCTTGTTCAGCTACTCGTCCTACCCACTGCGGTTGGCGGCCCTGGTGGGATTCGTCATCGCTGCGATCAGTTTCGTGATCGGCGTCGTCTACGTGTTCATTGGCATCTTCGGTCACACTGAAGTAGCCGGGTGGACTTCCATAATCGTCATGCTCGCCTTCTTCAACGGAGTCACTATCGCGTTGTTGTCCATGCTCGGGGAGTACGTTGTGCGGACCCTAAATGCCGTGAGTGCGGACGAGACACATCACGTTGTCGAGCGGGTGTCCAATTGACACGGCACCTCCTCATCATCGGAGGACAAAGATGCGGCACCACCTTTCTGGCTGCGCTTCTCGACGCTCATCCCGACATCACGATGGCCAGGCCGACCCGGCCTGAGCCGAAGGTGTTCCTGTCTGACGAGATCAAGACGCGCGGTCTCGGCTGGTACCGCGCAACCTACTTCGCCCACGCATCATCTGAGCAGCTACTGGGTGAGAAGAGCACGAGCTACCTGGACGTTCCGCACTCGGCGGCGCGGGCGGCAGCGGTCCTCGGCCGAGCGGAGATCGTCGCGCAACTGCGTGACCCCATCGAGAGAGCGGTCTCGAACTGGAGGTTCAGCAGCGCGCACGGACTTGAGGACCGTCCGCTCGCAGAGGCCCTCGAGGACAATCTGCTGGCCTCCCGTGCGTGGGATCCCGCGCTCACGTCGGTGTCGCCGTACGCCTACCTTGAACGTGGGCACTATGTCGAGCACCTCGAGCCGTGGTTCTGCGCATTCCCGGGTGCCGTCCACGTCAGGTTCCTGGAAGAGCTTGCCACGCCATCGTCGATCGGTTCCCTGTACGCCGAGCTGGCGGTCGACGCCGATCATGGCCCGCAGCCGACGCAGCAGGCCCTGAACAGGAGCGAGGGGACCGCGCCTCCCCTGGGCACCGAGCTACGCAAAAGGTTGCGAGCCCACTTCCGGGGCAGTGATCAACGGCTCCAGGAACTGCTCGGACGTACCCTGCCGTGGACCAGGGAGGATCTGTCGTCTCTGGATGCGGGAGGCTAGTGTGTGCCGGTGCTGGGCATGACGTTCCTCGAGTGGCGAGGGCTCCACCGCGATGGCTGAAGCTCGCGAGATCTCCTTCAACCGGGCCTCCATAGAGGGCGCCGAGCTCGACTACATGAGGGCGTCGGTGGAGAGCGGGCACACGTCGTCGTCGGGGCCGTTCAGCGCCAAGGCACGCGAGGTGCTTCGGGAGGTGACCGGGGCGCAGGAAGTGCTGCTCACCACCTCGTGCACCGCTGCGCTGGAGCTCTCTGCAATGCTCTTAGACTTCAAGCCCGGCGACACCGTCGTCGTACCGTCGTTCACGTTCACTACGACCGCGCTCGCCTACGTCCGCGCGGGGGCTCGGGTGCTCTTCTGTGACATCGAACCGAAGACCCTTGGACTGGACCCTTCACACCTGCAGTCGCTTCTCGACGACAGCGTCCGCGCTGTTATCCCCGTGCATTACGCCGGAGTGGCGTGCGATGTCGCCGGGATCAGGGCGGCGTTGACAGATCGCCCGGACGTGGCGCTGATCGAGGACAACGCCCACGGGTTGTTCGGTCGCTGGCACGGGGAGCCGCTCGGCAGTCTGGGGAGGTTTGCCACGCTCAGCTTCCACGACACCAAGAACGTGGTCTGCGGTGAAGGTGGCGCTCTGCTCCTGAACGACATCGCCGATGTCGACCGCGCCCGCGTGCTCTACGACAAGGGCACGAACCGCCAGGCCTTCCTGCTCGGACAGGTGGACAAGTACTCGTGGAAGGACGTCGGGTCGTCGTTCGGACTGTCGGACATGCTCGCGGCGTACCTGTATGGCCAGCTCGAACGCCGCGATGCCATCCAGGCCAAGCGGCGAGCCGTCTTCGAGCGCTACGAACGCCTGCTCGCTCCGCACAGCGCTGAACTGGGATTGAGGCTTCCCGTTGTCCCGCCCGGCGTCGAGTCCGCCTTTCACATGTTCTACGTCTTGTTGCCGGACCACGCGACGCGTAACCGGGTTCTCTCAGAGATGCGGGCGCAGCGGATCCACCCGACGTTTCACTACGTCCCGCTGCACAGCTCCGATGCCGGCAGGCGGTTTGCCGCTCGCGAGACCGACTGCCCGGTGACGGTGGATGTCAGCAACCGGCTGGTTCGGCTGCCTTTCTACAACAATCTGACAGCTGACGACATCGACCACGTGGTTGCAGTGTTCTTGGACGCCGTGTCGAAGCCGGTGACCTAGGTGGGGGACATGACAACGGGCAGCCGGGCCTGGTCCGACCACGACGTCCGGGCCTGGCATCTGCCATTTGGCTCATCGATTTTCCTGGCAGCCGAGAAACCTTGGCGAGAGAGTGGCCGGCTGTGAAACTCTTGGTGACCGGTGGTGCGGGATTCATCGGCAGCCACTACGTGCGGTCCGTGCTGGGCCACGCTTGGGGAGGCACCTCGCCGGAGGAAGTCATCGTCCTCGACAGCCTCACCTACGCCGGGAGCCTCGCAAATCTCGCGCCTGTCGTCGACAACCGCCGGCTCGACTTCGTGGAAGGCAACATCCTCGACCGACCGGTCGTCGACAGGCTGATGAGCCGTTGCGACGCCGTGGTCCACTTCGCCGCCGAAAGCCATGTCGACCGTTCCATCCTGGGCGCCGCCGACTTCGTGATGACGAATGTTGTGGGGACGCAGACCTTGCTGGACTCGGCGTTGGAACATGCAGTTGGGCGCTTCGTGCAGGTGTCGACAGACGAGGTGTACGGCTCGATCGACAAAGGCAGCTGGGACGAGAGCCAGCCACTGGAGCCGAACTCGCCGTACTCGGCCTCGAAGGCATCGAGCGACCTGTTCGCGCGGTCGTACTTCCGCACCCACGGTCTGCCGGTGTGCGTGACACGCTCCTCCAACAACTACGGCCCGTACCAGTTCCCCGAGAAGCTCATCCCGCTGTTCGTCACGAACCTGATGGAGGGCACCACGGTTCCGCTGTACGGCGAGGGGGCGAACTCACGGGACTGGCTGCACGTGGACGACCACTGCCGAGGGATACACCTTGTCCTCCACAACGGCCGCCCCGGGGAGGTGTACAACATCGGTGGTGGCACGGAGCTGACGAACCGCGAGCTGACCGAGAGGATACTTGTGGCTTGCGGAGCGGACTGGAGCAGCGTCGTGCATGTCGAGGACCGCAAGGGACATGACCTGCGCTACTGCGTCGACACGCAAAAGATCAGCACCGAGCTCGGTTACCGTCCTCGCGTCGACTTCGCGCAGGGCCTCTCCGAGACCATCCGGTGGTATGCCGAGAATCGGGCCTGGTGGGAGCCCCTCAAGGAACGCGCGCGCATCGCGCCTCGGCAGTCTCTCCCGCCCTCCTCGCAGAACTGATTGTCCTCTTGGCGGACACGCTCAGCTGGGGGAGCGGTACGCCTGCAGGTCACGATGCTCCAGCAAGCCGACCAGGTAAGAGCCGTAGCCGCTCTTCAGCATGCGGTCGGCGCGCTCGCGCAGCTCATCGTCGCTCAGGAACCCCTGTCGCCACGCCACCTCCTCAGGTGAGCCGATCTTCAGCCCTTGCCGGTGCTCGACTGTTCGAATGAAGTTGCTGGCGTCGTTCAGCGAGTCGAAGGTCCCGGTGTCCAGCCAAGCCGTGCCTCTGGCGAGGACGTGGACGTGCAGTGCCTCGCGTTCGAGGTACACCTGGTTGATGTCCGTGATCTCGTACTCCCCCCTCGCCGACGGCATCAGACTGCGCGCGATCTCGATGACGTCGTTGTCGTAGAAGTACAACCCCGGCACGGCGTAGTTGCTGCGGGGCCGCTCGGGTTTCTCCTCAAGAGACAGCACTCGACCCGACTCGTCGAACTCGACGACGCCGTAATCGCTTGGGTTGTTCACCCAGTAAGCGAACATTGCCCCACCAACGAGAGTCGAGAAGCGCTCGAGCTGAAGGCCCAGGCCTTGGCCGTAGAAGATGTTGTCACCGAGGACGAGGGCGCATCGCCCGTCTCCGATGAAGTCAGCACCGATGGTGAAGGCCTGCGCGATGCCCCGCGGCTCCGGTTGCTGGGCGTAGCGAATCGAGATTCCGAACCGAGAACCGTCTCCGAGCAGTCGTGCGAATGACTCGCCCTCGCCGGGGGTGGTGATGACCAAGACGTCGCGGATGCCGGCCAGCAGCAAGGTTGACAGCGGATAGTAGATCATCGGCTTGTCGTACACCGGCATAAGCTGCTTGCTTACGCCGAGCGTGATCGGATGCAGCCGGGTGCCGGTTCCCCCAGCCAGGATGACTCCGCGCATGACATTCGAGTATTGCGGATCGGCCGGCAGATCGCTGCCCCCCGCTCAGCGCGGTGGCGCGACCGAGTGGCTTCCGCTCGACATCGCGCCTCGAGTCCGCAGTGCTGCTCGATACTCCTCCACCAAGAGCACGAGTAAGGCAGCCCCCTGAGCCAGCGCAAAGGTCCAGCACGCCCGGTCCAGCGAATCGCCGCCGGCCATTGTGAAGAAGACGCCTGCGACGAGGCACGCGATCAGCCAGGCACGCGCCACTCCCGCCGACCGGTCGCGCGCCAACACGAGGATCGTGAGCACGAGGCTCCCGAGGGCGACCGCGTTACCGATGGCCAACAGCATGGTGTGGAGCGGTTCCAACCGGACTTCGGAACCGAATATCAGCCTCACCAGCGCTGGCCCTACGGTGCTCCCTAGAACGGCCGCGAAAGCCGCCGCTGCGACTGTCAGCCCGGCGACGAGGCGACGCGCGTGATCGAGGCTGCTGCGTCGGTCCTGCACCACCCACGTGGTGAGTAGCCCGGTCAGCTGTGACACCAGTCCCAGCACGACAACGTAGGGAGCCCGGAACAACGCCAGCCCCGCGAACATGGCGGTGACGTCGACCGGCATTCCCCCGGCTAGCGCCAACAACACTGGTGCGCCCGTCAGCACTATCTGGGCGAGTAGCTGGCCCCCTGAGGCCCCGCGAAGGGACCGGAGCGAGGGCGCGCTGCCTAGCCTGTCAGCTGACCGGCGGAGCCGAAGTGATGCCGGTGATGCGAGGACGACGACGTAACCGACCAGGAGTGCCGCACCGTAAGCAACGGGGTGGTGAACGTCGGCAAGCACCAGCAGGACAGCAGTAAGGCAGCGCAAGGCGTTCTCCGCGACCAGCGCGGCGGCCAGGGTGCGGAACCGCCGGCGCGCGGTGAGCGTACCGCGGCTGACGCCGAGGACCCCGGCGCCCAAAGTGACCGCCGCCATCAAGCTCGGAAACGCGAGGCCATCGCGGTGGAACAGCTGTTCGCGCGCCACCCACGAGACCAGGCCGATCAGGAGTGCGGTGAAGAGCACGACAGAAATCAGCCGTGGCAGCGCCGACCGGACGTCGCTCTCGTCTCGGTGTGCAGCCGCGGTACGGGCGATCCAGTGCTGCAAGGGGAAGGTCATAGCCGCCGCCGAAAAGCTCCAGTACGTCCAGAGCACGGACACCGGCGCCGCCGTCTCCGGGCCCAACGCGCGTGTGGTGACGGCGAAGAAGACGTAGGCGAGCACGCCGGTGACGACGGAGCCGACGGCGAGGGCTGACGTGTCGCGACGCGTGAGCCTCACTTGTCTATGTCGCCCATTCGCCGCCCTGACACTGTCGTCATTGCGCCGATGATAGGTGCCGCGTGGCGTTCCGACGGCTGAGGCGTGGCCGACACCTGGGCGGTCGAGGACGAAAGGCTCTTGCGCCTTCGCTTCGCTCTTTGACGGCGCTGCGAGTCCTCTCCTCCTCGCCTTGCCCGGGTAGCGGCACCAGGGCGCCATCACCGAGGTCGTGGCTGGTCACCCGGTGGGTCGACAACGAGAGGCTCTTGCGCCTTCGCTTCGCTCTTTGACGGCGCTGCGAGTCCTCTCCTCCTCGCCTTGCCCGGAAAGCGGCACCAGGGCGCCATCGGTCGAGGCGTCGGGCTACGCGTGGCGCCGGTAGGTGACAGTCCTCGGCCCGGGCTGGAATCCGATGCTGCGATAGAGCCGACCAGGCACCGGATACGCCGCATCTCCTCGGGGCGCGACGACTGCCCTAGTCGCACCGGCTCGCCGAAGGGCATGGAGGGCCGCGACGTTCACGGCCCGGGCAAGTCCCCGCCTCCTGTACGCCGGTGCGCATCCGACCGGTTCGAGCAACCCGACCTGGTTGAGGTCGTCGAGCCACGCCAGCGCCGACGCGACCCAGCCGCCGTCTGGCGCCTCCACGACCCAGTCGAGATCGGCTCGATAGGGCCACGCAGCCATCACCTCCTGATAGCTGTCGGTCGAGACGCGCGAACCGAAGTCTGACCAGCCAACGCGGTGCACCGCCGCACGCTGCTGGGCTTCGTGAAGTTCCACATGCCGCACCGCGAACCCGACCGGCAACGCGGTGTCGGGAAGGTTGTCCAAGGTCATCAGATGGTGGGTGAAGTACGGCGCAGACCTGTCGACGGAGTATCCGGCGGCTTCCAACGCGTCACACAGATGCGTCTCGGTCTGAAGCGCCGTCACGCTGAGCGTGTCCGCGCGCGCGACAGATTGGAACCAGGCCAGCACCTGGTCGGCCAGACCGCCGTAGTCAGGGTCGACGACCATGCTCAGATCGCCCGGCAGCTCCGCCCACCCCCAAGCGGCGATGGCTCCCGACTCAGACCACACCGACGTACGGAACCCGCTCTCTGCGCCTGGAATCGCGAAGCGGCCCCAGGCGACGTCGCCGACGTGCCAGCGGCTCTCCGGTGACCACAGCCGTTGCACCAGCGACTGCATGTCTCTCAGGTGAGCAGGTCCCCGGTAGTCCACTCTTTCCATGAGACCCCTTCGCTAGGTGCCGCGTGGCGTTCCGACGGCTGAGGCGTGGCCGATCACCGGTCGGTCGAGGACGAGAGGCTCTTGCGCCTTCGCTTCGCTCTTTGACGGCGCTGCGAGTCCTCTCCTCCTCGCCCTGCCCGGAGAGCGGCACCCAGGGTGACGTCGCCGAACCGGGTTCATGCTGGTGGGCCGACCCTGAGCCTGGCAACCGGTTTCCCGAGCGCAAGTGTCCTCGCCTCTCGGTACGTTGACGCCATGAAGTTCGCCGTCAGCATCCCGCCGTTCACGGACGCTTCGCGGCTGCTGCAGATCGCCAGAGACGCCGAAGCCGCCGGCTGGGATGGCGTCTTCGTGTGGGACCACCTGCAATGGGTCGACGTGCATCCACCGGTCCACGATCCCTGGGTCCTGCTTGGCGCAATTGCACAGACAACTGAGCGGGTACGACTTGGCACCTTGGTGACACCGCTGTCACGTCGACGACCTTGGGTCGTAGCCAAGCAGCTCACGACCCTCGACCACCTCAGCGGAGGGCGGGCGGTGTTGGGCGTCGGCCTGGGCGAGCCCCCAGACCGTGACTTCGGAGCCTTCGGCGACGAGGCCGGTTTGCGTGCCCGCGCGGTAATGCTCGACGACGGGCTCGAGCTGATCGACGAGCTGCTGCGAGGCGGTCCGGTGGTGCATCACAGCTCGTCGTACGACGTCGAGGCTGACCTGCTGCCGACGCCCGTGCAGCGGCCGAGGCCGCCGATCTGGGTTGCGGGGGTCGTGCCCAACAAGCGACCACTCCTGCGTGCACGGCGCTGGGACGGCATCGTTCCGATCGGCGCGACGGACCTGCTGAGGCCGGACGCGCTCGCGCGCTACCTGGGCGAGGTCGAGGGCGGATGGGACGTCGTCGCCAGCTGGGCTCCCGGCGTACCGGCGAAGGAGTACGCCGCTGTCGGCGTGACGTGGCTGGTGGAGTCGGCCTCGCCGACCGGGGACTGGGTGGACGAGTTCCACGACCGGATCCGCCGTGACCCGCGCGGCGACTGATGGTCACCCCTCGAGTAGCGGATGCGGGAGGATGCGTGCAGCTGGGCCGGCGGGCTCGCCGGTTCCACTAGGGTGACCGAGTGTTTGGGCGGGCTTTGAGGCGACGCCGTCGGCAGGCACGACTGAGCGTCGTCATCCCGGTCTACAACGTAGAGCAGTACCTGTCGGAGTGTCTGGACAGCGTCCTCGGCCAGCAGTACACCGACCTGGAGGTTCTCCTCGTCGATGACGGCTCGACCGACGGCTCGGCGGCGATCGCCGCCGACTACGCACGTCGCCATCCGAACGTCGAACTGCTGCAGACGAGCAACCATGGCCTGGGGGCCGCCCGTAACACCGGAAGCCGCCACGTCTCGGGAGAGCTGCTGGCCTTCGTCGACTCCGACGACACCCTGCCCCCCTATGCGTACACGCTGATGATCGCGGCCCTCGACGAGAGCGGTTCCGACCTCGTCGTCGGGTCAATGCAGCGCCGGTTCGACGAGACGGGCGAGCTGAGCGAGCCAGGGTTCCTTCGACCCGTCCACCGGCAACGACGGCTGGGTGTGACCGTCGAAGGGTTCCCGCTCCTGATGCGCAACGGGTTCGCCTGGGACAAGGTCTTCCGGCGGGCGTTCTGGGACAGTGCGCAGCTTGCCTTCCCCGAAGGCGTGCGCTACGAGGACCAGCCGGCCATGATCGAGGCCTATCTGCGAGCGTCCGCGATCGACGTGGTTCGTAGGCCTGTCTACCACTGGCGCATCCGTCGTGACGGGTCTTCGATCACGCAGCGTCGCCACGAGATAGCTGACCTGCGGGACCGCATCACCACGAAGCTCATGACCACGCAGGTTGTGCGGTCGCTGGGCTCTGTCGAGCTGCTCGACTTCTGGGCCCGCAACGGCCTGGCCGGCGACCTCCCCCATTACTTCCGCGAGATCCTCCACTGCGACGACGCCTACTGGCAGCTGCTGCGAGACGGCATGCGGCAGTTGTTCGCCGGCCTGCCCCCAATCGAGCAGAGTCAGTTGCGCGTCGTCGGCCGGGTCGTTGGCTGGCTGGTGGCAGCGGACCGTCGCGCTGATGCAGAACGGGTGCGCGAATGGGTCGAGGCGAACCCAGGCGCGTTGCCGGTGCGCGTGGAAGCCGACCACGTGGTCGCGTTGCTGCCCCTTGCCGAGGAGCCTGACACCGGTGTCCCTGCGCGGCTCTTCTGGCTGGCAGACCACGAGCTCGAGTACGACGCGCGACTCCTTCGCGCAAGCTGTGAGGGCGGGGTGCTCGTCATCGAGGGGATCGCACTCATCCGTGGGGCGCCGCCGCTGGCGGTCGACGCGCAGACCCGAGTCTGGCTTCATTCCGAGGTACACCAGGACGTCGCTATGGTGACCGGAGTGCGGCACTCGCCAGAGGCGACCGCATGGGTCAACCGGCCGGGGCAGAACTATGACCGGAGCGGTTTCGTCGCCCAGGTGGACCTCGGCCGGCTCGGTGACGGGAGCTGGACTGTCATGATCGAGGCGAGGGTTGCCGACATCACGCGCGCCGGTTCGATCCGCAGCAAGGCGCCTGACCTCCAGCTGGCCAAGACGACGGTTTCGGGTCGTGCGGTGGCTCTCACGTTCGACCGTGAGCAAGGGCTGAAGGTCGACGTCGGGCCTGTGAGGTAGCCCACGCCCCAGGCGATGTCGGCCCCCGCTTCCTCGGCGTACCCTGGATGAGCACGTTGCCGCTGCACGCTATTCGTAGTCGCACAAACGTCTGGTACCCACTTTGGGACTGGAACGGAAAGGCGATCGTCATGGTCGAAGAGTCGGGACCGCCGACCCAGAGCTTGACCTTCGGCGTGATCGGCGCCGGTCGCGTCGGCGCCGTGCTCGCGGCATCGCTACGCGAGACGGGCCACCAAGTCGTCGCCGTTGCGGGGGAGTCAGACGCCTCTCGGACCCGGATCGAGACCCTCCTGCCCGGAGTCCCTGTGCGCAGGCCGACCGCAGTGGCGAAGTCGTGCGAGCTGCTCCTGCTGACCGTGCCCGACGATGCGCTCGACAATGTCGTGCGGATGCTTGTCGCGTCTGGAGCGATCCGGTCCGGACAGATCGTCGTCCACACCAGCGGCCGTCACGGTATGGAGGTGCTGCGTCCGGCCGAGGAGGTCGGCGCACGTGGACTCGCCATCCATCCCGCCATGACCTTCACCGGCACAGATCTCGACCTGGCCAGGCTCGACGGTTGCGTGTTCGGTGTGACATGCGACCCTGCGGAGCGGTCGGTGGCGTCGGCGCTCGTGGCGGCTCTGCGCGGCAGCGTTGTATGGGTGACAGAAGACAACCGAAGGCTGTACCACGCCGCCCTTGTCCATGGCGCCAACCACCTCGTCACCTTGGTCGGCCAGGCGATGGACCTGTTGCGCGATGCCGGCTCAGAGGATCCGGCGGCCACCTTGCGCCCTCTCCTTACGGCGGCACTCGACAACGCCCTCACCTATGGCGACGCAGCGCTCACCGGCCCGATCGTCCGTGGCGACGTCGACACGGTCCGAGTGCACCTTCGCACCCTGGCGGCTCCGCAGTACCCCCGCTCAACACTCGAGTCGTACGTGGTCATGGCGCGTGCAACGGCCAACCATGCGGTGGCCGACGCCCGGCTGGAGCCCCGTCGCGCCGCGGCCCTCGTCGGGGTGCTCAATGACGCCCTCACGGACAGCATCGTCTAGGACCAGATGGCGACCTCGAAGGCGCCCGGAACGGTCGTCGAGCCACGCGTCGTCACCCGCCGTGATCAGCTCGAGGAGGCGCTGGGCGACGTCGCGGGGCGGCATGGACCGACGTCGCGGACCGCATTCGTCCCCACGATGGGTGCCCTCCATGCCGGCCACGGTGCGTTGCTCGACGAGGCGCGCAGATACGGTGAGCCTGTCGTGGTGTCGATCTTCGTCAACCCGACGCAGTTCGGTCCGGCCGAGGATCTGAGCCGTTACCCGCGGACGCTCGCCGCAGATCTGGAGCTTTGTGGCCGGCACGGGGTGGATCTGGTCTTCGCTCCGGACGTCGACGTCGTGTATCCCGACGGGCCACCGCAGGTCGGCGTCGATCCGGGTCCCGGTGGCCAGATACTCGAGGGAGTGAGCCGTCCCGGCCACTTCTACGGCGTCCTGACCGTCGTCGCGAAGCTGTTCGAGCTCATCCGACCTGGTGTGGCCGTCTTTGGGGAGAAGGACTACCAGCAGCTGGTGCTGGTGCGGCGCATGGTTGGCGATCTGTGTATGCCGGTGGAGGTGGTTGGTGCGCCGACGGTTCGGGAGAACGATGGCCTCGCTCTCAGCTCCCGCAACAGGTACCTCGCGCCAGACGAGCGTCGTGCTGCGGTCGTGCTGAGTGTCGCCCTGCGCGCGGGTGTCGCGGCAGGGCCACAGGGCCCAGACGCCGTACTGGCGGCTGCCGCGGATGTGCTGGCCGGCGAGCCTATGGCCGCGCTCGACTACCTTGCGCTGCGCGATGTCGACCTCGGGCAGGCGCCGGCCACGGGTAGGGCGCGGCTGCTGGTGGCCGCAAAGGTCGGCGGAACGCGGCTGATCGACAATGCTGCCGTGACACTCGGTGAGGCAGGCGCGCAGTGAGGCTGCTCTGCTTCGACGTGCGCAACACATCGACGGCCATCGGGATCTTCGACGGTGCCGAGCTGCTCGACACATGGCAGGTGTCCACGGACGTACGACGCACCGCGGATCAGTGGGGCCTTCTCGTCACCGGCCTCGTCGAGCGCACCCAGCGGATGGAGGACCTCGAAGGCGTCTGTGTCTCGTCTACGGTGCCTTCCGCCCTGCGGGAGGTACGGGCCATGTTGGCAGCGCATGCGGCGGCCCTGCCGCCCGTTGTCGTGGGACCTGGGGTCAAGAGCGGACTGCCGATGCTGACGGACAACCCGCGCGAGGTGGGGACCGACCGAGTCGCGAACGCCGTGGCGGCAGCGGATCTGGTAGGAGGACCCTGTGTCGTCGTCGACTTCGAGACCGCGACGACTTTCGACGTCATCGACGTGGCCGGGAGGTATGTCGGTGGCGTCATCGCGCCAGGCGTCGAGACCTCGCTGAGCGCCCTGGGTGAACGAGCAGCGCAGCTGCGCCAGGTCGAGCTGGAGCGACCGCGCTCGGTGGTGGGCAAGAACACCGTCGCCGCCTTGCAGTCCGGCGCCGTCTTCGGGTTTGCGGGGCAGGTCGAGGGAATCGTCTCTCGCATCATCTGCGAGCTCGGCGTCGGCGTCGACGACATGGCGGTCGTCGCCACCGGGCACCTCGGCACGGCCGTCATCGCCGAGTGCCGAGTCTTCACCAGGCATGAGCCCTATCTCACGCTGACCGGTCTGCGCCTTATCCACGAGAGGAACCGCAGCTGAGCTGGCCTTGCCTGGATCATCAGAGCGAGACGGATCGCAGACGCAAGCACGGTGTGCACTAGCCTGAACGTCATGTCGGAGCCCCCCTCTGCCTCATCTCGAGCGGCACCGATTGACGACCTCCCAGAGCAGTTGCGCGTCCGTAGAGAGAAGCGCGCCTCGCTCATCCAAAGGGGGATGGACCCTTATCCAGTCTTGGTCACGAGGACCCATTCTCTCCGGCAGATCGTCTCTGCGTACGACTCCGGGGAGCTCGGTGCTGACCACGAAACTGGGGACCACGTCGCCGTCACGGGCCGGGTGATCTTCCTGCGCGACACGGGAAAGCTGTGCTTCGCCCGGCTGCGGGAGGGTGACGGCACCGAGCTGCAGGCGATGTTGTCCCTTGCCGACCTCGGTGAGCATGAGCTGAGGGAGTTCAAGAGCCTGGTGGACATCGGCGACATCATCGCCGTACAGGGCGAGGTTGTCACCAGCCGTCGCGGCGAGCTGTCCGTCCAGGCCGTGACGTGGCAGATGGTGGTCAAGGCCCTCCGACCGCTTCCGAACGAGCACCGGCCCCTGTCGGATGAGGCACGGGTGCGGCTCAGATACGTCGACATGATCGTGCGGGATCATCCGCGCGCGATGGTCCGCGCCAAGGCCGCGGTGCTGAAGTCCCTACGGTCGACTCTCGACGAGCGCGGATTCGTGGAAGTCGAGACGCCAATCCTCCAAGCCACGAACGGCGGAGCCACCGCCCGGCCGTTTCGCACCCATGTGAACGCTCTCAACCAGGACATGTTGTTGCGGATCGCGCTCGAACTCGATCTGAAGAAGGCGCTTGTAGGTGGTGTCGAGAGGGTCTTCGAGATCGGTCGGACGTTCCGTAACGAGGGGATCGACTCCACGCACGCGGTCGAGTTCTCGATGCTCGAGGGCTACCAGGCGTACGGCGACTACGACACCATGGCCGAGTTGCTGCGGTCGCTTGTCCTCGGCGCCGCCCGGGCGGTCGGCGCCGCCGTCGTACCGGGCAGAGACGGGTCGGACATCGACCTGGAGGCAGAGTGGCGACATGCCAACCTGCTGGACCTCGTCTCGACAGCTGTGGACGAGGAGGTGACGGGGGATACCTCGACCGGCACACTGCGTAACCACGCCGAGAAGCATCAGATCGAGATACCGCCGCAATGGGGTGCTGCGGAAATCCTGGTCGAGCTGTACGAAAAGCTGGTCGAACACACGCTGATCACCCCCACGTTCGTCCGGGATTACCCTGAGGTGCTCAAGCCGCTGGCCAAGCCGCATAGGTGCAAGCCCGGACTCGGTGAGGCATTCGACCTCATCGTCAATGGTGTCGAGCTGGGGGTGGCTTATTCGGAGATGAACGATCCCGTCGTTCAGCGCGAGAGGCTTGTCCATCAGTCTCTGTTGGCTGCACAGGGCGATGCGGAGGCGATGGAGCTTGACGAGAGTTTCCTTCGTGCCTTGGAGTTCGGCATGCCACCCGCCGGTGGCATGGGAATGGGCATTGACCGCCTGGTGATGTTGTTGTGCGGAGTAGGTATCCGCGAGTCCATCCTTTTCCCGACGCTGCGACCGGAGTAGGAAAGCCTACGGTCACTTGTTTCCACCCAATTTTGCGCTATGGTGTGAAACCTCGGCTCCGGTGCTTTCATGGCACCAAACGAAAGGAGTTCAAAGTGGCTCAGCGTGTTCACGTTATTCTCGAAGACGACCTCGACGGTGCTAGTGCCGACGAGACGGTCACCTTCGGGTTGGACGGCGTAACCTACGAAATCGACCTGTCAGCGAAGAATGCCGCAAAGTTGCGCGACTCGCTGGCGCCGTATGTCGGCGTGGCTCGTCGCGCGCCGACGCGGCGGCAGGGCAGGTCGGCCAAGTCGGGCCGCCGTAGCGGTGCAGGCCCGAGCGCTGCCGACATCCGTGACTGGGCACGCGCGAACGGCTACCAGGTGTCCGAGCGCGGCCGGGTCTCCTCTGAGGTTCGCTCCGCGTACGACGCCGCGCATTGATCCGGACGGCGGACGGTCTCGAGCGCTCGCCGTCTAGTCACGCCGTAGACGACGCTTCTCCTCAGCCGGCGGCTCGACGCCGGCGTGGCTCTGCGCGAAGGGCGGCGACAGGCCCACGCTTGGAACAACCGCGACCGCGCGCCGGTTGTTGACTGACAGCGCCTGTTGTCGATGAACCGTTGGCTACCTCGAGCGGCGACTAACATGGTGAGTGAGCGCACGACTGAGGAGCGAGAACATGTTCGAGAGGTTCACCGACCGCGCCCGCCGCGTTGTCGTCCTGGCACAGGAAGAAGCCAGGATGCTCAGCCACAACTACATAGGCACCGAGCACATTCTGCTTGGTCTCATCCACGAGGGTGAGGGCGTCGCCGCCAAGGCGCTCGAGAGTCTGAACATCTCGTTGGAGGCCGTCCGTGCCCAGGTCGAGGAGATCATCGGCCAAGGCCCCCAGGCGCCCAGCGGCCACATCCCCTTCACCCCGCGTGCCAAGAAGGTCCTCGAGCTCAGCCTGCGTGAGGCGCTGCAGCTGGGCCACAACTACATCGGGACCGAGCACATTTTGCTCGGTCTCATCCGTGAGGGAGACGGCGTAGCCGCGCAGGTGCTCGTGAAGCTCGGCGCAGACCTCAACCGGGTCCGCCAGCAGGTAATCCAGCTGCTCAGCGGATACCAGGGCAAGGAGACCGCGAGTGCTGGTGCCCCGACCGAGGGCGGCGCACCGTCGTCTTCGCTGGTCCTCGACCAGTTCGGGCAGAACCTCACCCAGGCGGCCCGCGAGGGCAAGCTCGACCCCGTGATCGGCCGTGACAAGGAAATCGAGCGGGTGATGCAGATCTTGTCCCGCCGCACGAAGAACAACCCGGTGCTCATCGGTGAGCCTGGCGTGGGCAAGACGACGATCGTTGCGGGACTCGCCCAGAACATCGTCAAAGGCGACGTTCCTGAAACTCTCAAGGACAAGCAGATCTACACCCTCGACCTCGGCGCCCTCGTCGCCGGGTCACGCTACCGAGGTGACTTCGAGGAGCGGCTGAAGAAGGTCCTCAAGGAGATTCGCACCCGGGGCGACATCGTCTTGTTCATCGACGAGATTCACACTCTGGTCGGTGCCGGAGCCGCCGAGGGCGCGATCGACGCCGCCAGCATCCTCAAGCCGATGCTCGCCCGCGGCGAGCTGCAGACCATCGGCGCCACCACCCTCGACGAGTACCGCAAACACCTGGAGAAGGACGCAGCGCTCGAACGTCGGTTCCAGCCGATCCAGGTCGCCGAGCCGACCATCGCGCACACCATCGAGATGCTCAAGGGGCTGCGCGACCGCTACGAGGCGCACCACCGGGTCACCATCACAGATGAGGCGCTGGTCTCGGCGGCAACCCTGGCCGCCCGCTACATCTCCGACCGCTTCCTTCCCGACAAGGCCATCGACCTGATCGACGAGGCCGGGTCGAGGCTGCGGATCCGCCGGATGACCGCTCCGCCGGACCTGCGCGAGTTCGACGAGAAGATCGCCGACGTACGCCGCAAGAAGGAAAGCGCGATCGACTCGCAGGACTTCGAGCTTGCAGCCTCGCTTCGCGACGAGGAGAAGAAGCTGATCGTCGCCAAGACCGAGCGCGAGAAGCAGTGGAAGGCAGGCGACATGGACGTTGTCGCCGAGGTCGACGAGGAGCTGATCGCCGAGGTACTCGCCACCGCCACTGGCATCCCGATCGTGAAGCTCAGCGAGGCCGAGTCGACCCGTCTGCTGAAGATGGAAGACGAGCTTCACAAGCGCGTCATTGGTCAGGACGAGGCGATCAAGGCGCTGTCACGGGCGATCCGACGTACCCGTGCCGGGTTGAAGGACCCGAAGCGTCCCGGTGGGTCGTTCATCTTCGCCGGTCCGTCCGGTGTCGGTAAAACCTGGCTGTCCAAGACGCTGGCCGAGTTCCTGTTCGGCGACGCCGACGCGCTCATCCAGCTCGACATGAGCGAGTTCTCCGAGAAGCACACGGTGTCGCGGCTGTTCGGCTCGCCCCCTGGTTATGTGGGGTACGAGGAGGGGGGTCAGCTGACCGAGAAGGTCCGGCGCAAGCCGTTCTCGGTCGTCCTCTTCGACGAGATCGAGAAGGCTCACCCTGACATCTTCAACTCGCTGCTGCAGATCCTCGAGGAAGGCCGACTGACCGACTCGCAGGGCAGGGTCATCGACTTCAAGAACACCGTGATCATCATGACCACCAACCTCGGCACCCGAGACATCACCCGGGGTGGCAACCTGGGCTTCGCCCAGGCGAGCGACCAGCAGGGGTCGTACGACCGGATGAAGTCCAAGGTCTCCGACGAGCTCAAGCAGCACTTCCGGCCGGAGTTCCTCAACCGGGTTGACGAGATCGTGGTCTTCCCGCCGCTCACCCAGGACGAGATCGTCCGCATGGTCGACTACATGATCGACGCCGTCGAGATCCGGATGAAGGACCGCGACATGGCGCTGGAGCTCACTCAGCCCGCCAAGGAGCTGCTGGCCAAGCGCGGGTTCGACCCGGTCCTCGGGGCGCGGCCGCTACGCCGGACGGTCCAGCGCGACATCGAGGACGTACTCGCGGAGAAGATGCTGTACGGCGAGGTCGGTCCCGGGCAGATCGTGCTGGTGGACGTCGAGGGCCAAGGCACTGAGGCTCAGTTCACCTTCAAGGGCTCCCCGAAGTCGGAGCTGCCCGATGTTGCGCCGATCGAAGAGGTCGTTCCGCCGACATCGAGCCCCTGACGGAGATCATGTCGACCAGAGCCCCTCGCGACTTACGCGAGGGGCTCTGTCCTTTGGCGGGGGTCGTTTGGGCCGGCGCCCTCGGTCACGGCAACCCGAGACGGCCGTCACGCAGGGCCACCGCCAGACCGTCCGCGAGCAGGGAGTCGAGTGCTCGGATCCGCTGCTCCTCGTCGTCCCAGGCGGTGACTATGTCGGCGGCCGGGACAGGTTCGTCGCTGTCTCGGAGCAGGCCAAGGATGCGCCCCCGGCACTGGCGGTCGGTGCCGACATATGGCCGGGCACGACGCGCCGGACCGTCGTATGGCGGTCGCCCAGCGGCCCTCCACGCGCAGCCAGCAGCCACGGGGCAGGCCTCGCAGCGCGGCGTCGCAGCGGTGCATACCAGGGCCCCAAGCTCCATCACGGCGACGCTCCAGGTGGCGGCGGTCTCGTCATCGGGCGGCAGCACGGACTCGGCGAGATCTCGCTCGGCCACGGTGACCTGCCGGGAAGGGAACTGCCTGCCTTCGAGGGCCCTGGACAGCACCCGACGGACGTTCGTGTCGAGCACCACCGCGCGTCTGCGGTACGCGAACGCCGTCACGGCGGCAGCGGTGTACTCCCCCACGCCGGGAAGGCCGCGCAGTGCCTCGTACGTCGTCGGCACCGACCCGTCGTGCAGCTCGTCGATGACAGTGGCGGCCGCGTGCAGGCGTAACGCCCGCCGGGGATAACCGAGGCGTCCCCACATCCGCACGGCGTCGCCGGGCTGGTCGGCGGCGAGGGCTGGCGGTGTCGGCCAGCGCCGCATCCAAGAGTCGTAAACGGGGAGCACCCGGGCGACCGGCGTCTGTTGCAGCATGACCTCGCTCACGAGAACTGCCCAGCTGCCCACGCCTGCCTCTCGCCACGGCAGGGTACGCCGGTGGCCGGCATACCACCCGAGGATGGCGGCGGTGGGGAGGGACTCTGGCATGTCACGGCGATGATGCCATGATTCGACCAGCGAGCGGGTTAGCGTGACGTCATGAGTACCGTCATCCGACCGTCCGGGCCTTTGCCGCCGCGGGTGTACTGGGCGCGCAGGCTCATGCTGATCGCGGTGGTCCTCCTTGTCACCCTGCTGATCTGGTGGCTCGTCTCCGGCGCGGGGGACGCGAACGAGGAGACGGCCGCGGAGCCGGGGACGACAACACGACCTATGAGCCAGGCACCGACCACGGCCCCGCCCAGGGCGACGGGCGCGTCGCCATCGATGGGGACGCGGGCACCACCGACGAAGACTTCGGCGGCGCCTAGGTCACCGAAGAAGTCGACGCCAACAGCTCCGACGAAGACATCAAGCCCGAGTCCACCGCGACACCGACGAAGACACCGAAGAACCGACGAAGACACCGCTCGCCGAGCCCACCGGTGACTGTGAGCCGACGGGCGTCGACATGCAGATCGAGGTCTCCGACGTCAAGGCGGGGCAGAGCAACACCGCTACGTTCCTGTTGACCAGCAACGGCACTCCCGCGTGCACGCTGTCGATTACGGCCAGCAGTCTCGTGGTGCGGGTGACGTCAGGAGTCGACACCGTCTGGTCGAGTGACGACTGCCCCGACGCGCTGTTGGCAAGACAGCTGGTGGTGCGGGCGGATCCGGCGTCGAGCTACAAGTTCACGTGGAACGGCCACCGGTCCAGCGACGGTTGCCAGCTCGACGACGAGGCGGTGGAGCCCGGTGGCTACTGGGTCGAGGCCGCTCTCATCGGCGGTGAGCCGCACAAGGCGTACTTCGACGTCACCTGAGCTAACCGCCCAGGCAGTCGGCCGCCTTACCGCTTGCTAGGTACGGGCCCCCGCATGTCCATCGACCGAGCACTGCGCCGGCCATCCGGTGCCTGTGTCGATTCAATCCGTCTGCTCGCACTAGCCTTCCATCTCCCTTTGTGGATAACGACTTCAGCTGGTTCGCTTCGGTGGCGAAGGCACCCCGAGGTCGCGCAGTTTTGCCCGGCCGAGCTCGGTGCGAGCTGGCCATCTCGACGTACTCAGCAGAGCTCCTGGTCGGGGACGCGCTCGACCTGCGGCACCGGCTGCCTCGGCTGTGGGGCGCGGGTGCGGGCCGGCGTGGTCAAGCCGTGGATCGGGCGCAAGACCGCCCAGGCCACCCGGTCCCTGACGGCCGCCACGGTTGCGGCGGTCGACGAGAAGGCAACCCGCTGGGCCGACCGGTTGTCGTGGGGACGTCTGGAACCCATCATCTCGGCCACCGGCGATCGCCGCCGACGCCGACTACGCACAGGCCGGGGCTGACCGGGCCGGCGCAGACCACGGTGTCTGGCTCAGCCCGGCCACCGACCTGGGCACCAAGACCGCGTTCATCCGCGGAGACGCGATCGACCTGCTGTACTTCGACGCGACCATCGACCGGATCGCCGACGGCATCGGTTTGCTCGGCGACACCACCGGCGAGGACACCCGCCGCGCCTGCGCCGTCGGCATCGTCGCCAACCCGCAGCAAACCCTGGACCTGTTCCACGACGTCACCGACGTCGTCACCGCGGGCGGCGTCGACCCGAAGCAGACCCCCGACGGGCTGACCCCCGGAGACGGTGACGCCGGCCTCGCCGAGGCCGACAGCCACGGCGCCGACGACCCCGGACCCGACGGTGTGGTCGACCAGCCGCCGCCGACGCCTACGAGATCCCCGACCGGATGCGCGAAGCCGTCCACCTCATGATCCCCGCCGACGGCTTCCCCTACACCACCAACCTCGGCCGCAGCACCGACATCGACCACACCGACCCATACCTGTCACCCGACGACGGCGGACCACCAGGACAAACCCGGATCGGCAACCTCGACCCGCTGCGACGACGCCCCCACCGGATCAGGACACACGGTCGATGGCAAGTCAAACAGCCATTCCCCGGCATCCTGATCTGGAGATCACCCCACGGCCGCCACTACCTCGTCGACCACACCGGCACCCGCAAACTCCCACCCGCCGCTGCTGACCACCCCGGCCCATGGGGCCGTCGTACGCCGACGCTACGCCGGAGGTCTGGGCTGTATCGCGGCTCAGACGTAGCGTTCGAGGATGCTCGACTCGGCGAGGCGCGACAGGCCTTCACGGACCGAGCGGGCGCGGGTTTCGCCGACACCGTCGACCGCCTGCAGGTCGTCGATGCTGGCCGCGAGCAGCTTCTGCAATGTGCCGAAGTGGTCGACGAGACGCTCGACGACCGCGCCAGGAAGCCGGGGGACCTTCGCGAGGAGGCGGTAGCCGCGGGGGCTGACAGCGCTGTCCAGGCTTTCGTGTCCCCCCAGTCCCAGCGGGCGCACCACGGTGCCGACGTCGAGGAGCTCCGTGGCCGAGAGCTGGTCGATGTCGTCGAGCACCGCCTCTGGGGTCCGCGCTTTGCGACCTGCCGGCAGGTAGTCGCGGATGACGAGCTCACGGTCCAGGTCGACACCGGACACCAGCTCGTCGAGCTGTAGCGACAACAGTCGGCCGTCAGTTCCGAGCTCGAGCACGTAGTCCTCGATCTCATGGGCGATCCGCAGGACCATCTCCAGCCGTTGCACAACCGCAGCCACATCGCGAACCGTCACGAGGTCCTCGATCTCCAAGGCGGACAATGTCCCAGCCACCTCGTCGAGCCGGCCCTTGTAGCGCTCCAGCGTGGCAAGGGCCTGGTTGGCTCGCGACAGGATCGAGCCGGTGTCCTCGAGCACGTAGCGGTTGTTGCCGACGTACAAAGCGATGATGTTCATGGACGCTGACACAGAGATCACCGGGAGCCCGGTCTGCCGCGCTACCCGGTCGGCCGTGCGGTGGCGGGTGCCTGTCTCCTCGGTGGCGATGCTCGACTCGGGCATCAGGTGGACTCCCGCGCGAAGAATGCGCGAAGCGTCACGGTCGCACACGAGGGCACCGTCCATCTTCGCGAGCTCGCGCAAGGCCGTGGCGGTGAAGTCGATGTCGAGGGTGAAGCCACCGGTGCAAAGCGACTGGACGGTCTTGTCGTAGCCGAGGACGACGAGTGCCCCAGTGCGACCGCGCAGGACACGCTCCAGACCTTCCCTCAGCGGCGTGCCAGGTGCCACCGCTGCGAGGGTGGTACGCAGGCGGCCGTCCGAGGACGGTTTCTCGCTCGCCACTGTTACGCCTCCAACACGTTCGGATGTGCGCCCTCAGTGTAGGGCCACGGCGTCGGATGGCCGTCCGGGTTTCATCCCAGTCGTAGGTCGTCGGGAAGACGAACGCTGCCCTCGCCCACGACGTTGAGCAACGCCAGAGCCCGGAACAGGTCGGGGCACTCGACGACCTGCAGGCCTGACAGGTCGCGCTGAGGTCGCCTCTCGCGGTGGTCGCGGGGAACGACTGCGCGGGTGAAACCCAACCTTGCTGCCTCGCAGAGCCGCTGCCAGATGCTTGGGACCTGGCGCAGCTCGCCGGCGAGCCCGACTTCGCCGATGACGACGGTATTGCCGGGGACGGGGACATTCGTCGCGGCGCTGGCGATGGCGACCGCTACGGCGAGGTCCGCGGAGGGGCCTCGCAAGGTGGCGCCCCCCACGGTCGACGCGTAGATGTCATGAGGACCGAGCTTCAGACCTGCACGGCGGTCGAGCACCGCGAGCAGCATGGCGAGCCGAGAGGACTCGAGGCCGCTCACGGCCCTGCGGGGGTTGGGGTTGCCGGCAGCGGTGACCAGGGACTGAACCTCAGCCAGCAGCGGGCGACGTCCCTCCAGGGTCACGGTGACGCACGTGCCCGAGATCGGCTCGGGGTGCCGGGACACGAACAGCCCCGTGGGGTCGCTTACCTCGACGATGCCTTCATCGGAGAGATCGAAGCAACCGATCTCGTCCACGGGTCCGAAGCGGTTCTTGACTGCCCGAAGTAGGCGCAACCGTGAGCTACGTTCTCCCTCGAACTGGAGCACCACGTCAACGATGTGCTCGAGGGCACGTGGGCCGGCGATCGAGCCGTCCTTCGTGACGTGCCCGATGAGTAGCGTTGGCAGGCTGCGCTCCTTCGCGATCCGCACCAGTGCCGCGGTCACAGCCCTGACCTGGGTGACCCCGCCGGCGAGTCCGTCGATATCCCGGCTCGCGACGGTCTGTATCGAGTCGACCACCAGCAGATCTGGCTTGACCGCGTCCACATGGGCCACTACCGCGGCCAGGTCCACCTCGGCCGCGAGATACAACGTGTCCTCGATGGCGCCGGTACGTGCGGCTCGCATGCGCACCTGGGACGCAGACTCCTCACCGGAGACGTAGAGCACCTGCTGCCCGCGTCGGCCTGCTTGCGCTGCCACCTCGAGCAGGAGCGTCGACTTGCCTACCCCCGGCTCGCCGGCCAGCAGCAGGACCGCCCCCGGAACGATCCCTCCCCCCAACACTCGGTCGAGCTCGTCGACACCCGTGGCGTGAGTCGTTGCGGCGTCGGCGTCGACGGCGGCGATCGGCAGGGCGGGGCTGCTCACCTGGCCCGGTGCGACGCTGGCGGCTCCGGCGACGCCGACTTCGTCCACCGCGGCCCAGGTCTGACACTCGCCACAGCGTCCGACCCACTTCATGGAGGTCCAGCCACACTCGGCACAGCGGAAGCTCGAGGAAGTGCGTTTCGGAGAGGTCGTGGTCATGGCTCGAGGCTAGGCGTCGGCACCGACAGCGCAGGCCCGGACATGCTGGTGCGGTCTGCTCAGAATCGTCGCAACCTCACCTTGACGGCGTAGTCGACGTACGTCCCCGAGTGCTCCGCGATGATTTCCGTCGCCAGCTTCGGCGCAAACTCGATCCTGACGACAGCTTCGAAGTCCGCACGGTTCTCGAACTGCCAGCAGATCTGTCGTTCCGCGACCTCCCAGCCGTTGCGGGCGAAGAAACTGTCGGTCGACTCCTGGTCGTAGTCAGGCAACGCCCGCCTGAACCAGCCACCGAAGGTACTGCGGCTGGCGTCGTTGTCGATGACGAAGGCGGCGCCCCCTCGCCGCATCACACGGTCAAGCTCTCGCAGCCCGGGCTCGCATCCTGGCCCGAAGAAGTACGCCCAGCGGGCGTGGGCGACGTCGATGCTCGCTGCGTCGATCGGGAGACGCTGGGCAGACCCTTCTCGTACGTCGACGTGTGCGAGGCCGGCTACCCGTCTGCGGGCAGCTGAGGCAAGCGCCCGATGTGGCTCTACGCCGATGACCCGGTCGGCGTCGGCTGCGAAACGGCGAAGATGGAACCCTGACCCGCAGCCGATGTCGAGAACGGTTGCACCGGCCCAGGGCCGGACTGACAGCATCGTCTCCTCGATGACCCGGTCGGGGTCGACGGCGGCGTTCTCGAGCTCGTAGAGATGAGGGTGACGCCAGATGTTGGGGCTGGGGATGGCCCCTTCAGCTGCGGAGCTCACGACGTCAGATACGAACGGGGCCATCGGGGGTGTTGAACGTGGCGGCGATGATGCCCGGGGTTCCGTTCGGCGCCACCCACTCGACATCGAAGTCGCCGAGGCGGTGCTCGTCGGGGGTGTCAAGCCAGGCTGCCACCCGCTTGGGGTCGCCTGCGATCTCCACCTTGGTCAACCCCAGGTGGCCCGTAGCCCCCACCGAGGGGTGCTCGCTCGCCGGGCTCTCCCACTGCACGAAGAAGGGGAGCTGAGGATCTGACTGCAGGCCCTTGACGCCGAGCTGTCTCCAGCGCAGCTCGACACCGTCTGGTCGGTGCCGGTTGCCCGGAGCGGCAGCACGCTCGAGGCGACGCTCGACCGAGGAGATGTCGTCGACAGCGACCACCCAGCCAAGCCACCCGCCGCCGGCCTGCGAGCGCGCCCGGACGGCCTGCCCGAACGGTGCCTTGTCGGACGCCGGGTGGTCGAGAACCTCTACCACCTCGAGGAACTGGCCGTCGGTGAGCGGCAGCACCATGTTGCGCGTACCGAACCGGGGGTGGTCACCACCGTCGTGGAACTTCTCACCCAGCAAATCGGACAGTCGCTCGGTTGTCCCTGCCAGACCGTCCGGGCCGGCAGCGAAGGAGAGGTGGTCCAGTCGCATGGACTCATTGTGCTGGGCACTCCCGGCCAGGATGTCGGCGGGGGTAGGTCTCGGTCACGAAGTCGACGTGCCCTGACTGTGTCAGCCCGCGACCCCGCGCTGCTGGGGAGTCGACCCACGTCTGGGCCGCGTTGCGGGCGGCCCGGCAGGATGCACCGTCAGCCGTTGCCGAGCTGCCCCGTAGTCCTCGCAGTGATGACGCAGGACGTCGTAGGCCGCCTGCCCCATCAGCTCGATCAGCTCGTGGCGGTAGGACTCGTATACAGGCTCTGCACCGACATGCGCCTCGGTGTTGCCGGAGCAGTACCAGTCAAGGTCATGACCGCCTTCCCCCCAACCACGACGGTCGTACTCAGTGATCGTGACCTCTGTGTATGACGAGCTGTCCTGGCGCTGGACGTCTTTGAACGTTCGCCGCACCGGCAGCTGCCAGCAGACATCGGGTTTGGTCTCGAGCGGGTGGCGGTCGTTGTGGAGCGCGAGGCGGTGCAGCGCGCAGCCTGCGCCGCCCGAGAACCCCGGACGGTTCAAGAAGATGCACGCTCCGTCGTGCACCGTTGTCTTGCGTCCCCCTTCCGCATCTGTCTCGACCCACCCGTTACGACGACTGCCGACATCGTGGAGCTGCCAGTCCGCTGGTGTCAGCAGCTTGACAAACGTCTTGACACGCCTCTCGTCGGCCTTGTCGGAGAAGTGCGCTCCGAGCGTGCAGCAGCCGTCATCTGGGCGTTCGGCGTAGATCCCCTTGCAGCCTGCCCCGTAGATGCATGTCCACCGAGAGGTCAACCAGGTGAGGTCGACCCGGTAACGCTGGTCGGCGTCGGCCGGGTCGGCGAACTCGACCCAGGCACGGGGGAAGTCGAGGGCTACTTCAGGCATGCGACCAGCGTAGGTCAGGACCGGCGCCACCCCTGGCACTAACCTCGAAACATGAGAGAGGCAGTGCTCGACATCGGATCCAACACCGCGCACATGCTCGTCGTGGACGCCTACCGCGGCGCTCCTCCCCTGCCGGCGTCGTCGATGAAGAAGCCACTTCGGCTCGCGGAGAAGATCACCGCTGGCGGAGCGCTTGCCGACGAGGGGGTCGAGCTGCTCGTCGAGTTCATCCGGGAGGCGACGGCTGAGGCAGAGGACCGTGGATGCGAGGCCGTTCTCGCCTTCGCGACGTCAGCGATTCGGGAGGCGACGAACACCGACGAGGTGCTGGCACTCGTCAAGCAGCGGACGGGCGTCGAGCTCGGGGTGCTGGCAGGAGACGACGAGGCGCGCCTCACTTTCCTTGCGGCGCGGCGGTGGTTCGGCTGGTCATCAGGGCGCCTGGCCGTCTTCGACATCGGCGGCGGCTCCCTCGAGATCGCCGCCGGCGACGATGAGCGGCCGGATGTGGCGCAGTCGCTGGAGCTCGGAGCCGGTCGGCTCACCCGCCGCTGGCTCCCCACCGACGTGCCAGAGCCCAAGGATCTGAAAGCACTGCGCAAGCACGTACGCGCCGAGATGGCCCGAGACGCCGGCTCACTCCTGCGCGCCGGCGTGGGGGACCATACTGTCGCCACCTCGAAGACCTTCCGGTCGCTCGCCCGGGTCTGCGGCGCAGCCGCTGCCGACGAAGGCCCCTATGTGCGGCGCGTGCTACAGCGAGGCGACCTGCGTACATGGCTGCCGAAGATTGCCGCCATGACGAGCACGCAGCGCGCGGAGCTGCCAGGCGTGTCGTCGGCGCGGGCGCACCAGCTCGTCGCCGGTGGCATCGTCGCGGAGGCGGTGATGGACCTCTTCGACATCGAGGCCCTCGAAATCTGCCCGTGGGCTCTGCGTGAGGGCGTGATCTTGGAGAAGCTCGATGCGCTGTGACGAGGCGGCCCCGCGGCGCCACTAGTCTGGAGAAGTGACCGGGAGAAGAAAAGCCGCAACGGCGGATCCGATGCGCATGCCGGCGGGTCAGGTGGCCCTTTCGTCAGCATCGGTCTACCCGGAGTCCACCGCAAGCGCGTTCGAGCTTGCCTCTCGGCTCGGTTACGACGCGGTCGAGGTCATGGTGGGGATAGACCCGGTGAGCCAGGACATCGACGCGATCGAGCATCTTGTCGACTACCACCAGGTTCCGGTGTGCGCCGTCCACGCGCCGTGCCTGCTCATCACCCAGCGGGTCTGGGGCACTGAGCCGTGGGAGAAGCTGCGGCGCAGCGCCGACATGGCGCAGCGGCTCGGCGCCGACACCGTTGTCGTCCACCCGCCGTTTCGATGGCAGCGCGACTATGCGCGCGGGTTCGTCGAGGGTGTTGCCGAGCTCGAGTCCGACACCGGTGTCGCCTTCGCTGTCGAGAACATGTTTCCGTGGCGTGCTTCGAAGCGCCAGGTGCAGGCGTACTTCCCCGGCTGGAACCCGGTGGAGCACACCTACGCCAACGTCACCGTCGACCTGTCACACAGCTCCACCGCCGGCGACGACCCCCTACAGATGGTCAAAGACCTCGGACGACGGCTGCGCCATGTCCACCTCGCGGATGGGTCGGGCTCAGCAAAGGACGAGCACCTGATCCCTGGTCACGGCAACCAACCCTGCGCCGAGCTGCTCGAGTTCTTGTCCGACAACGGGTTCGCGGGCTGGGTCGTCGTGGAGATCAACACCCGCAAGGCCTCGTCGAGGCCGGCACGACAGGCAGCGCTCGCGGAGTCGCTCGCGTTTTCCCGTCTCCACCTCCCGTCCACCGACCCTGGTCTGATCGGCGCTTCGGCCAGCGAGGTCAACCAGGCAGTCGGCGTACGCCGCCAGGGCCGCGGTGGCTGACCCGGCTGCATCCAAGCAGCGCACCGGGCGACGACCTGGGAGCCCCGACACTCGAGCGACGGTTCTTGCAGCGGCGAAGAACGAGTTCGCCAGCAAAGGCTTCGACCGGACAACGATGCGCGGCGTCGCGGCGGCCGCCGGAGTCGACGCCGCCCTGGTACACCACTACTTCGGCTCAAAGGACGACCTCTTTCTGGCTGCCTTGGCCATCCCGTTCGACCCTCGCACTGTTATCCCACAGCTCGCGGCCGATGGTATCGAGCAGCTTGGACACCGGATCGCTTCGACGTTCTTCACCGTGTGGGACGTCGAGGAGAACCGGTTGCCGTTGCTGGCGATGTTTCGGGCGGCAATGACGAACGAAGAGACCGAGACCCTGCTCCGCAACGGCATGGCGCGGCTCGTGCTCGACACGGTCGCCCAAGTGCTCGACGTGCCGGACGTGCGCCTGCGTTCGCAACTCGTGGCCTCGCAGCTGTGGGGGCTCGCGCTCATCCGCTATGTGCTGGCGCTGGAGCCGCTGGCGTCGGCGGCGACGGCTGATCTTGTCGCGTTCGTCGGACCCACTTTGCAGCGCTACCTCGAGGGCGGTCGCTGAGATCGCGCCGACCGGTGGCCTACCCGCCACCCTTGGGAGTTGCCTAGCTGCCACCGGCAGGTTGCTTGTTCACGACCCGCATCTGATTTGTTGGCAAGGAGTTTGCTCAGAGAACTAGGCAAGCTTTTCTGCGCGGGGCTTTCCCCTTGACCAAGTGAGGGCCCCGCGGTCATAATTCATCTCATGGTGAATTCAATGTCGGTGGCACCTGCGGTGGAGATCCGTTCGCTTCGGGTGGTTCGCGGCGGCCGGGTGGTGCTCCCAGACCTGACAGCCGCCATCCTTCCCGGGAAGATCACGGGGCTGCTCGGTCCCTCGGGATGCGGCAAGACGACGCTGATGAGGTGCATCGTCGGTGTGCAGAAGATGCAAGGGGGAACCGTGCGAGTGCTCGGGGAGGAGTCAGGCCGCCCAGCCTTACGCCGCAGGGTGGGATACGTGACTCAGGCACCGAGCGTGTACGACGACCTGACGGTTCGCGAGAACCTGAGGTTCTTCGCTTCCGTGCTGGGCGCGTCCCGATCACGCATCGACGTCGCCGTCGCGACGGTGGGGCTGCAGTCGTCGATGCACAGCCTTGCCGGACGGCTCTCCGGCGGTCAGCGCTCCAGGGTCTCACTCGCGGTGGCGATGCTCAGCGAACCAGAGGTCCTGGTGCTCGACGAGCCGACCGTTGGGCTCGACCCGGTGCTTCGTCGCCAGCTGTGGGGGACGTTCGCCGACCTCGCGCACACCGGCGTGGCGATCATCGTCTCCAGTCACGTGATGGACGAGGCGCAGCGCTGCGACCGGTTGATGCTGATGCGCGAGGGCGAGCTGATCGCCGACGAGGAGCCTGAAGCGCTGCTTGCCCGCACTAATGCTGCCGACATCGAGGCGGCATTCCTCGCCCTGGTGGACAACGAGGCACAGGTATGAGTCCGCGGATCACCGCCGCAGTCGCGCTGAGGGTGCTGACGCAGCTGCGACGCGACCACCGCACGCTGGCGCTGATGCTGGTGGTTCCTTGCCTCTTGATGTCGCTGCTGTGGTGGATGTTCGACCGGAACGAGGCGATCTTCGACCGTCTGGGACCTCCCCTGCTGGCGCTGTTCCCGTTCATCGTGATGTTCCTCGTGACCTCGGTCACCACGTTGCGGGAGCGGTCGTCGGGCACCTTGGAACGCCTGCTCTCCATGCCGATGGCAAAGTTGGACCTCCTGTTGGGCTACGCGATCGCCTTCGCAGCTGTCGCCCTGGGCCAGTCACTGCTAGCCGTTGGCCTCACCGTCGGCGTGCTCGACCTCGAGGTGTCAGGACCCGTCTGGGCACTGACGCTCGTCGCCGTCCTCGACGCGATCCTGGGATCGACGCTTGGGCTCTTCGTCTCCGCGTTCGCCGAGACGGAGTTCCAGGCGGTGCAGTTCATGCCGGCACTGGTGATCCCCCAGATCCTGCTCTGCGGCCTGTTCATACCGCGCGAGGCGTTGCCGGACGTACTCGGCGGGGTGTCCGACGTCCTCCCGCTCAGCTACGCGGTGGACGCCATGCAAAGCGTCCAACGACTGGCTACCCTGGACAGCGGCTTCGGGCTGGACATCGCCGTCATCACCGGCTTCATCGTTG
>JAUJOO010000033.1 GCA_030447585.1 Nocardioidaceae bacterium | reverse complement strand
GAGAGTCGCTGGCGGCCGGCGGTCCGCGCCGCCCGGGACGCCGGCCTGAGAAGGAGTCCGCGGTTCCACGACCTCCGGCACACGCATGCTGCCTGGCTCATCTCTGCCGGGGTGCCGCTACCGGTGATCCAGAAGCGGCTCGGCCACAAGAGCATCCAGATCACCGTCGACGTCTATGGCGGCGTGCTGTTCCAGACCCATCAGGTCGCCGATCTTGCTGTCGAGCGGGCGCTGGGCGGTCAGCAAATCGTCACGGTCGTCGGCGATGCTTCGGCCGAGCTGGCAGCGGTCGAGCTTCTCGACGACGATGAGATCGCGTAGGTCACCCGGCAGCTCGACGTGCCCGCCGACTCAGCCCCTGCCTCCGCAGGTCGGCCAGCGGGGGGTGCTCGCCAGCGCCGACGATGTGGCCGAGGTGCTCGTCGGTGAACCGGATGTGACGGCCGAGCCGGGTGAACGGCACGGCGCGGGCACTGGCCTTCTTCCGCAGCCATGTCTCTGGGACGTGGAGTTGCTCCGCGGCCTCAGCGAAGGTGTAGAGCTTGATCGGCATCGCGATACTCCAGGTGGGACGGATGGAGCACGACAACGTCGTTGACGGCGTCCCGGGCAACGTCCCGGGCGGTGCCGGCCCCCTAACCAACTGTCTCCGTGAGGCTCGGGACATTTCCCGGGACGTCGTCCGGGACCTTGGGCGGGTCCGCGGGGTGCGCCTGGCTCCCGCCTGCGCCTGGCTCGCGCTTCGGCGCGCGCCTCGAGCGCTCCCTCGACCGACGCACCCACTGCCCGGGAGCCCGCCCGTTGGTCACTGAAGGCGGTTGCGTCTACGGGATGAGCCAGTCCTGGCGTCGGGCGTGACCCGTGTGACTCCACCCGCCGGAGCTACCGGATGACCCAGGGAGCGGCCAGCGTATCGGTAGATACAAGGGTGTGTGAGCTGCTCTGGGGGCCCTGGGACATGCCGACAGGGCAGCCTGAGCCGGGGAACCGCATGACGGGTTGGGGCGGTGCGGGACGAGACCGCCAGATGTCGAGGTTCTCGAGGTGTGCCTGGCGAGCGTCGTCATCTCTGACCGGCCGTCTCGAAGCGGAGAGGGACCCGGCCCCGGACTTCAACGCGGTCTGCCTGGAAGGTGGTACGGGCCCCGGCCCCGGGATGCACCGGGCTGTCTCGGTGGCGCCAACAAAGCCGGCGCCACGCGGGCCACTGCGCGGCCGGGCGGACCACCGCTCCGGTGGTGCTCGGCTTCGCCAGCGCGCGTATGCTCCGCTACCGCAGCGCGTTTGCCCCATCTGCTGACGAGTTGGGGTTGCCCGGCCATGGCCGGCGATCCGCCCAGGTAGGCCAGGTTTGGCGGCACCGTGGAACACATCAACCTTGGTCCGATCAAGAACATCCCCGGTGCTGCCGTGACGACCCGCCGAACGTACCAAGTTCTATTCGACTCGCCGGAGGACATCTACGAGCCGGTTCTTCGGACCGCGGCTCTCTTCTCGCAAAGATGCGGCGTCATCGTGAGGTCGGAGCACGTCCGTCTTACTGAAGTCGCCAGCGACCTTCTGCTGTTGCTTGAACCGAAGCTGGTTCGACAGGAACTCGTCGCCCGTTGGCCTGGTACTGAGCTGACGCGTAATCGCATGTCCCGGCGCTACATCTATGACCTCGACGACGAGCTGCTGGGATGGCTGGTTCAGTCGGCAAGGAGTCCCTTCCAATGGGTGAATCCAGAATTGCCTGAGGATCTCCATTTCATGCGTGAGGATTGCTCTACCGTACTCGGTACGATCGCGCAGGAGGACGTCCTCTGGCTCGAACTTGACAACGAGGAACGCGATCGTTGGCGGGATGTCAAGGATGCGCCCATCATCCACGTCGCCACATGATCACTAGGCCGTCGCCGCAAAACGGAGTCTCGCGTTCCCTTGCGCTGCAGGGGGGTTGGACGACGGCACGGCGTGCGGCGGCTGACTCCGGTGACGGCAACCCCAACGGTGGGATGGCCAACTGGCGCCACCAGATGAACGAACCTCGGTACTGGGGCACCGGGGGCGATCTCCCATGAGTCGGCGTCGGCTGAAGGTAGGTGACGTCTTCACGGTTCCGATCGACGATGTCCGCACCGGCATCGGGCAGATCGTGGCGACCTACGGAAAGGATGCCTACTACTTCGCGATCTTCGACGTAGTCGCACCGGACTCTGCCTCGATCGACCTGGAGCAGGCTGTCAATGCGCAAGTTGTCTTCCTGGCCCTGTCTCTGGACGCCAAGCTGGCCGCTGGCCACTGGACCCTCGTGGGGCATCAGCCGGTAAGGCAGGACATGCCGCTACCAGCGTTCAAGGAGGCGGTGGGCAGCCCGGACCGCATCGACGTCGTGGACTACTCCGGGGAGCACCGCAGGCCAGCAGAGGGAGCCGAAGCCGAGCTCTTGCCCAACCGGAAGGTCGTGGCCCCAGTGCGGCTTGAGAAGGCTCTGCGCGCCAAGCACGGGCTCGAGCCGTGGACCGAGGCGTACTCGGACCTCGCCCCTCCCGACACCATGACGACGGAGCGTCTCTTCCGCTGACGAGCGGGGAGTCGATGCGCCGGTGGTCCGTCGATGTCTTGTCCGGCGCTCATGGTCCAGCGCTGTCAGACTGGGGCCGTGAGGGTGTCCATTGGCCTGAGCAAGCCTGCAGTGCTGCGGTTCGGAGCCGTACTCGCCATTTGCAGTTTGCTGCTGGCCGTGGCCGGTGTCGCACTCGCCACTGCGGATGCCCGTAACGGTCGCCCGCTGTGGCCTTACGGAGTCGCTGCCGCCATCAGCCTCCCGCTCAGCGTGCGCCTCGCGCTGGGAAAGCGGCGACGGCTCCTGGGTGGGCTCGAGCCGAGCAGCGTCGTGTACAGCCGCGCATTTCTCATGCTCGGCGGGGCGCTCGGTGTGACGGGCAGCCGGCTTTTGCCTGAGGAGGCAATGGAGCGGGTGCTGGGCCCACTCTGTCTGGCCCCTGCCGTGGCGGCGGGGGTCGGGGGCCCGATCGTTCTCCGGGCGAGGTACGTCCTGGGAATGCGGAGTCCTAGAGCCTGCGACGAGCACAACTGGACGCAGCGCACCGCAACGCGAATGGCAGTGTCTCCGGTGCCAGGCCAGGGAAGTCCGCTTCTAGCGGGGCAGCGTCCAGCGAGATGGTAGGCGCACGTGCAGGTGCAGCACGGCTCAGTCAGGTCGAGCACTTCTTAGACACGCCCTTGCATCCTCAGCAGGCGACACCGATCATGAACTGAGGTGGCCGGGTGGGTTGCGGGCAGGCGGCTTGTTTGAGCAGACGGCACTCACACAGGGCTCTCCTAGGGGCATGGCGTCGGCTGCCTGTTGGACTTTGGTGGGCAGCGTCCGTTGGTCTGCTCGTTAGTTGTATGCCTGTCGAGCAACGCATCGACCTGCACCCCGATGCGCAAAGGTCGGTCGTCATGGAGAACGTCCTGGTCTATCGGGCCGACACGACCAACCCAGCGGGCAAGGATACATACCAAGTTCGATATCTCGTTCTGGACGTCCCTGGCAGCAGCTCGGCATTGCGGCGGTTCAAACTGAGATCGCCGCTCTCTCAAGGCAGGGATGGACCACGCGGCGCGTCGCCTCCGGTGAGTGGGTTGCCCACCTGCCCCGCTTGAATACCACCGTGTCGATCAGGCCGCTTCGAGATCATCTGCGAATGTACGGAGATGGGCAGGATATCCATGAGGGGGACATCGCGCTCCGTCTCCGGAGTGAGAGATCCCGATAAACTACTACTACTGGTGTTGCAACCGACGAAGTGAGGTGGTTAGTCTCAGATCACCGTTCCCCAGTTCTTGATAAGTCGCTGTCAGTCACGGCTGGCGTTTCCCCCCTAGGGGGTCTGGTGGGCGCATACGGAGAGCTTGGCGCCTATGGCGATGTCCACCAAGGCGGCCGCCGTGCGTCCTTCGGTGGTGACATCACAGGTGGCCTCACGGCAGGCTTTGAACTACCCATCTCGCTAGCGTTCCTGTCGAATGACGACATTCTGGGGAGCAGACACTGCTAGCGGACGATCAGCGCTTTCGCGGAGCACTGGTACGCGGGTGGTACCAACACGCCCCACCGTGGGGTCTGCTCCGTATCTCGTCACCGGTGCGAGCTGACCTCTCTCCTGGCTAGGCGCCGGCTTACTCGGGGCATCGGACATCAGGCTGAGATAAGGAGGGACACTGGCACCGGCTTCGTGGCCTGCGCGGCGCGGTTCGACCCGTGGGGGCGCACTTTTTTCGTCGGACCGTACGGGGAAGTCGGGCTATACGGCGATCGACGCAACGGCGTGCGGAGCCTAAGGCCGGGTGCGGACGTAGCTGTAGGAGTGGGTGCGGGCGTTGGAATGGGGGGCAGCCTAGTGACGAACCACGACATTCTCGGACCACGAAATTGCTGACCACAGACAGCCGGCGCTTTCTAGGCGGCGTGGCCCGCTGGTGGTTTTTCCCCTCCGCCTTGCCGTGGGGAGTTCTGCGAGTGTCTGAGGAGACATGCGAGTTGACGTCGGCGCTGGCCAGATGGCACCGGACCGCGTGGTTGGGAAGACGTGTTGAGATCAGCCGCGAAGCTACGCATACTGTTGCATACGAGAAGATTCGCCTGGTGTTCATGAGAGGACCGGTCCTGACGTTCCTTGGTGAAGACGGACGCGCGTTGGGACCGGTGTTTGGTGCTTTCAGGCCGAGGCGGTTGCGCAAGGAGCTTCTTAGCCAAGGTTGGCCAGTTCGGGACTTTGTATTCGGCTTTCGCGGGCGACGCCCGGAAACACCAAACCGGAAGATCAGAAGCTAACAAGGCGCCAGTTCAAGCCAGGGAAGCGGACGCCACATGGCCATCGGCAGGTCCTTCGGGTGCGGCGGCGCCAGGGCAGACTTGGCTGCAGGCATTGGTCAACCCGAGGCGCACGTGCCGGAATAGATGGTGGGGACGACCTGCACGGACAGCTTCTGACGGCTAATGCCGAAGCCTCCTCGGGAGGACGAGTGTCCGTTCGAAGGTAGGACTGCGCCGGCTGATGCACCGCGCCTCAGTCACCGACACTGTGTAGATCAGGCACTTGACCGAGGACACCAAGGACGAGGTGTCGAGCACGCAAGGCGTTAGGCGACCAGAGTCGGAAGGCGCGCGGCGACGTGATCGGTTCGGGCGCTCTGATGCCACGAGGCATCAGCGAGAGGACGCCGCCGGTCGACTAGAACCTCATAGAGCGCGGTATTGCGCACTGCTCGTGCGGCGTCCGGTAAAGTGGCATTCCAAGAGTACGGCGTTCAGGGGTTCAAGTCCCCCCTCCGACACCATCCACACATCGGCTAACGTCGGCTCCATGGCATCACCCCGGGCATCGGTCGCCAACGCGGGC
>JAUJOO010000002.1:320522-348160 GCA_030447585.1 Nocardioidaceae bacterium | reverse complement strand
TACAGAAGGCCCTTCTCGGTCAGGTAGTCCTCTGCCACCTGCGCTGGGTCAGCGCGGTCAACGGCCACCTGCGCGTTGAGTGCGGCAATGTCGTCCGAAGTGAGCTCGGCGGAGACCTTGTTGAGAATGTCTTCGACCTCGGGGTTGTCGTTGAGGAAGTCGGAGTTGACGACGGGCACCAGGTTCTGGACGGGCTGGATCTGCTTGTCGTCCTCGAGGACGACCAAGCCCTGCTCGGCAAGGCTGTCCGACTGTGTCGAGGCGACCTCGACCAGCTGCGACTCCCCGCTCTTGACCGACTCGATCGCCTGCGGCGATGCATACCCCAGCCCGAGCACCTTGGTGATGTCGATGCCGTAGTCGTCACTCAAACCGCCTTCGCAGTCGGGCCGCCCTTCGCAGTCCGGTGCGGCAGCGAGCACGATGGGCTCTCCGAGCGCGGCCAGGTCCGACAGCGTCGACAGGTCGTTCTCCTCTGCGAACTCGCTCGTCACGGCGAAGGCGTTGGCGTCCACAGCCTCGGCGGGCTCGAGCACGGTGATGTTGGACTCCGCTGCGAGCTCCTCGAGGTTTGCCATCGTCTCGTCGAGGTCGCTCGACGACACGGGTTCGGCGTCATCGCCGTTCGCTGTGGTGTTCAGGTAGTCGGCAAGTGCACCCACGTACTCGGTGGCGACGTCGACGTCGCCCTTCTTCATCTCGGGGATGTACACGTCCCTGGTGTCGACCAGCTTGGTCGTGACGTTGTAACCGGCGTCCTCGAGCAGCAGCGAGTACATCGCCGCCGTGATCTGGGTCTCGATGAAGTTCTGGCCGGATAGGTTGACGTCGCCCTTGTCCTCGCCGCCGCTGTCGCCGGTGTCGTTGGCGCACCCGGAGGCCGCAACCAGAACCGCCGCGAGCATGCCAGCAGAAATACGCGCTCGTGATGCGCCCATCGTCGAACCACCTTCTGTGTCCCGAGAGCATCGCTCTCGCGTGTCCAGTGGGCACTCATGAGCACCCTCGCCGATCGGTGGTCAGGGTATCAGTGGTTCGCCCGTGGCTTCGCGGCCGTCATCACGCTGAGACGAGACTGTGACCTTGCGGGGGCTGGGTGTCGCACGGCGTAAAGGGTCGGATCGTCGTTCGGCGAACGTCGACGCCCCCTCGAGAAGCAGAGCGACCGCGGCGACGACGATCGCCCCGGCAATCCCCTTGCCGTAGTTGCTGTTGAAGAAACCCGCCACGATGACCTTGCCGAGGCCGGGTCCCTCCACCAGCGCCGCGATCGTTGCTGTTGCCCAGACCTGGACCAACGCAAGCCGCACCCCTGTGACGATCACCGGCCTCGCGAGTGGCAGCTCGACCTCGCGGAAGACCTGCACGCCGTGCATACCCATCCCCCTGGATGCCTCCACGAGGTCCTTGTCGACCTCGCGGACTCCGACGTACGCGTTCGTGATGATCGGCGGCAACGCGAACAAGATGAGCGAGAAGAGGGTGGCAAAGCCGGCACGGCCGTACGGCCCTAGCTCGGCCGTCCCGAAGGGGCCCGCATCGGATACCGACAGCAGCACCAGCACCGCGTACGTCGGCACGGCTCGTCCGATGTTGGAGATGTTGACTGCCAGGAAGCCTCCCCTGCCCAGGTGGCCGAGCCACAAGGCAATCGGCAGCCCGAGCACGCAGGCGACGGCGAGCGCAGTCGCCGTCAACAGCAGCTGTTGCAACAACAGAGCCAGCATGCCCTCGGACCCGCTCCAGTTCGAACCGTCGAGCAGATAGGCGAACGCATCTTCGATCATGGCTCAGCTCCCCGCCCGCGACCACGGTGTCAGGACCCGTTGCACGACCACCAACACAGCGTCGAGCACGAGCGCGAGCAGCACGCACAGCAGGCTGGCAGCGAAGATCTGTGCCTTGAAGTCGTCCTTCACACCGCTGGCCAGCAGGTTGCCGAGACCGCCGTACGAGACCAGGGTGCCGACGGTGGTGAGAGCTACCGTCGAGACCGTGGCCACGCGCAGCCCTGCGATGACGACGGGCAGAGCCAGCGGCAGCTCGATCTGTAGCAGCAGGCGAGTCGGCCCGTAACCGTTTCCGACCGCCGACTCACGCACTTCGTCGGGCACGGACCGTAGCCCTGACAGGGTGTTTCTCACGAGGATCGTGAGCGAGTACAGGGCAAGGCCGAGGACCACCGTGGTGGCCGTGATACCGGTGAAGGGCACCAGCAGCGGGAACAGCGCGAGCGACGGGATCGTGTACAGCCCGGTCGAAAGGCTGAGCACCCACCCTTCCAGTCGCTTGGACCGGCGGGCCATCACGGCGAGCGGGATGGCCATGACGAGGCCGAGCGCAACCGCGCCGAGTGTGATCGAGAGGTGCTCAGCCGTCGCGCTGGTGAGCTCATCCGAGCGGTCACGGAAGTAGTCTGCGCAGATCCATTCGTTGACGACGGTGCCGTAGCACAACGGTTCCGGCGCAGCCTCGGCCAGTAAAGTCACGGCATGGACGGTACCGAAGATCTCATGATCCGGCTCCAAGGCGTGGGCAAGACGTACGCCGACGGCACCGTCGCCGTTCAACAGCTGGACCTGGACATCCCGCGCGGCGAGCTTGTCACGCTGGTGGGACCATCGGGTTGCGGGAAGTCCACGACGCTGAAGATGATCAACAGGCTCATCGAGCCAAGCACGGGCCAGATCGAGATCGGCGGCGAGGACGTCACCCGGCTGGACGCCGTACAGCTGCGCCGGCGGATCGGCTACGTGATCCAGCAGATCGGGCTGTTTCCGCACCAGACGATCCGCGCCAACGTGGCGACGCTGCCACGACTGCTCGGCTGGGACAAGGAACGCACCAACAAGCGGGTCGAGGAGCTGCTCGACACGATGGGCCTCGACCCCGCGACGTTCGCCGACCGCTACCCTCACCAGCTGTCGGGTGGGCAGCGCCAGCGCGTCGGAGTAGCGCGCGCCCTGGCCGCCGACCCCGACGTCTTGCTCATGGACGAGCCGTTCGGTGCTGTCGACCCGATCGTCCGGCTGCGCCTACAGGACCAGTTCCTCGACATCCAGGCGCGGCTCGCGAAGACGGTTGTTCTCGTGACACACGACATCGAGGAGGCGGTGCGGCTCGGCGATCGGGTCGCAGTCTTCGAACCGGGCGGGCGCCTCGCGCAGTTCGACACGCCCGCCCGAGTGCTCGGGGGACCGGCCGACGACTTCGTGGCCGAGTTCGTCGGCGCCGACAGGGGGCTCAGACGACTTGCGGTCACGCCGATAGACCGAAACGACCTGCTGTTCCCGCCGATCGTCCACGACACCGAGACGCTCGCAGCGGCGCACGCGAAGATGGACAGCGACCAGGCCAGGTGGGCGGTCGTCCTCGACAAGGACGACAACCTTCGTGGCTGGCTCGGTGCCGACGCCGTCGGCACCGGCACGGTCGCTGACCGGGCAGAACCGATGGCAGCCTTCGTCAGCCACGACGCCTCTCTCAAGGACGCCCTCGCGACCATGTTGCAGTGGGACGCCGGCTGGGTCGCCGTGCTCGACGGCTCTCAGTTTCTCGGAGTGCTCACCCCGTGGGCACTGCACGAAGCGTTGCGGCGCTCGATCGCGGCCGAAACCGAAGGGCTCCAGCTGGACGCGGTCAGTGTGTCTTCCAGCGGACCACTGCACTGACCCGGGCGACCACTATTCCTCGGGATCGGCCGGAACCCGGCAGGCGCGCTCGAGCAGCAGCGCCGCAACCATGATCGCCAGACCAGCTCCGGCTGCTAGCAGCGCGCGAAGCGCTCGCTCCCGAGGAAGTTCCACGTCGAGGCGACCGACGAAGTTGACGCCGAACCCCAGGTAGCCTCCGGCGACCACCGCTCCGACGAGCGAACTCGCCTTGGCCAAGGCGAGAAGGGCGACCGCACGCCGCGGATCCATCCTCCCCCGTTCGCGGTGGATGACCCGGTATGTCGAGTACGCAAGCACGAACAAGGTGGCAGCGATCAGGGCCAGCGCCCCTACTGTCGGCCACTCGATGCGCGGGGCCGGACGGGAGGCAAGCTCGAGTAACGGCACCACGGCATAGCCGAGCACCCCTCCGACGAGGAAGACCGCAGCGAGCGGGCCCAGCCGGGTGGGGCCTACGGACCCGACGGGGGAAGGCTGGTCGTCGGTCAACTACATCTCGAGCCGGCGGTCGAGACGTCGTGTGACGCCGCTCGTGTCGAGGCCATCCAACAGATCCGCGACCTTTCCCTTGCCGGGTATCTGCGCCTGGGGGTCGACCTCCAGCCATGGCACGAGGACGAAGGCGCGGTTGTGTGCACGGGGGTGCGGCAACGTCAGCTCCTCGGTGTCCGACACGCGATCTCCCACCACGATGAGGTCGACGTCGAGCGTCCGGGGCGCATTGCGACCGTCACGGTCACGCCCATACGCGGACTCGACAGCCAGCGCCCGGTCCAGCAGCGTCGCCACCGACAGTGTGGTGTCCGCGAGGACTACTGCGTTGAGGAAGCGCTGGGAACCCTCGGGTGCGTCCACCGCCTCCGTCTCGTACACCGACGACACGGCGACGACATCCACCTCGGGCGTATCCGCGAGGGAGTTCACCGCGCCTTGCAGGTTGGCAAAACGATCACCGACGTTGCTGCCGAGCGCCAACACGGCGAGCCGGATGGGCCGCATCTCTCCTGTCAGTGTGTCCGGGTCGATGTTCGGGTTAGGCGACTCACTCATTTCGGCTCCGATGGATAGTGACGGTGACGTCGTCAAACGCCTGGGCTATCGGTGCGTGCGGCTTGTGGATGGTGACCTCCGCCCAGTCGACCGGCTGTGGCTCCAGGCAGACCGTCACAAGTCTTTGCGCCAACGTCTCGACCAGGTTCACAGGGTCGGACCTGACCGCCTCGCTGAGCTGGTCGGCCAAGGCCGCGTAGTCGACGGTAGCCGACAGGTCGTCCGCCGCAGCGGCCGCTCGGGTGTCGAGACCGAGCTCGACGTCAACGACGAATTCTTGGCCGTCGTTGCGTTCGGAGGCGAGGACACCATGGTGGCCGTGAACCCGCAGGCCAACCAGCTTGATGCGATCCGGCTGACCAGCGGTACTCATCGGCTGCCTCCCTCGTCGGACGACCGCCTTGACAGTACCGGCGACGCGTGGTGGATCCACAGCCGCCAGCCGGCGTCCGTGCACCTGAACACGTTCGTCGCGGCAGCAGTCCCACCGGCGAAAGAGCCCACCGGCGTGTCCGCACCAGCCGCCAAGACGTTCTCGGTACAGGTCACCGATGCCACGTCGCCTACGACGACCGCTTCCACGTCGGTGAGAAAGAACTGGATGTAGGTCGCATTCGCCATCAACGCCAACCATGACCGCATCACGTCGCGGTGCCCGCGGATCGGCTCGGCACCTGGGTGGACGCAGACCACACCGTCGTCGTCGGCCCAGATTCGGAGCATCTCGTCGTAGTCGGCCCGCTCGAAGGCCGAGTAGAACGCGGAGTGCGACGTGAGCACCTCGTCACGCTGTCCGCTCATGTGCTCGCTCGTGCCCATCGCGATGCCACCTTCACGGCGTCCAGCGAGGAGCTGACATCGTGGACTCGAACGCACCACACCCCGGCAAGCGCCGCGAGCGCCGAGATGGCCGCCGAGGCGTCGTCACGCGCATCCACGGGCCGCAGCCGGGCGTTCTCAGCCAGCAAGCTGCCCAGGAAGGCCTTACGCGAAGCACCTACCATGAGCGGAAATCCTAGTGCCCGCAGCTCGTCGAGGTGGCCGAGCAGCCGCCAGTTGTGTTCACCTGTCTTCGCGAATCCGATACCGGGGTCGACGGCGATATGGTCGGCGCGGATGCCGGCGGCCAGGGCGGCGTCGATCCGCGCGGCTACTTCCGCCTGCACCTCAGCCACCACGTCGGTGTAGGAGGCCATCGACTGCATGGTGGCCGAGTGGCCCCGCCAGTGCATCACGGTGATGGGTACGGACAGCCTCGCGACGGCGGGCAGCATGTCGAGATCCGCAGCCCCACCGGACACGTCGTTGACGGCGCTGGCACCGGCGCTCACCGCCTCGACCGCCACCGCTGCACGCATGGTGTCGATGCTGACGACGATCCCTTCCGCGCTCAGCGCGCCCACCACCGGGATGACGCGGTCAAGCTCCTCGTCGACACCGGGTCGCTCAGCTCCGGGGCGGGTCGACTCACCGCCAACGTCAACCAGGTCGGCGCCTTGGCGGTGAAGGTCGCGTCCGTGCGCGATCGCAGCTGCCGGTTCCAGCCACGCGCCTGCGTCCGAGAACGAGTCCGGTGTCACGTTGACAACCCCCATGACGAGACAGCGTTCCGGACGGGGCAGGTCGGCCACGTATGCGGCCGGTGCGGCGTACATGCCCGAGGTCTACCCGAGGATGAGGCTCATCGCCTCGGCCCGGGTCGCAGGGTCGCGCAGCTGACCCCGGACCGCGCTGGTGACGGTCTTGGAGCCTGGCTTGCGCACGCCGCGCATGGTCATGCACAGATGCTCGCACTCGAGTACGGCGATCACGCCACGAGGCCGCAGGATGCGGATGAGCGAGTCCGCGACCTGGGTCGTCAGTCTCTCCTGGATCTGAGGGCGCCGCGCATACACGTCGACGAGGCGGGCAAGCTTGGACAACCCGGTGATCCGCCCGTCCTTGTTGGGGATGTAACCGACGTGGGCCGCGCCACTGAACGGCAGGAGATGGTGCTCACAGATGGACCACACCTCGATATCCTTGACGAGGATCATCTCGTCATGACCGAGGCCGAACGTCGTCGTGAGGACGTCCTCCGCCGTCATCCGCATCCCCGACAGCGCCTCGGCATAGGCGGCCGCGACGCGACGCGGCGTGTCGAGCAGGCCCTCACGGTCCGGGTCCTCACCCATCGCGATGAGCAGGTCGCGAACGGCCGCCTGTGCACGTGGGTGGTCGAAGTCGGAGACCGCCGGTTGAGAAGCGGGATCAGGATGCACCACTCAGGCGTCTCTCCTTGCCCTAGCTCGACGGGTACATGGGTGGCCCGAGCGGCGGGCCGGCCGGCGGCGCGCCGGGAGGTCCTACCGGTGGGCCAGTACCGTCGCCCGGAAGCGCCACGCCGGGCCTCTCCTGCCCCGGTGAGACGACGATCTCAGCCGAGGGCTCGTCGCGGCCGTTGACGGTGACAGGGACTCGCACCGGCGGGATCGTCGAGGGCTCACGGGTGTCAGACCCTGTCCAGGGAGGCCGTTCTGGTCGCATCTGGACGTCCGAGAAGATCTCCGCGAGGCCCTTGCTGTCGATCGTCTCCTTCTCGAGCAGTTCGGTGACGAGGCGGTCGAGGACGTTCCTGTTCTGGGCGAGGATGTCAAACGCCTCCTGGTGCGCACTGGTGATCAGCGAGTTGACCTCCTCGTCGATGATCGCGGCCACTTCCTCGGAGTAGTTCCTGGTGTGGCCGAAGTCGCGGCCGAGGAACGGCTCGCTGTTCTCCTCACCGAGCTTGACGGCGCCCAGACGCTCGCTCATCCCGTAGCTCGTGACCATCGCACGAGCCACCTTGGTCGCCTTCTCGATATCACTTGACGACCCTGTCGTCGGGTCGTGGAAGATCAGCTCCTCGGCGGCCAGCCCGCCGAGCGCATACGCCAGCTGGTTGAGTAGCTCGTTGCGTGAGACCGAGGACTTGTCTCCTTCGGGCAGCACCTGGGTGAAACCGAGCGCTCGGCCACGCGGCAAGATGGTGATCTTCGTGACTGGGTCGGTGCCCGGAAGCGCGGCGGCCACCAGCGCGTGCCCGCCTTCGTGGTAGGCGGTCATCAGCTTCTCCTGCTCGCTCATCAGGTGGGAGTGGCGCTGTGGTCCCATGCTGACGCGGTCGATCGCCTCGTCGAGCGAGGAGTTGTCGATGAGCTTCTTGTCCTGGCGGGCGGTGAGCAGCGCCGCCTCGTTGAGGACGTTCGCCAGGTCGGCTCCGGTGAATCCCGGCGTACGGCGAGCGAAGGTGAGCAGGTCGACGTCATTCGCGATCGGCTTGCCGCGCGAGTGCACCTGCAAGATCTTGTGACGACCGGCCATGTTGGGCGCGGAGACACCGATCATCCGGTCGAAGCGGCCCGGCCGAAGCAGGGCCGGATCGAGGACGTCGGGCCGGTTCGTGGCGGCGATGAGGATGACACCGCCACGGACGTCGAAGCCGTCCATCTCGACCAGAAGCTGGTTGAGGGTCTGTTCGCGCTCGTCGTGGCCGCCACCCATGCCGGCACCACGGTGGCGTCCGACCGCGTCGATCTCGTCGATGAAGACGATCGCCGGGGCGTTCTCCTTCGCTTGCTCGAACAGGTCGCGCACCCGAGAGGCGCCGACGCCCACGAACATCTCGACGAAGTCGGAGCCCGAGATGGAGTAGAAGGGGACGTTGGCCTCACCTGCGACCGCGCGGGCGAGCAAGGTCTTGCCCGTACCGGGGGGACCGTACAGCAGTACACCCTTGGGGATCTTCGCCCCGACGGCTTGGAACTTGGCCGGCTGCTGCAGGAACTCCTTGATCTCTCCGAGTTCCTCGATGGCCTCGTCGCAGCCGGCGACGTCGGAGAAGGTCGTCTTCGGGGTGTCCTTGCTGACGACCTTCGCCTTCGACTTGCCGAACTGCATCACCCGCCCGCCGCCACCTTGCAGGCTGTTCATGATGAACAGGAAGAACAAGACGATCAGCAGGATCGGGAAGATGCTCGTGACGAAGGTCCAGAAGAGGCTCTGCTGGGGCACCTCGACGTCGTAGCTACCCTTGATATCCCCCTGGTCGACCTCGTTCTGCACCAGGGCCAAGAGTTCGATCCCCTGGTCGCCGAGCCACTGCGCGGTGATCTTGTTGCCGTTGTTGAGGGTCGCTTCGATCGTCTGGTCACCGTCGGTGAACAGGACCGTCTCGACGTCCCCCGACTTCAAGGTCTCGATCATCTCGGATGTCTTGACCTCTTCGGGCCCGCCTCGAGAGGAGACCACGTCAAGGACGACGATCACCACAATCGCAAAGACAATGACCCACAACCAGGGCCCTCGTAACCAACGCTTCACGCTTGTGTCCGGAGCAAGACCGCTCCGTTCCTCCTACCCATCGTCCACGGTCAAGATCTCCATTGTCGCCTACGGGCAAAATCGGCGTGCACTCCGCAGTGATATCCCTGGTCAGGCCCGCTGCGGACGTGCTTCTCGGCGGGCGACGGGCGTGTCACTTCAGCCGTAGACGTGCGGCGCAAGCGTGCAGATCGACCGCAGGTTACGGTATCTGCCGTTGTAGTCGAGACCGTAACCGACGACGAACTCGTTGGGGATGTCGAAGCCGACGTACCTGACGTCCACCGACATCCGCTGGGCGTCAGGCTTGCGTAGCAGGGTGCAGATGCTGACCGAGGCCGGCCCGCGCGACTCCAGGTTGGCCACGAGCCAGGACAGGGTGAGACCGGTGTCGATGATGTCCTCGGCGATCAACACGTGGCGGCGACTGATGTCGGTGTCCAGATCCTTGAGGATTCTCACGACGCCGGAAGAGGTGGTTCCCGACCCGTATGACGAGACAGCCATCCAGTCCATCTCGACATGGCGATTCAAGGCCCGCGACAAGTCGGCCATCACCATCACCGCGCCCTTCAGGACCCCCACCAGCAGCAGGTCCTTCCCCTCGTAGTCCCGCTCGATCTCGGCGGCCAAGGCAACGAGACGCCGCTGGATCTGCTCCTCGTCGAGGAGCGTTGTCGTGAGGTCGTGCTCGACGTGCTTGACGTCCACAGGTTTCTCCAGCGGGGGTGGGGAGGAGGCTACGCTGTTAGCGTCCCACAGACTTCCGGTGGCGGCTTGGCGGGCGGAGCCTGCCGCGGCGCTCCTCTGTCGGTCAACGAAACGGCCCTGAGCTCGTGTCAGCCGCTGACTGCGTCAGTGCTCCGTAGGGCCCTCCAGCGCTCTGTTGGCTCAGCCACGAAGGAACACCAGTGAGCCCTCGGTGCGTGCGACACCGACGCGGCCTGGCAGGTCGATCGCTGCTTGGCCGTGCCAGTTGGTGACAAGGCGGTCGATGGCGTCGACATGCACGGAGAACAGATCACCGGCAGGACAGCCGGCGGCCAGCGCAGCCACTCGCAGCACCCGTCGCCGCAGCGAGGCGGGGCTCGCCTGCAGAACGTCGACCCGGAGGTGGTCACCGTCTCGCGCGTCCTGGAAGAGGCCGGCAGCCAGAGTGTCGAGGACCTCGTTGTCTCGACGAGCCGCCGTGGCTGTTCGCCCGAGCGCCTCCACCACTCCCGGTCCGAGAACATCCTCGAGCACCGGTATTACCTCCCGCCGGACCCGCACCCGGGTGAACCGGGGATCGGCGTTGTGGGGGTCGTCGTACACCTCGATGCCCTGAGCTTCGCACGCGCTGATGGTGGTCTGCCTCCGCAGCTGGAGAAGCGGACGTCGGTAACGGCCCGAGGTCGCGGCCATTCCCGACAAGGAGAGCAGCCCACTACCCCGGCTGAGCCCGAGGAGCACCGTCTCGGCCTGGTCGTCCAGCGTGTGTCCCAGCAGCACCGTCGCGTCGTCGGCCTCCGCCGCTGCGGACAGGGCGGCGTACCTGGCTTCCCGGGCCGCCGCCTCTGGACCCCCGGCGCTGCCGACGGACACCCGCGTCTGGTCGGCCGCTTCGATGCCCAGGTCGTGCAAGCGGCTCACCACGCGGGCCGTCACGGAGCGGGAGTCGGCCTGTAGCCCATGGTCGACGACAAGCGCACGCACCAGCCAGCCGGCCTTGGCGCCCTCGAAGCAGGTAGCGGCAGCAAGTGACATGGAGTCAGGACCACCCGAGCACGCTACGAGCACAGAACTGCCGGGCTCGAAGTCGGCGAGTCCTTCACGGACCGCGCGCCGTACGTCGGCGACGGCCGGATCCAGCCGACCGGTACCTTCGGCGGTGCTCATCGCAGCGGCTCCGCTGCCCTGGCCACCCGGTCAACCGTGGACGCGGGCGACCCAGAGCGAGGGGTCGGCGACGTCTGCCTTGCCAGGCAGGTTCTCGGGGTTGTCCCACACGGCGTTGAACCCGTCCATACCGACCTTCTCGATGACACCTCTGACGAAGATGGCGCCGTCGCGGTACTGGCGCAGCTTGGCGTCGAAGCCGAGCAGCCGCCGAATCATCTGGTCCAGGGGTCCGGCGCCGGCACGCCGTTCGCTGAACTTGCGCCGAATCTCGGCGACCGACGGGATCACCTGGGGTCCGACGCCGTCCATGACGACGTCGGCATGACCTTCCAACAGGGACATGACGGCGGTGAGCCGCTCGACGATCTCCTTCTGTTCAGGTGTCTGCATGATGTCGAGCAACGACACGTCGGAGTCACCGCGCAGCAGCTTGCCGACCTTGTCGGCGCCGTCGCGCATCATCTGCGCGAGCTTGCCGGGATCCAGGTCGGTGCTCTCGACAAGGCCGGAGATCTCGGCCAGCAGATGTCCGCGCAACCATGGGACCGCTGTGAACTGCACACGATGGGTTTCCTCGTGGATGCAGACCCAGAGCCGGAAGTCGTGCGGGTCGACCTCGAGCTCCTGCTCCACGTGCACCACATTCGGCGCCACCAGGAGCAGTCGGCCTCCATGACGTGCGCCGCCTGTGTAGAAGGGGTCGAACTGGCCGAGCACCTTGTTGGAGAGGTAGGCCAGCAGGCCTCCGACCTCCAACCCGGTAACCCGTGACCCGATGGCCGTCGCCATCGGGCCCGGCGTCCCGCGCTTCAAACGCAGCTTTTCGATCAGCGGATGCAGCACCTGCCTGAAGCCGTCTACATTGGCCTCGACCCAGCCACCGCGGTCGACGACGAGGATCGGTGCGGTAGCCGCCTCGGCGCGCAGACCCGTGTAGTCACGGACGTGCGTCTGCGCCGTCACGGCGCAGGCGTGCAGCTCCTCGACAGCCCGGCGCGCCTCGTCTCGACCGATGTCAGGCCCGGGACGCATCAGCCGCTTGGCGGTGCCGACCGCCAGATCCCAGTCGACCATCTCACCACCGGGCGTTGATCCGTCCTGCATCGTGGTGCTCCTCGCTCTGGCCACCCCAACTGCGACGCGTTGGTCCGCTCCTGCTGGCTCCACCGTACGACGCCGGCCGTAGACCGCACCGCGGTGCCTGTCCTCGTCCGGGCGGCGTCGGACGGTGAGCTCAGCCAGAGCAGCCACAGCCGGCGAGCAAGGAGGCGACCCTGTCGAGCTGGTCGCGGGCATCGAGGGTGAGGGCGACCGGCACCTTGTCGGCGACGGCGGCGAAGACAAGAAGCTCCCCGTCGACGGTGCTCACTATGCCCGCGAGCCCGTGCACCCCGGTCAACGTGCCAGTCTTCGCCCGCACGACGCCGAGCCCAGTCGGTGGGCCACTCCCGAACCGGTAGGCGAGGCTGCCCGTGAACCCAGCGACGGCGAGCCCCGAGACCGCCGCGCGCAGCTCCGGGTGCTCGGCCGAGAGCGCTGTCTGCAGAACGTCAACCACAGAGCGTATTGACACCCGGTTCTGCCTGGACAGTCCGCTGCCGTCGAAGATGCGCGCCCCGGCGACATCGACCCCCAGGTCGGCCAGCGCTGCTTCGACCGCCTCGACGCCACCCTTGAAGGTCGCCGGTCGCCGCTGCTCGATCGCCGTGTGGCGCAGCAACACCTCCGCGCCCTCGTTGTCGCTGGTCCCGACGACGTGCTCGACGATCTCCCTCAACGGCGGCGACTGCACCGACGCGACCCGCTTCGCGTGCCCGGGCGCCTTCATCTCCACGAGGGGCCCTGTCACCGCGATGCCTTCATTGCCGAGCAGCTCGCCAAACGTGGCTGCCGCCGCCGCTGCCGGATCTGCGACCCGACTGGTAAGACCGGCGACTTCGCGCCCCTCGTTGACCCACAGCGCGCTGATGGGACTCACGATCGACTCCGGCACGTAGTCGGGCTCCCACGCCGGGTTGACGCTTGTCCCCGAGAAAAGGGACTCGTCGTAGCCGAGATCGACTTGTTTCACTCCCTGACTCTTCAGCCGTCGCGCTGTCGCGTTGGCAAGCTCCTCCAGGCTCGCCCCCCGTGGGTATGACGTGGCGTTGCCACCTCGGCGACGGTCGGTGAGCAGGGGGTCACCTCCTCCGACGAGCACAAGGCTGTCGTCGCCGCGGTGCCGTACGACCGTGGTCTCGAAGCGGTGCTCTGGTCCGAGCGTCGACAGGGCGGCCACCACGGTGAGCAGCTTGAGGAGTGACGCCGGGGCCGACATCTTCGAGCCGGCGTCCTGATACAGCACTCGCCGCGAACTGGCGGACTCGACACGGATGGCGAAGCGGCGTTCGAGGGAACGGTCGGCGACCGCCTGCGCCAGTCGCCGCTTGATTCCCTTCCTGGTCGCTTCGGTGCGGCTCTCCAGAGCTGGGAGCACCGCAACTGCCGCCGGGGGCCGGTCGACGGTGAGCCCTGGCCCGACCGCCGGCGGTCCGACGGTGGCGGGGTCCGGAGGGCTTACCTGCTGCGGGAGCGTCGGCACCCAGCCGGCGTACGCGCCGACACCGACCAGCAAGATCAGTGCCACGGCAAGCGCACCCAGCTTGTGCGCTAGAGCTCCGCGCTCCACGCGCCTTCGTGGCAGCCGACGCTTCGAGCCGGCTCCGTTCTCGACATGCACGACCTGCCCCACCTAGGGAACACTAGTGGGGTCCACGCAAGGACGTCGTGCCGTCGAGTGAGCCGAGAGGGAGTACGTCATGGAGTTCGACATCACCATCGAGATCCCCAAGGGTCAGCGCAACAAGTACGAGGTCGACCACCTGTCTGGCCGGATCCGGCTCGACCGGACGCTGTTCACCGCGACGCAGTATCCGGCCGACTACGGCTTCATCGACGACACCCTCGGGCAAGACGGTGACCCGCTCGACGCCCTCGTCCTACTGTCGGAACCGACGTTCCCGGGCTGTCTCATCCGCGGCCGCACCATCGGCATGTTCCGCATGACCGACGAGATGGGCCCCGACGACAAGGTCTTGTGCGTCCCCTTCAACGATCCTCGTCAGGAGCACCTGCGCGACATCCACCACCTCGCCGAGTTCGACAAGCTGGAGATCCAACACTTCTTCGAGGTGTACAAGGACCTGGAGCCGGGCAAGTCCGTCGAAGGCGCCACCTGGGCTGGCCGGGCGGCGGCCGAAGAAGAGATCCGCGCCTCACTGCAGCGCCACATCGACACCTACGGCGAGGGGACGCGAACCGCGTTCACGCCGCCCGGCGCATCACCGGCTCCGCACGGCACCGGTAGCAAGCCGCACTGAGCGGAACCGGCTGTGCTGGGCAGCCGGCCAGGCGAGACCCTCGGCTTGGCCGGACCGTCCACCTCGCCAAGGTGCCGGGCCGGAGCTAGCCTCCAGCCCTGGGGCAGCAGTTCGGGCTCTCCTGGTCATGGCCCAGATGCGCATATGCGGGCTCTGGTTGACGCGGCGGTCTGCATGGGGAGCAGCTATTCGTGTTGTGATCGCCGATGCCCGGGCAATAGGTTCTGGCCATGTCTGTCATCGAGGCCCGGGACCTACGGAGGAGCTACCGCACCCGCACGGGGCTGTGGAAGCGCGAGAAGAAGGTCGTCGAGGCCGTCCGCGGCGTCAGTTTCGCGGTCGAGCAGGGAGAGCTCTTCGGGCTGCTCGGGCCCAACGCCGCCGGCAAGACCACCACGATCAAGATGCTCATCACGCTGCTGCTCCCGACCAGCGGCTCGGCCAGCGTCCTCGGTCACGACGTCGTGGATGACGCCCGAGAGGTCCGTCGACACATCGGCTATGTGTTCGGTGGTGACCGTGGCCTCTACGAGCGGCTCAACGCGCTCGACAACCTGCGCTACTTCGCCGAGTTGTACGGAGTCCCTGCGCGTGAGCAAAAGCAGCGGATCGGCGCGCTGCTGGAGCTCGTCGGGCTCACCGGCCGCGAGAAGGAGCGGACCGAGGGGTTTTCCCGCGGTATGCGCCAGCGGTTGCACATCGCGCGCGGGCTGCTGCACGACCCGGAGGTGCTGTTTCTCGACGAGCCGACGATCGGGATCGACCCGGTGGGGGCCCGTGAGCTCCGCGCGACGATCGGCACCCTCAAGGGGCAGGGCAAGACCATCCTGCTGACCACGCACTACATGTTCGAGGCCGACGAGCTCTGCGACCGGATCGCGGTGATCCGGGCTGGGGAGCTGGTCGCCGAGGGCACACCCGCCACGCTCAAGCAGCGGGTCACCGGTGGCCACGTCATGGAGGTCGAGACCTTCGGGATGCCGGAGTCCGCGGTGGCTGCCGTACGCTCCCTGGCCGGTGTCAGCACCGCCGCCGTCGAGGAACGCGGCCAGGCCCAGGTGCTGCTCGTCCAAGTCGGGCCGGGGGCCGAGGTCACCTCCGCCGTGCTGGGCTGCCTGGGCGGCGTCAACGTGGGCCGGGTCAGCTCGCGCGAGCCTACCCTCGAGGACGCATACGTCGAGCTGGTGAGCGGCCAGTGAGGATCGCCCGAATGCTCGTCATCTCCTGGTGGCTGCACCTGAAGATGCTGGCAGTCTCCGCGTTCGAAGGGGTCTTCCAGGTGATTTGGCCGCTATTCTTCGCAACGACGGCCTTCTTGGTCTATCGGCAGGCAGACGACCCTCAGGTGATGGTGTACGCCGGGCTCGGCGCGGCCGTGATGGGCATCTGGTCGGTGATCGCCACGACTGCGAGCGGCGTGCTCCAGCGGGAGCGTTGGCTCGGCACCCTCGAGCTGCTGGTCGCTTCCCCGACCCGGTTCGCACTCATCCTGGTGCCGATCACGACCGCGATGGCCACCCTCGGCCTGTACAGCCTCGGCTCGACGCTGTTGTGGGGCTGGCTGCTTTTCGACATCAGCGTGCCCGTGGCCGACCCGTTCCTGTTCGTCGTGTCGGTGGTGGCGTCGATCCTGTCCATTGCGCTGATCGGCTTCCTGCTGTCGGTGAGCGTTGTGCGCTACCGGACGGCGTGGGCGCTGGGCAACCTGCTGGAGTATCCGGGCTGGCTGCTGTGCGGGTTCCTGGTGCCGCTGACGTTGTTCCCGACTTGGGCGGCGTGGATCTCCTACGTGCTGCCGCCGACCTGGGGCATGGAGGCGATCCGGCTCTCCGCATCAGGCGACTCTCCCTGGGCGCAGGTCTTGGTCTGCCTGGGGTTGGGCATCGTGTACGGGGCTGTCGGGGCCTTGCTGTCCGAGACGGTCCTGCGCTCCGCCCGCCGCCACGCAACCCTGTCGTTGACGTGAGCGGCGATATCACCACGTCGCTGCGGATCTTCTTCGTCGGCGGCCTGATCAGCTTCCGGGCGCTGTTCAACTGGCTGAGCCCGTGGATCTACATCCCCTCGCTGCTGATCGCGCCGATCTTCCAGATCCTGCTCTTCGCCTACATCGGCCGTTCGGCCGGCATCGAGTCGGACGCGTTCTTCGTCATCGGCAACGCCGTGCAGTACTCCGCGATCCCGTGCCTGTTTGCGATGGCCAACACCATCGCCGGTGAACGCAGCACCCAGACGCTGGGCATCGTGCTCTCCACGCCAGCCCGCCGAATCCCGCTCTTCCTCGGTCGGTCGCTGCCGGTTGTGGTCAACGGCTTCTTCGTCTCGATGTTCAGCCTGGTGGTGGGAAGCCTGCTGCTCGGCGTCACCATCCCGCGGTCTGCATGGCTGCCGCTGGCGCTCGTTGTAGCGGTGGCGGCGATGTCTTGCACCGGGCTCGGACTGACCAACGCGGCCCTCGGCCTCCGGGTACGTGAGACGGCAGTGCTGTCCAACGTTCTGTTCGGAGTGCTACTGATCTTCTGCGGTGTCAACGTCTCGCTCGACGCACTCCCGGACTGGATGGCGGCTGTCGGCTCGTGGCTGCCGCTGACCCATGCCATCGAGGCTGCACGGGAACTCGCCGCCGGGGACACCCTCGGCTCGGTGGCCGGGCTGATCGGCCGGGAGGTCGGGCTCGGCATGCTCTACGGCGGTGTGGGCCTGGCCGCACTCCGCTGGCTAGAGATCGAGGGCCGCCGCAGTGCCACCCTGGAAGTCCAGTAGCGCCGAAGGACGTTGACCCGACCCCGCGGCCCCGTGTACCGGCGGCTCGTGCTGACCTGGCTTTTCTCGACAGGGTCACCCGATCGACCAAACCCGATCGGGCTTCACACCGTGACGATCACTGACAAGAGCTGGAACGCCATCACCGTCCAATGTCTCGAAGCGATCGACGGGACCCCGGTCCCCGACGTGAAACCGATCTTGGGTGGACTCCAGGAGCGATGACCGCGTGTGATCGGTCGGGCTAGGCCTGCGTCTGCACGCCCACGACGACGTGGCAGCGGAGCGCTCAGATGTGCCGGTGGCCACCCATTGCGGTACGACGCCTCGTGGCCACTCCAGCGACGATCAGCAGCCAGCCGAGGTTGTTCGCCAGCCACAGTCGTTGCCAAAGCCCTACGTCGTCGCCGCTGGTCTGGCCGACCAAGATCAGCGATCCAGTCGCAGCGGCCAGGCTGACCGAACCCAACCACCGCGGCCATGACGACGTACCACGCAGCCCACCGACTGTCAGCGTCAACATGGCGGCAAGTGTGAAGAGCTCGTAGCCGCCGACACCCGCCCGATGTACGGCGTCGACCCAGTCGTCGGTAGGTGTGTCCGTCCGCGCGCATCCCGCAGGGCCGTCGGGGCACGATTGGCGGAACACCGCCACGACGGTGGTAGCCGCCGCGGCCGCGAAGAAGAACGAGGCACATAGCCGTGAGCGCCAGGCGGTCAGGACGGCGTACGACGTGGCCAGATGCGCGGCGGCGCTGGCTAACAGTGCGCCGACTCCCAAGACGGCCACCGGTGACCCGCGACCGGCGAGGCTCGAGATGTAGTCCTCTCGAGCGGAGTACCCGCTGACCAGCGTTCCTGCCCCGAGCACCCCCACCCAGAAGAGCAGGATGCCGAGGAGTGCCACGGCTCCTGCGATGAGCGAACGTGTCATCGCCCCAGGCTAGGGGCCGACGCATTGAGCAGTTGATCCATCCGGGTCACCTCCTGCACCACCGCATGCAGCACGTCGTCGGGCCGGGCTATGAGGTTGTGTCCGGCCAGGGGTGGACCTCGGCCAAGGACTCAGGCGTTGACGGCGATCGGCGCCCGCAACAGCTCGTCCGGGATCGCGAAGCCGTCGGTGAGCTGCTCGGAAAGTGGAGCCAGCTCCCCACAAAGGCGGCCAACCATCGACGTGATGGCCTTCGACCGTGCTGCCGACAACCGGCCGTGCTCGAGGAACCAGGCCCGGTCTACCTCGATCGTTGACAAGGCATGCAAGGCAGCAAGCTTCTCCAGCAGCGGCTGGATCGACTCGTCGGCGCGACCGATGCTTGCCACGAACGACTCCAGCACGGTGCGCTCGACGTGAGCCTTGGCCATCGTGACCACGTGGTCCTGCAGCCCGGCGAAGACGGTGAACGGGTCACTGCCCTCGTCGATCCCCCGCTTCAGCCGACGTGCCAGGTTGGCGCGCAGGTGCTCCTCACGCCACCGGAACATGCCAACGTGATAGCGGAGGTTCAGCAGTCCGGCGTCGTCGCCCTTGCTTGGCACTGCGTCACGCAGCCGCTCCACCAGTGGACGCAGGGCAGTCTTCTCGACCACGGTCCCGACCGCCATTGTCGCCAGGAAACGCACCACGTCGATCGGTGCAAGGTCGTTGAAGTCCTCCTTGAACTGGGTCAGTAGTCCCTTGGCGACAAGCTGCATGAGCACCGTGTTGTCGCCCTCGAACGTCGTAAAGACGTCGGTGTCAGCCTTCAACGCCGCGAACCGGTTCTCCGCGAGATATCCAGCGCCGCCGCACGCCTCCCGACAGGTCTGGATGGCCTCGGTCGTGTGCCAGGTCGCCAACGCCTTCTGCCCCGCCGCGCGCGACTCGAGCTGGCGCCGATCCTGTGGCTCACGGCTGTCGAACGAGAAGCTCTCGTGCAGCTGCACGATCAGGTCCTGCTGAGAGGCCGACAGCGCGTAGGCGCGGGCGATCAGCGGAAGCAGCCGTCGTTGGTGCACTCGGTATGTCATCAGCGTCGCCTCGAGCTGGGAGCTCGGGGGTCCGAACTGCCGCCGCCGATGCGCGTAGCGGGTGGCAATCGTGAGGGCGACCTTGCTCGCGGACAGGGCGGCCCCACCGACGGAGATTCGACCTTGCACCAACGTCCCCAAGGTGGTGAAGAACCGCCGACCGGCGTCCTCGATCGAGCTCGTGTAGCAGCCCTCGTCATCGATGTCGGCATACCGGTTGAGCAGGGCATCGCGTTCGACCCGGACCCCGTCGAAGCTCAGCCGCCCGTTGTCGACACCCTTGAGGCCTAGCTTCGGTCCGCAGTCCTCGATCGTCACACCGGGCATGGTTCGGTGTGCGTCGTCTCGGATCGGCACAAGGAATGCGTGGACACCGTGCCGTTGGTCGTCGACGACAAGCTGCGCGAAGACAACGGCAAGCCGACCGTGAGCGGCCGCGTTCCCGATGTAGTCCTTTCGCGCCGAGGCCGTCGGCGTGTGGACGACGAACTCGCGGGTTGCGCGGTCGTAGGTGGCCTGGGTCTGGACCGCCTGCACGTTCGAGCCGTGGCCGGTCTCGGTCATCGCGAAGCACCCCAGCAGCTTGCCGGTGATGACGTCGCGCAGATAGCGGGCGTGATGTCGCTCCGACCCAAGATGCAGGATCGCACCACCGAAGAGTCCGAACTGGACACCCGCCTTCACCATCAGCGAGAGGTCGGAGCTGCCAAGGGCCTGGACTGAGGCGATCGATGCACCGATGTCTCCGCCACCGCCGAACTCCTGGGGGAATCCGATACCGCTATGGCCGGTCCTTGCCAGCTCCAGCAGCGCCTCGAGCACCGTCTCGCGAAACTCTGCATCTGACTGCTCGATCTGCTGGTCGAGGATCTCTGCCCGCTTGGCCAGCTGTTCGTGCACCCCCGCCGTGACGTCGGCGTACGGCGCGTCCAGGTATGCCAACAGCAGGTGAGGTGAGGGGTTCGTCGGCGGCGCAGCCTCAGCAGTCATGCGTCAAGCCTGCCAGCCGCCGATGAAGACGCCGGCGCGCACCCCACCCTCAGCGAGCGCTGAGCCGCGCGCCGTGTTGGCGGGCTGGGGTGTGCGCCTTGGCGAGCCGCGAGCGCGAGGCGAAAGGTCATGCAGTCGAGTGACGGCATCCGGGGGTGTTTTCAGCGGTCGAGGCAGCCTGCGCGGCGTCCGGTCAGGGACGGCCGAAGAAGTCTGGCGTCTCCCAGTACCAGATGCTTTCCACCTTCACCGGTACACCCGTGCGCGGGGCGTGGATCATGTTGCCGCCCCCGATGTACAGGCCTACGTGAAAGATGGTGCCTGGGTTTGACGAGTTGCTCGCCCAGAACACCAGGTCGCCTGGACGCAGATCCCGTACCGCAACCGGCGTCGCCGCGGCATACTGCGCGACAGAGTAGTGCGGCAGATAGACGCCGGCGTCGGCCCAGGCTTGCATCGTCAACCCCGAGCAGTCCCACGAGTCGGGTCCTGCTGCCCCCCATAGATAACGCTCGCCCAGCTGTGCGCGAGCGAAGGAGATGACGGCCTGCACGTCGCTCTGAGCTGGCGGCGGCGGCGGGACAGGAGCGGGCGGCGGCGCAGGGACAGGGGCGGGTGTAGGCGACGGGACAGGAGCAGGTGTAGGGACGGTTGAGGCGCAGGGACAGGAGCAGGTGCGGCGACGGTTGAGGTGCAGGGACAGGAGCAGGCGTAGGCGACGGTTGAGGCGCAGGGACAGGAGCAGGCTGCGGCGCAGGGGCAGGAGCAGGCTGCGGCGCAGGGACAGGAGCTGGTGCAGGGACAGGAGCTGGCGTAGGCGACGGCTGCGGCGCAGGGACAGGAGCAGGCTGCGGCGCAGGGACAGGAGCTGGTGCAGGGACAGGGAGCTGGCGTAGGCGACGGTGCGGCGCGTGACGGTTGCGGCGCAGGGGCAGGAGCAGGCTGCGGCGCAGGGACGGGTGGTTGCGGTGCCGGCGACGGTTGCGGTGCCGGCGCTGGTTGCGGTGCCGGAGCTGGTTGCGGTAACGGGGGCGGTGAAGGCGACGGATCCGGAGAGGACGGGGCGTCCGGCTCGCTGTGAGGTCGCGGAACGGGCGAATCAGGCTTGTCGCTTCGAGGCCCTTGGCCCTCTCGGCTGAGATGTTCGACGGCCCGTTCGAGCGGACGGTCTGCCTGGTGCTGCTCCATGGCCCGCGCCGTCTGCCGAGCGCCCTCACGACGTTCTTGCCGCTGCTGGGCGAGCACCTGCAAGCGCCGTACCTCGGCGATCCGTTCCTGCCGCCGTTGTTCGAGACCGGCTTGCCGCGTCGTGGCCAAGGCGACCGAGATGTCTTGCGCCTTGGCGAGTTCGCGCATGAGCTCCGCCCGCTGTGCGTCGAGTGTGGTGACAGCCTGACGCTGCACCTGCACGGCGCTCGCAGCAGTCAGCTTCGCGTTGGAGGCTGCTTGCTTCGCCTCCGCTGCCTCACTGATGGCATCTTCGGCGTCGGCCTGATACACCTTGGAGAGCTCGGCTGCAGCGGCCCAGTTCTGGTAGCTGGCGTCCAGGCTCCGGGTCGAGGCCTCTTTCGCCGACAGCTGGTTGATGAACGAATGCGGTCCGCCGGCGGTCAGCGCGAGGCTGAAGTTCGTCATGTCCGCGCCAGCGGCCTGCTGGTCGACCAGGTAGCCGACCAGCGCAGACCGCGCCCGCTCCTCGCTCGCCGCCGCATCGGTCGCCTTGTGCGCTGCGACAACCGCGCGGTGCTTGGCTGTCTGCCATTCGATCAGGGCGCCGTTATAGGCCTCGGACGCCTGCTCGGCGGCGATCCCCAGCTCAACCAGCTGCTGGTTCGCCGCCGCGAGGTCAATCCGAATGGCCGCGACCGAACGCTCCGAGCTCGTGACTCGCTCCTGCGCAGCTACGACCGACTGCTTCGTGGGAATCACCGGGTCGTCGGGGCCGGCGGACGCGTGGGGGCTCCAGACCACAGAAGTCAGGACCGCCACACAGACTGCAAGGCCACTCACCTGGTAACGCCTCGACACACCGTGCTCCCTTGCTGGACCCAGCCGTCCGGCCGACTCTTGAGGCGACCGGTTGTACCTACCTCCGAGACGTTAGCCACCTTTGGTCCCAAGGGGAACACCTTTCACTTAAATAACATCAGTAACACGTGTGTTCTCTTGACTAACGACAATTGTGTTATTCACGGCCTTACCGTCCCAACGGCTCCGGTTCGCCTCAGCACCTGGGTAGGCAGCTAAGCGCTCCCCCCACCCCTGGGTCCTAGTGTGGCGGCGTCGTAACCGGTCGCAGACGCGTCAGTCCGGCGAACGACGGCGTCGGTCGCGAAAAGCCTGCATTGCTTCCCGGGCCTCAAGGGACGCGAAGAGCCTGGCTGAGCGCGCGACGAGGTGCTCCCCGTCGGTGTCCATCCGCTCGATCAGCGGCGCGTTGAGCAGCCGCTTCGTCTCGCGCAGCCCCTGCGGCGACACCTGCCGCAGCTGGTGCAACAGCTCGTTCACCGAAGCGGAAAGCGCGTCGGCGGGCACGGACGCCGTGGCCAAGCCGGACCGTGCGGCCTCCACGCCGGAGAAAGCGGTTCCGGTGAGGTACTTGTACGCCGCGTCGCGTTCGCTCAGGCGGCTGCTAGTCGTCAGTGAGATGACCGCTGGAGCCAGTCCCAACAGGGACTCGGTGAAGGCGAATGTCGACTCGTCGCTGACCAGTGCGACGTCGCAGGCACCCATGAGCCCGAGCCCGCCGGCACGCACGTGACCCCGGACACTCGCGACGACCGGTGTCTGGAGCGTCACAACGGTGCGAAGCAGCGCAAGCAGGTCACGCGTTCCCTGTTCCATCCCCACCTCGACTGCCTCGGTCAGGTCGGCCCCCGCGCAGAACGTGCCTCCGGTGTGAGTAAGAAAGACCACGCGCACATCCTCGCGACCGTCCGCGGTGACGAGGTGATCCGTGAGCTCTCGCACCAGACGGCGTGACAAGGCGTTGCGGTTGTGTGGCGAGTCGAGGGTGACAGTGGCGACCTGGTCGGCGACCTCGAAATGAACGAGCTTGTCTGGCGAGCTCATGGGGGAGAGCTGTCCCGAGACGTTTCACCGCCCGAAACGGCGCTCTCAGGCTTGTCTCGTCTCCAGCCGACGACATCCTTGGCACTCTGTGCCCCCGACCCGCTCAGCGGCCTATCCGCATCGTGGTCCTGGGTCGGTGACGACGAGGGGGGAAAGACGCCGATGACGCCGTCGCCTGCCGCGGGTGGATGCCGCTGCACTCCCATTACATGGCCAGTCGTCTTTGCCCCGATCCAGACGGCGATCCACCCGATGGCGAGTCCGGCCACGTCGTCAAGGAGGTAGTGCCAGCCGAAGTAGATCGTCGCGATCGTGGTGAGGACGAAGTAGAGCCACAGCGTCCAACGAACCCACCGGCTGGGTATCACGTAGTGGCAGATCAACGCGGCAGTGAAGATGATCGAGACGTGAAGGGAGGCGAACGCCGCCACGCTTTGTACCGACTCCGTGCCGAACGGGTCGATGAGGACCTTGTATCGACTGTTGTCCAGAGCGTTCTGTAGCGCAGTCACGCCCGTGTAGGGGAGCTCGTTGAACAAGGACGCGTTGGCGAACCACGGCCCCTTGGAGGGCAGCCAGTAGTAGCTGGCGGTTCCGAGCACCCAGTTGATACAGAGGGCGGTGACGTACCAGAAACCGGTGGACACGTTCTTCGACCACACCAGTGCGGCCCCGAGACTCACCGGCACGAACAACAGGAAACTCGTGTAGACGAAGGACAAGACGTAGGCGCTCACGCCCGTGCCGAGGACCTCGTGGAGCACGTTCGCCGGGTAGTGCCCGAACATCAACGCCCGGTCGAGCCGCTCCAGCAGGGGGTCCTTGAGACCGTCGCGGACGAACGGCAACAAGCCCTTGAGGTTGCGGTAGGCGACGTAAACGACGTAGAAGCTCGACAACCCCACCAGCACCAGCGCGACTCGGCTGCGGGTCCACCGCTGCCTGGTGTACTCCTTGACCGACGACGCGAAGTTGGCAAACCCGCGGTTTCGGATGATGACCCGAGGGATCACGTCGGCGAGGAAGAAGAGCAGCACGATCAAGGGCAACCGGATGTACGACGGACCGGCGAGCCCGTCCGGGTCGCGCAGCGGGTGCCCCACCCGGTACGACGCAACCCATGCCACCAGACCGAAGGCGACGGCCAGTCCGACGGCGAAGCCATAGGCCCGTCGCGTCATCACCAACCCCGACTTCTGGTCTCCCGGTTCTCCGACCGCGTAGCGTCGCGGGCGTCACCCCATCGTAAACCCATCCGAACTGCTGGGGCCCGGCGTTGCGGGCGGCCTCGCGAACGTCGCGACAATGCCCTAATCTAGAGGTGAACGACAGGGGAGCGCAGCAGCGCTGAGAGTGCGGCCGATCCGCAGACCCTCGAACCTGATCCGGCTAGTACCGGCGAAGGGAGTCGAGCCTCGAGTGGACCGCTCGCGGGCGGTTCGCTCCCCCTCCCGACACCTGGGAGGCAATCACCATGTCCACTGACACCTCTATCCACCCGGCGAGCGCCGCCGCCGCCTCGTGGCGCACCATCGACCTGATGACGGCCACCGTCATCGGCGTCGCGTTCGGCGTCGCCTACTGGGGCTGGAGCTCCGCCTACACCGCACTCGACGCAGCAGCACCGGCGCTGGGACCTGCCAAGGGGCTGCTGGGCGGCCCCTGGCTGATTGCCGGCGTCGTGGCAGGACTCGTCGTACGGCGCCCTGGCGCCGCGGTGTTGGCCGAGACTCTGGCCGCTGCCGTGTCTGGGATCATGGGCACCCAATGGGGTTCCAGCGTGCTGCTGTCGGGGTTGCTTCAAGGACTCGGCGTCGAGCTTGCGCTCGCCTTCTTCCTTTACCGGAGCTTCCGCGTCTGGGTGGCGGCGCTGGGTGGCGCACTCGCGGCGGCGTTCGAGACGCTCTATGAGTGGGATATCTACTGGCAGGCGATGAGCACGACCTGGAAGCTCGGCTACCTGGGGTGCTTCGTGGTGTCAGGTGTCTTGGTCGCCGGCGTAGGCGGCTGGGCCATCGCACGGGCGCTGGCGGCGAGCGGTGCCATCGACGCGCTACCCGCCGGACGAGAAGCGGCCGAAGATCGAGCCGGACGAGAAGCGGCCGACGATCGAGCCGAGTAGGCGCAGCGCCGGGGGCGTGGATGTCGTCGTCGAGGGGCTGACGTGGCGACCGGTCGGCAGGCGTACGGCCGTGTTCGACGGGCTCGACCTGGTCATTCCTGCCGGCCAACGCGTCCTGCTCGCCGGGCCGAGCGGCTCAGGTAAGTCGACCCTGCTCCGCGCCGTGGCCGGGCTCCTCCTCACCGCCGCCCATGGCGAGAAGTCTGGAAGGGTCCTCGTCGACGGCGTGGACGTCGATCGGTCTCCACCCCGCGCCGGTCTGCTTCTTCCGGACCCGTCGGCAGGCGTGGTGGCAGAGACCGCCGGCCGTGACGTGGCGTTCGGCCTGGAGAACCACCGGGTGCCACGAGAGGAGATCTGGCCGAGGGTCGACGGCGCGCTCACCGCCTCCCGGTTCCCCTACGGCGTGGAGCACCCGACCAGCGCACTCTCGGGAGGCGAGATGCAGCGCCTCCTCCTCGCCGGAAGTCTGGTGCTCGACGACCCGCTCCTGCTGCTCGACGAGCCGACCTCCATGCTCGACGAAGCAGCGTCGGGCCAGGTGCGCTCCGCGGTGCTGCGCCACATTGCTCGACTCGGCTGCACGACCATCATCGCCGAGCACAGGCTGGGGCCTTGGATCAACCTGGTCGACCGGATGATCGTCTTGGACGCCGCCGGCAACGTGACGGCAGACGGGCCGCCGCAGCGGGTGCTGACGACACAGGGCGCACACCTCATCGCCCAAGGTGTGTGGGTCCCCGGAGAGCCGTCGCCTGAGCCAATGACGGTGCCCGGCAGTCTGGTCCGTCCCTGGGAGACACCTCCCGACGGAGCCGGTGAGCTTGTCACCGCAGCGGATCTACGGGTCGAGCTAGCAGCCCGTCTCGGTGGTCGCCGTACCGAGCCCGTTCTTGCCGTGGACGGAGTCCACGCCGCCCTCACCGCGGGCCGGGCACTGGCAGTGACTGGCCCGAGCGGCGCCGGCAAGTCAACACTCGTTGCTGCTCTGGCGGGTCTCGTTCGGCCCACCGCCGGTCGCCTTCTCAGTCATCCCGGCATAGCCGTGCGCGGCAGACGCGAGCCCTGGAAGTGGCCGGCTCCCTGCCTGGCGGCACGGATGGCATGGGTGGCTCAGCTGCCCGAGCACGCAGTGGTGGCGAGAACGGTTCTCGACGAGGTCCTTACTTCAGGCCGATGCTGCGGGCGTGAGCGCGACTGCCTGCAAGTCCGCGCTGAGGGTCTGCTCGAGCTGCTCGGGCTCAGCCACCTGAGATCAGCCAACCCCTACCATCTGTCGGGGGGCGAGCAACGTCGGCTGATGGTCGCGGCTGCGGTTGCCCACGGTCCCTACGGTCTGCTGCTCGACGAGCCGACCGTCGGACAGGACCGCAACACGTGGGCCGCGGTGGTCGGTGTCGTTGCCGCCGCCCGCGACAACGGTTCGGCGGTGGCCGTCAGCACCCACGACCAGGCAGCCGTCACCACGCTGGCCAAGGACGAGCTCGCCCTTCAGCACGGGCGGCGAACCCGATGAGCCGGGTCCGGTGTGGCCCGTTGTCGCTGTTGGCGGCAAGCCTGCTTCCGATCATCGGCGCGGTGGCGGTGCACGAGGCGCGTGAAGGGGCTCTGGCGCTCCTCGTCGAGGTCCTTGCCCTCGGCTGGCTCGTCCGTGATCTTCGCGCCACCGCCGTACGGTTGCTCTTCGGGATGGTGGCCGCGCTCGGCATTGCGGTGTCGACATGGCTGTACAGCGGCCACGATCTTGCCGAGGCGGCCGGGGCCGCCTGCCGAATTCTCTACCTCGTCCTGCCCGGGGCTCTGCTGCTCGGGCTGATCCGCCCGAGCGAGCTGGGCGACCACCTCGCCCAGCGCCTGCGGCTTCCGGCGCGCGGCGTCGTCGCCTCCACCGCTGCCCTTCAGCGGCTCGATGCCCTCGGCGAGGACTGGCAGACGATCCAGCGCGCCCGCCGCGCACGCGGGCTGGGGATGGCAGGAGGGCCGGTGCGGCGGGTGCGAGAGTCTGCCGGTAGTGCGTTCGCGCTGCTTGTCGTGTCCCTACGGCGTACCGGCTCGATGGCGGTGGCGATGGACGCGCGAGGGTTCGCCACCGCCACGGACCGCACCTGGGCCGAGGCTGCGCCATGGCGCGGCAGCGACACCGCCTTGTTGCTGATCGGGTTCGCACTGGCGCTCTTTCCCTGGCTTCTAGACTGACGCCTTGACCAGAGCGACGACAACGGTAAGAGCAGGGCCTGTGCGGAGCTGGTTGGGTTTGCAAGTCACAGCGTCACTGCTGGCGGTCGCTGGCTGCTCGTCTCCCCCCGCGGCGAGCCCTCCTCCGGAGCCGGCCAAGGTGGGAGACTGCTTCGTCTCCGGTTCTGACGACGCCGTGAA
>JAUJOO010000002.1:265900-320422 GCA_030447585.1 Nocardioidaceae bacterium | reverse complement strand
GACGCGATGTACAACCCCGCAGCAGACCAGGTCTACGTGCCTTGCGACCAGCCGCACATGGCGCGAGAGCTGATCGTCGCACCCGCCATCGGGACCTTGGCGGAGAAGTTCCCCGCCGACATCGAGGACCGCGCGACGAACGCGTGCAACGCGACGGCTGCCGCTGCCGACGAGTTGGCGCCCGGCCGAACGGTGTTCGCCTTCTACCCCAAGACCCCGGCTGCATGGGCGACCGGCGAGCGCAGCGCTGACTGCTGGCTGTCCGCTGACCGGGGTTCACTGCCGGGTGTGCGCCCGAACTCCCGCTGAGCTCACGACTCCCCGCCGCCACGCAACTCCGCTGAAGTGCGTCCGAAGCTCAGCTCCGGCGTACGTCGCCAGGTCAGGACGTCTCAGCCTCGCCGTCGGCCGCGGCAAGAACGGCGCGGGCCGCCTCCAGGCGCGCGACGGGGACACGGAAGGGCGAGCATGAGACGTAGTCGAGGAGAATCGTCTCGAAGAAGTGGATGGACGCGGGGTCGCCCCCGTGCTCCCCGCACACTCCCAGCACGAGATCGGACCGCGTCTCCTTCCCCTCCCACGCCGCCACCGAGACGATCCGACCTACCCCCGCGGTGTCGAGGGTCTCGAACGGGCTTACGGCGAAGATGCCGGCGTCGATGTACTGCGGAAAGAACTCGGACTCCACGTCGTCGCGGCTGAACCCCCAGGTTGTCTGCGTCATGTCGTTCGTTCCGAACGAGAAGAACTCCGCCTCGCTGGCGATCTGATGCGCTGTCATCGCGGCCCGCGGTAGCTCGATCATGGTGCCGATCGGAAAGCGGAGAGCAGTCCCCTCCTCCTCGGCTACCTGGGCGATCTTTTCCTCGGCCTGGGCACGGATGATTGCCAGCTCCCTCACGTCCGCGACCAGCGGGACCATGATCTCTGGCCGGGGATCAAGTCCGCGCTTCTTCAGCTCGGCCGCAGCTTCGGCGATCGCCCTGACCTGAAGCAGGAAAAGACCCGGCACCACGAGCCCGAGCCGTACTCCCCGCATGCCCAACATGGGGTTCTGCTCGTGGTGGCGCTGCACCTCCTTCAGCAGCGTTGCGGCCTGCTCGTCGGGCTCCTGAAGCGCCTCGGCGACAGCGACCCTGACCGAGAGCTCGGTCAGGTCGGGTAGGAACTCGTGCAGTGGTGGGTCCAGCAGACGGACCACGACCGGCAAGCCGTCCATCGCCTCGAAGATGCCGAGGAAGTCGGCGCGCTGCAGCGGAAGCAGCTCCTGCAACGCAGCGTTGCGCTCTGCGGCGGTGTGAGCCAGGATGACGCGCTCCACCAGGCGACGCCGAGAACCGAGAAACATGTGCTCCGTGCGACACAGCCCGATTCCCTCCGCGCCGAAGTCCCGCGCCCGTTGGGCGTCCTCCGGAGCGTCGGCGTTGGCCCGCACGCCCATCCGGCGGGTCTGGTCCGCATGGTCCATGAGGCGGCGGACTGCCGCCACGAGATCGCGGTGCTCGGAATCGTCGAACCGCTTGACATGCGAACCGGACTTCGGTGGCGCGGGAGCCAGCAACGCCTCCACGACAGGGCTGGCCGTGACCGACACCGGCCCTGCGAAGACCTCCCCCGTCGTACCGTCGATCGAAAGCAGGTCCCCTTCGGTGATCGTCACACCCTGCGGAGTGCGGAACTCACGCTTCTTGAGGTCGACCCGCAGCGCCTCGACGCCGACCACACAGGTGCGCCCCATCCCTCTCGCTACGACCGCGGCATGAGAGGTCTTGCCGCCGCGGCTCGTGAGGACCCCCGAAGCGGCGATCATTCCCCGCAGGTCGTCGGGGTTCGTCTCGCGCCGCACGAGGATGACATCCTCACCCTTGGCCGCCCAAGCCACCGCGGTGGCTGAGTCGAAGGCGGCCTTGCCGACGGCGGCTCCGGGGCTTGCGGCCATCCCCGTGGCGATGAGGTCGCGGGCGCCGCTCTTGACGAACTGAGGGAACATCAGGTTGGCCAGCTGGGCTCCGGTGACGCGTCGCAACGCCTCGTCGAGATCGATGACGCCCTCGTCGACCAGCTGCGCGGCGATCCGGAACGCGGCCCCGGCGGTCCGCTTCCCGACCCGGGTCTGCAGCATCCACAGCTTGCCCCGCTCGACGGTGAACTCGATGTCGCACATGTCCTTGTAGTGCCGCTCGAGCGTCTCCATGATCTGGAGCAGCTCGTCATACGAGTGCGGGTCGCGGTCCCCGAGCGCCGAGAGCGGGAGGGTGTTTCGGAGACCGGCGACCACGTCCTCGCCCTGCGCGTTGGGCAGGTAGTCGCCGTACACGCCTTGCTGCCCGGTCGCCGGGTCGCGGGTGAAGCAGACACCGGTGCCGCAGTCGTCGCCGAGGTTCCCGAAGACCATCGAGCAGATGTTGACGGCGGTGCCGAGATCGTCGGGGATGCGCTCTTGCTGCCGGTAGATCTTCGCCCGGTCGGCGTTCCACGAGGAGAAGACGGCGAGCACTGCCTGGTCGAGCTGGTCGCGGGGGTCTTGTGGGAATGGCTCGCCGTTGTGATCGCTGACGAGCTGCTTGTACGTCGACACCAGCTCTCGGAGGTCGTCCTCGGCGAGGTCCACGTCAGACTCGGCCTGCTTCGACTCCTTGAGGACGTCCAGCGCCTCGTCGAACAAGGACCTGTCCACGCCAAGCACCGTCGTGCCGAACATCGACAACAGCCGCCGATAGGAGTCCCAGGCGAACCGAGCGCTCCCGGAGATCTTCGCCAGGCCCTCCACCGACTCGTCGTTGAGACCGATGTTCAGGACGGTCTCCATCATCCCGGGCATCGAGAACTTTGCGCCTGATCGCACCGACACGAGCAGTGGGTCGTCGGCTTGTCCCAGGGTGCGCCCCATGGCTTCCTCGAGCCTGGCGAGATGCTCGTCCACCTCACCGGTGAGCTCCGGCGGCTGCCTTCCGGTCTCGAGATAGACCCGGCACGCCTCGGTGGTGATGGTGAAACCTGGTGGGACCGGCAGGCCCAGGTTGGTCATCTCGGCGAGGTTGGCGCCTTTGCCGCCCAGGAGGCTGCTCTGGGAGGCATCGCCTTCGGTGAAGTCGTACACGTATCGAGTCATGACAGGTCCTTGTCGCTCATAGCGGTGTCCGAGAGGGCGTGAGCCATATCCTGCCCCCACGGCGACAAGATAGGAACCGGTCCGCGGGCTGCTGGCGACGGTTCATCCACTGGCTCGCCGTTGACGTACGCTCGTGCTGTCGGACTTCGGCGCAGGTAGACGATCGTGAGGAAAGCCGTATGGCGCTGCGCAAGGCGGGCGTGCTGGTCCTCGGCTGGCTCCTGGTCGGGGTAGGGGTGGTCGCGTTGCCGCTGCCAGGGCCGGGGCTGCTGATCCTGCTCGCCGGACTCGTCGTCTTGTCCCAGGAGTACCCGTGGGCGGAGCGCCGGGTCGAACCTGTCAAGAAGAAGGCGTTCGACGTCGCCAAGGCCAGCGTGTCGTCGTATCCGAAACTCCTGTTGAGCGCCCTGGGCGCGTGCTCCATCATCGCCTTCGGGGTCTTTTTGTGCATCGACCCACGGATCCCCCGCCTCGCCACGATCCCTGCCCTCGGCCCGATCGGCCCGTTGGAGGTGGGGCCCGAGGTACCGCTCGGCGGCTGGGGGACCGGCCTGAGCATCATCTTTTCAGGGTTCATCGCCCTCGGCGTGCTCGTCTACAGCGTCATCCGGTTCCGCGGCGAGGCCGTCGCCGAGCGCCAAGCTTCCCGCACCGCCTAACCCCAGGAGGTCACGGATGCCGCACCAGCCACCAGACAATAGGCTGCCAGCATGAGCTCCCACTTCGACGTCGTGGTGCTGGGCGCAGGCCCCGGAGGTTATGTCGCCGCCGTCCGCGCCGCCCAGCTCGGCCAGAAGACAGCCATCATCGAGGAGAAGTACTGGGGCGGGGTGTGCCTCAACGTCGGCTGCATCCCCAGCAAGGCTCTGCTGCGCAACGCGGAGCTGTCTCACCTCTTCCATACGGACGCAGAGCTGTTCGGCATCTCCGGTGACGTGACGTTCGACTTCGGCGCCGCCTTCAAGCGCAGCCGTACCGTCGCCGACGGTCGGGTCAAAGGCGTCCACTTCCTGATGAAGAAGAACAAGATCACCGAGATCGCCGGGTGGGGAGCGTTCACCGACGCGAACACCATTCAGGTGGCTCTCGCCGACGGCGGCGAGGAGACTGTCACCTTCGACCACTGCATCTTGGCCACTGGTGCTGTCACAAGGTTGCTGCCCGGGACAGAGCTCAGTGAGCGGGTGGTCACCTATGAAGAGCAGATCATGACCGCCGACCTGCCTGGATCGATCATCATCGCCGGCGCCGGCGCCATCGGCGTCGAGTTCGCCTACGTGCTCGTCAACTACGGCGTCGACGTCACGGTCGTGGAGTACCTGGACCGGATGGTGCCTCTGGAAGACGAGGAGGTGTCTGCCGAACTCGCCAAGCGATACAAGAAACTCGGCGTCAAGGTGCTCACCTCCACGCGTGTCGATGCCATCGACGACAGCGGGCAAAAGGTCCGCGTCCAGGTCACCAAGAATGACGAGCAGCAGACACTCGAGGCGGACAAGGTCATGCAGGCAATCGGATTTGCGCCTCGCGTCGAGGGCTACGGCCTCGACAAGACCGGTGTGAGCCTCACCGAGCGTGGGGCGGTGGACATCGACGACTACATGCGTACCAACGTCTCGAGCATCCTCGCCATCGGTGACGTGACCGCCAAGCTGATGCTCGCTCACAACGCCGAGGCGATGGGGATCGTCGCCGCCGAGACGATCGCCGGTGCCGAAACCATGGCTATCGACTACGCCATGGTCCCCAAGGCGACATACTGCCAACCACAGATCGCAAGCTTCGGCTACACCGATGCGCAAGCGCGGGACCGGGGCCACGAAGTCAAGGTGGCGAAGTTCCCCTTCACCGCCAACGGCAAGGCCCATGGCCTGGGAGACCCGGGGTTCGTCAAGATCGTCGCCGACGCCGAGCATGGTGAGCTCCTCGGCGCCCACATGATCGGCCCTGACGTGACAGAGCTACTCCCCGAGCTGACTCTTGCCCAGCAATGGGACCTCACCGCCGCCGAGGTCTCGCGCAACATCCACGCGCATCCCACCCTCAGCGAAGCGCTGAAGGAAGCCGTCCACGGCATCTCCGGCCACATGATCAACTTCTGACGCCGTTAGCGCAGCGTGCCGGCCCTCCACTGAGTGGTCCAGACCCGTTGCTTGTGCACGACTGAGCCGGTGCGCGGGGAGTGGAGGATGTAGGCATGTCCGTCTTCTCGACCTAGGAATATGCCGACGTGGTAGATGCCTCCATGTGCGACTTTCCGCTCGCGGGGCGTCTGGGCGTCGGCGGAGGTTGCGGAGGAGAGAGTCAGGGCGAGAGTCGTGACGAGCATGACGGGGAAGGCGGCGACAAGTCGGCGCCGGGCAGCGAAAACGGGCATGAGGGGTCTCCTTCTCACGCCTGCGAGGTGAGCTGTCGGGTTCGGGCGAGAAGGTGCCCGGCCACTGGAGATGGCTTAACCCCGAGCACGCGGCACGAAACCGTTGGTAGCCAACGGCGTCGTGTCTTGTGCGAGAGTGGGTCCCCACTCCTGCCCCGTTTGAGAGCCTGTGGTCTAGACGAAGGGAATCACGGCTGCTGAGGGGCAGGACTCGGCGTTCAGCGCCCGTGCTATGCAGTTGAGCCCGTAACCGTAGACGACGGGGATACCTCGGCCAAACCGGGGCCTGCGATCAGCGACTCGACGGCTGCACTGCCGGGCGCGGCCCTGGCTGCACATGGGTCGATGGGGCCGAGGTCAGAGCCAGCCACGCTGCTCGGCCACTTGCGCCGCCTCCACGCGGGTGCTCGTCCCAGTCTTGCCGATGGCGGCTGACAGGTAGTTGCGCACCGTTCCCTGGGACAGGTGCATCCGGGAGGCGATCCTCGCGACCGGAGCGCCCTTCAGCGCTTCGCGCAGCACGTCCCGCTCGCGGTCCGTGAGAGGGTTCGGTCCACCGACGAGTGACTCGGTGGCCAGCGTGGGGTCGACTACCCGCAGACCCGCATGCACCCGGCGGACCGCGTCAGCGAGCTCGCGGGCTGGCGTGTCCTTGACCACGAACCCGCTGGCGCCGGCATCGAGCGCCCTACGCAGGTAGCCGGGTCGTCCGAACGTGGTAACCACCAGCGACCGGCACCCAGGCAGGCTCTGTTGCGACCCTGCGGGCGGCCTCGATGCCGTCGGCCCCCGGCATCTCGATGTCGAGCAGGCAGACCTGTGCGCCGCTTCGTTGTGCCGCCTCGACGACCTCGTCACCCCGGTCGACCTCGGCGACCACCTCCAGGTCCGTCTCCAGCGACAGCAACGCCGCCATCGCCCCACGGACGAGAGCCTGGTCGTCGGCGAGCAGCACCCGGATGCTCACAGCTCCACCCGCACGGTCGTTCCCGCCCCTGTGGCCCGGGGCCGACGTTGAACGCCCCCCGGCGGCGGCGACCCGCTCGCGGAGGCCTCGCAGTCCGTTGCCCTCGGGCTGGCCGGAGCAGCCCCGACCGTCGTCGGTGACCGACACCGTCGACGGCCCGATGTCGACGGTGCAGTAGGTCGCACCGCTGTGCCGCACCACGTTGGTGACAGCCTCGCGCAGCACCCACGCCAGCACGATGCGGTGCCTGGGGTCGACGATCGAGGCGTCGGCGGGCAGCTGCGCGGACACGCCGGCATCAGCCAGCGCAGCACCGGCAGAGGTGAGCTCATCGCCCAGTCGAGCAACCCGCAGCCCGGCCACCGTCGCCCGGATCTCGGCGAGCGCCTCACGGGTCAGCGACTGGATCTGGGCCAGCTCTGCCTTGGCCCGCTCCGGATCGGCGTCGACCAGCCGCTGGGCCAGCTCCGCCTTGACGGTCACGACGGTCAGGCTGTGCCCGAGGACGTCGTGCACATCTCGGGCGACTCGCTCCCGCTCGGCCACCAGCGCCATCTCCTTGGCCATCGCCTGGTGCTCCGTACCGCGCTGGTCCAGCACCCGGACGACCGCCGTTGCCACGCCGACCAACACGATGAGCGGGAGAAGGAACCAGGTCTCCTCGAGCACCCCCATTGCCAACGGCACCAACACCGCGACCGTGATCCCGGCTACGCCGATGGCGAGCGCTGCCGCCAACCTCAGGCTGCACATCGCGAAGGCGACGATGAAGACCACCATGCCCAAGGCGTCGAGCCCGATGACGACCGCGGTCGCGCCGGCCAACGAGACGAGCACCGCCAGGCAGCGCCAGCCCAAGCGGTTGACCTGCGCCGACGATTCGGCTTGTCCCATCCGGATGAGCCCGTAAACGTAGACGGCGGCGAAGCCGAGGATCGCCGCGACGCCGAACGTGCGCCATACCCACGAGGTCTCGGCGGCGAAAGCCGACGTCAGGGGGAACATCAAGAACACCAGCCAGATTGCGCCCATGATCCAGCCGAACCGCTCCCAGGGACCCTGAGTCTCGCGGTCCGGCTGCGTCATCGGAGGAGCTGCTGTCACTGCTTGGACCGTCCTCTGCGAACCAGCCAGGTCGCCAGCAGGGCCAAGATCACCGCCCACACCGACACATTAACCAGCGGCACCCCATAGCGCCTCGTGGGTGACGGTGCCGTTCGAGGTATTGACGAGGTAGCCCTCAGTCACCGGGTAGCGGGCCAGTGATACGTAGCCGTAGAGCGGGGTGAACTTGGCCAGGGTCAGCAGGGTGCCCGACAAGGGGAAGAAGATGTTCCCCATGAAGGCCAGGATCACCAGCGAACCGCTGGCAGCGCCGACAGCTGCCTCGGACCGGAAGGCGAGCCCGAAGACCAAGCCGTAGAGGGCGAAGACTGCCGCACCAGTCAGTACGACCAGAGCACTGAGCACCCATGCGCCGACCGAGCCCTCTGCGTCGGTGACGACCCCGAGCAGGTAGATCAAGGTGATGGGGATTGAGGCGACCACGACAGCCACGACAGCCTTCATCAGCACGTAGCCTTCGTCGCGCAGTGGGGTGAGCCCGAGCTGGCGACCCCAGCCCTGCATCCTCTCCACCGCAGCCATTCCGCCGATTCCGGTCGTGGCGGTGACCGCGCCGTATGCCGCCATCGAGATCATCACGTACATCGCCACGTTGCCATTGCCGGCGTCTTCGCTGCCGAACTCTTGGGCTGCCCCGAAGATCAGGTAGAAGAACGCGGGGAGCACGGCGATGAAGAACATGCTGACGTAGTCACGAAGGACCCTGCGCAGCTCCAGGCCGGTGAACGTGGCGTTCATCGGGTCACCTCCCGCTCCGTGCGGGCGCCCCGGTCTGGCGCGGCCGTGATTGTCATGAAGGCGCTTTCGAGCGACCCGCTCGCGATCTCCAGGTTGCTGGCACCCAGCTCGCCGAGCAGTGCCCGGGCCACGGCGTCGGAGTCCCCCGAGGTCACCGTCACCCGGCGGCCCTGGGTGGTCACCTCCGCCACGTGCGGCATGCCGCGAAGACGCGCCAAGGCATGCGCGGCGCCGGCCTGCGGCAGGTCCGCGGAGACGGTGCGGCCGGTGGCCTGGGACCGAATCTGCTCAGTGGGTCCGTCGGCGACGATGCGCCCGCCGGCGATCATCACGATCCGCGCGGCGAAGGCATCGGCCTCCTCGAGGTAGTGGGTGGCGAAAAGGACGGTGCGACCCGCGTAGGCGTCGGCATGCATGGTGTCCCAGAACTCCCGGCGTGCGGCGACGTCCATCCCGGCGGTCGGTTCATCCAGCACTAGCAGGTCGGGGTCGGGCAGCAGGGCCAATGCGAAGCGGAGCCGCTGCTGCTCGCCACCGGAGCACTTGGCGACCTTGCGCCGTGCCAGCGATGTAAGCCCGGCCCGGTCGATGACCTCGTCGACCCCGGAGTGCTCCGGGAACGTGGAGGCGATCATCTGCACGGTCTCGCGCACAGTGATGTCACGCAGCAGGCCGCCGGTTTGCAGGACCGCCGAGACCCGGCCGGTCATGACGGCCTGGCGAGGGTCGGCGCCGAAGATGGTGACGGTGCCGGCAGAGGGAGTGGTAAGGCCCAGCACCATGTCGAGGGCGGTGGTCTTCCCGGCACCGTTCGGACCGAGGAAGGCGACAACCTCCCCAGGGCTGACGGTCAGGTCGACCCCGCCCACCGCACGGACCAGCTGGCCGCCGGGCGACCGGAAGGTCTTGACGAGACCGAGCAGCTCGACAGCCGCCGGTCCGGTTGTGGTGGTATCCATACCGCCGATGCTGCTCGGCGGACGGCCTGCACGGCAGCGGCGGATGTCACCGCTCGAGGATGACGTCCGTCACCAGTGAGCCGCTCAGCTGCGCCAGCCCGGGACGCCGCAGATCCTGGGGGGTCAAGGGTCACCTCGTCGTTGGGCTGATGTCCTCCTGAGGATCGCCCGCCGCTCAGCCCAGGCAGAGACAGAAGGGGTGCCCCGCCGGGTCGAGGAACGCCCGGAACGACGTACCAGGCTGGTGATCGTGCTTGGTCGCGCCGAGGTCGAGCACCGCCGCCTCACCGACGTCCGCCCGTTGCGGACGATCACGTCCGGATCACGCCTAGAGGAGCCGGACATAGCGACCGCGCTGTACCGGGGGCGCTGCCGGACAAGGACTGTCCACACCTGAGCCCGGTGAAGGATGCCCCACCGGGCTTCCCCAGGTGAGGGGGGCGGTCTTTGCATTGGAGCCGCCTGTCGGAATCGAACCGACGACCTTCTCATTACGAGTGAGACGCTCTGCCGACTGAGCTAAGGCGGCGCAACCCCGGCGCATGCCGGGCCGACGGGAGAGGGTACCAACTCGGGTGAACGGCCCCAAATCCCTTCTCAGCAGTGCCGACTCGCAGCGGCAGATGATCCCCAGACCCCGGCGGTCAGCACTCCTTGCCGTCGGGAGGCGGCGTACCTTCCACGAGGTAGGTGTTGATGGCGTCGTCGATGCACTGGTTGCCCGCCCCGTATGCCGTGTGGCCGTCTCCGTCGCGACTGAGCAAGACCCCGGAGTCGAGCTCCTCGGCGAGCCGCACCGACTGTTCGTAGGGAGTCGCCGGGTCACGGGTGGTGCCCACCACCAAAATCGGCGCGGCGCCCTCGGCGCTGTAGTCGGGCTGAGGCTCGGTCGGTTTCACCGGCCAGTTCGAGCAGGCGTAAGGCCACCACTGCGCAGCCTGTCCGAAGACAGGTGCCTTCTTGGTGAAATCTGAGCCGCCAGACTCGATCTCCTCCAAGGTCGCGTTCTCAGGGTGATCGAGACAGTTGACTGCCGACTGGACCTCGAGCGAGTTGTTCGGGTACGTCCCGTCAGGCGTTCTCTCCGTGTAGGCATCGGCAAGGAACAAGAGCGTGTCGCCGTTGCCGTCGACTGCCTCCTCGAGAGCGGTGGTCAGGTAGGACCAGCTGTCACGACTGTAGAGCGGGACGATCACCCCGAGGAAGGCGAGACCCTCAGTGAGCTCGCGGCCACTGCTGGTCGGGAGTGGGCTTGCGTCGATGTCCTTGAAGAGTTGGATGAGCCGGTCGCGGGCGCCGTCCACAGAGTCACCCAGCGGGCAGTCGCCGCTGGCGACGCAGTCCTCGAGGTATGCCGTCAACGCCACATCGAAACCGGCCGCCTGGTTGATGGCGTTCTGCCGAGGCTTCGCCAGCGGGTCCACTGCGCCGTCCAGCACGAGGCGGCCCACCTTCTCGGGGAACAAGGCGGCGTACGTCGCACCGATGTATGTGCCGTACGAGGCGCCGAAGTACGTGAGCTTGTCATCGCCCACAACGGCCCTGATGACGTCCATGTCCCTCGCGACCTCGACTGTCGACACATGCTGGAGCAGGGCGCCTGACTTCTCGACGCAGCCCTGGGTGAACGTCGCCCACAGATCGCGGAACCCTTGCACCTCCTGTTCGGTGTCTGGGGTGGGATCGGAAGCGACGTAGGTGTCCAGCTGCTCGTCGCTGATGCAATCCACCGGGGTGCTTGTCGAGACGCCACGCGGGTCGAAGCCAATGACGTCGTAGACGTCGGTGACGGTTGGGTCGAGCCCGATGTACTCCAGGTACTCGATGCCGGACCCACCAGGGCCACCGGGGTTGATCAGCAGCGACCCCTGCTTGTTCGACGGGTCGCCGGCAGGCTGTCGCTTCGCCTTGACGGTGATGGCCTGGCCGTCGGGGTCGTCGTAGTCCAGAGGCACCCAGATGTCGGCGCACTCACCGCCGTCGCAGGGCTCCCACGAGATCTCTTGGGTGTAGAAGCGGTCCAGGCCGCTGCCGGCCGGCCCCTCCCCGAACCCCTCGATCGGTGGGATTGGCTGACCGGAGGTGGTCGGAGCACTCTTCGTCGGGCCCGTTTCGCTCGTCGGCGCAGCGCTCGTCGGCGCAGCGCTCGTCGGGCTCGTCGGCGCAGCGCTCGTGCTGGACGTGCTGTCGGCGACGTCCTGTGCGGTACCGCACCCGGCGGCGATGACAAGGGTGGCCGCTGCAGCCGCACAGCGGGTGAGACGGCGGTGAGTCATGAAGTGACCTCCGGGTCAGGCCGGCCGGGATGAGCCGGTTCCGGCTGTGTGATCTCGAGGCCGAGTGAGACCGGCGCCGACCCGTCCACTTTACGTCGCCTCGCTAGGCGGCCGCCGCCCCCATCAAAGAGATCATCAGTGACTCCACGGCAAGCAATGGCGCGATCTCTCCCTCCAACAGGCCCCGAGTGTCGAAGATCGCCCGCAAACGCTTCACCGTGACCTCGGGTGAGGTATCACGCGCCATCGTCTCGATCTCATGGCGTAGCTCTTCGTTGACGAGGCCTCGTCCCGAGTCGAGCTGCACTGTCACAACGTCGCGGTAGTACGACGCCAGGTCGAGCAAAGTCCTGTCAATGGAGTCACGTACCAGCCTCTTGGCGCGAAGCTTCTGCCTGCGTTGCAGCTCCTTTGCCGCCGTCGCATGACCGGCGACGCCTATCGCCGTGGACTGAGCCCCCCTCGTCCCAGTTCCGAAGGTCAGATCCAGGTCGGCCTTCTCCTTGGCGTCGAGCGCATCACTGCGTGGCTTGGCCTCCTCGCTGGCAGCATCCACGACGTTGGCCGCGGCATTGAGGCAGGCTCCGAGATGCGCGAGCCGGCCGGGGATCCGCAGGACCTCATGGCGACGGTTACGGCTGCCCTCATCGAGGGCGAGGGCTCGTGCGCGCCCGATGTGTCCCTGCGCTGCTCGAGCAGCGAAGCTGGCCAGGGGAGGCGAAACGCCGTGGTGACTGGCGAGATAAGCGGCGACCGCGTCGGTAGGGGGGGTACGAAGCACCAGGCAGCGGCAACGGGACCTGATCGTTGGCAGCACATCCTCGGCGGTGGGGGCACACAGTATCCACACCGTGCGAGGAGGCGGCTCCTCGACACTCTTGAGCAAGGCGTCGGCGGCGCGGTCGGTGAGCCGGTCGGCATCCTCGACGATCATGACCTGCCAGCGACGACCCGCCGGTGAGAGCGCTGCGCGCCGGACGCTGTCGCGAGCATCGGCAACGCCGATCACTGCCTGCTCGGTGACCAGCCACGAGATGTCGGCGTGTGAGCCGACCAGCACCGTCCGGCACGACAGACAGGAGCCGCAGCCGCCCCTCTCGCACTGCAACGCGGCCGCGAACGCCCGCGCAGCCGTCGAGCGGCCCGACCCGGGCGGCCCTGTGAAGAGCCACGCGTGCGTCATGGCCGCCGTCTTCTCACCACACAGCATCCGGTCGGCGGCTGCGGTCACCTCGCGCAGGACGTCGACGAGACGACCTTGGCCGACCAGGTCGTCCCACACCGTCATACGTCCACCTCGTGGTGGCGATCCGCGAGGAACAACAGCTCGTCGACCCTGGCGCGGACCGCCCGGAAAGTGCTCTCTCGGTCAAGGTGCGCGTCAAGCACGAGGTAGTGCTCAGGATCTGCCTGCGCCAGCGTCAGGAAGGACTGACGCACACGTCGGTGGAAGCCGATCGGTTCGGCCTCGAGTCGATCATGAATGTCGAAGCGTCCCAATCCCAGCTCCGGGTCGACGTCGAGCAGCACCGTCAGGTGCGGCCGTAGTTCGGAGGTGGCCCAACGAGCGATCCTCTCGAGCTCGGCAGGGTCGAGGTCGCGACCTGTTCCTTGGTAGGCGAGGGTTGAGTCGACATACCTGTCAGTCACGACCACAGCACCGCGGCCCAACGCCGGCAGGACAAGCTTGTGAACATGTTCGGCCTTGTCGGCAGCGTAGAGCAGGGCCTCGGCCCGGTGGTCGAGCTCACCTGTCTGCGGAGACAGGACGATGGTGCGGATCGACTGACCGACCGCCGTGTCGCCGGGCTCATGAGTGAGCACCACCTCGTAACCCTGCGCCGTCAGCCAGTCACCGAGCAGCCGCGACTGGGTGGACTTGCCGGCGCCCTCACCACCTTCGAACGCCACGAAGAGCCCACGCTCGCTGTAGAACCGAGAGTCTCCCTTCAAGGACTGCCTCAGCTCACTGCGGATGGTCGTGCCCGGACGGTCATTCATGTGATGGTAGGAGACGACACCGACGACCACCATCAAGACGGCGGAGCCGAACATCGTGATGGCTGCGCCGTTGTAGTCGAGCACAGCATCGTCGTTGAGCCGGATCCGATGCTCGCCGATCAACCCTGCCACGAGCGGGGCCACCGCCAGGACGAGGCTGAGTGCCAGCCGCGCCAGGCTGTGCATGAACGCGAACGTCCGGCCGCGCAACGAGTCCCCTACCTCGAGCCCGATCAGGGTGTAGCCGGTGATCCATGCGGTGCCCGCGAAGAACGAGAGGGCAACGGTGACGACTGTGACGACGGCCAGGTTGGCGACCAGAGCGACGACCGCCAGGAGCAGACCAGCCGCCGTCAAGGAGAAGCCGAAGAGCCGGCGCCTTGACATCGCGCCCACGAATCGAGGGCCACGCCACATGCCGAGGGACAGGCCCGCAAAGACTGCCGCGAACAACAGCCCGTAGCCGGGGTCACCCCCGCCGAGATCCTCGACGTACACCCGACCGAGGCCGATCACCACCCCCGCAGCGGCGAACGCGCCGGTGACGCCCAAGACGAGTCCACGGATAACCGGCGTGCCCATGACGTACACCCAGCCGTCCTTGATCACGGCGAGGACTCCGTCGCGCTGGGGTCCGGTCAGCGACGGGCCCGCCGGTATGCCATGAAGCGTGGCAATGACGAGCCCGGACACGATGAACGACGCCGCGTTGAAGACCAAGGACAACGCCACCGGGTCGTCCAGCCATCCCAAGGACGAGTTGACGCCTTTCGTGAGCAAGGAGAGCGCGATGAAGAGGACAGCAGCCGGCAGAGCTGAACCGTAGGTCGTGGCGATCGAGACCCGGTTCGCCGCCTCCAGCTTGCCCCGAGGTACCAGGTTCGGGATGGTTGCGTCCTTGGCCGGCAGCCAGACCAGCGTGATGGCCTCGATGACGACCGTCGCCAGGAAGACCCATTCCAAGGTGCCGACGATCGGGATGGTGAGGAAGACGGCACCACGCAGCAAGTCCCCGCCGACGAGGGTCCACCTTCGATCGAGGCGGTCGGCGACGTAGCCCGCCAGCGGGCCAAGCACCAGCGCCGGCGCGACTCGCAGGAACAGCACGGTGGCGATAGCAAAGTTCTGCGTTGCGTACGTGTCGGATGCGAGGGTTCCTGCCATCGCAGTGAGGGCCAGCAGGCCCAGCCAGTCGCCCAGACTGGACAGGCCGAGCCCGATCCAGAGCCGACGGAAGGCTCGGATCGACAAGACCCCATGAGACGTAGCGGAGCGCGAAACCTCAACCACCCGTTCAGCGTAGTGACCGAAGGTCGAAACGAGGCTCGCAGAGACAGGGGTTGACGCGGGCGGCGCCTGCTACGCAGGCACATCGCCGAGATCGACGTACCGGTGTCCGGTCCACCAGACACACGGATCTTGTGCAGGATCAGGACTTCGCTGCTGCCTTCGCGCTGATCTTCTTGCCGACGGACTTCTTGGTGGCGCGCTTCTTGCCGACGGACTTCTTGGTGGCCCGTTTCTTGGTGGAGAGGCCCTTGACTCGCTTGTCCGCCAGCAGCTCCGTCGCCCGCTCGATCGTCATCGTCTCGACCGAGTCCGCCTGACGCAACGTCGCATTGACCTCTCCGTCGGTGACGTAGGGACCGAAGCGGCCGTCCTTGACGACGACAGGCTGCCCGGTCGTCGGGTCCGGACCCAGCTCCTTGAGCGGCCCACTCGCGGCCCGGCGCCCCCGCTGCTTGGGTTGGGCGAAGACGACTTGCGCCTGCTCGAGCGAGACGGTGAACAGGTCCTCCTCGGTGTCGAGGGACCGTGAGTCCGTGCCCTTCTTCAGGTAGGGCCCGTAGCGGCCGTTCTGCGCGGTGATCTCCTCACCGGTGTCTGGGTCCGACCCCACCACCCGCGGCAGCGTCAGCAGGGCCAGCGCCTGCTCCAAGGAGACCGTGTCAAGTGACATCGACTTGAACAGGCTCGACGTGCGCGGCTTCACGCCCTTCGGCGCGCTCTCCTCCAACACCTCGGTGACGTACGGTCCGAAGCGGCCGTTCTTCGCCACCACCTTGCGCCCGGTCGACGGGTCCCGGCCGAGTTCACGCTCGACGCCCGCCGGGTTCGCGAGCAGCTCTTTGGCCTTGTCAACGGTGAGCTCGTCGGGTGGCAGGTCATCGGGAACGTTGGCGCGGCTCCCGTCGTCGCTCTCGACGTACGGACCGTACCGGCCCACACGCACCACCAAGCCATCCCCTACGGGGAACGTCGACAGCTCTCGCGCGTCGATCTCGCCAAGCTCGGTGACGAGCTGCTTCAGACCGTCTTGGTCGGACGTTCCGAAGTAGAACTCGGCGAGCTCGCTGGTGGAGTCTCGCCGACCCGCGGCCACCTCATCGAGCACATCTTCCATGCCCGCAGTGAAACCGTAGTCGACAAGCCGGGTGAAGTGTCGCTCCAGAAGCCTGACGACAGCGAACGCCAGCCAGGCGGGCACGAGCGCCGCGCCCTTCTTGTAGACGTAACTACGACCGAGGATCGTGCCGATGATCGACGCGTACGTCGAGGGTCGTCCGATCTCCCGCTCCTCGAGCTCTCGGATGAGTGTGGCCTCTGTGTAGCGAGCCGGTGGCCTGGTCTCGTGACCCGCCGACCCGAGCTCGGCAAGACCGAGCGCGTCGCCTTGGGTGACGTCCGGCAGCCGGGTTTCGCGATCGTCGCGGTCTGCCTCGGGGTCGTCGTGCCCTTCGACATACGCCTTCAGGAACCCGTGAAAGGTGATGACACGTCCACTGGCCGAGAACTCGCACGCCTCCCCCGTGTCTGCCGTCGCTTCGATCCGCACGGACACCGAGCGTCCCTCCGCGTCCTTCATCTGCGACGCCACCGTGCGCATCCAGATCAGCTCGTACAGCCGGAACTCGTCGCCACCGAGCCGTGTCTGCGCCGGAGTCCGGAAGTGCTCTCCTGCTGGCCGGATCGCCTCGTGTGCCTCCTGTGCGTTCTTCACCTTGCTTTGGTAGCTGCGCGGTGACGTCGGCAGGTAGTCGCCGCCGTAGAGTTCGTGGACCTGTGCACGCGCCGCGGAGATGGCCGTCCCCGACAAGGTGATGGAGTCCGTCCGCATATAGGTGATGTGGCCGTTCTCGTAAAGTCGCTGAGCTACCTGCATGGTGCGCGCCGCACCGAAGCCCAGCTTGCGTGACGCCTCCTGCTGGAGGGTGGTCGTGCGGAACGGCGGGTACGGCGACCGGCGGTAAGGCTTGGAGTCCACCGATCGAACGGCGAACGGCTGGTCGGCGAGCGCGCGCGCCAAGGCACCGGCCCGCGCCTCGTCGAGATGCGTGACGTCGCTGCCCTCCTTGAGCGCACCGAGCGACGTGAAGTCTCGCCCTTGGGCAACACGCAGGCCGTCGACCGTCGTGAGCCTGGCCGGGAAGGTTCGCGGTGTCTTGTCTTCACCCGCGTCGAAGCTGGCCTCGAGATCCCAGTAGGCAGCGGGGCGGAAGGCGATGCGCTCCCGCTCGCGGTCGACCACCAGACGGATCGCCACCGACTGCACCCGCCCGGCCGAAGTGCCGGTCATGACCTTCTTCCACAGGACGGGAGAGACCTCGTAGCCGTAGAGACGGTCGAGGATGCGCCGGGCCTCCTGGGCTTCCACCAGGTTGCGGTTGATGTCTCGCGGGTGCGAGACCGCCTCCTGGATGGCCTGCGGCGTGATCTCGTGGAAGACCATCCGTCGTACCGGAACCTTCGGCTTGAGCTCGTCCAGCAGGTGCCAGGCGATCGCTTCGCCTTCGCGGTCCTCGTCAGTGGCGAGGTAGAGCTCGGCTGCTCCCTTCAGCGCTGCTTTCAGCTTCGTGAGCTGGGGCTTCTTGTCCTTCGACACCACGTATACCGGGGTGAAGCCATCGTCTACGTCGACGCCGAGACGTCCCCACGGCTCCCCCTTGAACTTCGCCGGCACCTCGCCGGCGTTGTTCGGGAGGTCGCGGATGTGGCCGATGGAGGACTCCACGACGTACCCGCGCCCCAGCAAACCCGCGATCGTGCGCGCCTTGGCAGGCGACTCAACGATCACGAGCTTGTGTCCGTCAGTTGCCACGTACTCGTGCTCCCCAGCTGGTCATGACCGCATCGGCCCGGTCCTCGTTGCGTTGAACGGTAGCGCCACGGCGCAAGGCGCGGTCGAGACTAGGACTTCTTGACCGAGCTCTCAAACGTTTCTTGCCACGTCTTCGGTGACGCCAGGTCAGGCAGCGCCGCCTTGTACTGCTCTGCGAGCTGCGGCCACTCCTTGGCCAGTCGGGCGTGCAGCGCCACGGACCGAGCAAGGATGTCTCGAAACTGTTGCGGGTTGCGTTTGTACCAGGCGGCGGACGTGCCGTCGGCGGACGACACGAGCGCTGAGTCGAACTGCGACAACAGCCACCACTTGAGGTCGATATGGGCGACGTTGGCCTCGGGATGGCGGCGTGCCAGCTTGCGCACCGGCAGGATCTGCCGGATACCGCCCACGACCATCCCCTGCCCCCGCCCAAGCCTGCCGCGGGGTGCCGTCGGCTCCTTGCCTCCGCGAGGAGGCTTCTGGCGTCGGGCCTTGGGGAACTGGTCGAGGTCTATCGCGGGCCTGGAGTCGTCGTAGCGCTTGCGCAGCGCCGACAGCTCACCAAGCCGCTCGCGGACATCTCGGTGCATGCGCTGCGGCCCCTCGAGGATGTCCTCGATGGCCAGCAGACCCATCTCGGCCGGGCCGTACTGCATCGACAGCAGGTGCTTGACCTGCGTCTCGAAGCTCTCCCGGACCAACCTTCCACCGCGCTCGTACGGCGAGTGTAAGAGGGCGGCAATGATGCGGTTGCGGCGGTGGAAGTAGGCCTGCCAGTCGATCGTGTCGTCCTTCTCGTGCCACGGCACGTGCCAGACAGCGACGCCGGGCAGGGTTACGGTCGGATACCCGGCATCCCCCGCGCGCAGGCCGAACTCTGCGTCGTCCCACTTGATGAACATCGGGAGCGCGAGACCGATGTCGCGGATCACCTGGGTAGGGATGAGACACATCCACCAGCCGTTGTAGTCGACGTCGATACGCCGGTGCAGCCAGGGGGTGGAGCGCAACGGGTTGTGGGCGAAGTTGTGGCCGTGCACGGTGTGGGGGGCCGCACCCCAAAACCAGCGCCACTTCGCGACAGTCTCCCCGAACGCGTGCATCACGGAACGGTCGTACAGGCTGAACATCTGGCCACCGACGATCGTCGGCTCTTTGGCCAGGTCGGCGAACGCCACCGCCCTGAGGATGCCCTCTGGCTCACAGACCACGTCGTCGTCGAGCAGCAGAACGTAGTCGGCGGCACCCTTCTTGACGACTTCGTCCATTGATCTGGAGAACCCCCCGGAGCCGCCGAGGTTGCCCTGCTCGATCAGGCGGAGCTTGGGGCCGAACTCGGCCACCATGTCGGCGTACAAGGGATGGTCGGAGACCTTCTGCGTGCCCTGGTCGACGACGATGAGCTCGTCGAGGATCGCACGAACAGCCGGTTGCTTGGACAGCTGGACGAGCTGGTCGACGCAGAAGTCCGGACGGTTGAACGTGGTGATGCCGAGCGACACGGTCCCTGGCTGCTGGTTCTCGGTCTCGAATCCCCACTCCCCCCGGTGCAGCGTGAACGGGCGATCTCCCGCCTCGATGTCGAACCAGTACCAGCCGCCGTCGATGAAAGGCTTCAAGGGCAGGTCGAACTCGAGTGTCTGCCTCACCGCGCCCACCAGCGTCGCTGACTCGGCGCGTTGCACATGGCCCTTCGCGGTGGAGCGGTAGACGATCAGCGTCCCCGTTCCTGACAGCTCGATGACCAGTCGAACGGACTGAAATGGCGTCCACCGTCGCCAGTAGCCGGCGGGGAAGGCATTGAAGTACGTTCCGAAGGTGAGCCGCCGATCGGGGAGGGCGACGGCCCCGGCCGCAATGACCCCGCCGAACCCCGTCATGCTCTGGACGGCCGCGGCTGTGCTGTCGTAGGCGTGCTTCTCTCCGGGCGTACGCGGGTCCGGGCCGGCCGCGGCGGTCGGCTCCTCGCCGGCGCCGGACTGCCGGGCGGTGCTCATGCCACCACCGAACCCTGACAGCCCGTCGACGTAGAGCGGTCTGATGTCAAGCTCCTGGTCCGCCCGGAGCACGGTGCGTTGGACGACACGAAGCGCTCGCTCAGGCGAGCTTTCGACGGTCGACTCCGGTGGAGAAGCCTCGGCGGTGTCAGTCAACGGGAGTCCTCGGGGCGGGCGGCGTGGCGCCTTCACGTTATCAGGGCGGGCGGGGTGCGACGCCAATCGCAGCGCCGGCTCTACCATGGGCGGGTGCCTCGCCGCCCATCGACTGTCTACCTCCACGTCGGGCCGCCGAAGACGGGCACCACGTACCTGCAGGAGGTCTTGTGGCGCAATCAGAAGCGCCTGCTTGCCAAGGGCGTGACGTTTCCGTTCCGGCCCATCGACCACTTTCGGGGGGCCCTGGACCTGCGCGGCGTCGCGTTCGGCGGCTACCCGGACCCCCGCACGGAGGGCGGCTGGCAACGGCTCGCTCGGGGAGCACTGTCCGCTAGGACCGACACAGTTGTCATCTCCCACGAGGTGCTCGCCGGGACCACTGACGAGCAGATCGAGGTGGCTCTGCGTTCGCTCGCGCCGGCCGAGGTGCATGTCGTGTACGGCGCCCGCGACCTCGCTCGACAGATCCCCGCAGTGTGGCAGGAGTCGCTCAAGAACCGACGGCGACGCCCCTACGGCCAGTTTGTGAAGGCCGTGCTGCGGAGAGGCTCCTCGACCCGTGCAGCGATCGCCTTCTGGCGAGCTCAGGATGCAGTCTCCGTCTTGGGTCGTTGGGCCGGGCACCTGCCGACTGAGCACATCCACATCCTGACGCTGCCTCCGCCTGATTCGCCGCCGGACCTGCTGTGGAGCCGGTTCTGTTCGTTGCTGGGCATCGACTCCGGCGGGTTCGACCTCGAGGTGGCGCGCAGCAACGCGTCACTGACGCAGGCCCAGGCAGAGGTGCTACGCCGGCTGAACCTCGTGCTGCCCTCGGACCTCGAATGGCCACACTACGAACGGCTCGTCAAGAACAGGTTCAACACCATCGCCGAGCAGGGTGGCGACGGCGACCGCCTCCGGGTCCCATCTCGCCACCGGGCAAGGCTGATGCGGAGGTCGCGACAGATCCAGCGCAGTCTGGCCGAGGCGGGTTACGACGTGGTGGGCGACCTGGACGACCTGATCCCCGTCGAGCAGTCCTTCGGCCCGGTGCGCGGGATGCGACCGGTGCATGTTGCCGCCGCAGCGGTCGACCTGTTGGCGGCCGCGTTGCTGCAACCGCCGCAACAGCCGCGGCGCCGACGGCTGCAGACACTTCGAGCGCTGGGTCGGTCACCCAGGGGAGGGCTGTGATGGAGCCCCCTGTCGCCGGGAGCGGCAAGCGGGTGACGTTCCATGTTGGTGCCCCCAAGACGGGGACGACGTACCTACAGAACGTCTTGTTCAAGAACCGTGACCGCCTCGCGGAACACGGAGTGCTGTATCCGTATTCGACGCGCGCGCAGTCCTTCCGCTCGACGCAGGATCTCCGGGGTATGGGATGGGGGTCATCTCGGCCGTCCGCGTTCCGAGGTGAGTGGAACGACGTCGCTCAACGGTCACGCGAGTGGCAGGGGCACGCCGTCGTCATCTCCAATGAGCTGCTCGGGGGGTCGCCTCTGAAGCGCATCGCCAAAGGTATCGCGTCCGTGCAGCCGGCGGACGTGCACGTGGTCTTCACGGCTCGTGACTTCGCCCGCCAGCTCGTGTCCGACTGGCAGGAACACATCAAGCACAAGCACACCGTCTCTCTCGAGCAGTTCGTCGACGACCTGATCGAGTACGGCCACGAGGCGCCCGCACCCTTCGGGAACCTGTTCTGGGGAATGCACGACGCCGACTTCGTCCTGCGGCGGTGGGCCCGGTTCGTTCCCCAGGAGAACATCCACGTCGTCACGGTGCCCCACAAAGGTGCTCCGCCCAACACGTTGTGGCGACGCTTCTGTGAGGCGGTCGGGATCGATGCCGATGCCTATGACACCTACGTGAAGCGGTCGAACCCTTCCATGGGGGTCGCTGAAACAGAGCTGGTCCGCCGGATGAACTTCGCGGTAAGGGGAATGTCTGACGCCAGCTACGACGCGCTCGTGCGCAGGATGCTGGTGCAGGAGGTCCTCGGTGAGCAGTCCCCGAAGATCGTCCTGCCGACCGGCCGGATGGAATGGGTGCAGGGGCGCTCGCGTCAGCTGATCGCCGACCTGACAGCGTCCGGGTACCGCGTCGTGGGGGACCTCGAGGAGCTCATGCCGCTGGCGGAGGAGCACCAGGGATACGTGTCGCCAACCGAGCTGGAGGAGAATGACCTTGCCTCGGCGGCGATCCGCGCCGCCACCACACTGCTGCAGTACACCGGTCACCAGCGCCGTCGCATCCTCGAGCTGGAGAGCGAACTGGCCGGCGAGCCTCCTCCTCGGCCCTCACTGCGCCAGCGGGCGACGGACCGCTACCGCGCAGCGCGAATTAGGGCCGCGGCTGACCGTGCGGCTCAAGGAGGGTGATGCCCGCCTCACGCCACTTCAGCCAGTGCGGCAGTCGACCGGCAAGTCTCAGCCGCGGGTGCGCCGCCTTCTCGGCTTCTTCTTGCCTCTGTCGCGCAGCAGGTGGTCGACCACGTCGAGCAGCGCGTCGCAGATGTCGTCGGCTGTCAGGTCGTTGGGCTGCTTGCCGGGTTTGACTGCCGCAAGGAGCCGGCTGCCTGGCTCTGGTGTGAGCTCACTCAACGAGCCCACGACGTCGTAGCCCCGTTCGCCGATGGCCCTCGCGATCAGTTGAGCCCGTGCCGACAGGGCACGCTCCTGTGCGGGGGACAAGGTCAACCGGGAGGTGTCGCCCACAGCTTCGGCGAGGACTTCGAGCAGTCCGGCGACGACTAGCCGGCGGCGGTACTGCAGCAGCGTCAAGTTCTTGCCATGGCGAATGTTGTAGCGGCGGAGCACTTCTGCCGACGTCACGCTCATTGACGTGTTGAGCACTGGTACGTCGGTGTCGTACGCCGATCCGTCGATGCCGAGGACGCTCGCGAACCGCTCCCAGAGCAAGCTGGGTGGCGCGCCGGCGGTGGGTGCTGTGACGACGTGGACATGGTGAGCTGGCAGCCCTTGAGACCAGTCTCGCAGTGCAGCGGAGGCGTCTTGCGCCTTCCAGAAGTGCTTGGCCATCGGGGTCCGGGACTTCGTGACGAGGTCGGTGAGGAACTCGTCGTAGCTGAGCGTCCGCTGGTTCTTGACGCGTTCCTGCCACATCGCTGGAGCCTGTCGGATGAGGTCCCTGGCGGTGTAGACGACGTGCACGTCGATGTCCCCAAAGGCGTTCACCGCGCGCAGGGACTCTTCCGGCTCGGCGTAGACGAACAGCTCGCTTGACATCACAGCCACCGGCCCGCCCCAGTCGGTGACGAGCCGAACCGCCTCGTCCCAGTGTCCCCGGATGTCCTTGCCGAAGTCGCGCTGCTGCCACTCCCGCCGCAGATCCCACAACGAGGTGTGGTGGGCGTCACCGGCGACCTTCGGGTAGAGGACACCGTCAGCCGAGAGCTGTGCCCGGTTCCGGGCCAAGACCTGCTGCAGGTAGGTGGTGCCGGTCTTGGGCGCGCCGATGTGGAGGTAGAAGCGCTCAGTCACATCGCCACCTTCTCACCACAGCGGAGACGGGTGCGGGACCCGCCGACCGGCGGTCGTCGACGGGTCCTCGGGTGAAGCGCGGGGTCAGGCGGCCGCTGCGGCAGCCTTGTCGTGCGTCTCGCCGATGGAGATGGGGCGACGCTTGGAGATGTAAACGGCGACCGCGATCCCGAGAGCCGCGACGACGGCGATGATGATGCGGAGCGGCTTGTTCTCGTCCGTGCCGATGCTCATGCCGATGATGGCCGGCGCTATCAACAACGACACGAGGTTCATCACCTTGAGGAGGGGGTTGATCGCTGGACCCGCGGTGTCCTTGAACGGGTCACCGACCGTGTCGCCGATGATCGTCGCTTCGTGGGCCCCGGAGCCCTTGCCGCCGTGCACGCCGTCCTCGACGAGCTTCTTCGCGTTGTCCCACGCCCCACCGGAGTTCGCGAGGAACACGGCCATCAGGGTGCCGGCGCCGATCGCTCCCGCCAGGTAGGCGCCAAGCGGCCCGACACCAAGACCGAAGCCGACCGCAATGGGAGCCAGAACGGCGAGGAGCCCCGGGGTCGCCAGCTCTCGCAGGGAGTCGCGGGTACAGATGTCGACGACCTTGCCGTACTCCGGGCGGCCGGTTCCCTCCATGATGCCGGGGATCTCGCGGAACTGTCGGCGTACCTCGTAGACGACGGCTCCGGCAGCGCGGCCTACGGCGCTGATCGCCAGACCCGAGAAGAGGAACACGACCGCGGCGCCGATGAGCAGACCGACCAGGTTCGACGGGTCGGCGACGTTCAGCACCCCGTTGAAGTTGAGCTGGTCGGCTTCGCTCAGACCCTCGATCGTTGCGCCGGAGTCGGCGACCGCCTCGGTGATCGCGCTGGTGAAGGAACCGAACAGGGCCGTCGCCGCCAGCACGGCAGTCGCGATGGCGATGCCCTTGGTGATCGCCTTGGTGGTGTTCCCGACGGCGTCCAGCTCGGTAAGGATGGCCGACCCCTCGCCGTGGATGTCACCAGACATCTCGGCGATCCCCTGGGCGTTGTCCGACACCGGACCGAAGGTGTCCATGGCCACGATGACTCCGACGGTGGTGAGCAGACCGCATCCGGCCAGTGCCACCGCGAAGAGGGAGACGATGACCACCCCACCGCCGAGGAGGAAGGCGCCGTACACAGCGGCCGCGATGACCAGGGCGGTGTAGACGGCCGACTCGAAGCCGACGGACAGGCCGGACAGAATCACCGTTGCGGGACCTGTCAGCGCAGTCTTTCCGACGTCCTTCACCGGACGGAACTCTGTACCGGTGAAGTAGCCGGTCAGGGCCAAGATGAGCGCAGCCAGCACGATCCCGATGATCACGGCGACGGTCGCGATGACCGCCGGGTTTCCGTCGGCACCTGCGACGCCGCCGTCGAACTCGGCGAAGGAGCTGGGCAGGTAGGCGAACGCCGCAATCGTGCACAGGACCGCCGATACGGCGGCCGAGATGTAGAACGCGCGGTTGATCGTCGTGAGGCCACCTTCCGTCGGTCGCGGCTTGCACAGGTAGACGCCGAGGATGGCGGTCAGGGCACCGATGGCGGGGACGATCAGCGGGAAGACCAGACCGTCAGCGCCGAAGGCGGCGCTGCCAAGGATCAGCGCCGCGACGAGCATCACGGCGTAGGACTCGAACAGGTCGGCCGCCATGCCTGCGCAGTCACCCACGTTGTCACCGACGTTGTCCGCGATCGTGGCCGCGTTTCTCGGGTCGTCCTCGGGGATGTTCTGCTCCACCTTGCCGACCAGGTCGGCGCCCACGTCCGCCGCCTTGGTGAAGATGCCACCACCGACCCGCATGAACATGGCGAGCAGTGCGGCTCCGAAGCCGAATCCTTCGAGCACGTCAGGCGCCTCGTTGCGGTAGATGAGTACGACGACGGAGGCCCCGAGCAGGCCGAGGCCCACGGTCAGCATGCCGACGAAGCCGCCGGTGCGGAAGGCGACGCGCATTGCGGGATCCCGCCCTTCGTCGCGCGCCGCCGCTGCCACCCGGACGTTGGCCCGAACAGCCAGCGACATACCCAGGTAGCCGATGGCCGCTGAGAAGCCGGCGCCGACAAGGAAGAAGACCGAGCGCCCGATGCGCACGTTGGCTTCCCCGGGCAGCACGAAGAGCAGCAGGAACGCAGCCACCGCAAAGACGGCCAGCGTCTTGAACTGGCGGGCGAGGAAGGCTTGGGCACCCTCCTGTACGGCGAGCCCGATGGCCTTCATGTTCTCCGTGCCCTCGGGAGCCCTCAGCACCTCCTGCCGGAACATCGCGGCCATTCCCAGCGCCACGAGCGCGATAACGGCGACGATGACGACGAAGGTGACGTTGCCTCCGGACAAGGACAGTTCCGCGCCGCCGTCGGCGGCGAGGGTGAGTCGAGACATCCGGTACCTCCACGGAGCCTCATGGCTCCATTGCGATGACAGACAACATGGCGTGATACGAACTGAAGCGCCTGAGCGGTGGCGGCGGTGAGGCCGGTGACGGCTGGCAGGACGGCGGGGAGTCTAGCGACTCCCCGGCACAGATGGCCAAGCGCCCCTGGCGGAGCGACGGTCAGGCGGCTGAGGCTGCCTCGACCGAGTCGTAGATGGGGAATACCTTCGCGAGCCCGGTGATGCGGAAGATCTTGAGGAGCCGCTCGTGGGTGCAGACCAGCACGAGAGACCCTTCTTGGGCTCGCACTCGCTTGAGCGCCCCGACAAGGACACCGAGGCCCGTAGAGTCCAAGAAGTCGACGCCCTCGAGGTTGACGATGAGATTGTGGTGTCCGGCATTGATGAGACCGACAAGCCGCTCCCGCAGCTTCGGTGCGGTGTAGACGTCTATCTCACCGCTCACGTCGACGACCATTCGCTCACCGGCAGCTCGGTTGTCCAACGAAAGGTCCATCGCCACTCCTTAGTGCCGCGACCCAGACGAGGGGCTCAGCCCGGATCCCTTGTCTACGCATTGAACCATGTCACAGGCGCACAGGAGCCGAATGCGAAGATGTGGGCGTCGTGACAGCAACCAGCGGTGACCTCGGTGCGGGGGGACGGGCTGGCAGGTTCGATCCCCAGGTGGCCGTACGGCGGCTCGCCGCGCCCTCGAGCAGAGCGGGGCGACTCACCCACCTGGAGATGCTTGAGGCGCGAACAGCCAAGGCCGCGGCGTGGCCCCAGTGGGCTCATGCGTCGGTCATCTCGGCGTACCGCGAGCGCGGCGTCGCGACGCCGTGGAGCCACCAGGTGCAGGCGGCCGACCTGGCCTGGCACGGCCAGCACACGATCGTGGCCACCGGAACGGCGTCGGGCAAGTCGCTCGCCTACGCGCTGCCGGCGCTCACCGCGGTCGCGGGAAGCGTGGTAGCTCCCGCTAGCCGCGGCGACACCGTCTTGTACCTCTCCCCCACGAAGGCGCTGGCTCACGACCAGTGGGCAACGATGCGGTCGCTCGGTGTCCCAGGGGTCCGTCCGACGACGTACGACGGCGACTCGTCGCGCGAGGAGCGTGACTGGGCGCGCAGCCACGCGAACTACGTGCTGACGAACCCCGACATGCTTCACCGCACGATGCTGCCGGGACACGCGCGCTGGTCACTGTTTTGGGGCTCTTTGCGCTTCGTGGTCGTAGACGAGTGCCACCACTACCGGGGGGTCTTCGGGTCGCATGTGGCTCAGATCCTGCGCCGCCTGCGGCGGATCGCGGCCCACTACGGCGCCCACCCGGTGTTCGTCCTCGCCTCGGCCACCACCGCGGATCCGGACCTGACCGCAGCCCGGCTCATCGGAGCACCGGTCGCAGCGGTGACCGCCGACGGCTCGCCCCGCGGCGAGACAGCCATGGCGCTGTGGGAGCCGCCACTGACGTCGCTGACCGGCGAGCACGGAGCCCCCGTACGACGCTCCGCCACAGCAGAGACGGCTGACCTGGTCGCCGACCTTGTCGCTGACGGCGTACGGACTCTCGCGTTCGCTCGCAGCCGACGGGGCGCCGAGGTCGTCGCGCTGCATACGCAGGAGCTTCTCGCCGCGGCAGACGCTGGCCTGGCCCAGCGCGTCGCCCCGTATCGCGGCGGTTACCTGCCGGAGGATCGGCGCGAGATCGAACGCAAGCTCAAGTCAGGGGAGCTGCTCGCGGTGGCGAGCACCAACGCGCTCGAGCTGGGCATCGACATCGACAGCCTGGATGCGGTGGTGATGGCCGGCTTTCCGGGCACGCGGGCCTCGATGTGGCAGCAGGCGGGGAGGTCCGGTCGAGAAGGACAGGGTGGCCTGGGGATCCTCGTCGCGCGAGACGACCCGCTCGACACCTATCTCGTCACCCACCCCGAGGCGCTGTTCGGCGCCCCGGTCGAGGCGACGGTCTTCGACCCTGGAAACCCGTATGTGGTCGCCCCGCACCTATGCGCCGCCGCGCAGGAGCTGGCGCTGCAGGACGACGACCTCCCGTTGTTCGCCGGAGATGTGGCCGCCGTCGTGGCGTCGTTGGTCGAAGCGGGCTACTTGCGCAAGCGCAGCACTGGCTGGTTCTGGACGCGACGCGACCGGGCCGCCGACCTCGCCGACATCAGGTCGAGCGGTGGCAGCCCAGTTCGGATCGTGGAGCGGTCGACGGGTCGGTTGGTCGGCACCGTTGACGCCGGCTCGGCGCATGCGACGGTGCACACGGGTGCCGTCTACGTGCATCTCGGCCATACCTTCGTCGTCGCAGACTTCGACCACCAGGAAGGGGTCGCGCTCGTCGATGCAGCGGATCCGGAGTACTCCACGACCGCGCGCGACCTCACCGACATCACCATCGTGGCCACCGACGTCACAGACCCGTGGGGGGAGGCGGCGGTGTCGTTCGGGTCGGTCCAGGTCTCCTCACGGATCGTCAGCTTCTTGAAGCGGCGGATCGGCACCGGTGAGGTGCTCGGCGATGAGCCACTCGACCTGCCCGAGCGGCAGCTGCTGACCAAGGCTGTGTGGTGGACCGTGAGACCACGGCAGCTCCGGGAGAGCTGCTTGCGTCCAGTTGACGTCCCGGGTGCTGCGCATGCGGCAGAGCATGCCTCCATCGGGCTGCTGCCCTTGTTCGCCACCTGCGACAGGTGGGACATCGGTGGCGTCTCGACCGCTTTGCATGAGGACACCGGGCTCTTGACCGTCTTCGTGTACGACGGTCATCCCGGCGGGGCCGGCTTCGCCGAGCAGGGGTTTGCGAGGGCACGGGAGTGGCTGACCGCAACCCGCGAGGCGATCTCGTCCTGCACCTGTGACGAGGGCTGCCCGTCCTGCGTGCAGTCACCCAAGTGCGGCAACGGCAACAACCCGCTGGACAAGCGCGGCGCTGTAGGGCTGCTCGACGCGCTCCTCGCAGGGTCGCGATGAGGTGGCTACGGTGGTGAGCAACGCCGATTGGCGTCAACGCCGCTGCGGAGCTCGCAGTCGAGAGGAGTGAGCCGATGATCATTGTGGGAGTGCTCATCCTGCTGGTCTTCGCCGTCATCGTGGTCGCCACAGTCGCCCGCGGCAACGACCCGACACAGGTTGATCTCGGTTGGTTCGTGATCGACAGCGACGTCACAGGCGTCTTCGTGGCGGGCGGTCTCACGTCGTTGCTGGGGTTGATAGGTCTCGCTGTGTTGCTGGCCGGGCTCCGCCGCAGCCGCCGACGTCGGGCAGACCTGAAGCAGCTGCGGGAGCGTGCGGCTGCGAACGCCGCGGCAGCCGAACGGGTCCGGGCGCTGGAGGCAGAGCAGTCAGCAGACTCCAGCAGTGCCTCGAAGGACTCCAGCAGTGCCTCGGGCCTGCGCCGGCGGTCCTCCGACGAGTCCCGGGAGCCGGCTGACGCAGACGAGTCCTTCGACACGGCTCCCCGGGAGCAATAGGCCGGCAGACTGCACACGCGACTAGGCGGAAGGCCCCGCCCGGGCATGGGAGACCAGACGACCGCTGATCCCCAGCGGGAGCCGCAGCACGCCGCTGACTTCCACGAGGACGTCGGAGCCGTCGAGGTCACACGCCACTAGAGATACCTGGTTCTTGGCGGCGATAGTTGCAGCGACCCGACATCCGTCCGCGCCGTCTTGCAGAGCGGCCGCGCCGGACAGGGCAACGAGGTCGGCGGCGCCGTCGACCCGGTGCTGTTGCGCCACTGCGACTGCCACGAGCAGGCACACCCAGCCGATGCTCAGCACCACCACGATCCAGGTGATGCCCCAGACCGTGGCGAACCCGTGGCCATCTCGCAACCGCGCTACCGATCGTTCTCTAGCGTGGGTCGTTGCCATCGTCTTCCACCAGCACGGTTGACTGAGCGCGTACGGTCAGCGAGGGCAGGGGCATGAGAAGCCATCCAGGGCCCTTCTGCTCGGACGAGACGGAGACTCGTACGGTGTCGGCGTCGAACGACACGACGATCTGGGCGTCGTCTGGGGCGGCGCGACGAGCCACAGAGACGGCTGCCGCTTGCTCGTCACCGCGAGCGAGGCTCCGAGCGGCGTCGCGGGCGGCATCGACCACCTGGATCTGCGCGACACCCACCGACACCACCCACACCACAGCGAGCGCGAACGCGGACACGATGGGTAGCACCACCGCTGCCTCGGCTGTCACGCTGCCGTCCGCGGTACGGCGCCGTGGACTCCCTGCAGAGCGACGCGTCAGGTCACACATGTCGCCTCCTTTTCGGGGAGGGGGGTGAGCTGGTTGAACTCACCCCACATGGGCGGTCAGAAGGGCAGCAAGGTGAGCACCTTGTCGAAGACGGACGACAAGAGGTCTTGGCCGAACTCCGAGGTCAGCAGCTTGTACAAGATTGTGGCGAAGCCACATGCTCCCACGGTGCCGACGGCGTACTCGGCGGTGTTCATGCCCTCCTCTGTGCGGTGGGGTACGTGAAGCCTGGTGCGGGGGCTGGTCATGGGTGTGCCTTTCGATTGGGCCGGCCGATGGGCCGAGCAGTGGTATCCGGTGATGTGTCCAGCCAAGCGACACCGAAAGGCCTTTCACAGAAGGGATCTCGAATCTGTTGACAGCCGAGGGTCCAAGCGTTCCCTGGGGACGATCACCCGAGCAGATGGTGAAATCCGCCCGCGATCGTCGGCACGACACCGATCAACATGAAGGCGGGCAGGAAGCAAGCAGCGAGGGGGCCCGCCGCCCTGACTCCCACCGTCCGGGCCCGCATCTGTACCGAGGTACGACGTTCGCGACGGCGGTCGGCAGCAAGTCTGGTCAGACCATCCGCGAGCGGAGCCCCCGACTCGAGGGTGCGAAGCATGGTTCGGGCTAGAGGCGCGAGATCCAGGTCCGAAGTGACCCGCCGCCACTCCCCGTAGGGATCCGCCCCCAACGCAAGACGTGCGTTTATCGCGTCGAGACGCGCCCCGAGCGGACCCCCCACCGCGCGCGCCACAACGGTGAGCGACTGGTCAGGGGGGCGACCGACGTGCGCGCAGGCGGCGAGCAGATCGATCGCGACGGGCAGGTCCCGGGCGATCCGGTCCCGGACCCGCGCGACGCTCGGCGCCTCGAGTGTGCCGACCCACCAGGAGAACGCCAGGCCGAGTGGGACCGCCGCCACGGCCGCCATGACAGGCCCGCCGACCAGCCACAGGACCGTCGCCCAGGCCACCACACACAGCGCCGCCCGTCGGCGGGAATCTTCCACCCAGGAGCCTGCCACTCCAGACGTCGGCACCTGCTGGCCAGGCTGCGGCTCAGCAGTCACCCACGCCAGACGACCGCCAGTACCTGCGAAAGCCCACCAAGCCGCGGCCGCGGCTGACCCGACGGCGAGCAGCAACACGACTAGCCCTCCACCGAGTCGGCGAGCCCCTCGACCCACCACAGCCCCGTAAGGGCCAACGCCACACCGGCGCCGAGGCAGCCGAGGCCTACCGTGGAGTGGAGCAGGAAGTCGAGCGGGTCAGCGTCCATGGAGTAGCCGAGCCCCAGCCCGAAGAGCGGCAGCGCTGCCAGCATCTTGGCCGTCGCCCTGGGTGGAGCGAGCGCCGCGGCCACCTCGGCGCGGGCGTCCTCGTCACTCCTGAGGCCGATGGCGATCTGGTCGAGGACGTCGGCCAGCGCTGCGCCGGACTGCTCGGCGACCTCCCACGACGCCGCGACAGCACGCAGCCCCTCGGCTCCCGGCTCGTCGCTCGCCCCTCGCAACGACGTCGGCACGTCTGCTCCCAGGCGCGCAGCGGTGACGACCGGGGACCACTCCGGCCAGTCGGCGACTGCGCGCTCGATCGCGACGACGGTCGGCAGCCCGGCGCGCAGCTCCGCCGACAAAGCGTCACACAGCTCAATCACAGCACTCGACCGGCGTACCCGCGCGCGACGCCGTGCGGCGCCGCGGACAAGCCGCTGAAGGACAGCCGCGGCGGCGGCGCCCATGGCCGCCACCAGGAGTGTCCGCGGGCCGCTGTCCCAAAGCATCCAGGCCCCCGCCACGCACAGGGCAGCTCCGGCCCCCGCACGCCTGAGCACCGGCTGTCTTGGTCGTTGAAGGCCACGGGAACCGAGTTGCCGGATGCCGGCGGCCTGGTCAGCCAGAGCTGTCCACACGCACCCGAATACCAGTGCCGCAGCGAGTAGCCCAGTCATCGTTGGCGCCTTGCTGTGAGGAGGAGCTCGAGCTGCTCTGCGCCATCCTCCATCACTGGCTCACCCCCGACCGGGCACTTGACCGCCGTCACGACCTCGACGAACCCTCGCGGATCGCGGCGCAGGACGCCCACCTCGTCGAGTCGCCGAATGCCGTCGGGGTGTCTCCTCACATGCAGTACCGCATGGAGAGCAGACCCGAGCTGGGCGTGCACCGCATCACGTGGCAGCCCAGCCGCGACTCCGAGTGCCTCCACCCTGGCCGGGACATCCGCGGCGCCGTTGGCGTGAAGAGTCCCACACCCACCCTCGTGGCCGGTGTTCAAAGCGGCCAGGAGGTCGACAACCTCGGCGCCGCGGACCTCACCTACAACAAGCCGGTCCGGTCTCATCCGCAACGCCTGCCTGACGAGCTCGCGCAACGGCACCGCACCCACGCCCTCGACGTTGGCCTGGCGAGCCTCGAGGGACACCACGTGGGGGTGGCGGGGCTGAAGCTCACTGGCATCCTCCACGATCACCAGCCGGTCGCGCGGGTCGACGTAGGACAGCAGTGCAGCCAGCAACGTCGTCTTGCCACTCCCGGTACCGCCTGAAACGAGGAAGGCGAGCCGCGACCTTACGACCTCCAGGAGCAACGCGGCACCAGACTCGGTGACGCTGCCGGCTGCCACCAGGTCGTCAAGAGTCATCGTCCGCCTCGCCGGCACCCGCAGCGACAGGCACGTTCCGGGCTTCGACAGCGGCGCCAGCACCGCATGGAAGCGTGTCCCGTCTCGGAGGCGGACATCGACGTACGGCGACGCGTCGTCAAGCCGCCGGCCCGCGGAGGCCGCCAGCCGTTGAGCCAGTCGGCGCACTGCGGCGTCATCTGGAAAACGGACCTCGGTGACCTGCAGGCCACGACCGGTGTCGACGAACACCCGAGCGGGTCCGTTGACGAGGACGTCGGTGACACCATCGAGCCGGAGCAAGGGGTCCAGCGGCCCAGCGCCCAACGTGTCATTGCGCAGAGCGTCGACGACGTGCAAGACGGCGGCGTCACCCACCAACCGGCCCTCTCGACGCAGCGCATCTGCCACACAGGCCGGAGTCGGCTCGACACCCTGCGCCGCAATGCGGGCGCGGATGCGGTCTAGAAGGTCCGCCTCGACGCCGCTCATGACCACGAGTCGACGGTGGCACCGACCCCCACGGCATCGAGCAGCCGGCCGCACTGCGCGCCGAACCGCCCGCGCGCCGTCGGCCCGAACCCCTCGTTGATCCCGCGCGCCAGTCCGCGCTGCGTCACGACCGATCCGGCGAGAGGCAGCCGCAAGCTGTCAGCCAGGTCGTCGGCTGGCAGATCGGCCGGGGCACGACGCCGTACGACCAGCCGGATGTCGCCGCAGAGCAGCCGCAGAGAGGCGAGCTGGCGCTGGGCGCTTGCGGCTACTCTCACCTCGCCGGTGCACACCAAAAGGAGTGTGTCCAACAGACCGACCGCCTCCGCCGCGGCCACATCGAGGGCTCGCGGTAGGTCGATCACGACGAGGACGGAGCCGCGCTGACCGGCAGAGACCATGGCACGCATGGTGGCCGGCTCTATCTCGGCTGCCGTCCCATGGGACCACGAGAGCACCGCCACCCCATCGGCTCCGGGCAGTGCGTCGCGCAGTGCGGAGGCGCTGACCCGGCCCTGAGTCGCGGCGACCTCGGGCCATCGCAACCCGTCGGCCTCCTCACACCCGAGTAACAGCTCGATCCCTCCTCCGAGCGGGTCGGCGTCGATCAACAAGACCCGATGACCGTCCCGGGCAGCCCGCAAGGCGAGCCCGGCGGCGAGCGTCGATGCGCCTGCTCCCCCGCAGCCCCCGACCAGGCCCACCGTCAACGCGCGGGCACCCCTGCCGTCGACGAAGTCGGCGAGCCGGGAAACCAGCCAGTCCTGTCCCTGTGGCAGCGCCACGACACGGTCTGCCCGCACCGCCATCCCGCGACGCCACACCTCGGGGGACTCCGGGTGAGAAGTGACGAGCAGGACGTCGTTGCGGCGAGGCAGCTCGAGCTCGGCGACGGCGTCCGACACGTCGTCTCCGACGATGACACAGACAGCTCGCCACCACTGGCCCCTGGCCTGAGCGGGGTCCGAGATCACTTCCGGGCTCACCGAAGCGGCCGCGCACAACCTCATCAGGTCCGCGAGCAACCCGGCATCCGCGGTCACGATGAGCGGCGGCCCAGCGGGTGGAAGGCGTTCCATGAGGCCAGCCTGCGGCCTACTGCTTCGCAGACGTCACAATAAACCATGGCCTGTGGACTGGCCGAGAGACGTGGCAGCGCTGTGGAAACGCGCACCAGAGACGGGGCAGGCGCCGGTGAAAAAGGGGCAGCCCCCGGTGGGGGGTACCGGGGGCTGCCGAGGACCCTGATCCGGGGGGGTGGGATCGGGCCCGCGTCCAGCGACGAGGGGGAGTGTCGCTGGCGTTTCAAGTCCACCCTACATCGATGCGGCAGATCCACAATGCGGCGTACCCAACGTCTATCCTCGACATAGCGCCTCCAACCGGACTTGAAGCGATGACGCGTCCTAGCGAGGTCTCGGGAAGGAGACGACTCGGCTGTGACCGCCTTGACACAGCGTCCTGCGGCCTTCTTCGACCTCGACAAGACGATCATCGCGAAGTCGAGCACCCTCGCGTTCAGCCGGCCGTTCTACCAGGGCGGTCTCATCAACCGACGGTCCGTGCTGCGCTCGGGCTACGCCCAGTTCGTCTACCTCGCGGGCGGCGCGGACCGAGACCAGATCGAACGCCTGCGCAGGTACCTGTCCGAGCAGGCCACCGGCTGGCACGTGCAGACCGTCAAGGACATCGTCGCCGAGACGTTGCACCACATCGTCGACCCGTTGGTGTACGACGAGGCCGTCAGCCTGATCGAGCAGCACCGCCTCGAGGGCCGGGACGTGGTGATCGTGTCCACCTCTGGCGCAGAGGTGGTCGAGCCGATCGGGGAGATGCTGGGAGCCGATCGGGTGATCGCCACCGTCATGGTGCAGGAGGACGGCCGCTACACGGGGGAGATCGACTTCTACGCCTTCGGCGACAACAAGGCCAAGGCGATGCAGGAGCTGGCAGACCGCGAGGGGTACGACCTGGCCGCTTCCTACGCCTACAGCGACTCGTCCACCGACATCCCCATGCTGGAGAGCGTCGGTCATCCGTACGCCGTCAACCCCGACAAGGTGCTGCGCAAGACCGCCGCCGAGCGTGGTTGGCCGGTGCTGGACTTCAACCGGCCGGTCGAGCTGCGCAAACGGGTCCGGTTCGAGCCTCGCAAGACGACCCTCGCCGCCGTCGCGATCGGGGCGGGGGTGGCGGCTGCGGGGGTGGTGGTGGCCACCAGCCGACGGTCCCGGCGCGCGTAGCCGCGGCTGTCTGCGACTGCTCCCCTGTCCGTCATACACCCGGGCCATGTCTCCTGCCGTGCTACGCCGACTGTCCGACCAGGCTGCCTTGACAGTGCGAACGGCGCCTCCGTGAGAAGACGCCGTCGCTGACACATGATCCCGGCTACCAAGCGTGCAGTCTCACGATCGTCGCCCCGGAAATTGCCGGGTTCGACTGCCCTCAAGAAGGGTGGGTCACCGCGTGGGTACCGGCTCATGTGCGGATCTTGAGTTGTACCTCCTTTGTACGCCGATCAGCCGGAAAGTGGAAGCCCTACCGGCGAGTTACCTGACGCCTGAGGTCAACGCAGCGGACTTGCGCTCACCGCCTCACCCACCGCCGCGCAGGCGTACAGCAGCCACTCCCGGCGGCCGGCGGCCGCACCGCCTGCGTATGCCTCCAGTCCCGAGCGGTAACGGGGCACCAGCGCAAGATGCCCCGCCTCCGGCACCACCATCGAGCTGGGGTCTACGCCTCTCGCCACCAGCAGGAGCCTCTCGAGCGCCCGCCCCACCAACGCGTTGTCGCGGGCGAATGGGGCCAGTGTCGCCACCTCGGCGTGCGCCAGCGCGGCGACGGCGATCGCAGGCGCCCGGCTAGGGGCGACAAGCTGCGCACTCAGCCGTTGCAGCCGCCTCGCCACCTCCGGGTCGGGGCGGGGACGGCCCAGCAAGTCGTCGCTGCAGCTCCCGGCGGCGGCCAGCACGTGCAGCCGGGCCAGTGCCTGCAACGGCGACCTCCTTACCACCGGCACCAACGCGAGCACGCCGGCGTTGAGCCGGGCCGCCGCGACCAGTGGTGGCTCGGCGGCACCCGAGCCAAGCCGGTCGACCGCGGCTGCCAGCACGCAGGCCGCTGTCGAGCCCGCTACGCCGCCATCGGCCGCGACCTCCAACAGTCCTGACGCTGCGGCCCCACGCAGCAGGGACTCCGTGGTCAGCTCAGGCGTCGTACGGCGCAGACCGCGGTCGCGCAGCAGCGCGTCGATGGAGTCTCTGGCCGCCGCGAGCGCAGAGGGCACACCCTCGGACATGCACGACACGGCGAAGTAATCCTCGACAGGCAAGCGGCAAGCCTATGCGGAGTCGCTCGCATGGTGGCTTCTGCACCTCGATGTCGTTGGCCCGGGTTAGCCGAAGCGGTGCAGGGAAGCGGTCGCACTCGGCCATCGTCGTTAGCGCCGCTTGGTTGCCCTCTCGACTTGTCCCGAGCCGGCACGGGCGAGCGGTCAACGAACTGGACAGGTCAGGCTCGCCGGCGGAGCGGACAACCCGCGCGACTGGCCAGCATGAGAGATAGCCTCGGCTCTCATGGACGCCGAAGAGAAGTGCACCCGTGCCGCCAGCTTCGGCGACGTCGCACAGACGTACGACGCACACAGGCCGGGCTACCCGGGCGAGGCCGTGCGCTGGCTAGTCGGGACAACCCCCGGCCGCGTGCTCGAGCTCGGAGCGGGCACGGGCAAGCTCACCGCGCAGATCGCGGCCATCGGGCACGAAGTCATCGCCACCGACCCGTCCCCGCAGATGCTTCTCCAGCTCCGGGAGCACGTGCCTGCGGCCCGGGTCGCAGTCGGTCGGGCGGAGACCATCCCGCTCTCAACCGGCTCGGTGGACATTGTGGTCGCCGCACAGGCGTTCCACTGGTTCGACGAGCAGCAGGCGTTGGGCGAGATCACGCGGGCACTTCGTCCCGGCGGCGTCCTCTCCCTCGTGTGGAACGCCGCCGACCTGAAGGTGCCCTGGGTGCGGAAAGTCTCGGCGATGGCGGGAATCACCAACGAAGGTGTCGAGGATGACCCGGTCGCGCAGTCGGAGCTCTTCACCGCCAGCGAGGGCAAGACATTTCGGCACTGGCAGCAGTTCCACCGCGCCTCGCTGATCGGCTACGTGGCGTCCTCTTCGCACGTGTCGACGATGCCGGCGGCCGAGCGAGACCGGGTCCTCGCCGACGTCGGGGCGCTCTACGACAGCTACGGCCGCGGCCCCGATGGCATGCTCATGCCCTGGACGAGCTACTGCTACCGCTCCCGTGTCACCGGCCTGGCGGCCTCCCAGTCGAGACCGCGCGGAGATGCCGACGACGGCCTCCTCATCGACTTCCCCTGAGAAGACTTCCCAGAGAAGACGGGTCGGGTTCGGGGAGGTCGGCAGGTGTTCCAGCCCCAGCAGAACTCCCCAAACTCTCTGCCGATGGGTCGCGAGCCGGCTGCGGGCAGTTGGCCAGTCCCCCGAGATCCGCAGCGGGGACTACATCAGCTCGACGTCGACATGACGTCGGGGCGGTAGCGCGCACGCCACATAACGCGTGGTCCCGATGAGGAATGGACGCAGCCGCCTTCCTCCGTTGACCTCCCGATGCGGGCGATCAGCTGTTGCCCGACCACCCCGCGTTGCGCTGCCTCGAAAGGGGTCATACCTTGTGGGGACTGGTGGCAGTCGTCACACCGACGTAGCGAGGTGGAGTCATGGATGAGCCGACAACGAATCACCAGGTCTACGAAGACATGCACACCAGTGCCGATTTCCAGGAGCTGCGCAAGAAGTACCGGGCCTTCGCGATCCCATGGACGGGCAGCCCCGAGACCGGAACCGCCTTGTTCCCCGACAGCGACTGGTCGCACTTCCCCCTCAGCAACCCGGGCATCGTCGCTATTCCGTTCGGCTTCCTGATGGGCTACCTGCGCACGATCACGTCAAGAGAGATGGAGTGGCAGCGCCGCTACGACGAGCTGGAGGTTCGCTCGCTGACCGGTGTCGGCAGTGAGAAGGCGGTGGTGCATTGAGCCCACGACGGCGAAAGCCCGAACCGACCAGTGGCAGAACCGACCAGTGGTTGTCAGACAGCCGCTGACATGTTGAGGTGAATGCTGTGACCAACGACGACTCCACCGCGCCAACCACCGGCGACGCGCTCGCGAACCTGTCGCGCGAGGAACGCCACTTCGACCCTCCCGAGGAGCTAGCGGCTCACGCCAACGTCAAGGCCGACGCGTACCACGAGGCGGCGTCCGACAGGCTCGGCTTCTGGGCACGACAGGCTGAACGGATCAGCTGGGCGGAACCGTTCACCGACGTGCTGGACTGGAGCAAGGCGCCGTTCGCGAAGTGGTTCGTAGGCGGCAGGCTCAACGCGGCATACAACTGCGTCGACCGCCACGTCGAAGCCGGCCGCGGCGACAAGGTCGCCTACCACTGGGTCGGGGAGCCCGGCGACACCCGCACCCTCACCTACTCCGACCTCAAGGACGAGGTCTGCAAGACAGCGAACGCGTTGTCAGAGCTCGGCGTCAAGACCGGTGACGTGGTTGCCATCTACATGCCGATGATCCCCGAGACCGTGGTCGCCATGCTGGCGTGCGCACGCCTCGGCGCGCCCCACACGGTCGTGTTCGGTGGTTTCTCGGCGGATGCCCTCTCGGGTCGGATCCAGGACTGCGACGCGCGCTTCGTCATCACCGCTGACGGTGGCTACCGGCGCGGCGCCGCGTCGGCGTTGAAGCCGGCTGTCGACGAGGCGCTGCGGTCATGTCCAGACGTGCGGTCGGTGCTCGTCGTACGGCGCACGGGCCAAGACGACATCGCCTGGACCGACAACCGCGACGTGTGGTGGCACGAGATCGTCGACAGGCAGTCCGCTGACCACACCCCTGAGGCGTTCGATGCCGAGCATCCGCTCTACGTCATGTACACCTCCGGGTCGACGGGCAAACCCAAGGGGATCCTGCACACGACCGGCGGCTACCTCGTCGGTACGGCGTACACGCACTGGGCCATCTTCGACCTCAAGCCCGAGACCGACATCTACTGGTGCGCAGCCGACATCGGGTGGGTCACCGGGCACTCCTACATCGTGTATGGGCCGCTCGCGAACGGCACGACATCGCTCATGTACGAGGGCACCCCCGACACACCCCACAAAGGTCGCTGGTGGGAGATCGCCCAGGACTACAAGGCGACCATCCTCTACACCGCCCCCACGGCGATTCGGACCTTCATGAAGTGGGGGGCACAGATCCCTTCTGAGTGGGACCTGTCTTCACTGCGGCTGCTCGGATCGGTGGGGGAGCCGATCAACCCCGAGGCCTACATCTGGTACCGCAAGGAGATCGGCGGGGACCGCTGCCCCGTGGCGGACACCTGGTGGCAGACCGAGACCGGAATGATCATGATCTCTCCACTCCCTGGTGTCACGTCGGGCAAGCCCGGGTCCGCCATGAAGGCGATCCCTGGGGTCGAGGCGCAGGTCGTCGACGACGCGGGCGAACCCGTCAAGCCAGGCTCGGGCGGCTACCTCGTGCTCACCGACCCTTGGCCGGCGATGCTCCGCACGTTGTGGGGTGACGACGAGCGCTACCGGGAGACGTACTGGTCCCGCTTCCCCGGCCGTTACTTCGCCGGCGACGGCGCAAAGCTCGACGAGGACGGCGACATCTGGCTGCTCGGCCGCGTTGACGACGTGATGAACGTGTCGGGTCACCGGCTCTCCACCACCGAGATCGAGTCGGCGCTGGTCTCCCACCGCAAGGTCGCCGAGGCGGCGGTCGTGGGCGCCGCCGACCCGACGTCTGGTCAGGCCGTCGCCGCCTTCGTCATCTTGCGCGAGAGCGCGGGAGACGGCGGCCAAGACGTCGTGAACGAGCTGCGTGACCACGTCGCCAAGGAGATCGGTGCGATCGCCAAGCCGAAGTCGATCATGGTGGTGCCCGAGCTCCCCAAGACCAGATCGGGGAAGATCATGCGCCGGCTGCTGCGTGATGTGGCGGAGAACCGAGAATTCGGCGACGCAACCACCCTGGCGGACTCCTCCGTAATGGACCTGATCAAGGCGAACCTTTCCCAAGGCAAGGGCGACGAGGACTGAGTTGCTCGGGAACTGGGCCGGCCAGGGATAGCCTCCTGTGACCCCACCATGCTCCGCGACGCCCCCCGACACGCCGTTACGCCGGTTGGTGTTGGCGGCACCCGGCGCACACGAAGGCAGAGTCCTCGCAGACATCCTTCGCCAGGAAACCGTCGGCGGCGCTGTTCTCCTCGTGGTGGCCGCTGTTGCGGTGGCATGGGCGAACTCGCCATGGGGAGATGCCTACGAATCGTTCCAAGAGCTTTACCTCGGCCCGCTCACCCTCGAACATTGGGCCGCCGACGGGGGTCTGGCTCTCTTCTTCTTCATCGCCGGTCTCGAGCTCAAACGGGAGGTAACCGTCGGCAGCTTGTCGAACGCCGCCGACGCCCTCGTCCCGGTGGCGGCCGCCGTCGCCGGCATGGTCGTTCCGGCCGGTATCTACCTCGCTGTCAACGCAGCCGGTGGCGACCTCGGCGGGTGGGCGGTGCCGATGGCGACGGACATCGCCTTCGCGCTAGCGGTGCTGGCCGTCGTGGGGCGATCGCTCCCCGCGAGCCTACGGGCTTTCCTTCTCACCTTGGCCGTCGTGGACGACCTCGGTGCGATCCTCGTCATCGCCACAGTCTTCACCAGCGGAGTCGCGTTGCTGCCTCTCGCCGGCGCGGCTGGGTTCGCGGCGTTGTACGCCCTCCTGCAGCGGCGCCGACTCCGCGGTTGGTACGTCTACCTCCCGATAGCCTTGGCGACCTGGTGGCTCGTCTACAACAGCGGCGTGCACGCCACGATCGCGGGTGTTGCCCTGGGGCTGCTTACCAGGGTTCGTCCAGACGAGCATGAGGTCGACTCCCCCGCTGAACGTATCGAGCACCGGCTCCGTCCTCTGTCGGCCGGCTTCGCGGTCCCCTTCTTCGCGTTGATGTCCGCAGGGGTGGCCGTCTCCGGTGGATCCGGTCTCGTGACCGATCCGATCGTCGTGGGGGTCGTCCTCGGACTCCTGCTCGGCAAGACAGTGGGCGTCCTCGCCGGCGCATGGGTCGTTACGAAGCTGACCCGAGCCGAGCTCGACTCGGAGATCGCCTGGCGCGACATTGTCGGTGTCGCCGCGCTGTCCGGCGTTGGTTTCACCGTCTCCCTCCTCATCGCGGACCTGTCGTTCGACGGTGGCCCAGCAGCAGCCGCCAAGACGGCCGTCATCGCCGGCTCACTGCTGTCGGGGACCTTTGCCACCCTCGTGCTGAGACGTCGTAACCTGCACCACAGATCGCGAGACACGGCCTGACGCCGTAGGGTTTGGCTGTCGAACGGGACCGGCGCCGCCGGTCGTAACCGCTGAGAGGACAACGATGGCGACCGTATCCCGACCGCCCGAGCAGGACGAGGAGCCGACGATCGGCCGGCTTGTCGCTGATACCACCCGCGACCTGTCGGCGCTGGTCCGAAGCGAGATCGAGCTCGCCAAGACCGAGCTGAAGTTCAGCGCCAAGGCTGGCGGGCTTGCCGCGGCGATGTTCGGGGCAGCCGCCTTGTTCGCGCTGCTGGCCATGATCATGTTGTCGATCGCCTTCGCGTTCTTCCTCGACTGGTGGTTCGCCGGCACCGCGACAGCGTTTCTCATCGTCTTCGGGGTCTACCTGCTGATCGCTGCGGTACTGGCACTGATCGGTGCCAAGAAGGCCAAGAAGGTCAAGGCGCCGCAGCAGACCATGGCGGCCATGAAAAGCAACAAGCAGGTCCTCAAGCGCGGCTGACAAGCTGCTCTAGGCGGAGTCGGCCGTGGTGTTCCACGGCGTACACCGCCGCACAGGGAACTGGGTGCCTTGCTCGGCGGTCCCCGGACGGGCCTCGAGAACGGATCAGGCACGGATCGGACAGGGACACCACGAGGCCTCCAGCTCCATCGACAGGCAGCCACAACGGCTCATCGAACGTCCTGGAAGATCACCGGCCGATTCGTTGTCCCGCCGTCTGAGCTGCGGGGACCATCTCACGTCGACTGAGATGACACGACCGAATAGGTAATGGTCGTCGAGCAGGCGCATTGTGAATACGTCACCGGGCTACGGGTGATCCCGCCCGGCACGCGCGGTGCGTGCCGGACGGGGCCAGCGAGCAGGCCGAGTCAGTGGTCGGTGCGCCCGGTGTCCGGGGAATCTTCTTCCTCCCGACCCACCACGTCCCCGAGGTGACCCTCCGCGTGCGCGGCCACCAGACTCGTGCGGCCCGGGTAGCGGATCTCCTCGACCAGTTCCTGCATCACCGGCGACGGCTTCGTGGTGAACTGCGAGACAGCGATCGTGACGGCGAAGTTGATCAGCATGCCGATCGCCCCGAACCCGGTTTCGGCGATGCCGAAGATGCCGTCGGAGTTGCCGTAGATGTCGATCGTCCAGAGCATGTAAGCCATCGTGGTCGCCAGGCCGGCGACCATGCCGGCGGTGGCACCCGCGGCCGTGCAGTTCTTCCAGAAGATGCCGAGCACCAGCACCGGGAAGAAGCTGGCGCAGGCGAGCCCGAAGGCAAGGGCGACAACCTGGGCCACGAAGCCGGGCGGGTTGATACCGAGGTAGCCGGCCACCACGATCGCGCCAGCCATGGCGATGCGGCCGACGACCAACTGCCTCGCCTCGGTCGCCTGGGGGTTGATCTTCTTGTAGTAGACGTCGTTCGCGACGGACGAGGAGATCACCAGCAACAGGCCCGAGGCGGTGGACAGCGCGGCGGCGAGAGCGCCGGCGGCGACCAGGCCCACGATCGGGGCCGGCAGGCCGCCGATCTCCGGTGAGGCCAGCACGATGATGTCGTTGTTGATCACGACGTCGGTGAAACTCAGCGTCGCTTCCGTGTCCAGATCCGAAATCGGGCTTCCGTCCGCCTGCGTGATGAGTCCGACGTCGGCCCAGGTGTTGAACCACGAGGGCATGTTCCCGACCGGGGTCCCTTGGATGTCCTCAATGATCTGAAGCTTGCTGAACGCGGCGACCGACGGAGCCGTCGTGTAGAGCAGAGAGATGAAGAAGAGCGCCCACAGGGCGGAGAACCGCGCGGCACGCACGCTCTTGGCGGTATAGAAGCGGACGATCACGTGCGGCAGGCCGGCGGTGCCGAACATCAACGACGCCGTGATCAGGAACATGTTGAGCATGTTCGTGCTGGCGAAGGCACCGGTGTACTCGCCGAGCCCGAGGTCGGTCTGCAACGCGTTGAGCTCGTTGAGGATGCTGCCGAATCCGATCTGCGGCATCGGAATTCCGGTCACCTGGTAAGACACGGCGACGGCCGGGATCAGGTAGGCGATGATGAGCACGGAGTACTGGGCGACCTGCGTCCAAGTGATGCCCTTCATGCCGCCGAGCACGGCGTAGAAGAAGACGATGCCCATGCCGATGATGACGCCGAGGGTCGTGTCGACGCCGAGGAAACGCGTGAACACCAGGCCGACACCGGCCATCTGGCCGGCGACGTAGACGAACGACACGACGATCGCGCTCACGACGGCGATCAGGCGGGCCGACTCCGAGTACCGGTCACCGACGAAGTCGGGGATCGTGTACTTCCCGAACTTGCGCAGGTACGGCGCGAGCAGCAGCGCCAGCAGGACGTAGCCGCCGGTCCACCCCATGAGGTAGACGGAGCCGCCGTAACCGTTGCCGGCGAAGGCGACGATGCCGGCCATCGAGATGAACGACGCGGCGCTCATCCAGTCGGCCGCGATGGCTGCACCGTTGGCGGGCGCGGGGATGCCGGCACCGGCGACGTAGAAGCCGGAGGTGCTGTTCACCCGGCTCGCGTAGGCGATGTAGATGTAGAGGCCGAAGGTGAGGATGACGAAGACGAGCGTCCAGGTTTGGATGTCGGTCACGAGTGGTCGACCTCCTGCTCGTACTCGTCGACGCCGAACTCGGCGTCGAGCTTGTCCATCTGCCACACGTAGACGGCGATGAGGATCACGAAGGTGATGATCGAGCCCTGCTGGGCGAACCAGAAGCCGAGTGGGAACCCGATGAAGCCGATGTTGTTCAGCGGCTCGACGAAGAGGATGCCGGCGCCGAACGACACGAGGGCCCAGATGCTCAGGAGGACTGACATGAGGCGGAGGTTGCGGCGCCAGTACTGCCGGCGCTGTGCTTCATTCATTGGTGACTCCCCTCCCCTGCTAGCGGGATTTGAACGAGAGAATCAGAGCCGGGGAACGAGGGTCACAGGCTCTTGTGACCCAGGTTACAGCAATCGGTGGACGGTCGTTCCGTGCGATCGGCGGTCGGGTTCAGTCGGTCAACGGTCGGCCTCCATGGCCGGACCAGGCCGCCCACCGGGCCGCCCGTCGAGGCCGTCGACCGCTCGCCGGGGCGCTGGCCGCTCGTCGAGGACCGCCTTCGGGGCCTCGGTTTCCCGCGGACGGCGATCTAGGGTGGGCGGGTGACGACCTCCGGCGCCGTGCGAACCGCCGTGCCACGACGTGGCAGGCCCAGCAGGCGCCTGCTCGGGGCCGCCCTGATGGTGCTGATCGGCGCGTGGCTGCCGTGGATCTACACCGGCGTCGGCTCGGTGATCGGGGTCCGCGGCGCCGGGTTGTGGACCATGTACGCCGCTGGTCTGGGCATCGCCGGTGCGACCATCCGCCGGCGGCCGCGGTGGGCAGCGGTGCACGCGGCGGTGCTGGCCTTGGTCGCCGTAGGCCTAGCCGGGTGGCAGATCGTGCACCTCGTGTCGTTGGTCGGCTTCGCGGGATGGATGCCCGGCCCGGGTCTCGTGCTCACCCTCGGCGGAGGCGTGCTCGCCGCGAATGTGGCCTGGTCCCTGTGGGTCCAGGCGTCGCAGGCGGGTCCGGCGACTGACTAGGCTCACGCACCGGGCGACCGCTCGACGGTCCCGGCTGCGAAAGGCACACCGGCGCGCGGGAAAAGGGGTACCTCGTCCCGCCGTCGGCCGCCTCATCTGAAGGGGGCGGGATCCCGGGCCGTACTCCAGCCCGGAGATGTGCCGTGACGCGAACACCAGGTAGTACAGCGGCTTCAGCCCGGAACGTGGCCGTACGTCGATGACCCAGTAGCCAGCGTGGCCCGGCTCCTTCGACAACTTCTCGGCATACCCCTGCACCACGGCCGCTTCGGCGGCGTCCTTGTCGGTCAGTTCGTCCAGCCACGCTTGCCGCCAACAGTCGCCGCCGCAGACCTCGTCCATGCGGGCGAGCGTCGCCCCGACGGCCTTGTCGCTGGTCAGGTGGCGCGACTCGGCGAAGCGTGACGGCGGAGAAGTTGAGCGCCTATCCGTCGGCGCTCACAGCGCACATTCGCTGCTCGAGACAGGCTCCGTCGATGAGTCCCCGGCGTCCGCTGCCTGCTCCACCTGACTGGAGGTGAGGGCGTACCCAGTGTCTGCGTCGGTCACCGACGCCGCGAACACCACCCCGATCACCTCACCTCCACCGTCGACCACCGGTCCTCCGGAGTTCCCTTGCCGGACCAGACCGAATATGGAGTACGTGTCACGCGTGACGGTCCCGTCACCGTAGATATTGGGGCTTCGCAACGACTGGCGGTCGCGGACACGAGCCGGCTGGACGTCGTACGGGCCGTTCTCCGGATATCCGAGCACGGCTGTCATCTCACCGGAGTCAGCCTCGTCGTCGAAGCGCAGTGCGGGCGCTTGCAGATCGGGGACGTAGAGCACCGCCACATCGACATCTGGGTCGTAGTACACGACCGTGGCGGCCAGGCTCGCATCGCCGATCCGGACCACCGGTGAGGATCCTCCCGCCACGACGTGGGCGTTCGTCATGACCCGCTGCGGCGCATAGACGAACCCGCTGCCCTCCACCACGCGGTCACAGGCGGTGGCCGCACCGAGGATCTTGACCACGCTGCCGGCCGCGTCACGCACGCCTGCGCGCTGCAGAACCCCGGCGGACGGCGGCGGCACCTCCGTGATCCGCTCGCGGGCGAAGGGTTCGAGGTAGCGGGGGAACTGTGACGAGTCAACGAGCGCGTTGAACGCCGCAAGGACACGGTCGGAGCCTCCCGGCAACGCCTTGTCGACGGTGCCGAGGATCGCCGACGCCCGCACCTCGCGGTTCAGGCTGCGGAGCTGCGCGCCGCTGACGGCGACACCGAGCACCCAGGCGATGAGCAGCACCGCCACCACGCTCAGCGCGGACCCTCCCAGCGCGTCCAGCATTCTGACCGGACGCCACCGGACCCGGTTCCTGATGCGGGCACCGATGAGGGCACCCACGGCCTGTGCACCGAAGGCCAGGGCCAGCACGACCACGAGGGCGGCCACCGAAACGGCGAAGGACGGCTCGAAGTCATCGAGCAGAAGAGGCGTCACCTGGGCACCGAAGAAGCCACCGGCCAGGAGGCCGAGGGTCGAGGCGGATCCCACCACGAACCCTTGCTGGAAGCCAGCCAAGGCGTACACGATGATCGCCAGCCCCAGCACGATGTCGAGGAGGTTCACGGCTGGACCTGTCGCCGATTTCGCGAGGCGGGAACGGACAGCTCGGGGGGAAGGTCGACCACCCGTGACTCATCCCACGGCATCTCCCAACCGACGATCGCAAAGACTCTCGACAACACGCTGGCGGTGAATCCCCAGATGACGAGCTCATCGACCAGAAAAGCCGGCCCGAGGTAACCCGACGGATGGCGCATCGTCACTCGGTGTGCCGGCTCCAGCAACCGGCTGAGAGCGACTGTATGCACCGATGCTGTCTCGGCCGGGTCGACGGCGCCCACGCCGGAAGGTGTCCGCCACCAGGCCACGACCGGTGTGACCGAGAAGTTGCTGGGTGGCAGCCACAGGCTCGGAAGAACGGCGATCACGTCCACGCCAGCGAGGTCGAGACCGGTCTCCTCATGCGCCTCCCGCAAGGCCGTCGCCGCCTCGTCCGGGTCGTCAGCATCGTGGGCGCCTCCGGGGAAGGCCATCTGCCCGGCATGGGTACGCATGTCGTGAGCACGCTCTAGCAGCAGCACGTGGCGGGTGTCAGCGGGAGAGTCGTCCCCGCCGAAGAGCACCAACACTGACGCCCGCCGGGGGTTCACATGAGCTGGCGCAGTGAGCCAGGCGCGGTCGGTGGCCCTAAGATTGCGCGTCGCTTCCACCAGAGGTTGGAGCCACGCCGGGATCACGCCGGCCGATGTGTTCATGCCGACGTTCATGGAGCCGTGAGTTCGACGTGTACGCCGAGATGGCGCTCCACCATCGAGGCGAGCTCGTCGGCCGAGTCGACGGCGCCGTACTCGGTGTGGGTGACCATGCCGTCGGCAGTGACGAAGAACGTCACCGGCAGCCCGGCAATGCGCAGTGGACCGCGGGTGGCCCCCTCGGGGTCAGCGAGCTGCGGATAGGTGAGGCCAAGCTCGTCGGCAAACGCCAACGCATAGCCCGGTCGTGAGTCTTGCCAGTCGACCCCCACCACGGCCACCCTGCCGTCCGCTGCTTGGTGCAGCCGTTGGAACAGCGGCGACTCGGCGCGGCACGGGCCGCACGTCTGCGCCCAGAAGTTCAACACGAGCGGCGTGCCGCGAAGCCCGGCCAGCCGGACATCTCGGCCTCCCCCGAGGCACGGCAAGGTGATGTCGGGGAGACCTCCCTCGATGCTCGCCGAACCCGAGCTGGGCGGGCACTCCGCGATCTGCGCCGAGGCCTTCTGCTGTCGAAGCTGCGGGCTGTCGACCTGCACCGGCGCCTGCAACGTGTCGAACGTGTAGCCGCTCTCGGGCGGCGAGCCGTTCGATGCGCAGCCGGACAGCGCCAACGAGAAGGCGCCGGCGACGACCGCAAGCCGAAGAGGAGGTGTCACGCCCTGCCCTCGGTCCGGACGAGCTTGGCGGCGACGATTGGGTCGGTAGGCCCCTCGCCGTACGACGGGCAGAGTCGGGCGAGGGGGCAGACGCCACAGGCCGGGCTGCGCGCGTGGCAGCGACGACGCCCGTGGAAGATCAGCCGATGGTTCAGCATGGTCCAGTCTCGCTTGGGGAAGAGGGCGCCGACCTCGTGCTCCACCTTGACCGGATCTGTCTCCTCCGTCCACCCGAACCGTCGTACCAGCCGACCGACGTGCGTGTCGACGGTGATCCCGGGGATACCGAACGCATCGCCGAGCACGACGTTCGCCGTCTTGCGGCCAACGCCAGAAAGTGTGACCAGCGCCTCCAGGCTGTCCGGCACCTCTCCGTCGAAGTGCTCGAGCACTTGGGCGGCGATCTTCATGATGGCGCCTGTCTTCGATCGGAAGAAGCCGGTCGGGGCGATGATCTGCTCGACTTCCGACGGGTCAGCGGCCGCCAGCTGAGCCGGCCCCGGGTAGCGGGCGAACAGGGCGGGGCTCACCGCGTTGACGCGCCGGTCCGTCGTCTGAGCCGAGAGCACAGTCACCACGAGCAGCTCCCAAGGCGAGGTGAAGTCGAGCTCGCAGCGCGCCTCCGGATAGGTCGCGGCCAGGATGCGGTTCATCTTGCGGGCTCGTCGTACGAGCGTCGTAGGCGGGGACGCGAGCTGAGCGGTGGCGGCCCCGGGCATGGTGCCTAGCCTACGGCGTGGGTGTTCCCGGTCGGGTCGAGGCGACGGCTGGTCGGGTGGCTGGTCGCGTCACAATGCCGAAGGCTGGCGCGGCAGGTGGCGCCGGTGGGCATGGCGCCGGTGGGCAGCTGGCGCCGGTGGGCATGGCAAGGTCGACGCCGATACGTCAGACTGTCGTCCGGACCGAGGGTCCGACCGGGCGGTGAGCAAGGAGGCCACGGGTGAACAGCGAGGTGCTGCGGCAGGCGCCCTTGTTCAGCGGACTCGATGACGAAGCAGCCGAGGCGCTGAGTGCGTCGATGGTCGAGAGCCGCCTCGGACGTGGCGAGGTGCTCTTCCGCGAGGGCGACGCGGGCGACCGGCTGTACGTCGTCACCGCCGGCAAGGTAAAGCTCGGCCGCACCTCGGCGGACGGCCGGGAGAACCTACTGGCGATTCTCGGGCCTGGTCAGATGTTCGGTGAGCTGTCGCTGTTCGACCCCGGCCCCCGGTCGGCAACGGTGACCGCGGTGACCGACTGCACGATGAAGAGCCTGAGCCACGAAGAGCTCGGCGGATGGCTCACCGGGCGGCCGGAGGTGGCCCGCGGTCTGCTGAGCCAGCTGGCCGGGCGGCTGCGCAAGGCAAACGATGTGGTGGCCGACCTGGTGTTCTCCGACGTTCCAGGACGTGTGGCCAAGGCGCTGCTCGACTTGTCGTCGAGGTTCGGGCGGGTGGCGGACGACGGCGTGCACGTCCACCACGACCTCACCCAGGAGGAGTTGGCGCAGCTGGTCGGCGCCTCTCGTGAGACGGTGAACAAGGCGCTCGCCGACTTCGCCTCCCGAGGCTGGCTGCGGCTCGAGGCCCGGTCTGTGGTCCTGATGGACGTGGAACGCCTCAAGCGCCGCGCCCGCTGACTCCGCCGGGTCGATCCCTCCCGGGGGTGTCCCGGGGGATTATGGCAATGACTTACTTGACTCACCCAACCCTCCTAGGCACGCGGGGATGCCCTTACGCGTGAACTCTAGGTCCCTTGGCGAGGAAGACGATCACTGTTGTCTCTGCCTGGGTGTCAACCTGGTAGGCGTAGCAGCCGGGAGCCCGCAACCGGGTATGGCCGGGGTATTCACGCCAGCCGATGGGCGTGGCCTCAGATGCCCACTTTTCTATTAGGAGTTCCGGTTGGGCGGGATCGTTGAAGCGGACCTCGTGTGGTCCGTCCAGTTGGTGGCCGCGAACAAGAACCGGTCCACGAACGGAGCCGTCGACAGCCCACAACACTTTCTGCCCTCCCCATGCCTGGTCGGCCCATCCGAAGTCAGCGGGAGCGTTGAAGTGGAGGACACCATTAGGTGAGAGACCAACCGGCCCGGCCGGTCCAGAGCCTTGGACGTGACCGAGATCCGGATCTGGCTGATGCTGGCTGGTCGTGCTTGGGCACTCACCGTCCGACCCAAGGCGGGATAGCCACAACGGCCGTTGTCGCAACTCCATTGCGGGACGGCTCTGACTAGTCGCGCTGCTTCCTTCGTCCGCGGTGCGCGAGCCACTGATCCGTGGCTCGTCGTCGTTCGTGCATGCTGCCAGGCTGGCCAGGCAAACCAGCACTGCCAGGGACCTCATTCCGCAAGCACGCGCGCGTCGTGCAACACAGGCAAGGGAGCGGCGAGCTGCGTATCAGGCGCCGCATTGTTCAAGGCGTTTGCCATGTCTACAAGGGAATAGCCCAGTGAATCCGCCACTTGCCTGGTGGACTCCCGGCCTGCTGAAGCTCACTCGATCGTTACGGCGAACAACCTGCCCGAGAAGAACTGGAAGTCGCACAGGCGTCCCTGGCACTCAGGCAGATCATAGGGGGCTTTGATGATCTCGCCTGAGAAGCTGGCGTCGGTGCAGTCCTTGCCGATGATGTCCTCGAAAGCCTCGACTGCGTAGTCAGGCGCGTCATCACACGCCCTTGCGAGCACCTCTGCCTTCGTCTCGTCCTCGAGACCGCCGCTGCCGAGGCCCAGCTGGCCGGCGTACTGGGCAATCATTCTGGACAATAGAGCCGCTCGACTCTCCCGTTCGGCGCGTTGCTGGTCGCGGAGCCACAGCAATGACACCACCAGAGTCGCGATCAACAGCACGGCGGACACCGCCATCCAGAAGTGAGCGGCAGCACTGCCGCGGGTGCCCTGGACAGACGGCGAGGGTCGAGGCTCAGCGCCGGTTCGCCCCGGGGCTTGCGTAGGCCACGGCTGTGGTGCGGATGGTGGAGACCAGCCCCCAGCCGGACCCTGCGGACCCGGCGGCGGTGCCGGCTGTTGCGGTGGGACGTTGGTCATCTGCGCCCTCCTATCTTCCTTGAGACTTCGTTGCGCCCGGTGAACATCGCTCCGGCCCTTTGTGCTCTTCCTGGCTGACTTGCCTAGTCAACAAGGCGGCTGTCTAGTCAACAAGGCAAAAGCTGGGTTGTACACCAGCCGTTTGCCATGAGCCTCGGCTACCTGAGTCCGTCCGTGCAGCCCGCCGCTAGCGTGGTGGCATGCGCCTCACCCATCTGGGCCACGCCTGCCTCCTCGTCGAGACCGCATCGGCCCGAGTCCTCATCGACCCCGGCACCTACTCCACCGGCTTCGACGAGCTTCGCGATCTCGACGCCATCTTGGTGACGCACACGCACGACGACCACATCGACCCCCGCCGGTTCCCTTCGCTGGTGCAGTCGAACCACCATGCCCGGCTCCTCATCGAGCCCGAAGCCGCCGCGAGTCACGACATCGAGCCCACCAGCAGATTCCTCGCGGGAGACTCGACCTCGATCGGAGGTGTGCAGATCTCAGCGATCGGTGGTTCGCACGCGCCCAACCACTCCAACGTCCCACGCGTGGGAAACATCGGGTTTGTGCTGCGCGACGAGAGTGGCCGCGCCCTGTTTCACCCCGGTGACAGCTACGAGGAGGCACCGGCAGACATCGACATCCTCGGCCTTCCGCTCAATGCGCCCTGGTGCAGGATGGAGGAAACGCTGGGTTTCGTCGAGGCAGTCTCACCGCGGGTGGCGGTCCCGATTCACAACGCGCTGCTCAACGACGCCGGCCAAGCGGCATACCTCATGCATGTGGAGAAATTCAGCCCTGAAGAGACGACCGTCGTGGCGCTCGGCGTCGGGGCGTCGTACGACGCCTGAGCCATCAACCGAGTGACGGGCAAGGCGGATGGGCGCGAGAACGCCGGGTCACGGTTCGGCTCACAACTGCGATGAGGCCGAACGCCGCCCGGCCAGCAGGCCGAATGCTTGCCGCACTCGAACTGCTTCAGGACAGGCCCGGTGAGGATGGTAGGAGTTGAGCCTGCCAACGGTCACGGCTGGTCACGGCTCAAGTAGTCCAACTGGGCCCGCACGCTGAGCTCGGCCGCGGGCCACAGCCGCACGTCGACGTCGGCATAGACGGTGCGTACGACGTCGGCGACCTCGACCGCGCCGGCAGCGACAGCCTCGCGCACTTGCTCGAGTCGCTCGGCCCGATGCCGCAGGTAGTGCTCGATCACCGGCAACGCCTCGTCGAGCACCGGCCCGTGCCCAGGCAGGATGGCGTCCACCTGTCGGGCCGCGGCGAGGTCGCGCAGCCGTTGCAGCGAGCCAAGGTAGGCCGCGAGGTCACCGTCGGGGTGAGCCACCACCGTCGTCCCGCGCCCCAAAATGGTGTCCCCGGTCAGAACCGCGTGCTCTGCCGGCAGGACGAAGCTCAACGAGTCGCTGGTGTGCCCAGGGGTCGCCACCACGTTCAGCTCAAGCCCGTCGAGCGCCACCACATCACCGTCTCGGAGACCCTCGTCGCCGTACAGGAAGTGCGGGTCCAGCGCCCGGACCCCGCAACCGGCTCGCCCGGCGAAGGCTCGCGCCGCTTCGCTGTGGTCGGCATGTCCGTGGGTCAGGAGTACGACGCCAACCGGGCCAGCGGCGGCGGCCACCGCTTCGAGGTGTGCTTCATCGAGTGGCCCCGGGTCCACCACGATGCTTCGCCGCCCCCCCGGCTCCCGCAGGACCCAGGTGTTGGTCCCGTCAAGGGTCATCGGGGAAGGGTTGGGCGCGAGCACGCAGGTGGCCCGGTCGCCGTACCTGCCGCCGGTCCAGGTCATGGCGCTGCGCCCTGCTGGACGGTCAGGAAGCCCTCACCGTCGACGATCTCGACGCCGGGCACGACGGTCGTGATCACTCGATCCGCCGCTGCCTCGATCGCGTCGGGGACGCCGGCGAAGGCGGCCAGTTCCGTCAAGGTGATGTACGTCGGCGGGAGCATCTGCATGGCGCCCTCGTCCACAGTCGCGACCGCATCTGCAGGGCGCATCCAGGTCACGTCGTCGGCCTCCCCGGACACGTCACGGGTTCGTTGACCCGTCGGCATGGCGGCCAGGAAGAAGCGCGTGTCGTAGCGACGTGGCTCGAACTCGGGCGTGATCCAGTGGGCCCACGCCTTCAGCAGGTCGGTGCGCAGCACGAGCCCACGCCGGTGCAGCAAGTCGGCGAATGCCAGGCTCCGGTCGACCAGAGCCGCCCTGTCCGCCTCCCAGTCGGCACCGGTGGTGTCGGAGACGAGGGTGTCAGCTGAGCCCCCGGCAAGCAGCACTCCTGACTCCTCGAAGGTCTCCCGCACCGCGGCGCAGACCAGTGCCCGCGCCTCCGCCTCGTCACAGCCGAGCCGCTTGGCCCAATGGGCTGGCGACGGACCGGCCCACCCCATACGCGGGTCGCGGTCGCGCGGGTCCACGGTCCCCCCGGGGAACGCGTACATCCCGGCGGCGAACGCCATCCCCGGGTGGCGGCGCAGCAGGTACACCTCCAGGGCTCCGGTCTCGCCCGCCGCGCCTCGGAGCAGGACAACCGTCGCCGCTCCCTTGGGTATGACGGGCACCCGGTCTCCTGAGAGGAAGGCCTTGGCGTGCTCGACAAGGTAGGGCGGCAGCCGCCGAGTGGGATGCAAGTCAGGAGACCTCGACGACCATCTCCACCTCGACAGGGGCATCCAGTGGGAGGACCGACACCCCTACGGCGGACCGAGCGTGCTGACCGGCGTCGCCGAAGACCTTCCCGACCAGGTCACTGGCACCGTTTGCGACCCCGGGCTGGCCGGTGAAGTCCGCGCTGCTGGCGACGAACACCACGAGCTTCACGACCCGCACCACCCTTGACAGGTCACCGACGAGCGACCTCACCGCAGCCAGCCCGTTGAGCGCACACTGTTGCGCGCACTCGACGGCTTCGTCTGCGGTCACCGCATCGCCGACCTTGCCCGTCAGGATCAGCGAGCCGTCGCGCATCGGCAGCTGGCCGGAGGTGTAGACGTAGTTTCCGGTCTGCACCGCCGGCAGGTACGACGCGACGGGCGGTACGACGCTCGGGACCTCCAAGCCGAGCTGTTCCAGCCGCTGTTCGGGCGTCGGCATACTCACGACTCTTTCGGGCGCTTGAACCAGGCCACGAGGTTCTCGGCGCTCGGACCCGGGACGACCTGGACGAGCTCCCAGCCGTCCTGGCCCATGTTGTCGAGGATCTGCTTGGTCGCATGGATGAGCACCGGCACTGTGATGTATTCCCACTTCGTCATAGCCGCGACTCTAACGCTGACGGCCTGTCACGCTCACCGCTGCGTACCTGCCGACGTCCCAGCCCCCCGATTCGCCCCCGCTGGCCGTCACCGGCAACCGGCTGCCGCGCTCGGACCTGCCTGCAGCGAAGGTTCGTTCGGGAGCCGGGCAGCCAGATGCCTGCCCTCGACCCGACGAACCCCAAAACGGCGATGCTGCCGGTAACCTCCCGAGCGTGGCCTCCCGCGAACCCGATCCGAGCGAGGTGCTG
>JAUJOO010000002.1:197330-265800 GCA_030447585.1 Nocardioidaceae bacterium | reverse complement strand
TGCCGGTAACCTCCCGAGCGTGGCCTCCCGCGAACCCGATCCGAGCGAGGTGCTGAGCCGCCCGGCGGAAGCACCCGACCTTGTGCTGCGGTACGCCGACCACGCCGACGGACTCATCGATGTCTTCCTCCCTGTCGCACTCACCCGCCCCGAGCAGCCTGCGGGCCTCCTGCTGCTCGTGCATGGCGGCTTCTGGCGATCCGGCTTCGACCGAGTTCACCTTCGGCCGCTGGCTGGGGCTCTCAGGCGCGAGGGCTTCGTCGTCGCCCTACCGGAGTACCGCCGCGGCGGTGGCGCCTGGCCGGCCGCCGGTGCCGACGTGGCCGCCGCCCTACACGCTGTCCCGGACCTCGTCGGGGGCGCCGCCCCGGAGCGTGTCGACCCCACCGGGCCGGTTGTCGTCGCCGGGCACTCGGCGGGCGGGCACCTTGCTCTGTGGGCCGGATTGAGGGCTGGCCCCGGCCGGGTCCGGTCCGTTGTTGCGCTGGCCCCTGTCGCCGACCTGTTGTACGCCGCCCGAACCGGGATGGGGGGCAACGCCGTACAGGATCTGCTCGGCGCAGAACCCGAGGAGTCTCCGGACGTGTATGCCGATGCCGATCCGTTGCGGATGCTGCCTTCCACCGTCTCTGTCACGATCGTGCAGGGCGCGGACGACGAGCAGGTACCTGCCGACGCGAACCGTCGGGTGGCCGCCGCCTATCCCGACATCCGGTACGTCGAGCTTGCAGGCGTCGACCACTTCGCCCTGATCGACCCGCTGTCGCCGGCCTTCCGGGACGGCGTGCTGCCTCTCCTGCGTGACTGAGGACGCCGGACCAAGCAACGGCCGGAGCGGCTCAAACGGACGGTTCCCGGGCGAAGGGCTTTGACCGTTCGCCGATCGGGGCAACGATGCTGACCCGACCCTCCTCATAGAGGGGGACAACATGGAGTCGTTGCTAGTTGCCCTGCTCGCCGGTGGCGGTGGGTTCGCGGCCAAGCGTTGGAGAGAGCGTCGAGCGCTCGACCGGGAGGAGCAAGAGGAGCTTAAGGGCGTCCGACGCCTCGCCGACGAGGACGTCACCATCTCTCGCACGCGCTTTCCAGGGCACAGTCGATACGTCGTACGACGACAGCGGCCGGTCAGCGGACAGGTACTCGGTCGGCGGGGTCGGCGTCTCGGAACACCAACCGCCACCTGGCACGGCAGCCCAGACAGGTCGTCTTCTTCACCGCAAGTGGATCCTGCCCCGGGACGACCCCGACGCTGGCGAGGCGGTTGGGCCGGTCGGAGTCCTTAGCCGACTGCTCCGCCGGCTCGACGACGATCCTCAAGCGGTCCGCACTGCGCCGGTCTGCTGATGGGGCGCTACTCCGAAGGAGGCAGCCCGGCGACGTACGCATCGATGCACATCTGAAGCACGGCGAGCGAAAGCGGCGTCACCTCGTCGAGGTCCACGTCCCCGAAGTCCTCAAACGAGCCGATGTCCTTTTCGATGCTTGTCCAGAAGCGCCTGGTCGCCTTCAAGATCGTCAGGGCATCCGTGAACAACTCGACGTCAGGCTCGAAGTCCGGGTCCACTATGTACTTGATGAGCTCATGACTGAGGTCGTGGCGGTGAGCGTAGATGTCTTCCAGCCGGTCGGCCTGGGCCAGCGTGATTGCATCGCCCTCGACCTAACCACAGCAGTGACGCCCGGAACTTGTTCTGGGCGCCCTCGCCACCACATTCTCGGCGTAGGCCTGCTCGTCGTAGACCATGGCCCCGTCCTCGATTCCCCAGTAGAACTCATGCACCTCATCCAAGACTGCAGTCTTGACCAGTTCATGAGTCATCTGGTAGAGCCCGGCGAAGGCGAGCGTGGCTCGCATGCGCTCAGGCCGTAGCTTGGCCTCCAGCCGTTGTCGGTAGGCCTCGAATCCCGGTTCCCAATCTTCACCCGCCCACTGTCCAAGATGGTCGCCGCAAGGAGATCCCTTGTGGCGATGAGCGACGCAGCTGCGGGACAGTACCTTCTGGTCACCTGATGTTCCGCGTGCTGGAAGTATGCTCCGTCCGCATGGCGGCGCGCGATTGGGATCCGGAGTATCGGTTGATGCTGGAAGAGGCCAGGCGATCGATCGATCGACAGAGCGAGCGTGTGCAGACGGTTCGGGAGCGCGCGGATCGGCCTAGTCGGCTTCGGCGCCGTAGTGGCGGCCGCGTTCGGCCTCGGTGACACCCGCGCGCGGGGTGTCGGTGTCGCCGGCATCGTTGCTCTCCTGGGGTTCGTCATTGTCGCTGGGAGCGCGCTGTACATCTTGAGGCCCCGGGTGTTCAAGTTCGAGCTGAGCGCACGACGCATAGAGTCGACTCTCGACCTGCCGAGCTATAAGGGCATCCATCACCTTCACTACAGCCTGGCTATCCGTCACGACCAGCACCACGCTTACAACTATCGGAAGCTCGAGCGCATGCAGACGGCGATCGCGGTTGGCGTGCTGGGGCTGTCGATCGAGACTCTCGCACTGGTGGCCCGGCTCGTGCTTTCATGATCCACATGAGTGAGGACACCGCGCCTCCGGAGCGTCCAGACCCGCCGGAGCGGCCGCGACTGGAGCCGCTTCCGGATCCCGTGGTTCCGGACATCCGTGAGTCCCCTCGCCCCGAGGAGAGGCCGGGCCGAGACGAGACCCGCGGCGACTGAGCCTGGGACCATGGCCTTGCGGCCCGGAACCTGAAGATGACCATATGCGGAACGTAAGCGGCGGCGGACGTCGCATAAGGCCAGTTGGCGGCGATCCCGTTCCGAAACGGATCGGCCTGCGGCAATGGATGCTTCCTAATCGCGGTCGATGTAGAGGCAGAACGGGTGACCGGCAGGGTCGAGTAGGACGCGCACGTCGTCTTGAGGTTGATGACTGGGTAGGCCAGCGCCGAGCTCGACCGCGTCCTCGACCGCGGCGGCAAGGTCTCTGACACCGATGTCCAGATGGAGCATCATCTGCTGCTTGCCTGAGGTCGCCGGCCAGGTGGGCCGTTCGTAGATCCTCGGTTTGAAACGCCAGGTTGGCGGGCGCACCAGGGACACGGATCGTGCACCAGTCCGGCTCGTCGTCGGCAAGCGGCCAGCCGAACAAGTCCCGGTAGAAGTACGCCAGAGCTCGCGCGTCAGGCGCGTTGAGCACAATGCCGACCCATCCGGTCAGTCCAGTGATCCCAGCCATGTCCCCAAAGCCTGTCACGAGCGACTGAACTTCGCCATCGCGGTCATCCAGGCGAAGTCCAAGAGCCGAGCATGGTAGTTGCGATGGCCGTAGGCGGATCCGTCTACGATGCATGCCTTTCGCTCCCGCATCCTGCCTAGGCCCGGAGGGGCGTACGCGTCCTGGTGTCAGGTGCCTTGCCTAGAAGATGCCCCGCATGGCACCGCACCCGGGCTACTGCCCGATTGCGCCGTCTATGCCCTCTCGGATGATGTCTGCGTGACCGTTATGCCGCGCGGTCTCCTGAATCATGTGCAGCAATATGGCTCGGAGGTTGACCTCGGCACGCCAAGGGGTGCTGACCACGCGATCAAGCTCCGCGCCGGCAACGACCTGACGCGCCCGGTTGCATACCGTCACGTACCGACCCACAAGAACCTCGACGGTCTCCTCTGGACTCACCCGGAAGTCAGAGTCTGAATCTTGATCTGTGTCGGTGGGCCGGTGAGTCCTGGTCTGACACTCCGGCGAAGATCTCAAGGAACCAGCCACGCTCCGTCTCGGTCAAGTGCTTCACCAGGCCGAGCAAACTCAGGCCGGAGCCGGTCCTCGGCTGCCGGAGGGCCTCGTCGTCGAGCCCGTCGATCTTCCGGAGCAGGGTGGCGCGTTGGTAGTCGAGTTGTTGAGCAAGCGCGTCTCGCTCGCCTGCCAGACGATCCGGCGTGGCGCGCTCCAGCGGCGGAGTGAAGGTCATTCGTTGATGATAGGGGCCGGCTGTAGCGCGTCTGGTCACACGTCGTCGATGAGAGATCCGCTTGCGGTGGTGGAATCACGCTTCCCCCGCTACCGTCGTCAGCGCGGGCAGGGGAGACCGTGAGCCGTTCCCGCCTTACGGGATGCAAAAAGGGCGTCGCGTGTCTCCCTGCTCCTCACGGCCCGGGCCTCCCAGAATGGCCGCCCGATGGCGGAACCCTGGCGGTCCGAACTCCCCAAGCCCGGTTCCATGGGCCGTTGCGCAAGTCCACCCACGCGCAATCGACTCCTCACACATGCCGTCCCCGTCGTCCACTTCGAGAGTGAGCTGGCAACGGGGTCCGGCATCGGGTAGCAGCGCACTCGGGGCCGATGACTCCGCCACCACGGTCGTATTCAGCAGATTGAAAAGCAGTTCACCGAATCGGTAGACGACGGAGTCGTCGTCTGCAAAGCAGTCCGGGAGATCGAACACTTGCTGGTAGAACTCTTGACCGTGCTAGATCCTCGGCGAACAAGTCAGTGCGTAATGTGGCCCGGCCACGCGTCCTGGGTCATGTGTGTCTGCTCCTGCTTCGCGTCGTCGCGCCGAGCAGCTGGAATACCTCCCGGGTCACGATTCGCCCGTCCTAGCGTGGGCAGCCGACCTCACAACGCCAAGTACTGCTTTCCATCGAGTAACTCGCGTGCGGCATCGAGGTGACCGGCGTGGGTAGCGGTTTCGACGATGACGTGTACCAGCACCGCGCGGAGGTTCGGGAAAGACAATCCCGCTTCCGCCCACCATTTCTCCGGCTGGCGCGGCGGGTCATCGAGCCCCATGTCGGCGATGATCGCGTCGGCGCGATCAGCCGCGGCGCGGTACTCCTCCATCACCCCTTCAGCCGGCTCCTGGTCACCAACGTTCCAGTCGGCATTCTTCCTTCGGGCCAGAAGTCCAGCGGCTGACCGGCCATGACGACCTCAAACCAATATCGTTCGTCCGACACGGTGAGGTGCCGCACCAAACCAAGACACGTCCACCCGGACGGCAGGACCGGCCGGCGCAGCTGGTCCTCGCTCAAGTCCACGAGTTGGTCGAGAATATGGCGACGTTGACCCGACAGGTGGTCGAGCAACAAGTCGCGCTCGGGCGAAGTCTCCGTCTTCATGGCGCACCACGATGCCAGACGTCTGCAGCATGTCTGCGTCGGCCCATACAGACCGAACAGCGATCCCGCTATGGGACACCTCCCTCCGTCAATGGGGAAGCAGGTCCGGTGTCCCGGCCGCGGCACAGACGGCCTCTCCGGACCGCCCGGGCGGCTTGCAAGGCGACTCAACTGGTCTGGTCCGGAACCCGGCGTAGACTCGGTGCGGCTGCTCGTCCAGCGGAATCGCACCGTCGATCCGCCTCGCCGGCTCATAGAAGCCGGCGAGGTTGTTGCGCGAGGTCAACGTCTGCGGGTGGTCTTCGCCCAGCACCCGTGTGCGATGGGTGAGGCCCGCCCATACAGAGCAATCGCCTCACCGAGCAGCCCACCGATCGGTTACCTCGAACGGTCCTCCGCGGGCTTGAGGAGCACCGCGACCAACACACCACCAACTATCGCTACGGCGAGCCATAGAATGAGTTCGCCGGGACCGGTGCCTGACGGGAAGCCGAACAGCAACGCGAAGAACACGAGTAGCCCGACAAGCATGCCACCGAGATTCATCGGCATATTGGGCCGCTAAGGAGTCACGAAGGGCTGCCGGAGGGCGGACGCTCGGATTCCCGGCCAGCGGCGCGCTGGCTGACGAACGCAGCGGTGAGCAGCAGGAGTCCCAACACGATGAAGGAGCCGATCCGGTAGATCGAGTTGAGCGCCGCCAAGTCGAACACGAAGACCTTCCCGGTCGCCAGAGCGAGCAGACCCAGCCCACCGACGCGGATCAGCGGCGTATGCGTCCGTAGCCCGATCCAGAGGGCGGCGAAACCGCACACGCCCCAGTAGGCCGAGAGCAGCGCCTGTCCCTGCTGGCGGATGTCGACCGCCGTGACCATCGCCACGGACCCGAGGTGGACGAGTGCCACAGCGACGGCCGCCGCCAGAACGGCACGCACCTTCGAGCCGAACGGCAGGTCCCGCCACAGCATGACCGCGACCACCACGAAGAGGGCGAGTCCGAAGGCAGCCGCCAACAGGTCGTCGACCCCGTAGACCAGCGCGGATAGCGGCGCCTCGAACACCATCACGTGCGCCGCGAGGAAGGCCAGGAATCCCAGCGACCCCCACCTCGCTGCGCGGTCGGCGACCAGTGCGGCTGCCCGGGCGAGCGTCAGCGTCGCGCCGCCCCAGGCGATGAGCAGTGCGATGCCGTCCAGCGACACGGCGGTGGCGTACGCGAGTGCCAGCATGCTGAGCGCGTCGAGCGCCTCGCGGACCACCGGTCGCTCCGGAGCGACGAGCCGTGCACTCGCGAACGCTCCGACGACGACCGCCACCAACGCGGAAACAGAACCCGGTCCCGACACGCCATCCCCGAACAGCAGCCCCGGCGGTGCTTGGAACAGCAATACGTGCCCGATCGCGAGGGCCAGCTGTCCCCCGACGGTCAGCTCCAGGAGCTCGCGCCGCGTCCTGTATCGCTGCGCGACGACCGCGAAGCCGGTGGCCGACGCCGCCCAGCCCACCGCGAGCACCCAGCCGCCGGCGAGCATCCCGAAGGCGACATCGCCGACGAGAAGCGCGGTGCCGAAGATCAGCAGCGCGACCTCCGCGCTCCCCCACCGCCGGATGAGGGCGGTGCCGGCCAACACCGCATGCCCGACAGCGAGCGCCACCAGCCACACTCCCCCGGCCACCTGGCCGTCGCCGTGCGGCAGTCCGAAGTAGCCCAGGGCGCCCAGCAGCAACGTCCCGAAGGGCACGAGCAGCAACGCTGCCGGGTGGGCCGATCCCCGCGTACGCCAGTCGTACCCGAGCGCGATGGCGAGATTGAGACCGGCGAAAACGGTTAGCACGGCAATCAGCCGGAGGTCGGGTCGTCCGCTCATCGCCCAGAGCGCGACCTGCGCCAGGCTCACCGCGGAGGCGGCAACCATGAGCCAGGGCCACCGGCGCCAAACCAGGACGGCGGCGGCCGCGCCGCTGGCCAGTGCGAGGAATCCCATCCCGGTGACGGTGATTGAGTTGCCGAGCAGCGGCGCAAGCAGGGTTCCGCCGATGCCGATGGCCGCCACGGTTCGCCTGTTGACTCGAACCGCGATTGCGGTCCCCGCCACACCGATGAAGAGGGCGAGCAGAAGCCCGACGGGCCTGGGAACGAGGCCGTAGAGGACTGTTGCGGCGGTCAGTGAGAGGTAGAGGCCCGCGATCCCGGTGGCAACCATGGCCAGCGCTGCCTGCGTCTTGCCCTTACGCTCGTAGAGCCACGCGCCGCCAGCCACCAGGGCGCTGGCTCCGACCGCCGCGATGACGACGCGCGCCGTCTCGCCGATCCAGCCCTGCTCGATAGCCAGCGCGACGAGGAAGGCGATCCCGAGGATGACCGCGATGCTGCCGACGATGGCGAGCAGCCGTCCGCTCTGCATTTCCCTCGCCTGGAATGCCGGACGGAGGGGCGGTGGCTCCACGGTCGGCGCCACGGGTTGCTGCTCCCCGGACCAGTCGGGCTGCACCGGAGGATCGGGCTGCACCGGAGGACGCGTGACGAAGGGGGGCGGTTGCGGAGCGGGTTGACCGCGGGTTTGGACCTGGTAGGTGAGGAAGGCCACCTGGTGCTCGAGAAACCGGACGCGCTCTTCCAAGTTCTGAGTCATTGCGTCACCGTCCGCTTCGAAGTACGAGGAGCCGACTTGGTCTGCGGCGGGACGATCGCCCGCAGCGACGTAGGTCTCCAGTGGGTGCCGCCGCGAGGCGTCGGAACGCCCTCTGCGTTGAGCTGGTCGCAGATGGCCTGCAGGGTCCAGCCGCCGTCACGCAGGGCGCGGATGCGTTCGGCGACGTCCGGCGGGGTGGACGACGGGCGGCCGCGACCGGCGTGCTCCCGTTGGTGCTCGAGCGCGAGCCGGGTCCGGCGGCCGACGCTTCGTGGATTCCATCGGGAGGCCTGCGATAGCACCTGCGCGAGGTGGGCGCCCGCTTCGGTGCCGAGATCCAGTTCGACGTCCGGCGCCACGATCATGAAGCAGTCCCGGACCGCACGGTGCATCAGGTACGCGAGGTCCTCGACCGAATACGTCAGCCGGTCGAGCCGGGCGACGACGATGCCGTCCGCCCGCCCCGCTCGGCAGGCGTCAAGCGCGGCGTGCAGGCCGGGTCGCCGCATCGTCCGGCCGGAGCGCACGTCCTGCTCGAACCACACGATCTCCCAGTCGCGCCGCCGGCAATCCGCCTCGATCGTCCGGCGCTGGTCGTCCATCCCAGGTCGCGCGGAGCTATCCTCGCGCGGCGCGACCCGGAGGTATCCGATGACCCGCGTGACCGCCATGGCGGAACCTTACACTAAATGATGCCATTAGTGTATCGACGGTGGTGAGCGTCACGGCTGAGCCGTGGGAGCCTCCGCGGAGTATGGAGAATTGAGCTTCACCTGCACAACCGGCTGTGACTTCGCGGTGTTGATGACCAAGCTCTCTCTGACGAGGGCTTGTGGGTCGAGTCGCCGGGGCGACGCAGGATGTACGCGTGGGCGGACCTACTCGAAGTGAGCTGGGTAATGGCCGGCGCTACCGGCATCGCGTTGATAATTCGTCCGAAGGGCGGACCATGGGACGGCCCGGACCGAACTCCCCGGCGCCGGTCGCCACGCCGGCGATGTTCCACCCAGAGGCGCGGGCGCCGGCATCCAGGTTCCCTCAAGCCGTTCCGCAAGGCGAACCACATGCGGCGAGCAGCTGAAGCTCGGGCCGCCGACGACGTCAGACTCAGCCATCACCGCAAGCGCATCCCTCATCGGTCACACGACGCCCCTCATTGGTCACCGCATTGTCCGCGACCAACTGTTTCGGATGGCCGCGCGGAACGCGGCAATGAGGTCCTTCCAACGTGGCTACCTGAGTGCTCCCGGCCCTTGAGGGGAGGGAGCCAGCAACTGTCCCTGCACCAAATCGGCCAGGAACTTGGTGCACCGCGCCCTTGACCAGCCGCGCCCGGCGCGGAGCGCCTGGTACACGTCGGAGCTGAACAGGACCATCAGGATGTCGGGCGCCCCCGAGAGCGTCAGCCCGTCCCGCAGGCCTCCCGGCTCGGCGGCAACCACGCGCAGAGCTTCGCGGTGGGCCCCTTGTCGACGCTGCTCGGGCTGCCGCACGACCTCGGTCAACCGCGTCCTGCGCCGCTTCGCCAGAAGCGGCCTCGTGGAGATCAGTTATGGCAAGGTCCACATCGTCGCGACAGCGAGCTCCAGGCACCCCTCGCGAACGATGTACACCGCCGTCGGTGCCGCACCCGCGTGCTGCAAGGGCTCGCCTGCCTCGAGCGTGCGCACCTTGAGGTGAGGCGCCAGGCCGTTGACGTCGCCTGCTTGCAGCGGGGTGGTCTCCGCAGACCCACAACGCCTCACGCAATGCGGCGGACCTGTTCCTCTCGCTTGCGCGCTTCCACGCCTCCTCCGCTGCTGACTCGCGGCGCCGTCCTTCCAGTGTGTGCTTCCCATGACAGTCCGCGGTTGCCGCAGCACCTCCCGGGGGAACAAGATGCAGATGATGATGTCCGATCCCACGAGGAAAACGAGGGTTACACGATGAGTCTGCCCAATGAGTTCACAGCGCCCGCGGCGTTCTACCCGGCTCGGACCGCTCTGCTGGTGATCGACCCGGTCAACGACTTCCTCTCCGAGGGCGGAGCCGCTTGGGAGATGACGAAGTCGACGGTCAAGAAAAACGACGTGGTGGCCCAGCTCCAGCGACTGGTCGGCGCGACGCGAGAGGCCGGCGTACCGGTGCTGTTCGGGCCGATGGCCTACACGCAGGAGGACTACGCCGATCACGGCCTCCAGCGACGCAGCGGCATCAACCGGCTGATGTTCGAGACGAAGATGTTCCTCGCCGGATCGTGGGGCGCCGACTTCCATCCCGACATCCAGCCCACCGATGCCGATGTGGTCCTGCAGCCGCACAAGGGCACCGACGTGTTCGAGACCGACTTGCCCGAGCATCTCGAACGGCTCGGCACCGAGCAGCTCGTGATCGCCGGGATGACCGCGAACCTGTGCGTCGAGTCCACCGGCCGGCACGCGACCGAGCACGGCTACCACGTCACGTTCCTCTCGAACGCGATCGGCGCCGAGAGCCTGCCCGCCTATGAAGCCTCGATCCACGTCAACTACCCGCTCATCGCCAACGCCGTCATGGAGGTCGACGAGTTCCTCGCCGCCATCACCGCCGGAGGCCCCGCCTCGCAGGTCGCGCAGCTCGGCGACACGGTCATCGGGTCCGACCGCGGCAAGATTGGCGAGGTGGAACAGGTCGTGCCTGCGCAGGGCGGCTCCCCCGGCTATCTCCGGGTTGCGCGCGGGATCGTCGTCGACAAGGAGACCTACATTCCGCTGGATGCGGTGACTCATCGCAATGAGGGGCGTGTCTACGTCAACATCCCCAAGCTGGTCGTCGGCAAACTCCCCTGGGGCGAACCCCCTTCGGCCGAGTCAATGACCGAGAAGCGTGGACCCTCGGCCGCTGCGGCCGGGCCGCTGTACCGCAGCCACCAGCCGACAGGTCCGCGCGCAACCTAGCTAGCGCCTCTCCCACGGTTCGCCGGTGGGGGCTCGGATTATTCACTCATGTCGCGTTCTGCCGTGCTGGACGACGCCCAGTGGCCCCGGATCAAGCCGTTGGTGCCGTCCCCCAGGGCCAGCGGGGCCGGCCCTTCCGTGACCACCGCCAAGTGGTCGAGGGCATCGTCTATCGCTTCCGGACCAGGGTCGCGTGTCGGGATCTTTCGAACTCGTTCGGGCCGTGGCAGACGGTCTGTAAGCGACACAAGCGGTTCAGCACCGACGGCACCTGGGACAAGATCCACTCCCGACTGGTGGCCGAAGCCCGGACGCCACGGCCGGGCTCGTCTGGAAGGTCTCGGTCGACTCCCCGGTCAACCGCCCATGATCAAGCCACCACCCTGAGCCGCATCGAAGAGCCCGCCGGCCGCCCAAGGCATCCACAGGGGGCTGACCTGAACTACAGGGATCCGCGCACCGAGCCGCCGGATCACGCGCTGGGGCCGCACGCGCGGCGGGATGTCGACCAAGAACCACCAGCTTGTCTACGGCCGTGGGCGCCCGCTGGTCCTCGCTCTGACACCCGGCCAGTGTGGCGATTCACCCATGCTCGAGCCGTGGCTGTCTCAACTTGCAGTCCAGCGCATCGGACCTGGTCACCCGCGCCTCGCCCCGACGCCTGTCGACAACCGGTTGCGGCGATCGCCAGACCAAGACCAACGGCGAGTCGCCGACGTCCCGCAGGGGATCCGGCGGATTCTCGCGGTCATCGCAACAGCAGTGGTCCGATCATCTCGATCGGCTTCAAGGAGATCGCCGGGACCGGGATGGTGAGGACGGCTTCGCCCCAGATAGGGATCGGTATACGGTGATCGTCCCGTTGAAACCGGCCCGCTCAGCGGAGGCGTCCGTGTGACGTTCGCCAATCGGGACGTCTGATCTTCGACGATCAGCGCACAACCTCCGGCTCGTCCAGCGGTGACATCTCCGCCCATTGACGTGCGCTTCTCGGGTTCGTTCTGGTCTGTTGCGCTCTCGTGTGCCGTCCCTAACCTCGTGAATCTTGCACACCTCTCTAGCCGGTCGGCGTCATGCGTTCTGATTCAGAACGACCGGTTCCTCATGGTTGTCACGAAGCCAGCATGCGCCGATGATCTCCATGCGATGAAGCTAGCGTTCCGGGCGTGTCTTGAATCCTCCGCTTGCGGGCGCCGGCGGCCGCGTGGCGAATCGTTGGCACTCGGTCCCTGAGCGCAGGTCATTTAGCTGAGCTCAGCGCCGACCGCGCGTGCGTACCGACTGCGAACGGTGCCAGCAGGTTTCTTGAGGATCGATGCCACTTCCGAGAGAAGCCCTCCCAATGCAAGAGACGGATGATCTCGCGATCTAGCTGATCGAGGTCTGTCAACGCGATGTCGAGAGCTGCGCTGGGCTGCGGCGAACCCACCTGCTCGAGGGCAAGCTCATTGCGCAACCGTTCCTCCAGGGGCCGTCCGGCGTCGACTCGCGCGACGACGGCCTGCGAGGGTCTTACGTGCTACTCCGAATGCCCACAACCTCGCTTCTGTGGAAGGGACAGGTAGACTGAGCGCGTCGACAGACTACGAGCAGGGTGTCGCCAAGGAGGTCCAGGCATCCGCTGAGTCCTCTACCCGGCGAAGGAAATAGTCTAAGAGATCAGGTGCTACGTCTCGCACGAGAGAGCCCTGACTCGTGTGTTGGCACTGTTGGTCAACGTTCGGCGTCCGGGTACTCGCAGCGAGTCGTGGACCCTTCGAGGCTCGGGGCGCCTGCAGGTCCGTGGAAGGTCAGACCTGGGACGGCGCGTAGAGCCTCCGCGCACCCGCTCGTCGACGCGGTCGGCCCACAGCGGCTCGGGACCGTCTTGTACCGCGCGGCTTTCCGGTAGGGAGCTGTAGACCCTCTGCCCAAAGCCTTTGCCACATGGAATCTTTGCTGAGCGCGTTCAAGGAGACTCGTTGGTCCGCTGTCACGTCACGAAACTCCAAGTAGAGATCGCAATCCAGGACAGTGCCTGCATCGGTCCGGTAGTCGACGGAGATCGGTTGGTCAACGCGCTCCACTCCAGCAGGTTCGGTCGCTGATACGGTGGGACTGACAGCTGGTAGGCGGCGTAAGTGCCCGCTCCCATGACGGCCAGAACGCCATGCCGACCGGCAGGTCGGAGCACCCTGCTCGCAACCATCGACGCCGCCACGTTGACCTCGCGCGATGCTCCGCAGCAATCTCAGCAGCAACCTCCCGGCTGAGCGCCGCGGCAAGCCCTGACGCATCCTTCCGAGTGGCATCAAGAAGCAAATCCAAGTCATCGTCGCATGGCGTGAACTCCATCCGTACGGCTGTTTCCATCCTTCCCCTCTACATGGCCAGGTAGCCCAAACGCTGCAAGCGGTGGGCACTTTTTTTGCATGGTGAGTGGGGGTCATGGCCACTCGGCAACCACAACACGACCTGATGTGCGCTCTTCATTGTTTGGTTCTGCCACGGTTTGAAGCGGACAACTGTCCGCATACGTCGTGTTCAGGAAAGGTCCGGTTGTGAGCCGCGCTGCCGAGCCTCGGAAACGCCCGGAACTGCCGCTGTCCGCGCGGTCATGCCGATGTGCGAGCCTCTTTTGCTGGCGAGCCGCGACCGAACATAGGCATGTCGGACGAACTTGTCCTACGGCTGACTCTTGCCAACTGTCCGTGTCCAGAGCCCCCATGCAAGTCGTCGTGATCCCGTTCCGCATGCGCGCAGATGGGGAGCGGGAGTACGGGCTTTTCCGCGTTCCGACGATGCCAAGTGGCAACTCCCATCGCGGGGTGGCGCCAAGGCGTCGGAGACTGCGCCCATGCCCGCTCGCCGCGAGGCAATAAGGGAGGCGAGCCTGCCGACCACCAACCTTGTACCAAACTGCATGCCATGGACACCGTTCCGGCGTTCCATTTCCGTGCCCGCGACTCGTGGCCATCTGACCTGTACGTCGTGCCGCAGGCTTTTGCGGGTTGATTCTACGGGCGTGGATTTCCGTGACCTCGCACGAGCACACGCAGTTCGACTGGCTCGACTACGCCGAGGCAAAGGGGCGACTCGCCTGGCCACAAAAGCAACGGGACTGCCCTGTGGGAACTGCACGAGCGACTGAGCCACGACGATCTGCCGCCCCCGGCTGCTCGACCGGGCGGCGAACGTCCGGATCTGCCCGCATTCCGCGCGGCTGGCGGGCGTCCCGTAGATGGATCGGCTCGCGCCCGACCGGACGGGCCGCATGGTGGCGGCACCCGCGGATGCTGAGTCTTAGCTCGCGATCTGGGTCAACCGGCTGACCTGGCGGCTCGCCTCGATCTCCTCGCGCCGCTTCGTCCAGAAGGCTGGGTCGTGCTCCACGGCCATGGCCTCGGCGTCGGTTCCCACCGCTCCGTCGAGCTCTTCGCGCAGGATGTCAGCGTGGCCGGCGTGCCGACTGGTCTCGGCAAGCAGATGAACGAGGGCAGCGGGAACAGCACTGGCGTCCTGCCACCAGGGCCACGCGGCCGGTGGCATCGAGGGCGAGGGCGTCCACCGTCGCGTCGCTGTGGTCCCACACGCGTCGGTAGCGGCCGACAACGTCGCTGCGGGACTCGTGCTCGCTCGCCCACATGTCGGCGAAGTCGCTCGGCCCTCGACGTCCCACCGAGGCAGAGGTTCGGGAAACGACGGTCGAAGACCTCGCCGAGGTACCTAGCCTCCCAGGTCGCCAGGTGCTTGACCAGGCCCAGCAGGTTGGTCCCGGTGACGGTCAACGGGCGACGGACGTCGTACTCGGAGAGCCCGTCGAGCTTGGTTGCGAGCACCGCCTCGCGCTCGTGCTTCAGGTAGTCGTACAGGTTGGCCTTCGCGGCGTCGTCGATCATGGACAGCACCCTGCCACTAGTGCCACCAGGTGGCAGCAGATCGCGAGTCAGGCGCTTGTCGACGGCAATGGCTTCCGCAAGCCCAACAACCTAGGGCGACTGCCGACGGGTAACGGCCCAACGGATCACCGCATGCGGATCCGCGTGGCACAACCCATCTCGGCCACCGACCCGCTCAGCCCACGAAGGTAAACCACATCTCTCCGCCCGAGCGGCACCGGCTGTCCATCGAAGCGAACAACGCCGAGCGCCGTGCGGTCGTCCTCGACGTCGAACGAACGGACGCACACCTCGGCGAACCCGGCGGCGGAGAACGCCTTGCGAACCGGCGTCACGAAGTCGTCGGCGCCCTCCAGGCTGCGCCCGCGGCTCCACACCAGCGTGGCCCCCGACGCACAGGAGGGCGAGGCATCGCGGCTACGGTGGCGGCGACGCCGGCGTCGCTGACGTTGCCGAGCACGCCCACGAGCAGCACGACATCGGCGGGCACCGTGGCGAGACCCACGTAGGCCCTGAGCAGCCAGCGCACGCGGCCACCACCACATCGGCGGCGACATCCGCGCGGCGTTCCCGCGCGCTTGACCAGCTCCGGCAGCACCTCCACCAGCGTCACAGACACGCGCCGCGTCCCCGCTCCGCGAGGACCCCGAGGATGTCGCGCCCGTCGCCCGCACACAACTGACGACCCGGACCGGTCCCGGCCGGGCGTCGAGCTCGGCGTGGAGCACCTCCCGCACCAACGCGAGGCGGCGCGGCAGGCTTGAGCGCGGGTCGTCGTACAGCTCGTGCCAGGCCAGGTAGCCGCGACGCCGCTCACCCCTCCATGATGACCCGCATCCGACCCGGGATCGAGATCGCCCTCCGCTGGGAACCTGGTCGTCGCCCGAGCACGACAGACAGCAGCCCCAGAAAACCGAACGGGGAGCGGTCACCCGCGACGTATGTGGCGCCGAGGTACAGAGACCTGTTCACAAAATGGATCGTCTACCGGACAGGAGCGGGCATGTGAGCGGTTCTAGCGCGGCCGGTGGAGAAGATCTGCGTTGGACACTTGCGTCGTGAGCTCACTGGATCACATCCGTAGGTGGGGGTGACCGGTGCCGGCAAGACAACGGTGACGCGCCGTCTGGCCGACCGGTTCGGGCTTGCCGTCTACAGCAGCGACGCGACGATCGGGGCCCACGCCGCCCGACTGAGTGCCGCCACGCCCTCTACTCGAATGCTTCCGTCGCATGAGCATGGACGACTGGTGGGCACTACGGCACCCGACGACGATGTACCGGACGTGCTCGGTTCCACGGGAGAGAAGGGTTCGACCTGTTGCTCGAGGACCCGCGGTCACTTCCGACAGGCACCATGACCCTCGTCGAGGGCTTCGGCTGCTCCCGCACCTCGTGCGCCCGCATCTCGCCGACCCCGGCACGGTGTGGTTGGTTCCGACGCCGGAGTTCCGCAGGCTCGCCGCGCGTGATGGCGCAGAGGCCTTCTGGCTGGGCACAACGGACCCGCACCAGGTTTCCGGGAACCTGCTTGAACGCGACGAGATGTTCGCCCGTGAAGTCGCTGTGGACGCCGCGCAACACGGGCTGAGCACGTTGCAGTGGTTGTCGACGGCGCCCGTACCGTCGACGAGACAGCCGGGACGCCCTGGCAGCGCACTGGGACTCTCCAGTAGCCGACTCATGCCGCCAGCCTGACACTCATGAATCTGAGCCGCCGAGTCGCACCGCCCTCCGGACGGTTGACTCGAGCGACGCCAGCCGGCTCCGCCGGAGTCAATCTCGTGTGTCGTATAGGAACGCGCTACGGCCACGTCAACGCGGCTGAACGGGCCGGCACGAGGCGTCCCGCAGGGGATCCGCCTGCGGTCATCCTCCCGCTGAGTCCCGGGCTGTGGTGACGCGTCGTACTTCGTTGCGCTCGCGGGGCGACAGGCTCGTCTCACTCGGTCGGTGGCGCGCTCGCCGACCTGTACGGGGTCCCAAGTCGTCTACTACCTCGGCGGCTTGCTGCGCTTCTGGCTGCCGCACCCGTCGGCCTCCTCGTCGAGGCCTAGCCCCTGACTTGTCCAGTTACGCTGCTGCCGTTGCCGGGTGTCGAGCGGCGGCTGGACGTCGCAACAGCGGCGGCGGGGAGTCCTCATGCCGGTCACTCTGGGTTGGCCGCAGGGTTGGCGTCGCGTGCGGCGAGGCTGGCGTCGAATCGGGGGCGGTTGATGACAGCGCGGCGGTGTGTTCCCCGACAGATGGTCGCGGCGTCATCGCAGGCGTCGACGGCGAAGGTCAGCTGGCGGCCCTCGACGGTCTCGAGTCGGACGTCGATGCTCACGCCCTTGCCTACCGGGGTGGCTGCGGCGTGGCTGAGGTCGACGTGGACGCCGAGGGTCTGCTCGTCGGCGTCCAGGTGCCCGTCGAGCGCCTTCATGCAAGTCCACTCGACGAGGGCGACCAGGTATCCGGTCGCGAGCACGGGTGGCAGTGCGGCGAAGTCGGAGGACTCGGGTAGCAGTTCAGGGACGGTCCGGTCCTGTCCGACGGTGTAACTCAACTGCGCTTGGATACCGGGTTGGAGGGTGGTGCGCATGTTGGTGTGCTCCTCGGTCTCATCGGCGACCGCCAGGTGGCTTCCGCGGTCATGGTCGGGTGGTGCTCGGATCGGAGTGACGCAGTAGGGCGAGCTGGTGGCGGACCGCAGCCGTGACGCGGGCCTCGTCTCCGGTGGCCAGGACGTCTAGCAGGGCGCCCCTGAGCACGGCGAGGGCGAGGGTGCGGCGGACGGCACCCTCGGCGCTGTCCCTCTCGGCCGAAGGCTGGCACGTGGCCAGCACGGTGAGCCAGTCGTCCACGGTCGTACTGGCGAAACCCGCCCACGCACCGTTGGGCTCGACCAGGGATCGGGCGTAGGCCTCGGCCCACAGCTGCAGTAGTTGCCGGTGCTCCGCGGCCGCCAGCCATGCCCACACCCGTTCGAGCGCGGGGACCAGCCCGATCGCCGCGCCGTCGCTGGCCTGCCCGACCTGGTCCAGCATCGTCAGTTCGTCGGTGCGGGCACGCGCCAGCAGCGCCCGCACCAAGCCGTCCTTGTTGTCGAACAAGAACATCAGCACCCGCGGGCTGGAGCCGATCGCCGCGGCCAGCGGACGCAGCGACAGGTCGGCCAAACCGTGGTCGAGCACGTATCGGTAGGCGGCCTCGAGCAGCTCGGTCTGCCGCGCAGAGGGAGCAGCGGGAGTTGTCGTCTCCGGGGGCACGAAGCTAGTCTAACCGCTACTGAAACAGTTGTGTCAGTCGAGCTAGGAGTCACCGGGATTCACGAGAGGACCAGAGACCGCCTGCAGTTGTCATGCGCCGGGCCGATCGTCCCGGCGACCTGGGCTGGGTGGTGATGGCCCACGGCGAGGTCTACGATCAGCAGTTCGGGTGGGACACCGACTTCGAGGCGCTGGTCGCCAGGATCGTGGCCGATTACGCCACCGACCATGACCCGGCACGGGAAGCAGCCTGGGTCGCCGAGGTCGACGGCGAACGGGCGGGATGCATCTTCCTGGTGGCCGGTGAAGAGCCCGGCATGGCCAAGTTGCGGATCCTCTTGGTCACTCCGGTCGCCCGCGGCCTGGGCATCGGCACCCGCCTGGTCTCCGAGTGCCTCGCCTTCGCACGAGCCGCCGGCTACCGGCAGGTCACGCTGTGGACCAACGACGTGCTGGTGTCGGCCCGCCGCATCTACGACGCCTTCGGGTTCGTCCTCGCCGACGAGGAACCGCACCGCAGATTCGGCCACGACCTCATCGGCCAGAACTGGATCCTCAACCTCTAGCGACTGCCCCGAGTCGACGCCTACAGGCGGACATACGCCAAGGAGATCGCCGGGACCGGGATGGTGAGGACGGCTTCGCCCCAGATAGGGATCCCCAAACAGGACCGCTCCCGGAGTCGCCCGGCGACGTGTCCCAGCTGCGGGCGGCGCTGTCGTCCTCCTCGCTGGGACCATCTCGCAGCAGCGTGGAAGAGTGAGACTATGCAGATCGTCGAGCAGAAGGTGACAAGTGGCGACCGAGCCCTCTTTGAGCTCGACGAGTTCTTCGGCAGGCCACTGTTCGCGCACCTAGCGACCAACTCGGAGCACGGACCACGTGAATCCCCAGTCTGGTTCTTGTGGAAAGACGAGGCGCTGTGGGTCATCGGCGGAACGTCGTTCCCTACAAACCTTGAACGCGACCCACGGTGCGCGGTGGGGATTGTGGACTTCGACCCCACAACCGGCTTGGTTCAGCACGTCGGACTTCGCGGAACGGCCGCCGTACTCCCGCTCGAGCCTCAGGTCGTCACGCTCATCTTCGTCAAATACATGGGAGACGACCAGAATGCTTGGGATCCGCGGTTCCTGCCCTCCGTCCACGGCGAGGAGGACGTCCCGATGATCCGCATCACTCCGGACACAGTTGTTGTACGGGAGCAGTCGTACACCCTCGCCCGTTAATAGGCTTTTGATAGGAGCCGTCGAGCGTGCTTGGGGATCCGTCAGCGAGAGCCGCTCCCCCTGACCCCACCGCCAGTCCCCGCAACGATGGCTGCCGACTACCCCCGCTCGTCGAAGAACCTGGCGGCCTGCTGCCGGATGCGGGCGAGCTTCTTCGAGACGGGGCTGTGGTTGGCGTATCCCATCACTTCGGCGATGTCCTGCAGCTTTGTGTAGCCGCTAGACAGCAGCACAACGATCTCGCGTTCCCTTTCGTTGAGCAGCGCCATGAAGTCCGAGCAGACGAGCTTGCCCACGACCTCGCTCTCAGGGCCTTGCACTGGGATGGTGTCCGTCAGTTCCACGAACTTCACGCTGACCCTGTTGCGCGTGCGGTATAGCTTCCGCTCGAAGTCGATGCGGGCGTTGCTCCAACGGTCGGAGAAGTCGTCCTGGACACGGTGCGACCGTACGGCGTCCAGGATCGCCCGCAGGTTCCCGGTGCCGTCGGCCCGTTCGACGGTCAGGCCGATAAACTGGGCCGCCTCCTCGGCTCCGCGCCACAGGTCCCCGCCAGTACGGGGCCAGCCAGGTACCACACCCTCAAGCACGGAGCCGTCCTCGAGGCGGACCTCCTCTGGCAGCTCACCTCGCCGACGACAACCGGAAAGCCGCGCAGTGTCTCCTGGAGGACAGCAGTAACCGGCGGGATCCAGTAGTCGAGGTTGTGGGCCAGAAGCCGGATGGGCTCGGTGTTTCGGAAGGCTGCAATTCCAGACCCGGAGTCCAGGTGCCTCCACACCGTCGAGGCCCAAGCCCGAGCCAGCCGATCCACGAAATCGATCGGCAAGTACTTCGACACGTCCGCACGCTCGATCCCGAACGGCCATTGCCCTCCCCCAGAAGCGGAAGGCCGAAGCGCTCGCATGTGTCCCGTGGCAGCAGATGGTACAGCGGCGCGTACTCGTAGTATCGAGACGGCGTGCGCGGCACAAACATGATGTTGATGTCGCCTCGGTCCGCGATCTCGGCCAAGTCCGGTGTGAGGTCTTCCTCCTGGTCGAAGAACCTGCGGCGAAACTGCGCGGCCTCCCATGGGCGTCCCATAGGGCGTTCCACTCGATGAACTGCAAGGTCGCTTGATGGACTCATCGTCGATCGATGCCGCGGTGGCGGACACCCATCGGCGTCAGCGGGATGGTGACGTAACCCGGCGGCTCTGCCGAGCATGACCGGCCTGATCACTGCTCGCTTCGTGACGACCCCACGGAGAGGTTCCAGAGACGGGTAACTCGCCAGGGTTGGTGTACCAACGTCTGCGCTAGGTGACCAACAGGTGCTCGGCCCGCCTGACCATGCCTCGAGCTCGCCGGCGGCGGTAGGCGACCGCGACCAGTCGTCGTCGTTGGGCATCTGCTCGTCCGCGCACGGGGGTACTCCCCAGGCATGTCTACCTCACGACAAGCGGCCGCGCTCTCGTTCCGACCCCTCAGGATGAATTCGACGCTCTCGGCGATGACCCTGGTGAGTCCGGCATCTAGCGGGTGCTCAGCACCCACCCGCACTGGCCGCGAAGATCAACACCCTGCCCGATCAGCTGCGCCGGACGTGTCCGCGACCACCGCAACAGGATCGGCTACGCCGGAACGTCACCGACCGCCCTGGCAGCGGGCGACCACAGACCCGCGACGGACAGGACGGCTGGTCCGCCCCGACCGACCCCGCAAACGCCTACAGTTCAAGGCGAGAGATGATCGCCAGGTCGCGAGACGTTCCACTCGCAACTGCAAGGTCCCGCTTGATGGACTCATCGTCGAACCGGCTTCCCGGCGTCGAAGGATGGTGACACCACGGACTGGCATGACCGGCCTGATCATCCGCGACATGACCGGTTCCAGAGACAGTCGCCAGGCCGGTGTTGTCTGCGCTAGGACTCCCATGCCTCGGTGTCGGCGGTAGCGCACTGTCGGGATACGGGTCCGAGGAGAACGATCCGCGCCGCGGAGTCCACTGGCAGACATCCGACGCTCTCGGTGACCCGGTCCGGCGGTCGTCTATGGCGAGACCCTCGTCCACGGCGTGTCCGTCACCGACGTCGCCCGCGTCACCGACGTCGCTGGGCCGCGACGGACAGGACGGAGGAAGTCGCCAGGTCGCAGGTCGAGAACGGAGCATGCTCGTGTCTCGACACCACTGACGGCGGTGTGTCCCGCGACATGGGAGCCGACGGGACGACCGCATCCGCCGCGGAGTCACCAGACACCTCGACGGCGGTCGTCTATGGGCGATGGCGTGACCGTCGACCGCCCGCGTTGACGTCGGTCGCCACGGTCCCCGCTGGAGCCGACGAGTCCGCGGGGCGAATCGCCACCAAGGTCGCCACGGTCGGAATCGGGCCGCCGGGGGTCGCACCAGCAAGTGAACCTAGGCGGCTCGGTGGTGGGGCTGCCTCATGCGCTCGCGGTGATGACATCTCGGTGCGTGCGTGGACTGGTGGCTGCCTTGCAGCGAACGCGGATGACCATCTCGGTGTGTGCGCGCATACTGTGAATGACAAGAAGGACCAGATGCTGCATATTGACGGAGGAGGCGCACGATGACCGGTCGTCGCCATCTTCCGCCTGGGTTGCCTGTCGTGTTGCTGCTAGTGGGCGCCCTTGCGGCTATTGCCCTGTGGTACCCGTGGAAACAGGATGCAGGCGATCTAGCAGCTCCGGTGGGAACCTGCTGCCGGCCGACACTGCCCAGGACTGGGTCACCTACGGTGACCATCTCGTTGTGGTTCGTTCCGTCGACGAACAGGAAACCGAGCTGACGGAAGAAGAAGTCGGGTCGGGGAGGGTGTGACAGGCCGCGAGGTGAGTCTTGTCGTGGATGACGTGCTGTGGTCGCGGCTGGGTGCCCCTGAGGTGCCATCTCGTCTTCACTGGCAAGCCCCTGGCTGGACCTATGACGGCCAAGACCGCCAGGGAGAGTTCAACATCGCGGGCTATCCACGCCAGACGCAGGGGCACACGTTCCTGGTGCAGATCGTCCTTCTGCCTGCACACGGGAAGTATCCGAGCGAGTGGAGTCCACTGTCCACGGAAACTGTTCTACCCTACGACGGCGGCACGATTGGCGACGGGGAAGAGATTCCAGGGCTAGGCGATTCCTACCAGCTCAGCGCTGTTCGGCGGGCTGTGTGGGGTGCCTCGGCCGACGAACTCGTAGAGCTTCTTCAGACAACCCCGCCCGATCCGCGGGCGATTCCGTTCATGGACCTATCGCCCGTGGCGCGATTTGCCGCAGTGGGTGGCTGAAGCGACCCCACGCGGATGCGCAGCCCACTTTCGAGCGCCTCCTGCGCAGCTGCTCGAGCTGATCCCAGGCGGGGCGAAGAAGGCCCTCTCCGCCGCCCAGGCCAAGCGGCTGCTGGCGCGGGTGCGACCGCGTGACGCGGTGGGCAAGACCCGCCGTCGGCTCGCCGCCGAGCTCGTGGGTGACCTCGAGCAGATCTACGCCCGCAAGGAGGCCGCGGACAAAGAGCTCACCGAGCTAGTGAAGGCCACAGGCACCGGTCTCCTCGACCTGCACGGCGTCGGGCCGTCCGGTGCGGCACAGCTGCTGGTCGAGGCCGGAGACATCATTCGTTTCCCCGACCGCAACCACTTCGCCTCGTGGACCGGCATCGCACCCATCGACGCATCCTCCGGTGACCACGTCCGGCATCGGCTATCCCGCGGCGGGAACCGGCAGATCAACCGGGTCCTTCACACGATGGCCACCGTCCAGCTCCGCAACCCCACCGACGGCCGGTCCTACTTCGACCGAAAGAAAGCCAGCGGCAAGAGCTCGATGGAAGCGATGCGCTGCCTCAAACGCCGACTCTCCGACACCGTCTACCGCACAATGCTCGCCGAACTCGCCGCGCACGCGATTAACGCGGGGACGGGTCCGGGGGGCAACGAGGAAACGACTCTGACTCCAGCGCGACCGGCTCACATCCCCACACCGGCTCTTCGGACAAGCCACTCCTCGGACCCGCCAGACCAAAGCCTAAATCCGCCCTCTCGACCGCGTCTTGACACAGAAGGGAGCCATGAGAGTGCGTTCGAACCGCTGGGCGGATCGTCCTGCCCCGTCCCGATGCCGCCCGCACTGCGGCAGGTCCGGACCTAGCCGGGAGTTGAGACGGTGGCGGCAGCCCATTCACCCTGTTCGGGGTAAGGGCTCGGCAGCTCGATGAGCCTCTGCACCCGTTCCGTGCCCGGTTTCCACGCGATGAGGTGTCGGCTGTCGATGAACAGGAGCAGAGTTCGCTCATCGGCCCAACCCTCGATCTCGGTTGCTGCCGGAACACGCAGCCTGGCCTGTGGTTCGCCGGTGCCCTTGTCGAAGACCCACACCATGTTCTGCTCCGAGGGCGACTTCGTGCCGCCTGGTCTGTACAGCGCTACCCCTGTCTGTCCGAAGACGCCCCAAGACGTTCCCTTGGGCCGCCAGTCGACGGCAGTATGCCAAGTTGTCGGTTGCGGGTTGTTGTCTTTCCATCGAGTGATAGTCAACTCTCCGCCTCCGGAGCGCCGTATCTCGACTGGGGTGCCGTCAACGTCAAATCGTGTGCGGCTTCCGTCGTAGAAAACCGGTGAGATCCTCCCCTCGGGTGCGACATGGAAGGTTCGGTACACCCGTCCGGTCGGTGCCCTGGAATATGCCGAAACCACGTCCCTTCCTGGCACCCAAACCACGTCTCGCACCATTGGGTGACTGCGTGGAAACTCGACGTGACGGACGTTGCCCGTTGCGAGGTCGACAAAGACGACCCCGGCGTTGGTGTGCGCTGCCCAGGTTTGCCCGTCGGCAGAGAGCGCACCAGAACCGTAGGTGTCTGGCCCAGGCCACCACGCCTCGGCAAGGCCGAGGTCCGACATGTCAAGCGCCCGCCACCGGTCATCCACGCCCAAGAACAACAACTGCTCAGAACCCCACCCGGGCTGGTCGGTGAAGCGCTCCATCGGGTGGAAGACCAGCCTGGCAGCAATCGGATCGTCGAGGAGCCGCGTCAAGCCCCCACTGTCAAGCAGCGCGGTTTGAGGAAACCCGTAATCGTCAAAGGCGGGTTGTTTCCAGTTCTGCGGGAGTTCCTCGGCGGGAGGAGCCGTCGGAGGGGGCGTGTCCCGCGCGGGCCAAGGGTCGGACCGGGTGGAAGTTGTGGCCGACGGCTCAGGGTGCGTGACCGTCGATGGTGTCTGCTGCTGGGAGGTGCACCCAGAGGCGAGGCCTAGAACCGCAACGGTGAGTACCAGCGGCCAGCAACGTACTGGCCGGGGCCGCGCGGCGTCGGCTCCAGCGAAGTTCCTGTTCTCGCCGCTCATCCCGTCAGCCTACGCAGACAACGTCCAATCATCGGCACAGAACGACTCGGGGGAGGATCCCGAGGTAGCACTATATGCCAAACTCTCCTACGAACTGGGCTCACCGCTCGGTGACAGACGGGTCATAGACCATGCCGGGACGGTGGTGCTCCCACTCCTCCTCGAGGCGAGGATCGTCACGCGGAGCGTGACCAGAACGGGACCGCCCAGCGAGAACGGTTCGGCCACCCCACACGAGGTCCTACACGTCGACCAGCTCGCCGATCTTGGCGGCGATGTCTGCCATCGAATCTTCTGCAGTGCTCAAGCCGCTTCGCGAGCCGAGTAAGGGGCTGACCTCCCGGAGAGCCTCGTACGTCGTTTCGTGCACGACGGGGATGAGCTGGTCGCGCGCCAAGAGCTCCGAGAGTTCCTTGTCAGCGATCCCCTCCGACGCGAGGCGGGTCAGCAGCGCAGGGGTGACGAGCACGATCCCCGCACGCGACTTCGCCAGGCCCTTGTCGATTGCGCGGAGCAGCGGCACGCCGAGCATGACGTCCTTCTCGCTGAACCAGACCGACACGTCGTTGGACTCGAGCAGGTCGTGCAACTCCTTGGCAGCACCGCGCCGGTCATCCCAAGCGTGGCAGAGGAAGACGTCGCGAAGGTCAGGGTAGGCATGCGCTCGCGCCTCGACCTCGCGGCGAATAGGAGTCAGCGTCCGCACTTCGGCAGGCGTGTAGGTCACGGAGGAGCTGCTCGACGACCAGCTCGGCCGCGCGCTGCTGCCCGACCCGCCCCCACTGCTCGTGCCGCCCACACTGCTCCGCGGCTGGTAGACCGGCGGGTAGTAGGACCGAGGCGAGTATGCACCATAGCCGCCGTCCCCGCATGCAGGGCAGGCGGCGCGACCGCTCGCTGTGCGATGGCCCTGTACCGGTGCTGTGCATCTACTCATAACGCGATGGTAACCAGCACCAGCGACATCGCTCTTGCGATGATGCAACTCGCTCGCCGTCCTCTGCAGTCGCCGTTAGCCGAACGCTTGCGGGTAACAGTACGGCGCCAGTTACGGCTGCTCGGACCGCAGACCGGTGTTGTGCTGGCTAGTCGTGCGCCTGGGGATCGGTGGAGTAGCGCGCGGCGATGCCAGGCGGTGTTTGGTGTTCGCGTGTCGTGGAGGCGAGGTCCAGCACGGTGATCCCCTCGGTCTCGGTCGCCGTCTCCTGGACCTCGGCGGCGGGCACGAGCGCCACCAGCGGCTTGCCGTGGCGGGTGAGGATGACGTGCTCTCCCCCGTAGCCGACACGGTTGATCAACTCGGAGAAGGCGGCACGGGCCTCTGTGACCGGCACTTCCATCGTCATAGTCAAAATGATACATCTGTACATAACGTACAGCCCATAGTCACGAGTGCGGGCGGCCCGGGTTCACGAAAGGAAGCCACATGACCGACGACGCGACGTTGTCTGAGCGGGGTGCGGGGCCGTGGGCGCCGCTGCGCAAGCCCGGGCTTTCTGGTCTTCGCGGCCGGCCGCACCATCAGCCTGTTCGGAAACACGCTGGCGACCCGTGGCGATCGCCTTCGCCGTCTTGCAGCTCGGCGGTGGAGGCGCAGAGCTCGGGCTGGTGCTGGCTGCCCGCGGCATCCCTCACGTACTCCTGCTGCTGGTCGGGAGAGTGCTCTCCGATCGCTACTCCCGCCAGCGGGTGCTGGTGCTGCCTGCGCGGACTCGCGAATGAGGGAGCATCCCCGGGTTCGAGGGGTCGTGTGGCTGGACTTGGCTACTCGTCAATCGCGTCTGAGGTCGACCGAGACTTTGCCCAGGGGCCTGGTGAGCATCGTGGGTACGACGACATCGATGGGGTTCCCCGCAACGTTGCGCGGTTCGATGGACGCGTGGGGCTACCCCGGTCGACAAGTTGCGGGGCCCAGGATCGAGTCTCACGACCGAGGGGCGTTCGCGCCGCATGATGGTGAGCCCCTGGCGGTGCTAGATGGAGTATGGGTCGCGTCCCTGCGGGCCTTGAGGGAGATGATGGAACCGGACCAGCTGAAGCAGATGATGAGAGGGTTCCCACGCTTCTTCAACGACGTGGACTACGGGTCGCGGCCTGTCGGTGATCTCGTAGCGTCTGGCACGTGCCCATGCTGAAACGTTCACGACCGCCTGGGCAGACCGCGCCCTCCCAGGAGTCTTTGGGGTATCGCTTCTGGACGCTGTTGGTGTCCTCCGCATCCTCGAATCTGGCCGACGGCGTGGTCAAAGTCGTCCTGCCCTTGATCGCCGTCCGTTGGACTGACTCGCCGGTGCTGGTCAGTGGGATCCTGGTCTCGCTGTCGCTTCCGTGGCTGTTGTTCGCCATCCCGGCGGGTGTGTTGGTCGACTCCGTCGACCGCCGGTTGGCGATGATGCTCGCGAACCTGGTACGTGTGGGCGCACTGCTGGCACTCGCGGTGGCGATCTCGACCCGGGTCGAGTCGATCTGGGTGCTGTACCTAGTGGCGTTCGTGCTCGGGATCGTGGAGACCGTGTACGACACGGCCGCGCAGTCGTTGCTGCCGAGCGTGGTCCCAGTCAAGGCCCTCGGGCGAGCCAACGGACGTTTGTCTGCGGCGGAGATCTCGACCAACCTCTTCGTCGGCCCTCCGTTGGGTGGGTTCCTGGTCGCGACAGGCATCGTTCTCGGTGTCACCGGTTCAGCTGGACTGTGGGGGGTCGCCCTGGTCGCATTGGTCCTGCTGCCTGGCCGGTTCCGTCCCGATCGATCCGAGTTCGAGGAATCGCGACCAGACCTCCTAGGGGGTATCCGGTTCGTTTGGGACAACCATGTCCTGCGGGCGATGGCGCTCATGGTCTCGGTCTGCAACATCGCGACCAGTGCGTTCCTCGGCACCTTCGTCGTGTTCGCGGTCGGCTCCGGGTCAGCGATGGCGTTGAGCGACACCGGCTACGGGGCGCTGCTGACCTCGGCAGGTGCAGGCAGCCTGGTCGGATCGATGACCACAACCGGCCTGGCAGGCATGATCGGGCGCGGTCGCCTCCTGGCCACCACACTCGCCTCGATGGGGCTGTTCGTCGGACTCCCCGCCGTGACCTCGAACTACTGGTGGATTCTCATCTCCTTCTTCGTCGGAGGCTTCGCTGTCGCCTCGTGGAACGTGGTGACCCTGACGTTCCGCCAGCGCGTCACCCCAGACACCGTGCTCGGGCGAGTCAACAGCTTCTACCGACTTATCGCGTGGGGCACCCTGCCGCTGGGGGCGCTGCTCGGTGGAGCCTTAGCAGAGGTACTCGGGATGCAGGTCATGTTCGCTGTGCTGGCCGCCTTGGCGCTACTGCCGCTCCTCGGAGTCCGAATCGTGAACGAGCATTCGATGAGCCGCGCCGAGACTGCCGCCGATGTCGCGCGCGACGAAACGCTAGGCGACGACAGCAGCCAGACTCAGTCGGAGGCGCCATGAGCGGCGACCAAATCGATTGCCGAAACCCACCCACTACGCCGCGGTCGTGCTCCAGCACGTTAACCAGACGATCCGACCCCGTGGCGGCGTGCAGGGCCGGTCATCTCTCCCGAAGACGAGCGTCGACACCAGGCAGACAGCTCCAAGCCATCCCCGTCCCGTAGACCAACCCAATGCGGAAACGGTGCAGATCAGCGGGCCTGCCGATCTCCGGACGTCCCACATGACCCGTCCGCAGGCGCTTCTCACAAGGGTCCCTCGTACGGAGCGGATGAAGATCAGCCGAGAACCTCACTCCGGCCACCTTGATTCCCAGCCACAAGCGTGCGGCCATAGGTGCCGACCGCGATCTTCGTTCGAAGCGGCGGGTCCAGCTGTCTGGAAACCGGCTTGCGCTCTCTATTGCATGCTCGCCGGCGACACCCACAGGGACGCTGAGCCCGCACATGCATGAGGGCATGTGGCCGCTCGGCTCCGACCAGGACGTCAGCCTGAGAGACCGGCTGAGAATCGCCAGCTCTACGACTTGACAGGTCATAAGCGGTATGACGCGGCTATCGCGCGTTGCCGGCGAGTATGTTCGCGGTGATCGCGGCAAGTCCCGAGGTCTTCCTCCGCCTGGGTCAGCCGACTGGCGCGGAATGGAAGAGATGCGACCGTACGGGATCCGCCTACGGCGACGGGTGCTGTCGTCGGCTGGACGGAGCAACCGCCTCAATCGGTGCTGTCCAGGATCAGTCGGGTCGCTTCGTGCGGTGCGTCCCATTGTGGAAAATGACCGCACCGCTCGAACCAGTGCAGCACCGCGTCGGGGAACAGCTCCGTAGCACGTGCGGCCTGCCTCGGCACAGTCACCAAGTCACGACGCCCCCAACCGATCGTGACCCGGCCGGGCACCGGCGCGCTCCCTGCCGGGGCGCCCCACAGTTGCTGAGGGCATGGGCCCTTTGGTCAGGGCGTCCATGGCGCGGAATGGAAGAGATGCGACCGTACAGCACCCTGGCGGCGCCAGTCGCCGGGGCGTCGGCCAGCCCGCGCACGTCCGGCAGCACGGTCTCGCGCGAGAGCGCCCAGGGCCGCGCCGATAACTGCGCCAACAGCAAGGTCCTTCCCGCGGGGCTGCCGAGCAGTGACGGCAACATGCCGCCCAGCGCCCGGACCAGAGTAATCGACGGCCGCAGCGTGGCACCGAAGACGAAGAGCTCGCGGTCGCTCCAAAAGCCGCCTGGGTCTAAAGCCACGGTGTCGCCGCCGACTCCCCGCCGCGCGAGCTCGAGCACCATTCGGCCGCCCATCGATTGGCCGACAGTGGCGACCCCGTCCAGCCCCTGTTCGCGGATGAAGTCCGCGACGGAGTCGGTCAGGGTGGCGATCGAGACCTCGCCGGTCAAAGGTGGCGTTTCGCCGAACCCCGGTAGGTCGACAGCGATCACCTCACGGCGCTCCGCCAGTTGCTCGATAATCGGGGTCCAAGATCGCCACCCTGCGCCCAGACCGTGCACGAGCAACAGCGAAGGATCTCGGCGTGTGCGGGCACCGCAAGCGGATCGTCATACTGTTAGGAGCCCTGCGCCTGCAGGGAGACCGACTGCCACTCGTTCCAGGTGGCGAGTCGGGACTCGTAGTCCTCGGTTGCTATGCCCAGCGGCGCTCGCCGAAGAACACTCGCAGCGGCGGCTCGTCGGCGTCGACGACCTTCAGGATCGGCTGACGGGTGGCGCGGGGGGTCGCCGGGGTCGCGGCCGATGGACGGTTTTTGGCGGCCTCGCGGACGTCGGCGTAGGCCGGGTTTTCGTCGCTGTGTACTGCGGATGGGCCGGACCAGTCGGTGGAGTACCCGCCCGGCTCGATCAAGGTGATGTGAATCCCGAAACCGGCGACCTCTTGAGCGAGCGACTGTGACAGCCCCTCCAAAGCCCACTTGGACGCGTGGTAGGCGCCGACGGTCCGCAGCCGTTGCCGCCTAGCGCAGTCACGGGGCCAGCGGCCGTCGAGGCGCTTACCGCCTTCGTCGAGGGCTACAGGGAAGCTCGCGGTTTTGGTCCCATTGCCCAATCGGAAAGTGCTTACCAGTCGCCAGGCTGAACAATCCTGCCTGGGCATCACACCTAGATCAGGAGCGGAAGGGCCCTGTGACACAGAACGTGACGCCAGATGTGGAGACTCCTGCGGTCCCGCGCTGAGAGGAGAAGTAGAGCCGGTTGCCAGCCGGGTTGAAGGCCGGACCGGTGATCTCGGACGCGTCGTGGCCGACCAGCCGCAAGAACGAGAACACCTTGTCATCTGGGGTGATGATACAGATCTCCATGTTGCCGCCGTCCTCGGCGACGAACAAGTCGCCGTTGGCGGCCCCAGTGATGTTGTCGACGTTGGTCAGCGGCGCCGGTGCAGGGTTGACCAGCCCGTCGTCGTAGGCCAGCTCGTACGTTCCCGCGGCTAGGTTCACCTGCCAGATCCGCCCGTCGCCCTTGGTGGTGAACCAGACCGTGCCATTCGCGTACCAGCAACCCTCCCCGCCATTGAAGGCTTTCGCCCCCGACACCTGGAAGCGGGTGGGCGTGGGGGACCCCTCCGGATCGGGCACGTTCGCCCAACTGAAGGTGCCGGACGTTCGTGTGCCTGCGCGCAAGACCTGCAGCTTTCCGCGGGATAGGTTGCCCCAGGTGGTGGGGACGAAGCGGTAGAAGCGGCCGTCTGGCTCGTCCTCAGTCAGGTAGATGACCCGGCGCACCGGGTCCGCTGCGGCCGCCTCGTGCTTGAACCGCCCCATCGCCAGTCGCCTGACCGCTGCCGCGCCCGTCAGGGGGTATGTCTCCCACACGCGGCCGCGACCGACTTCCTCACACGACAGCCAGCTGTTCCACGGGGTCTTTCCCCCGGCGCAGTTGCGCCTCGTGCCGCCAAGTATTCGATTCGCCGAGACCGCGGTGCCCGTGGAGTCGAACACGATCCGCGATGCACCGCCTCCGGCGCTGGGACTCATCTCGGAGTTGGACACGTAGACCCACCCACCGCTGCCGTTTCCGAAGACGGCACCGCCGTCCGGCGCCGAGTGCCATCTGTAGGACGTGCCGGGCACCAGCATGCCGGATCGCGCGACCACCGCGCTGGTGAAACCAGCGGGCAGCTGCACGCCGTTAGCGTCGGCCGGCAGCAGCGGCCCGTAAGGACTCTTGACGGCTTGCGCCGGCGCAGCGTACGCCTCCGACCACGTCGTGAAGGGCAACGCAAGCGCCGCTGCGCCCATTGCCGCAGCCCGCAAGATCGCACGTCGCTCCAGCCGGCCATCATCCGGCGTTTGGTCAGGAGACATCGACTGGCCGTTGTCCGCCACGCCACGGGGAAGTGTGTCCATGGTGCAAACTATCCGCCGGACGGTCAGGTGTCAGGGGAATACCCCCCGTTTTGTCCGAGAACGCACATCACCGTCGGGTAGGGGCGGGTCTCCGCGTCTGGCCTTTTCACGGCCCTTTCGCAAGGTCTTGAACCACACGTGCCCTTCTGCACTGTGGCCGTCTTCTGGCCTTCGTTCGGACGCCCGTGTGTGCCACGAGGGAAACTTTGCGCACCGTGTCCTCCATCGCGCGCGTCAAGAACTCATCCACGAGGGAAACTTTGCGCACCGTGTCCTCCATCGCGCGCGTCAAGAACTCATTTGGGTAAGGGGCTGAGCGCCCCACCGGGGCGTCGTACATGTTGTCAGCGGGTGCGTCTTTGTGGGCGAAATGGGCTACGTCGAGTGGCGCCTCGAGGTCCTAGGAGTCGTCGCCGTTGTGCTTGGGTGGGCCGGTGTCGGAGTGCTCTTCGCTCCCGGCGTCTCGTGTTGGTTGCGGGTCCTGTCTAAGGCGTCGAGGTACGTCGGTGGCGCCCGCGCCGGCAGGAGCTCCGCCTCATCCGGCCAACATTACCGCAGATGTTCGGGCGTGGTGATGACCTCGTAGAGCACCTCGACACGGTACTGGCTAACTGTCCCAGCGGGAGCAGCGTAACAACTCAGCGGCCGCGTAGTGGAGGATGTTCAGGCACGTCGCGTCGGACAGCGCCCGGTTGTCGCTGGTGAGGTGCAGCGCCAGGCCATCCTCGAGGCCGAGCAGTGCGGTCGCCACCTCGTGCGCACCTTGGGCAGGGGCGAACAGATCCACTTCCTGCCCTGCAGTGATGATCTCTTCGTAGAGGGCGATCTCGCGCTGCCACAGCAGAGTCATGAGCTCTGCATGCGCGGCATCCTGACGGGCGAGTCCGTGCAACTCGAAGAGCAAACGGATGGCCTTTGACTCCGTGAGGGAGGGCAGTCCTGATCTGAACACGCTCGTGAGCCGGACCCTTGGATCTGCGTGGGCCTGCTGTGCGCTGTGCCGCAGGTCGAGGTAATCCTCTACGACTGCCTGATGCACTGCCAGCAACAAGTCGCCGTTCTCGGGATAGTGATACAGAACCGCAGCCGGGCTCAGCCCCGCTTTCGCGGCGATCTCCCGCACTCGGACGCCTTGGATTCCGCGGTCGCTGATCACGTCACTCGCTGCTGCTACGAGCGAACGTCGACTGATGTCGGAGCGCTTGGTCGCCACGCTGCTCAGAGACCCTTCACCGCGGCGGTCGCGATGGTGGCTTTAAGGGGCCCTGAACAGGTCCCAGTGGAACCTCTCGGAAGAGTCTTGCGCGGGTGACTAAACATGTGTTTAGAGTAGCGCCTGAACAAATGTTTAGCATGCTGGCCCAACTCCCCGGAGGTGCCGATGATTCGCGTCGAAGACCTGCGCAATTCCGAGTACGACGCCGCCACAGTCGTTCCTCGGGGAGGCATGAACGTCGAAGAGGCAGCAGCCATGATTCGCCCACTGTTGGAAGATGTCCGAGGACGCGGAGTGGCGGCCGTCCTCGAGGCGTCGGAGAAGTTCGACGGGATCCGGCCTCGGCAGTTGCGTGTCACGGCGAAGGCTTTGCGTACGGCCCTCGAGGCGCTCGAGCCGGTGGTTCGGGCGGCTCTCGAGGCGGCGGTGGAGCGGGTGCAGCTCGTCCACGGGGCGCAGCGTCGCCGCGACGTCCGGACCGAACTTGACGATGGCGCGGTCGTCACCACTCGATGGCTCCCGGTCGACCGGGTGGGGCTATACATTCCCGGGGGCCGAGCCGTGTACCCGAGTTCGGTGATCATGAACGTGGTACCCGCGCTTGAAGCGGGGGTCAACTCGATCGCGATCGCGTCTCCGCCGCAGAAGGACCACGATGGGCTACCCCATCCGGTCATCCTTGCCACCGCCGCCCTGCTGGGCATCGAAGAGGTATATGCGGCAGGTGGGGCGCAAGCCATCGCCATGTTCGGCTACGGAGTCAGCGACGAATCAGGTGTTATCTGTCGAAAGGTCGACATGGTCACAGGCCCAGGCAACATCTGGGTCACCGCAGCCAAGCGAGAGCTCCGCGGAACGATCGGCACCGACTCCGAGGCGGGTCCAACGGAGGTGCTGATCCTCGCCGACGAGACTGCCAACCCGGCGTGGGTAGCCGCCGACCTCATCAGCCAGGCCGAGCATGACCCGATGGCAGCGGCGGTCGTGGTCACGACAAGTACCTCCCTCGCGAGCGAGGTACTTGAGCATGTCGCAAAGCAGTGGGCTGAAACGCGACACAAGGAGCGCGTACGTGAGGCGCTCGCGGGTCAGCAGTCGGTCATCCTGATCGTTGAAGATGAGGCCAAGGCCTTGGAACTGGTCAACGCATACGCTGCAGAGCACCTGGAGATCCACCTTGCTGATGCGGAGCGCGTGGCGGCGGAGGTCCGCAGCGCCGGAGCGATCTTCGTCGGTGCGCACTCGCCGGTGTCGCTGGGGGACTACTGCGCGGGCTCGAATCACGTTCTTCCGACTACCGCGGGAGCGGCACACACGGGCGGACTATCGGTCCAGACCTTCCTGCGTTGCGTGTACGTTGTGAACTACCAAGCGGCGGCTCTGCAGGCGATCGGGCCGTCAGTTATGGCGCTTGCCGAGGCAGAGGACCTGCCAGCCCACGGGGAAGCGGTTCGACTGCGGCTCGCGGACGCCGGCTAGAGTGCCATGCCGACACCATGGACGGTTGACGGTCGCGAACTGGCGCCTGACTACGACGTCGTGCTCGCGCACGAACATCTGTTCATCGATCTGACGTGCTGGCTCGACACATCCGACGCCTCGCACGAGACCCTGCGCGACGCGCAGGTTGGACCGGAAACCATTTCCAGTATCCGCAAGAACCCGTTCGCCTGCCGAGACAACCTGCTCCTAGACGACGAGACCCAGATCCTTGCGGAGTTGGAGCGGTTGGGCGGCCATCGAGCCCTCATCGTCGACGTGACGCCCGACTTCATCGGCCGCCGGCCGGCGCGGTTGGCCCGCGTGAGCAGGGCGGCTGGCGTTGACATCGTCACCGGATGCGGGTCCTACATCGAGGCCGCTTGGCCCGCAGAACTGCACGGATGGACCATTGACGACTTCGCGGGTCACATTCTGCGACGGTTCTGCGATCCTCGGCCCGCCGCCGTTATCGGCGAGATCGGAACAAGTGCCCCGATCACGCCGGCGGAGCGCCGTTCCCTCACGGGAGCGGCGCGGGCACAACGGCGACTCGGTGGGGTCCCGATGTACGTGCACCTCGACCCATGGCGTCCGCAAGGACATGCGGCCCTGGACATCGTCGAGGCTGCTGGTGGCGACCTTTCGACGACCGTCCTGTGCCATCTGGACGTCTCGGTAAGCAGCGGTTTGGACCTCGTTCGGTCCGTCTTAGCGCGAGGATGCGTGATCGCGTTCGACGTTTGGGGAGACGAGGACGAGTACGGGGGTGCGGGAATGCCGACTGACCTCGAGCGAGCCACCGCGACCGCGGCCCTGATCGCGGACGGTTACGGGAACCGTCTGGTGCACTCTCAGGACATTTGCACCAAGTCGCAACTGGCGGCGTTTGGTGGCCCCGGGTTCGCTCACATTCCGGACCACCTGCCTGGACTCCTGTCCGCAGCAGGCGTGCCACCCGACGATGTGCGCGCCCAACTAGCCGGCAACGCCCTCGCCTTGCTCGCGGGACGGGTCGGATCCGCATGCTCCTAGCACCCCTCGGGGGCCACTTCACCAACCGGAAAGGACACCTCACAATGGCAACACCAACAACGCGGACCCGTCGGCTTGTCGCGCTTGCCGCCGTCCTGGCAGCCAGCATCGCGCTTGCGGGCTGCTCGGGCGAGGGGGAGTCGGAAGCGAACGCTGACTCCACGTTCACGATCGGCACCCAGCCGTGGCTTGGATACGGGCCCTGGTACATCGCCCAGGACCAAGGCTTCGACGACGACCACGGCATCACCGTGGAACTGACGAACTTCAGCACCGACGCTGAGGTGACGGCCGCCCTCGCGGGAGGCAAGCTTGACGCGGCGAACGTCGCGACCCATACGGCGCTGAAGCTCATCGAGGCTGGGGTCGAAATCTCCATCGTGCTTGTTCAGGACGTTTCGACGACAGCAGATGCGATCGCGGCGATTGGTCTGACGCAAGTCTCGGAGCTGGAAGGCCAGAAGGTCGCCTACGAAGAGGGCACCACCAGTGACATCCTCCTGCAGTCCGCGTTGGCAAAGGAAGGCATGACGATCGACGACATCACCAAGGTGCCGCTGCCAGCATCGGACGCCGGTGGTGCACTGCTGGCGGGCCGCACGCAGGTCGCTGTCACCTACGAGCCGTACCTCAGCGAGGCGCTGAAGGCCGGCAACGGCGTGGAGCTCATCTACACAGCAGCCGAGGACCCGGGCATCATCAGCGATGTGCTGGTCGTGCGGAACGACCTGATCGAGGAAGCCCCCGACACAGTCCAGGCCGTGGTCGACACGTGGATGGACTCCGTCGCCTACTACCAGTCCGACACCGAGTCCGGCCAAGAGATCATCAGCACCGGCGTCGGGTCCAAGCGTGAGGACCTGATCTCCGCGTTCGACGGGGTCGAGTTCTACGGCGCCGATGAGAACCGCGAGCAGCTGACAGGGGACTTCGCTGACACCGTCCTGCCGATGGTCAAGGAGGCGGCCGTGCATGCTGGGGTCTTGACCGGAGAGCTTGAGGTGGACAATGTGATCGACGCGTCCTTCGTCGAAGGGTCTGGTTCTGAGTGAGCACGCTTGCCCGCCCCCGATCCGCACCCAGCCGGGTACGGATCGGGGGCACGCTCACGAGGCGGGCCTTCGTGCTGATCGCAACCGGGACCTTCGTCATGCTTCTGGTCGCGTGGGCCGTGGTGACCTCGACGGGATTCGTTGACCCACTGTTCCTGCCCTCTCCTTGGGCGGTTGGGAGCAGCCTGATCGAACAGGGGCAGAACGGACAGCTCGCATCTGATCTCTCCGTGAGCATCTACCGAATCGCCGTGGGGTATGCCATCGCAACGGCCATGGCTGTTCCGCTCGGGATACTGATGGGGTCGTTTCGGGTATGGGAAGCGGCGATCGAACCGTTGGTGGACTTCATCCGCTACATGCCAGTCGTCGCTTTTGTGCCGCTGAGCATCCTCTGGGTGGGCACCGATGACCCGCAGAAATTCCTCATCATCTGGCTGGGAACCTTCTTCCAGCAGGTCCTCCTCGTCATGGACGCGTCCAAGCGAGTCCCCAAAGACTTCGTCAACCTGGGACGCACGCTCGGATTCAGCGACGTGACGATCCTCCGCAGGATCGTCCTGCCTGCGTCGGCGCCGGGAATCTGGGACGCCCTGCGGATCTCCCTCGGCTGGGCCTGGACGTGGCTGGTGCTCGCCGAGCTGGTCGCAGCGTCCTCAGGACTCGGGTACCGGATCACGGTCAGCCAGCGTTACTTCAACACCGACATCATTATCGGCTACGTCATCATCCTGGGTCTCCTCGGCCTCATCTCGGATCAGGTGATGAAGGCGGCCGGTCGCAGGATGTTCCGCTACCAGGAGGGGTCATCGTGACGAGCAAGATCCACGTCGAGAAGTTGGACAAGCACTTTGGTGCTCTCGTCGCGCTTGAAGACTTCAACCTTGACGTCGCCCCCAACGAGTTTCTCTCCATCGTCGGGACGTCAGGTTGCGGGAAGAGCACTCTCCTGTCGATTCTCGCCGGCCTGGAAAGCGCTACCTCCGGCTCCGTCACCTTGGATGGCCAGGACATCATCGGGCCGGGCCGAGACCGGGGCGTTGTGTTCCAGAGCCACTCCCTCCTGCCTTGGCTGACATGCCAACAGAATGTCGAGTTCGCCCTGCGCGACGGCTCGCTCAGCGCCAAGGAGCGGGCCGACCGCGCCCGGAAACAGCTTGCCTTGGTGGGCCTCACCGACTTCGCGGATTCGTATCCGGTGGCCTTGTCGGGCGGCATGAAGCAGCGCGTAGCCATTGCGCGTTCCTTGGCCTATCGACCCGAGGTCTTGTTGATGGACGAGCCCTTCGGAGCACTCGACGCGCTCACACGTCGGGTGATGCAAGAACTCCTCACCAACGTCTGGGAACAGCACAAGCTGACGGTCGTATTCATCACGCACGACGTCCAAGAGGCGGTCTTCGTCTCTGACCGCGTCGTGGTGATGTCGAATCGTCCCGGGCACGTCAAGGCCGAGTTCCGCGTCGACCTCCCGCGGCCGCGCGACCACTCGTTGGCCGCATCCCCCGAATTCAGCGCGCTCACCGGCAAGGTCTTGGAGGCGATCTACTCCGAGGCACTGGCGGTCGTTGGCTAGCGAGCGCGCGTCATCTCGAGTGCCGTGCCGGCTGTGAGCCGTTCGACCGCTTTGAGTCGCTGACACATCGTCCGCTCGTTGTGTCTGGGATACCGGAACCGGCCGTCGGCACCTCTCCGATGCAGCGACCAACCGCAAATTCTTCTTCGGCGTAGTTCTGGCGATCCCCGGCCTTCAACTTCAACGTCAGCGGAACGCATTTTCTTCCCTCGCAGGGCTGACCTGTCTAACTAGCACTGCCTGCGTGTGGAAGGGGTGAAGGGACCTAAGCGGCTGGAGACAGCGACGGAGAGTGGCTGAGATGTCTGAAGAGGGTTCTGCGGACGGTGAAGCTGTTGAGCGTCGGCACCATCAAGATGAGGTGCTTGCTTGTGTGGCCCTTCGCCGCCCTGAACGCACCAGACCTGTCGGATGTCGGTTAACGGCGGGAGAAGGGCTGAGGAGCGGATTCTCCGCCTCGTTGCTTCAGCGGCGACGAGAGAGCGAACGGAAAGCAGAGGAGATGGCGACATGACAGAAGCAGGGAACCGTGGGGTGTTAGTGGCCGCGGTGGTGGCGGGGCGACCCCTTCACGAGGTGGCAGCGTTGGCTGACCTGAGTGTCAGCTCCGTACAGCGGCGCCTCAAAGACCCGGAGGTGATCGCCGAGGTCAAGCAGGAGCGGTCACGGCAGCGGCAGGAGACGCTGGCACAGTTCAGCCAGTTGCGTACGGCCTGCGTCAAGCGGCTCGGGGAGCTCGTGAACGACGCAGACCCCAGCATCGCCTTGCGGGCGATCCCCTTGATCCTCACTACTTCGGGTCGTCTCGATCTCGCCTTTGACGTTGAGCAGAGACTCGCTGCGCTCGAAGAGGAGTTCGACGACGAGGACATCGACGACGCCGAGGATGGGCTCGAGCCGTGGGAGGGTGCCGCTGAGGATGTTGCCGCCGGGGATAGTGCAGTCGAGCCGGGGAATGGCGCCGCCGGGGAGGGTGCCGCTGAGGATGTTGCCGCCGAAGCCGGGGGATGGTGCGGTGAATGATGTCGGTTGAGTCTCGGATCCAAGCTCTGTCGCGGGCTCGGCTACGTCGAAACCGTCAGTGGTCGGACCAGATCCAGAAGGCAGAAGAGGCTGTTAATCGTGGGACGGCGACGATGGACCAGTACCGGTTCCTCTACCAGGAGGTGGCCAGTGCCTTGCGAGATAGGGTGGCGCAGGACACGGTGTGGTTAGTCACGTTGGCGCGTCTGCGCAAAGGTGATGATTCCTGGCCGGCAGCACTCGGGTATCCACCCGACGTGGCCTTGCGAAGTCGGTGCAGGCGCGCATTATGCAGCTGCAGGCGACCGCGACCCAGGGCAAGGTGAAGGAGCCTCCGCGACCGAGGGTGAGACAGCTGCGGTTGCGGGCTGCCCTTGCCGCAACCGCGGTCAGACTTGATGCACCCGCTAACAGACTGGAGGCTGCCTGCATATTGCTGGCCCTGGGCGACCTTCACGGGATGGCCCTTCGTCGGCGGGTTTGGCGCATGGTTGGGGATGAGTGGGTCATGTCCGATGCTGCCTTGGCTGGTGGAGCCAACACCTTTTTATCTCCAGGTGAGGTCGATCTTCTGCTGGGCCTGGGCGATCGCGTGACCCGGGCGGTCGAGAGTGGCGCTATCGCGGTTGGGCCCGACGGTGTCTCGCTTGCAGAGCTTGACCGGGCTGTTGTAGCCCTTGGGTGGGAGGGCGATCACGGTCCGTCCTCCTGGTCAAATGAGGTCACATCCGGTCAACCGCCGGACTACGAGGTGTGCAAGGATCTGCAATTCGGTGTGCACCGGATTGGTTGCCTGGCGACTTTGCCGTCTTGACCTGGCACGTCGATTACCGTGAACACCCCACTCAACTCACACTCACTCACTCGACTCACTCACTCAGGGTGTTCACGGTTTTGGGCCGTGCATACTCACGAAATTCGCGCCTGACGGGCTCCTCAGCTTGATCGGGCGCGTTTCCGCGTGTGCTGGCGCCTTGTTGCCGCTGACGGGGTCGGCGCCTGATGCACATGTACCGCTGGTGCTGGGCCTGGTCACCCTTCCCGCAGTGCTGGCCGGCGGCCTTGCCGCAGAACTCATGGGCGGGCGAGCACTGGAACTGCCTCTGGTGGCACTCGGCGCGGCCTGGATGGTGCTCGGGGTCCAACTCTCTCGTGGCCGATACAGGAGCTAACGAAGCACCCGGTTGTCGTGCGCACGGGTCTAGTGCCGTTTTCTAGGGAGCGCAAAACAGTCACTGGTAGGAACGCGGAACGCGGCGATGGGGTTTCTGCAGCCGTTCCAGCCGCGGCACGCTGGGCCGGTCGTGAGACGCCGCCTGGCGGGTGAGGAGACCGAAGGCGATCCATCCGACGGCGTAGAGAGCCAGCACAGGGACGCTCAGGAGCACCGATTGGAGCGCGAGCAGGTTAGCGGCCAGGACGCCGACGCCCAGAGTAGCGATGAAGGCGATCACCCAGGTCGGCCGCACACGGTGCCTCTGCATGCCTACGGCGGCGGTCAGCCCGCCGACGAGGAGCGTGAGCATGCCGATCCCGAAAATGATCCAGCCGATATCCGAGCCCACCCAGTGGTCGTTCTCACCGGCGGCGGCGTAGGCGTTCGGTTTCTCCTGCAGGAGTACGCCGTAGAACTCCACGACGTTACCGGCGAGGAGCAGGCCAACTCCGACGGCGGCAGCCATGAGCCCCGCTCGCTCCGACCGGCCGGCGACCGTCAGGGCCTTGGGTGCCACCAGATCGCCGCGGTGCCTCCCACCACGGACGCCTTTGCGTAACGGTTCTTCGTCGTCACGTGGCCCACCGTGGGTCATTATGGTGGGTGGCGTCACCGAGTTTCCAGGCGGCGACCACGGTTCCCTCACGGTAGACTGACCAGGCGTTTCGGCCGCCGCCGAAGCCTGGACTGGGCGGGGGTCAGCCACCGTGGCTGTCGTCGATGTCGCGCCCTTCGTGGTCTTCCTGCTCGTGGGTGTTGTGGCAGGACGCTTCCTGTCCGGATCGATCGCCTGGTTCCTCGCGCTGTCCCTGCCGGTCGCCCACTTCGGCCTGAGCCTGCTCACCGGCCGGGCTGGGAACGATCTCCTTTCCTACGTAGTGCCGGTGAACCTTCTCCTGCTGGCCATTGCCGTCCTAGGACTGCTGGGCGGCCGCTCGCTGCGACGCCGAAGAAAAGCCGCGGGTGCGCATCGACGCAGCTAGGCGGTCGCAGACCGGGCGGGCCCGCTCGGCCATCGGCCTGGCTGACACGCAGAACCCGGAGCGGTCATCGATGCCGGTAAGCGCCTTGCAGGGTCCCGTCGGCCATCAGGAACCCGCCGACGGAGCCAACACCTGCCAAGTCGGCTAACGCGCCAGCCCGGCGACCACCTGCGTCTGCGGGTTCATCCGGTCCTCGAAGAAACGGACATTCCCGCTTCCCAATCCATCGATCTGGAACAGGCTGAGACCCAGCTGCGATGCGTGCTCGTTGCTGTGGACCCGGCCGTTGTACCAGTACGCCGACCACATGTCGGGGTTCTCGCCCCCCACCTGGGGAAGGTAGTGGGCGTACTCCTTGGGGTTGGTCGGATCACTGAAGTCCACTGCCGCCAGGCCGCCCGAGTAGTAGGCCGACACCGCCACGTAACGGGACCGGTCCCTGGTGGGCAGGACGTTCCAGTTGTGGGTGGTGCACCGGAAGCGCTCAAGCTCCTCCAGGCTGTCGGCCGGGGGCACCCGAGGCAGCGAGAAGTGACCCTTCAGCTCGGGGTGACTCGGCCGGGAAATGTCGTAGTACCACATGGCGCCGACCTGGCTGTCGGAGTCCGGTGAACAGCCACCACCCCCGGCGGCTCCGGCGTGCTCGTCACTGACGATGGCGACCTGCCCGTCCCAGGTCAGCCCGCCCGAGTGGTCAAGCTCCATGAACGGGTTCTGTACGACCGAGAGCACCTTCGGGTAGGCCGGGCGCTCGATGTCGAGGATCGCGAAGGCCCCCAGGCAGGCGGCCACCGCCAAGTCGCGCTTGTTCGAGCGGATCAGCACCCCAGTGTCGTGGCATCCGACGGCATCGGTCGCGGTCGGCGGGATGACGTCGGGAGTGCTGACGATCCGCGCCCGCGTGGGGTCGGCGGTCGGGAACCGCAGGACGGAGAACTCCCCCTCCGGGTGGTTGACGTCGTTGCAACTCGCCGTCTGCACGATCGGGTAGGAGTCGACGTACATAAATGTCGTGTCGCCCTTGGGGATGAGGGTGTGGGTGTGTGAACCGCACTCAGTCTCCACGAACGCCACCTGACGGGGGTTTCGAATGTTGGAGATGTCGACGATCCGGATGCCCTCCTTGCCCAGCGAGCTGTCGCTCAAGTTGGTTCCGGTGTTGTTGCAGACAGCGGTCTTCTTGTTGTTGGACCCGGGGGAGTCGATCGACACGTAGACGTAGTCACCGATGATCGAGACATCACCCTGGGAACCGGGGCAGTCATAGAACGAGACTTGCTCCAGGCCATTTCCGCCGTCCACCCGCCTAAAGAAGCCAACACCCTCGTAGGCCCCGGCGACCACCAGCCGACCCTGAAAGGCAAGGTCACTGCCTTTGGCGTGGCTGTCCTTACCCGCGTGGAACGGCTCACGGTCGAGTTTGCGGACGTTTGCGGAGTGTAAGTCGTCGTTGTGAACAGCCACCGCCGGTCCCGAAGCGACCAGACCGAAAGAGAGCGCGACCACACCCAGGAGGGTGAGATGGGTGCGGCGGGCCTTGTCCGCGCGGGGGATGGACGAAGGTTGGGTCATGATGCTGTTCACCTGATGCCGTTCTTGTCGGAGGGTCTCCGGGCCTGGGGTCAACGCACACTGACCGGAGACAATTGAGCCAAGCATAAGTCATCAACGCCACACCCGCACGTGCCTGCGGCGCGACACCGCCGAATCGTTCTGGTGTCGCTGTTATCTGCCGGTCCGTGGTGCCGTCTTGCGCAGTCTTGGCGAGCGCATGCTGCGCCAGGCCGACCAGCGCCAACCCGCCAGACAAGCGGCAACGCGTGACGACCGGATTACGACCGACAGGCGCGTATCGGGTCAGAGACGTGACTTTCGACTACCAGCCGGCACTGGCCGGGTTCGAAATGTTCCCTTCCCACCTGCTCCGAGGTCGTTATCCACGATCCCCGGCACAAGAGCCGGAGCGTGAGCCGGTCCAGTTTTCAGCCCGGCAAGCGGATCTCTGAGCGCCAGCGCGAGCACTCCGACACCGAACAGCAGCAGGGCGCTCCAGCGGATCTGTGCGGCCTCCCACGGCGGTCCCCAGCTCTGTGGCGGCAGCATCTCCCATCCACGCGGCAGCGCGTCGAGCGCGACGACGAATACGACGAGGCTGGCGACGGCCACGTACGAGGGCTGGTGGTGTCCGGCCCAGAACCGGACGACCGCCGCCATGGCGAGCCCGGCGAAGCCGAGCGCCAAGGCTGCGAGACCGAGCCGTAGCACAGGAACGGTCTCCGCGCGCGCCTCCACCAGCACCGCGCAGACGACCCACACCGAGAACACGATCGCCATCCCCACCCCCGCGCGGGTCACCGTCCGCACACTCCTCGGGTACGGCGATCCGGCGGCGACCTCACCCATCGGGTCGTCCATGGTGGTCACCCATGCGCACGCAAGGAGCACCCCGACTCCACGCAGCACCTGCATGCCGTATCCGTCGTCGAGTAGGTGCGCGGTCCCCGCTAGGAGCACAACCACCACAGCCACCGGCGCCAGCAGTCCCGCTCGTCGTACGACGGTCCAGGACGCGAGGAGCATCGAAGCGTTCACGGCAATTGCCCGATTCCGCCGGTCACGGCAACTACGACGGATAGGAACCCGGCCACGATCACCGGCGTACGACGGTCCGCGACCCGCAGGAGGGCGGCACTCGCGGCCATCCCGCAGAGTCCGAGCAGGTAGAAGACGTGTCCCATCGGCGACCCGGGCGCGAGGCCGCCCCATACCCGGCCGTCGGGCGAGCCCCACTCTCCCCAGCCGATCGACAGGCCGAACAGGTTTTGCGGGCCTTCGTCGCCGTTCACCCAGAGGTTGGCGGCCACCATGAGCACCAGTGCGAACAGGACGGCGCTGCGGGTCGGTGCCCAAGTACCGACCATGATCCCGAACAGGCAACCGCCCAGCACCGTGACAGGTCCCTGCGTGAGATGCCAGACGTTCGGCGTCTCGACGTAGACGCCCTGCAGTACATAGGCGGCGTGCAGAAGCAGGATCAGCCCAAGGGTCAACAGTGCCGGAGCGACGGAGGCCACACATAGGGCGAGAACTCGCTCGAACGCCCGTCCCGGCAGTGGCGCCACCAGCTCGTCGGACCCAGCCCGGTGGTCGCGGCTCGCCACCAGACCTCCGGCCAGGATTGTGAACACGCCGGGATAGAAACTCGGGAAGGAATCGACCAAGGAAAATGCCGTGGTCGCCGAGGTGTCCGCGATGAGGCTCCCTCCCGTGGTGGCGATGAAGAGCGCGAAGCCGAAGAGCATGAACGGGTGGCGGACCAGACGTCGAGCCTCCTGCCGCGCCAGCACCGGGACTACCGATGCCACTGGAGCGGCAGTGGCCATCGGACTGCGGGTGATCGCGATGCTCATGCCGCGTCACGCTCCTGGTCGGCGCCGTCCGAGGTGGCGGCCTGCGGACCCACCAGCAGCAGGTAGGCGTCCTCGACGCCGGGCTCGACCAGCTCAGCTCCTGCGGGTGGGTCACCGATGTGGTGGTAGCGATGGGCTCCGAGCCGCCAGCCGGCCAGCGCACGCGGGTCTCGGTCGCTGTCGACCCATACCCGACCCTCGGCCAGCTTGACGAGCTCGTCCACACCGCCGGTGAACAAGGCACGGCCGCGGTTGACGACCACCACCTGCGAGCACACCGCAGCCACGTCCTCAGTCTGGTGCGTGGACAGTATGACGGTCCGCCCATGTCCCGCCTCGGACACCAGGTCGCGGAACCGCATCCGCTGTTCCGGGTCGAGCCCGACTGTCGGCTCGTCGAGGACGAGCAGTTGGGGCCGACCGAGCAGAGCCTGGGCCAGGCCGAGACGCTGCCGCATACCGCCGGACAGCGCCCGCACCTTCTTGCCGGCCACACCGGACAGGCCGACGAGGTCCAGTACCCGGCGCACCTCGTCGTGGCGAGCACGGGCCTTGGTGTGCTCCTTGAGCACCGCCACGTAGTCGACCGCCTCGAAGGCCGTGAAGCCGCGATGGAAGCCGGCGTCCTGCGGCAGGTACCCGAGCCGGCGGCGGATGTGGCGTCGACCCTCGGGTTCCAGCGGGTCCTGCTCGAGGATGCGCAGGGAACCCTCGTCGGCAGCCAACACCGTGGCGAGAATGCGAAGCAAGGTGGTCTTGCCGGCGCCGTTGGGACCCAGCAGCCCCGTCACGCCCGTGGTGGCGGCCAGGTCGAATCCGTCCAGGGCCCGCTGACGGCCGTAGGCCTTAACGATCCCTTCGGCGCGGACTGTGGTGTGGGAAGTCATGAGACCCTCCTGAGGAGCTCGCCGAGGTCACGGCGTTGGATGAGCAGAACGGCGGCAGAGATGGCCAAGACAGCGATGGCGGCCAGCTGCACCGACAGGGTGGCGGCGAACAACGGGTCGTGATTGCGGACCAATCCCCGCACTACCACCGTCATCCACAGGACTGTCATCGCGATGGCGGCAACATGCGGGGCGACACGGGTGGACAGCGCAAGGGTGCCGACGGTCAGGGCCAGAGCCGGCCCGAGCCAGGCCATCGCGACCCAAAAATCCCCGGGGAGGAACGCAGATGCGACGGCGGCTGGCAGGAGACAGCTGCTGACCACAACGGCCGTGCGGACCGCCAGCAGGTGCACGGCCGAATGCGGGGTGCTCGCCACGATCTCGTGGGCGGGGTCCGCAGCAGGTCCGAAGGCGAGAGCTACCCCGGCAACGGGGAGTACGGGTGCCATCAGGAGAAACACGGACACGCCTTGTGGGTTCGTCTGGGCAGCGAGGAGGGCCAGCACGAGTACGACGGTGGTCCCGGTCAGCCATGACCCCTTTAGTGAGGGCGTCACCGCCACCAGCCGGGCGGTGGCCTCGTCGACGCCCACGTGGCGCAGCAACCGCTCGAGCAAGCTCCGCTTGGGCGTCTCCACCCGCTCGATGATCTCCGCCCAGACCCGGTCGAGGCGATCTGTTTGAACCGCTGCCTGCAGCAGTCGACGACATACCTCACAGCGAAGCAGATGCTGCTCGATCGAGGTCGCAAGCACGCTGGTCACCCTGCCGTGGGTGTACCGACCCGCCAGCTCGGTATCGAGATGCCACTCAGTGTTGGTCATGCCAACTCCTTCCGCAGGGCGCGCCGCGCGCGCATCATGCGTGTCTTGACCGTTCCCGCCGGGAGACCCAGCAGGCGGGCTGCCTCCCGCGTCGTCAGCCCATCGAGCACCGTGGCCTGCACCACGGTGCGGAGCTCCGGGGAGAGCCGCTCCAGGGCGCCGGCGAGGTCACCGTGCTCGATACCGAGCAGGACCCGGTCCTCGGCAGACTCCAGCGTGTTGAGCTCGGACGTGAACTCGTCGAGCGGGTAAGACACCGGTGGCCGCCGGCGGAACGCGTCGACGAGACGGCGGATGGCGATCGCCCATACCCAGGCGGCGACATCTCCTTGTCCGGTGTAGTTTCCGGCGCCCTTCCAGACCGAGACGAACGTGTCCTGGAGCACCTCGTCGACGACCGTGGGATCGGCACATCGTCGCCCCAACCGGACCACCAGCCAGGAGGCGTGACGACGGTAGAGGACCTCGAGGGCGGCTGCACTCCCGTCGGCGACCGCGGCGAGAAGCTCGCCGTCGGTCCGGAAATCGTCCATGTCAGGCATTGTCGCGCTGGACTGCTCAGAAGCCCACGGTCAAGCACGCCAGCCGGGCTCCTGCGGTGCCAGAGTCGGTCTGACCGGTGTGGGTGTGCTCTGCATGGATGACGACCGAGTGCGCGCGCCGCTCGGGGGAGAACTGCCACGGAACCTTGGCCTGAGCGACCCCGTTGCCGCTCCCGCCGGTGATCAGGTCGAGCCAGATCTCGTTGGTCGGGTTGGCGTAGGAGGGGTTCGTCGACGGCTGAACGGGGTCGATCACGTTCTGGAAATGTGGTCCCGCGTCGAGGCCGGTGGGGCCACAGGCGTTGACGTGCGCATGCGCGCCGTACTCGGTGTGCGGCTTCATGCCCCACACGTGCAAGGTGATGATCGAGTCGCCCGCAGCGTTGTACACCGCTTGGACGCGGGCTCTGGCATTCTCCGGCACGACTGCAGTGTCGTAGCGGACGAGCGTCCCCTCCGCCCGCGCCCGCTCCGCGCCAGCGATAGCCGGAGAGGCCGCGAAAAGGCCGATTGCGGACACGATGGCGGCCATGGGGAGGACGGGATACTGGCGCTGGGCGATCCAGTGACGCATGACGGGCTCCTTGAATGCGAGTCGAACTCTCATCCCTCTTGTCGCACGACGATCGCCGAACGGTTCACAGGAAGGACACCAACACCGGCAGAACGTCGACAGGGAGCGCGGCACCACTACGTCGACCTTGCTGCGGTGGACGCGCCGCTGATCTTGCCCAACGAGACGAGAACATTTGGGCTACCGGTGCGGCGCTGTCACCGGCGCAGGCCTGTGACTGCGCAACGCCGACGACCAGCCAGACCGGCTGCCATCTCACAGGTGTTCTGGTGCTGGACGGGCGTCGCATTTTTGACTACTATCGCGCTAGTTTTCGGCCGACTGGAGGATTGACCAATGCGCGTTTCTGTCGGGTTGGCCTCGGTGGCCGCAGCTCCCCTGTTGGTTGCCTCGGCCGCTGTTGTTGGAGCCGAAGAGCATGACCACGGCCATGCGGTGCATGATGTTCCGGGTAACCCGGTAGCGGTCGCGGTCGAGCATGGCGTCGAGTACTTGGGCAACGATGGGGGGGCCACGGGTGGTCACGTGGTCGCCGAGGGCAGCCGCCTTTACGTCGGTGCGTACGGCGAGGGCTTCCGCATCTTCGACATCTCGCGGCCCGCGGATCCCCGCCAGATTGGCGCTTACTTGCCGGGGAACCGGGCGGACGCCGTACCGGATGCGGCGGTGTACGGCAGCAAGCGGTCACCTCGGCACTTCGCCGTGCTCAACGGCACCCGGCGCACGACCGCCACCCAGGAGACGCGGACCGACAGGTCGGAATTCTTCGACGTGACAAACCCGGCTGCCCCGGTCAAGCTGGCGGAGTTTGTCGGCCAGGAGCACGGGGAGGCGCACAACGGCGACATCGTTGACAGCCGTCGGCTGTGGCTTCCGTCGGGTGGCTCTGGGGTCAGCGGAGACGGCCGCTGGGGCCTGCGGATCTATGACATCCAGCCGCTGATCAAGACCTCGCCGGGGCGGTGCCGGCCGCAGGCTGCCGACAACCCTTGCGCACCAGTGCGACTCTTCCACGGAAACCCGGCCGCGCTCTGGGAGGCGTCCCCATACAGGGGAGACAAGCCTGTCGGCGCAGCCTTCACGCACACTCACGACATCACGGCGTATCCGAACTACGTGGTCCAGCAGGCCGACGGCAGCACCGCTAAACGCGACATCATTCTGCTGGCCGAGGGAGGGAACTACACCAACGAGGCGGGCAACACCGGCAGCATCTTCGTCATCGACATCACCGATCCCCGCAACCCCGTGGTCCTGCTGCGCTGGCTGCACGAACGCGGTCCCTCGCACCACCCGATCCGGTACCACCACGAGGCGCAGTTCCTCCCCAGCGACCCACGGGTCATGTTGGTCGCCGACGAGGACCTACACCACCCGTGCGGCGAAGACGACGGCGCCGATACCGTCGACACCGCCGGCGGTGGCGTGGCCGCAGTACGCCTCGACGCGACCCTGACGCAGGCCACGGAGCTGAGCGAGTGGTTCATCCCAGCCGACACACTCGCGCCGGTCTGTTCGGTGCACGTGTTCTCCTCTCGGGGCAGCCTCGTCGCGTTCGGGTCGTACAACGCCGGCCTGCAGATAGTTGACTATGCCGATCCAGCGGCGCCGGCGCGGGTGGCGCAGGGCATTGCACCGGGTACGACGGCCTGGGGCGCTTGGTGGAACGGCGACTTCATTTACGTCGGCGATATGGCCAGAGGACTAGACACCTTCCGCTACAACGGTACGAACTGACGCGCTTCTCGACGCTCGTGCCCTGTGACGTTTAACCCGGCATGGCTTGCCTGTCATGTGAACTTGTACGGCCAGCGAGTTAGAAGTCGCCCTACCTCTCGGAGCGGCGCATGCACCAAGCGTGTGCACACTCAACAGTCGAGGGATGATCAGAACTCGATAACCCCACGCACTGGCCATGGGGCCGTCAACTCCTGGGGTCACCTCTGTGAGCGGTATGCCCTCGACTTCCGCATCCGCCAGGCGGAGTCCTGTCCCCTCTAGCAAAAGACGTAAGTCTGGCGGCGAGTAGCAACGGATGGACTGCGCCATGGGTGGTTGCGTGTCGCCATCGAACCACCAATTGTCCAGGAGCCGGTTTTCCACAGCGTCGAAGTCGAGTGCGGAACGCAGTCCCGTCTCTTCATCGAGAGACCTCTCACCGGCGAGCCGGGACCAGCCGACGGGGTTGAAGATGTCAAGGATGGCTACCCCGTCCTCCGCCAGCCAATGCTGGTTGATCCGCCTCAGCAGCTTTCGTTGGTCGGCGTCGGTTCCTACGCCGAACCCGTTCCAGCAGGTCACCGCGTCGAACTTGTCAACGAGCGCGACGGTCATGAAGTCGGCTTCCAGTACCTCTATCGCAAGGTCAGCCCTGCCCCGCGTGAGGTCGTTGGCGAATCCCGCTCGCACGGGGCTCAGCCCCACGGCGACGACCCGATATCCGAGCTCGGCCGTCGCGACGGCACTGCCACCGGCTCCCGCACCGATCTCGAGGACTCGGCCCTGGCTCTTTCCACCGAACCGTTTGATCGCTGATGCTCTCTCCCGGTGGTGGTCCAACACGCCCGATGGACCTGACACTTGCCCCTTGCGGTCGTAGAACGACGACACCCAGCTCGGGGCATTTGTCGGCTGGTTAGTCATCTCCTGCCTCTCCTCAACTGCCTCGGCTCGAGCGGTGACTCTGTCTAGGACGACGTTTGGACCTGGACCATAGGGCATGAGGTCCGCACCGATCCGGTTGCATTCAGCAGAGTGATCAAGGTCGGCGACTAGTACCGGTCACGACCCGGTGCCTCGTTGCCGAGCAGCGAGCACACAGGCGGCTGCCAGCGCGCCAAGTACGAGCCGGGGGGAATGGAGCTCGTGGTGCCGGCTCGGCTTCCCGAGCAGATGAAAGACGCGTGCGGGAGATGGCGATCGACGTCTTCGAGCGGCTGCGCTGCGCGGGCATGGCGCGCTGCGACTTCCTCGCGGAGGACGGTGGCGAGGTACTCCTGACGAGCTCAACACGATCCCGGGGTCCACCGAGACGAGTGCTACGCCAGAGTCTTCGAGGCGAGCGGGCCCGCAGCTGCTCGACCGCCTCGTTACGCTCGCGCTGGAGCGCCACGAGGGAGAGCGGTGGAGAGGAAGCAGCTCCTCTGATCGACGTATCCGTTGCCCCCGACGAGACGGACCAGAGGCTCAGTCCGTCGTAGTGTTGGGCCCGGTCGGGCGAGTCAGCCAGGACGGTGGGCGCAGGACGGCGGCCGCCATCACGGCGGCGGTCACGGTGATGGAGACGATCGTCCCCGTCGCCGAGGTGAACAGGTTCGGATCGGGGACCGTGCGCACCGCCTGGACCGCAGCGCCGGAGGTGAAGGCCACGAGGACGAACAGCAGGACGAGCCGCCCGGGGCGCAGCTCAGTTGTTTGCATGCGGCGACGATACCCCGCCGGATGCCGGGGTGATCTTGCTGCGCATCCGAGAGCCGCCAAAGCCTTCGGCGGCCCCGTCGCGGGGTGGCCCAGAATGGCACGAGCGCGGCTTTCCTCAGCGATGCCTTCACCCAAGAGGGCTACGCGGCGAGCAGGATACCGGCGGGTGCGGGCGAGGCCGCTCAGCACCGCGACGGCTTCCAGGAGGCTGGCGCGCAGGAGCCGCCGTGAGCCGCTTCCCAGATCGACGAGCGCGGCCGCTGCGAACCGGTCGTCGATCGCCGCCCGGATGGGCGGCCGGCAGACACGACACGGCCAAGCGTCTGCTGATGCGCGGTCCTCGCAGGCAGATAGCGGCTGCGGCCACAGGTGCAGCGCGCCAGCGAGCAGGAGGAGTTCCACGCCTCCCGCTGAGAACATGCCGGCGGCGGCTACCCCAGCGGCGTACGCACCGATCTTCAGGCTGGCGGCGGTAACGAAGACCTGAGACCGCACGGAACTGGTGCGTCTCTGTGCCGAACAGCGAACGTCCCAACCAGCAACGAGCCGTCAGCGACACCCGCCATGGCGTACAGGACGGTCGCGACCACGATGTTCGGAGACCCCGCGGCCACACTCAGGCAAAGTCCGACGGCTGCGGCCCCCCAGGCAACAACCCTTTCTGGCGAATGTCGGATCGGGCGGCGAGCCAGGCCCCCGCTTCCGCATGACCGGTCCACCGGTGCGCCACAAGCGGTGTCGCGACCACAAAGGCGCCGAAGCCGGCGTGGGCGATCGTGCTGACAAGCACGACCTGGCGTAGCCCCTATGGTCGACCACATGGCGCTTAGCCCGCTGCGCAGATCATCGAGTACGTGGCGGTGTTGTCGTGCGGCGACAGCCTCGAGCGGCATCCTGAACGCCGAGGATGCACAGATGACCCAGCAGCACGGCGGCGCTGACCACTGCCCACTGAGGCGTCAGCGCCATGGCCAACGCAGCGATGAGGGCTGGTCCAACGATGCCCGCTGCGTTGTAGGAACCGGCCTCGAGCGCCAACGCGCGTGGCAGCTCTGCGAGAAGGACCAGGAAACCGCCCGCCATGCAGAACATGGCACCGCTGAGCACGGCAGCGGTACGGCGGGAACGGTCCAGGACGGCCCCCACCGCGGGACCGGCCACAGCACCAGAACGCATCCCTGGCCGAATGGTTGGCCTCGTCCAGCGCCATGGCTTTCGCCCTGCTGCTCACCCGCAACGGCCAGCCCCCCGTGCGACGATGCGCCGCACACGGATGCGCCCAACCGTTCCTGCTGTCGACAAGTGGCGCCCCCGACGTTTCTGCTCCACCACATGCGCCACCCGGACGCGGGTCAGCAACCACCGTCGCCGCCGATCCTCACAGCAGGCACACGAATAGCCGGTCCCAATAAGCGCCGGAGAGACGAGTCGGGCGCAGCTAACGGCACGACGGTGCGGCCGGTGCCGACATCACCGATACGCAGCGTGGCCGCTTAGGTCCTATTCAGTCATTTCCTGGATAAGTCCCGCCGCCGATGGCCATACTTTCATCGCCCACCGGGTGTCGAGTCTGGCGTCCTGGGCGGTTCTTCGTGTGTTTGGCTCGGTCCGAGGGATGTTGACGGCGTATGGAATCAGGAAGCCTGCTGAGGCTGCTGCTCGACCTGTCTTTGGCCGTCTCCAGGTCGGCGACCTCCGAAGAGGCACTGACCACCATCTTGCGATCGTTCTGCACGGCGGGCGGTTGGTCGGTTGGCCAAGTGTGGATCCCGGACGAGCATGACCGCTTCTTGGAATGTAGTCCGGTCTGGCACCAGGCCAGTCCTGGAAACGAGGCCTTTCACGAGGCCAGCGCTTCAGTGCGGTTCACGCGGGGAATGCCGGTGCTTGGTGAGGTGTGGGTCAACCCTGAGGTGCAGTGGCTGGACGACATCGCCTCCGACGCAAGCCAGTTCCATCGCTCACAGAGCGCCGCTGAGGCTGGCTTGAGGACCGCGCTGATGGTGCCGGTGACGTCAGACGCGCGGGTGATTGCCATCTTGGAGTTCTTTACCGGTGACAGCAGGCCGGTGGATGTCGGGGCACAGAAGTTGCTGATGGCTGTGGCGGCTCAGCTGGGGGCGCAGATGGCTAAGCAGCAGGCCGAGTGGGATCTACGTCGCAGTGAGGCACTCTTTCGGGCCGTTGCTGACACCGCGACCGATGCCATCATCACCATCGATGCGAACGGTGACATCCAGTACGCGAACCCGCAGAGCAGCCACATGTTCGACCACGACGTGCAGGCCCTGGTCGGTTCACCTGTGGCGGTGATCATTCCGGAGCGGCTACGGTCGGCTCACTGGAAAGGGTTCGCACGCTACCTGGAAACAGAAGAGCCTCGCATCGTCGGGACAACCGTCGTGGTGCCTGCGCTACGACGAGACGGCTCCGAGTTCCCTGCCGAGCTCTCTCTAGCAGCGTGGAAGGTCGACGAGGAGCAGTCGTTCACTGCCATCGTCCGCGACGTGTCAGAACGTGAGCGTGTCCTGGAAGAACTCGAGCGTTCTCTCGCCGACGAGCGTGAGACGGCAGCGAGGCTGATCGAGCTGGATCATCTGAAGAACACGATCATGGACACTGTCTCGCACGATCTGCGTTCCCCATTGGCGGCGATCCGGGCAGTGGCCGGTGTGTTGAAGCGCGACGCCCACTCACCTACCTTGTCGCCGCAACAGCGCCAGGAGCATCTGGCAGGGCTCGAGTCGAGTGCTGAGAAGATGCGCCGACTGCTGGATGACCTGCTGGACCTGGAACGGTTGACATCCGATCCGCTCCCGCTGCGGCGTCGAGACACAAACCTTGTCGAACTGGTGCGTGCGGTAGTACTGGAACACGCAGAGGCGCTCACCGGCCGGCAGGTCGACCTGGATCTCGCCCCGGTCAAGGCTGACGTTGACGCGCCGAAGGTGGAACGGATCGTGGAGAACCTGCTGCTGAACGCCGTCCGCCATACCCCGCCGGGGACAAACATCCGGGTGTCGCTGACGGCAACCGACCACGCAGCCGTGATCTCCGTGGAGGATGCGGGTCCAGGAATACCGGACGACGTACGCGACAAAGTCTTCGAACGGTTCTATCAGGTCGCCGGCAAACACGGTTCCGGTACGGGCTTGGGACTGTCGCTGGTAGCTCGGCTCGCCGACTTGCACGGTGGAAGAGCCTGGGTGGAGAGCAGCGCTGCAGGAGGCGCTTTATTCAAGGTCGAGCTACCGTTCAAAGGAGCGCCGAATGACTGACGCCGAGATCTCGGTCCTGATCTGCGACGACCACAAGGTTCTCACTGACGCGCTGGCCACAGTGATTCAAAGCGAGCCGGGAATGCGGCTGATAGCCGACCCAGTCCACACGGCGGCAGACGCGGTCGCTCTCAGCCAGGACCACTGCCCCGACGTGGTGCTGATGGACATCGACCTCAACGGGCCCGTGAACGGGATCGAGGCCACTCGACACATCACGGCGATCTCGCCGAAGATACGGGTGATCGTGGTATCCGGAAACCGCCGGCCGGCGATCATGGTGGAAGCCGTCGAGGCCGGCTCCTCCGGCTTCTTGGACAAAGGCTCCGACATCGCCGAGGTCCTGCAGGGCATTCGCGCGGTCGCCGCTGGTGAAACGCTCATCGACCCTCGGGAGCTGGCCCGCCTGCTGCCGGCGCTGGCAGCCCAACGCCAAAACAGTATGGACGCAAAGATGCGCCTCGACCGCTTGACCCGGCGCGAACATGAGATCCTGCGCTTGCTTGCGCAGGGTTACCGCAGTGAAGCGATCGCGGAGCAGCTGTTCATCAGTCCCGCTACGGCGAGAACTCATACCTCCAACATCCTCGCCAAGCTGGAAGTGCACTCTCAACTCGAAGCAGTCGCTTTCGCCGCCCAGCACCTAGAGCTCCAGCCAGGCGGCCCCAGCGACGGAGCCTGAACTCACCCTGCGCAACCAGAGCCATCAGCCGGTGTCAGGAGGCCAGCTCAGATACGTAAATCCGGGTAGGGAAAGATCATCCGAACAGTCGATGCGCTACCTGGACTGGCTCTCGTAGGTTATTGGCATGGCCCGCGTCCCCGCCCAGTTGCGCGTTCTCGTGGCGGTCGAGCCGTACCTGCTGCGTTCGGCTGTGTATGCCGCACTGTCGCGCGACGACCGGTTCGACGCAGTGCTGGTGCCGCAGCAAGGAAGGGTGTCGGACTGCGCTGATGTCACCGGCGTGGTGCTGGTGTCGGAGCCTGTGAGTATTCCCGGCGCATCGGTGGTCATCTTGGGTGCTGTTGAGCCGACCGTGCAGCTAGGTGGTACGGGAGGTACCGGGAAGTCCTCGTCGTACAGCGGGCTGGCCGAGCTGGCTGATCTGTTGGCCAAGCACGCGGGCGAGGAGTCGGCGGCCTGAACCGGGAACTGGCCACGAATCTGAGGTTTCGGCGTCTGACCGATGCCCGTCCTCGCCGGCGCCCGGGCGCTGCTTGGGCCGTGGCGGTCAAGTCCGGGTGGGGTGTGCTGCTGAGGGAGTCTGTCCCTCGCCATAACTAAGAGCTATCGATGCGCCTGTGCATGCAACGCGCTGGGTGTGGCGTGGCGTCTCACCATCAGCGCGCCACAAGGGTCGCGCTCGAGCGGCTCCGCAGGGGACGCCTCACAGATAGGGAGTAAAGAATGAACAGCATCACTGCAGGGCTCGCCGGCGTCGGGGCCGTGGCCACGTTGGCACTGGGCGGTCCCGCCTTTGCACAAACCGACAGCTTCGACGACGCCCGTGGCGACATCAACCACGGCGCCGACATCCACCGAGTCAAAGTGACCAACGAGGACTCAGTCCGGGTAACGATCAAGCATGCGGACCTGGTCCGCTCCGCCAGAAGCGGCAGCACCTTGACCGTCTTCCTGGACACGAACCGCCAAAAGCCCGGCCCCGAGTACATGCTGGTAGGCGGCACATTCTCCGGCACCGACTACGCACTCGTGAGGGCCGACGGCTGGGATGTCGGCAGGCGGGTCAACTCACCGGGGTGTGACTACGGGATGCGCCTCGACTACCAGGCTGACACGGCCACGGTCACCATCGACCGGGACTGCCTGGGCAGGCCGGGTGCCGTCGCCGTGGCGGTTCGGACCACCGGCACGGTCGGCGACAACACCGTCCGCGACTGGCTCGACGGGCGCCGCAACTTCACCCCGCCGGTGGCGCGCGGCTGACCGTTTCGGCACCACAGTCAGGAAGGCTGGTCCAAGCGCAGAGCCCGAGACGTCGTCTCGGGCTCTGCGTACGTCGTCCGGCAACCGGACCGTTCGCTGAAAGTGACGGATCTCCTCAGGTCGGCGGTTGCGATGGCCGCCATGACCCTTGCAGCAGTGACTGCTGACCCAGGAGAGCGCCGCACCCACCCGGCCGGCGAGCTGGTCTCACCTCACCAACGGCGGATGCACTTGCTCAGATCGACCTTCAGCTGCTGTCCGCGGTCGACGATGACCGGCGTCTGCTGCAGAACGCGACCCTTCTTCTCGCAGGAAAGCGTGTAGTTCTCGATCAGACCCGGAAGCGTCTCCATGGTGGTGTCGAACTGCGACGCGGTCAACGTCCACTGAGGGCTTGCCGAGGCGAAGTTCTCGACGCGCAGGATGTAGGTGGCCGGCCGTGGGTTCTGCACCAGCGCCCGCTCCTTCTCGAAGACGAACCCAGTGGAGCTGGCGACCTGCACCAGCGAGCCGTCGGCCTTCTTGCGGAACACGTACAGGTCCAGGTCGTCGGGCGTCGGCCAGTCGAGCTTCACCTCGAGAAGGTCGACCCCGGACTTCGTGACGACGTACTTCTGGTCCGTGTGCTGGGCGGGCAGCGTCGTCCCGGTCCACGACTTTGTCGCGAGCGGCTTGGAGGCCAGCACCTCGATCTGCCGCGCCTGTACGACCGGGCGGGTCGAGGGTTGATGTGCCAGGTGAACCGCCGGTTCGCACCGACGCGCAGCGTTGACTCCAGCGTGTCTCTGATCGTGCCTCCCACGTCGGCGTGCCGAAGGTCTTCTGCAGCCGAAGGGTTGCTCCGGCCGGTGCCCTGCCACCGATCACCGAGTGAGCGTCGGTGTTGGCCGCACTCGCCAGCGCGATCAGGAACGCCTCGCGGTTGCCCTTGCCCTCGTACGGCGTACCCGGGGTCCCGAGGTACTCGTCGACGACCTCCGGGTACGGCGGGTGGAACTCGTTCGCCCCGATCTCGAAGGTGTAGCCGAAGCCACCGGTGGCGTTGTACGACCAGTCCTCGGTCGTGCCGGTGGTGTCGTAGAGCTCCCAGCCGTGCTGGTTGGTGTAGCCGTTCTGCGCGGCCATCCGCGCGCCGAGCTGCTTCATGGCCTGCTCGTCGGGCGCATAGCCGATCGGTTCACCGTCCGGGCCGATCGTGTCCGGCGCGACGCCGTTCGGACGCAGGACCAGGTTGGAGAAGGTGTGGTTGCTGATCATCATCGCACCTGCCGCCGGCTGATCAGGCGCGAATGTTCTTGGTCTCTGGTTCTGAGAACGCCGACGCGCCGCGGTAGGTCGGGTCGTACGGGTCGGACGATGCGCCGGGCCCGCCCCAGAAGCCGCCGTAGTTGCGGTTGGGGTCGACGCCGATCCCGAATCCGCCGGGGCTCTTCGCGGCGTCGCATTCGCCCGCAAGCCGGGCGCTGGCCGTCCACGACCCGGCAGTTCTTGCGCTTGTAGGTGTTGGCCGGGGTGCCCAGGATCGACACAGTCCCGCCATCGTCGACCGGGCGCAGGTCGACGAGCATGCCGTCGTTGACCGACTTCTGGAAGCCGTCGACGTTGACTACCGGCACGACGATCACCCGAGCCCGCTTCAGCAGGGCGGTGATGCGGTCGCTGCGGCCGAAGTTCTTTGCCAGGTCGAATGCGAACTCGATCGCGTGCTCGCCAGACGGCCACTCGCGGGCGTGGTGCAGCCCCATCAGCAAGAAGACCGGACGGCCGTCGTTGCCGCGCACGTTGGAGGCGATCTCAAGCCCGTAGACGGTCTTGCCCTCGAGGCTCTTGCGAGGCAGCGCGAACCGCTTGACGAGCTTCGGGTACCTTCTTGGCCAGCGCCACCATGTCGGCGTTGTAGTCACGAAGCAGCCGGTAGCCGTCGCGGCCTGACGGCAGCGGCGACGTGACCGTCTGGGCGGCGTAGGCGCGGTTGAGGGTCTGGATCTCGGCGTTGCGCTGCCAGAGGTCGGCGATTCGCACGTCCCAGGTGAAGCCGGCGCTCTGCAGCAGCGCTTCGTCGGTCGCCGTGTGCAGAACCACCTCGACGAAGTCGTGACCTGCGTGCTCGGTCAGGTCGAGGCCGAGAGTCTGCAGCCGGTCCTTGTCGGCACGGGTCGGCGTGTCGACGGTGACCAGCTGCACCGGGAACTGTGGCTCACCTTCTGCAGCGCCGTTTCCGGCCGGGGTGAAGGTGGTCAGCAAGACCGCTGAGGCGGTCGCTGCCAGGAGGATCCTGGCGCGCGTGTGGGGACGTGACATTGGGTTTGCCTCCATGGGGCGGCCGAAATGTGCTCACCGCTGATAACGACGATGCCCGCATGAGGTTACGCGAGTCATCGACTAAAAATCCGCAGTTCCGTATATCCGCAGCTCCGTGCTGGGCCGGTACGCCGCCGGCGCGTTTGGTGCGCGCGACTCCGTCGATGTCCGCTGCGGCGCGCACACGCTTCTAGCGGGCGAAGCCCCAGCGCCGAGTGGCGCTGGGGGCTTGCTGTGTCGCTGTGTTGCTGTGTTGCTGTGTTGCTGTGTTGCGGGTGTTGGTGAACTTCACCACGGTGGTGCCCTTGCCGACCTTCACGGTGGCGGTGCGGTTGGCCTTGCTGGAAGACACCTTGCGGTCTGCCGGCTGAACCGCGATCCGCGACACGCGCACGCCGGAGCGGAAGGCTTCGGTCACCTTGACGTTGCTGCCACGGTCGAAGCCACGCTCGATCTTGCAGAAACCACCCTGGTCCCGGGGACCGGCAGCGACCGTGATGTTCCTGCCGCCGACGGTGAAGTTGAAGTTGGTGCCAACCTTAACCCCGTCACCGGCGATCTTGCAGACCTTGATCGCACCCTTGTTGTCACCGATAACGATGCGCTTGTTGGTGACGAACAGCTGGGTCTCCTTGCCGACCCCGCCTTCCACGATCCGCACCACTGCTCTGCGGTCGATCGGGTCACACAACAGCAGCCGCTGCACCGGTCGGGTCAGGCAGCCACTCATCCGGACGCCGTCCTTCTGCACCTCACGCACGGTCAACCGTCCAGCCGGTACCTCGATCGGGCCGAGCAGGAACCGACCGGGACGGTGACGCCGCGGCCGTCGAAGCGGAACCGGAACCTACCGGTCACCGCACCGTTGCCGTTGTCGGCCCGCTTGCAGATCTCCAAGAAACCGGTGCCGGGCGCATCGGCCGGGTGGAACGAGCACACCGACTGGGAGAGGATGATCTCCTGCTCCAGCGGACTGCCTTCGAGCAGGACGATGCGCACCGCGTTGACGGTGATCTTCGTCGCCGTTAGAACGGCTGATGATCTGCTCGTTGAGGATGACGAACGCCACTCCTTCTATGTCGAGAACTACCGTGTTGGGCTCCGGCTGCAGGTCCAACACCGTCTCGCCTTCGAGGACGGCGTTGAGGAGAGTCGTCTGGCCGGTGATCCCGCCCGCGTCAGCTGTGCACGAGCTCCTGATCGCCTCGGCCGTGAGCAGGCCGTCAGCCACGTTGGCGTCGAGCACCGCGGCCCTGCTCCTTGCGCGCAGCGGGTCGGCGGTCCCCTCGGTGCGGACCCTGAGCACGCTAGCCTCCAGCAGGCCCGCGAGCTCCTCGGGAACCTCGGTCAGTTCTTCTTCGCATACACCGAATGTGATCGTCAAAGGACAGTTCGGCGTCGGCTCGATGTCGACCAGCCCGTTCGTGTCCACACCGAACGCGGCGCGGTCAACGGTTCCGGCTTGGCCCGAGGCCGGCTGGCAGTGCCGAGAATGCCGACCCCCGCCGTCAGTGCGGTCACGGCGAGCACGGACGTGACTCGCTTCAGCGACCGGCGCTGTACTAGTACGTTCATAAGCTTGGAAACCTCCTGCTACGCCGAACCCGGTGAACGGCTGTCAACGAAGCGTGCCATCCCGAACAGGCCGTGTCCACCGGTATGGAAAAGATCACGGAAAGTAATCACAGGGGCGGGCTCAGGTACCAGATTGTCCGCTTCCTCCGTGTTTCGACACGTCACGGATGGGGGTAGCAGCGCACACCAGGCGTGTAACCGCCGCACACGAGCGAAGCCCCAGCGCCGAGTGGCGCTGGGGGCTTGCTGTGTCGCTGTGTTGCTGTGTTGAGTGTTAGTTGCGGGTGTTGGTGAACTTGACCACGGTGGTGCCCTTGCCGACCCGCACGGTGGCGGTGCGGTTGGCCTTGCTGGAAGACACCTTGCGGTCTGCCGGCTGAACCACGATCCGCGACACGCGCACGCCGGAGCGGAAGGCTTCGGTCACCTTGACGTTGCTGCCACGGTCGAAGCCACGAAGGAGCTTGCAGAAACCACCCTGGTCCCGGGGACCGGCAGCGACCGTGACGTTCCTGCCGCCGACGGTGAAGTTGAAGTTGGTGCCAACCTTAACCCCGGCACCGGCGATCTTGCAGACCTTGATCGCACCCTTGTTGTCACCGATGACGATGCGCTTGTTGGTGACGAACAGCTGGGTCTCCTTGCCGACCCCGCCTTCCACGATCCGCACCACTGCTCTGCGGTCGATCGGGTCACACAACAGCAGCCGCTGCACCGGTCGGGTCAGGCAGCCACCATTCGGACGCCGTCCTTCTGCACCTCACGCACGGTCAACCGTCCAGCCGGTACCTCGATCGGGCCGGAGCACGAACCGACCGGGACGGTGACGCCGCGGCCGTCGAAGCGGAACCGGAACCTACCGGTCACCGCACCGTTGCCGTTGTCGGCCCGCTTGCAGATCTCCAAGAAGCCGGTACCTGCCGGCGGGGGCGCATCGGCCGGGTGGAACGAGCACACCGACTGGGAGATGATGATCTCCTGCTCCTGGTCAGTGCCTTCAGCGACCACGATGCGGATCGCGTTGACGGTGATCTTTTCCCCGTTAGGGCTGATGATCTGCTCGTTGAGGATGATGAACAGCACCCCGGGTATGTCAACCACTTCGAAGTTGGGGGGCGGATCGGTCAGCTCGGTCTCCGTGGGCTCGACGCCGAGGATGTCGATGTCGGCGATGACCGTGTCACCGACGAGGCCCATCTCGTCGGCCGTGCACCGGCTCGTGACCAGATTCGCCGTGAGCGCGGGGCTGCCTGCGGTCCCGGGGAGCGCAACTACTTCGGCCACCGTCGCCTCGCTGTCTGCCTTCAGCGGGTCGTGCGTCCCCTCCGCCCGAACTTTGAGCACACCTGTCGTCAGGACTCCAGGTACGTCGACGCCGGCAACTTCCTTCTCGCAGAAACGCTCGCCGAACACCAATGGACACAAGGGCGTCGGGGCTGTGTTGACCAAGCCGTTCGTGTCCACACCGAACGCCTTGGTGTCGACGGTGCCGTGATTCGCCAAGGCTGGCTGGGCGGTGCCGAGAATGCCGACCCCCGCCGTCAGTGCGGTCACGGCGAGCACGGACGTGACTCGCTTCAGTGACCCACGCTGTACTAGTACGTTCATAAGCTAGGACCCTCCTGCTACGCCGAACCCGGTGAACGGCTGTCAGCGAAGCGTCCCATCTCGGGGAGTTGGTGTCTATCCGTATGCGGATAATCACAGAAAGTGATGTGCCTACGCGGGCGACTCCGCGCTTGCGTCGTTTCACAGTCCCTACCGGCGCGCCTGTTGGTGGGCTGCGCCGCCGCGCCAACCGCCCCGAGAGCAACGTGGAAAGCCCGTCCCTCGCCGGCTGGTCAGTCGATGACCGCGGCGACCGCTGCGGGCGCGAAGGCAAGGCCAACCGGTTCACCCTCGGTCGTGAGGATCCGTCGCAGGTCACCCGAGGGATAGTGCCAGGAGACGACGTCGCTGCCGAGCCGGAGCAGCAGCGTCTCATCGTCGAGCCAGCCCATCGGGCTCGACTCGTACAGGAAGACATCGCTGAGCATCGGCAGCTGCGCGAGCACCTTGCCGGTGAGGCGATCCACCACCACGACCCCGTGCCGCTCGTCGCGTTCGCGGGGACTGCTCCAGCCGTACACAGCTCTGACGAAGGCTATGGCGTTGTCCGTTGCGTGGACCGACTGCTGGTAGACGCCGGCACTCACGTCGACCGTCAACCGAACTGGTGGAACTTCGAGCCCGCCGTCGGTGCGGATCTCGAAGTGGTACCCCTTGGTCGTCTCCACGTTGTGCAACTCGATCAAGGCGCCGTCCGGAGCGAACGTGGTGTCGAACACCATGCCACTTTGCTGTGTGCGTTGGACAGACCCGTCGTCCAGGCTCAGCAGGCGACCGCCGGCGCGGCCCTGATTACCTGTCAGTATCTGCGTCCCGTCGGCAGACCAGATGACACTCCCGTTCAGACCCGGCACCTCATACCGCTCGACCTGCCCAGTCAGTAGGTCCACCACGACGATCTCGCCCGGTTGGGGCAGCGCGAGCATCGTGCCGTCACGGGTCAACGAGGTGGGACGCAACAACTCGAGGGAGTGCGTTGCCTGATCTGCCACCGGCTCCAGGCCGGGGACCTCGACGCGACGCCACCGCATGTCGTCGCCCAGCACGAAGATGTCGTCGGTGTCGGGCCGGTCGAGGCTCACCTGGACAGCCATCAACGCGTGCTCCACGGGATCAGTGGAGAGATCGGTGGCGCCACCGACGCTGATGGATCGAGGAATCGGAGAGTGGACCCACGGTGTGCTTTCGGCCCGGCTTGCCGTCCATAGGTCTTGCACCACACTCGCGTCCACCAAGCCGGCCGGGGACTCCGCGAATGGATAGTCCGAGGGGGCGAAGGTGGTCGTCGGGGGACGTTGAGGTCCGCGGGTTGGCTGGGTGGTGTCGCTGGACGAGGTGATGGGGCCGGCCGGACGGCCCGCACGGTCGCCGTTCAGTGATCCGGTGGTGGCCACCGCCGTAACGACAAGCGCTCCGACGCAAACGGCCGACAGTCCTGCCCTGAGCCGCTGCCGCTTCTGCGCATGCAGCGCTCGTTCCCACATGCCGTCAGCCAGACCCCTCGGACGGGTGTCCTCCACCGCCACCTCGAGGAGACGCCGCACGTCACCTTCGTCCATCGTGTCCTCCTTCGTTGTCGAGCGTCGCAAGGAGTTCCGGAACAGCCCTGAGGCGGGCCAGGCCCGCGGCCGTCTGGCTCTTCACAGTCCCGACGCCCACTCCGAGGATCTCCGCCGTACGCCGCTCGCTCAGGTCGTCGTAGAAGCGCAGGATGAGCACGGCCCGCTGCTTGACCGTCAAGCAGTCGAGAGCGGCCAGGACGACGAGTCGATGCTCGGTGAGATCTGGCCTGATCGGCGTCGGCACATCGGGCACGTCCTCGACGATGACCGGACGTCGGCGGCGCCACCACGACACGTTGTCGCGGAACACCACGGTCAGCGCGTACGCCTCGGGGTTTCCGTCCCGCAGCCGGGGCCAGCGCATGGCGACTTTGAGCAGCGCCTCCTGAACAAGATCCTCCGCCAGCTGCTGGTCACCGGTCAGGAGGGTGGCCGAACGGACCAGCCGCCCCAGCCGGCTCTGCGCCCAGATGGTGAACGTCGCCTTGTCGTCCTCCGACATAGCCGCCATGACTCGGCTGCACCTCGCTCTCCCCCTGTGAACGCTATTGGACGGGACAAAGGTTGGCTGGCCTTCGGTCACTCAGCGAGACACTCGCGTCGTCTCATGGCTCCGTCAGGTCGCCCAGGGTGGGAAAGCTCGACTGCGCCCCATGGCCGCGAACGGCATGGCGCTGCCTGCCGCGACGCCGAGCCGCGCTGCGCTTCGGAGGTCCTCGCCGCGGCACAGGCCTGCGGCGAGGGCGCCCGTGAACGCGTCGCCGGCGCCGGTGCTGTCGACCACCTCGACTTCGTCCGCAGGAATGTGCTCCAGGTCGGGGCCCTGCGCGACGATAGCGCCGGCAGCCCCTACGGTGATCACCACACTTCGCACTCGACGGGTCAGCTCGGCGGCCATGTCGCGCGCATCTGCGCGAGCACCCGCTGCGACTGCGAGCAAGGCCCTCGCCTCGCCTTCGTTGACCACCAACGGGTCGCATGCCTCCAGTACCGCGGTGGGTAGCTCGCAGTACGGGGCGAGGTTCAAGACGACGCGCGCCGCCACCCGTGCCGCCGCCTCCGCCGCCGCGATGATCGCGGCCGGCGGGATCTCGGCCTGTACCACGAGCACGTCACCGGCACGCAGGCGCTGTCCGGCGGCGCTTCGCGCGAGGTCACCGTCGAGCCGACCGTTAGCGCCGGGCGAGACGACGATCGAGTTCTCGCCGTCATCTGCAACAATCACCAGGGCTGCCCCGGTGCGGACGCCGTCAATGGTGATGACTCTGTCGGTGTCGACGCCTGAAGCCGCCAGCGCCTCGACGAGCGCACGACCGTCGGAGTCAGCTCCCACACAACCGACCAGAGCGGTGGGCACCCCCATCCTTGCCGCGGCGACCGCCTGGTTGCTTCCCTTGCCGCCGCAGCCCAAGCTCAGCTCGCCGCCCAGCACCGTCTGTCCAGGCTGCGGTATGGCCGACACGCGGCAGACGTAGTCACGGTTGAGCGACCCGACGACGAGGACGGCCGGTGGCGAGTCTGCGCTGGCAGTGGAGGTCAGCATCGTCTTCGGCCGGCTGTCCTCACAGCTGCGAGATCCGGTCGAGGAACAGGTCCAGGAACGCGTCGCTGTCGACTGCCGTCGCCACCTGGCAGTTGGAAGTGGGGGGCCGCGCGGAGGTGCAAGGAAGTCCGCGACCATGACCCCGCGAGTGAGGGTGCTCGCTGTCTCGACGGCAACGGCCGCGGCTCGCCACTCCACGAGGTGGGGGTGGTTCACCACGGCGACGGCGAGTGGATCATGTAGGGCGCAGCTCCCGTGCTCTCGTGGATCACCTGGGTGGTCCCGCTCGACCTGGCTGATCCATTCGTTGGCGCACTCGGCTGCGAAGCGCCCGAACTCGGTGCCTGACGAGGCCATCGCGCTCGCCTGCTCACGAGTGAGCCGGACCTGTCTCGTCACGTCGAGTCCGACGAACCTCAAGGGCGCGCCGCTGCTCAGAACCATGCCGGTCGCGTGCGGGTCTACCCAGGTGTTGAACTCGCCAGGCATCTGCGCCTGGTTGGTCTGCTGCAGGAAGACGCCACCCATGACGACGATCTCCTGAACCCGGCTCGCCAGGCCCGGCTCGAGCGCCAGCGCGAGCGCGACGTTCGTGAGCGGGCCGATCGCCACGATGGTGAGCGCGCCGGGTTCTTGCATGATCCTGTCGACCAGGTGCTGGGCCGCGTGACCAGCCTGCGCTCGACCCCGTGCAGGCTGCGTTTCGGCCCCTGCGGGCAGGTCAGCGGTGGGATGACGCCAACCGCGCAGGGCGCGCGACGCCCCGCGTACCACTGGCACCTCGGGGTGGCCGAGCCGCTGCAGCATGTCGAGACAGAGACGGGTGGCAGTGTCGACATCGGTGTTGCCGTTCACCGTGGTCACCAGCTCTACCGACAGCGCTGGGTCGGCAAGTGCCAACGCCAGCGCGAAACCGTCGTCGACGTCCGAGCCGGGGGTACCCATGGCGAGATCCGTGTCCAGCAGGATCCGTCTCATGGCATGGGCTTTCGAGTGCGGCCGTGGGAATCGGCGTACACCTCCATGTCCTCATGGACGGCGACATCGAATCCTTCGTCGCGTAGGTAGGGGACGATGAAGCGTTCGGTGGCCTCGACGGGACAGTGGCCCTCCCAGCCACCACGGACGACGAGCGCCCGCTTGCGTGCTCTGTGCTGCATCAGCGTCGCCTCCTGGCGTGCGGTGTCAACCGGACGGTACCTGCCTGGCTGTCATGTCGCGCACCTCGGCGTACCGCTGCCTGACCGCAGGTGCCGGCGGTGACTCGAACATCAGTACACCTTCGCTGCGCCAAGGCGGTGGCGCGTCTGCTGCGCTCACCACCGATGCCGGGGGTGGACGGCACGGCCTAACCACTGGGCTGTGTGACCCAGGCCGTGTAGTGTCCGGCCGCAACATGAACACCCTCGGTCCAGACGCGGACATCGATCCTGATGTCAGGGACTTCGCGGCCGATCGCGTCTGGGACCACACGGGCATCCGGATCAGAGCGGCGGACGTGCACCTGCTCGGCCGACGACATGGCTACTGGGTACTGAGGTGCACGGTTAGCGGGACTCATCCGGACCTGACGATCAAGCTGGCGGGTCCCGAGGCAGAGCTCCCCGTCGACTTCGAGCGGACGGCCGCCGTCGTCGCGCGGGCGAGTGATGCCGGAGTTCCGGTGGCTCGTCCCCTTGGCGCTGACAGCTCGTATGAGAAGGGCGCCTGGCGTTATCTGCTGCAAGAGCTTGTCGCCGGGCATGAATGGCGCGACTTCTCTCGTGGGTTGCCTGCTCACGACGTGGCAGCGGGACACCGCGAGATTGCCCGCGTGCTGCTCCTGATGCAGTCCCTCAGGTTCGAGTCGTTCGGAGCTTTCGACTCGAACGGTTGTCCGACCCCTTCTCAGGACCTGCTGACGGCCCTCAGGCGACGAGCATCGAGACCATCCGGGGGTCGGAGACGAGAGCGGTGTTTCTCGACGTGTTGCAACGGAGCTCTCGACTCTTCAGCGGGCACGACCAGCCGACCCTCTGCCACGACGACCTCCACCACCGCAACCTGCTGTTCGAGGCGTCTGTCACCGGCCCACGTGTCACCGCAGTCCTCGACTGGGACAAGGCATGGTCTGGTCCTGCGGAGTCGGACGTCGCTCGGCTTGCGATGTGGGATGACATGACCGGTCCCGGGTTCTGGAGCGTCTACCGGGCGGAGCACCCACCAGGCGACGGCGAGGACGTACGGCGGCTGATCTACCAGCTGCTGTGGTGTTTCGAGTACGACGCGAAGACCGCGCGGCATCGAGAAGACACCCGCCGGGTCTGCCACCTCCTTGGGCTGCTGTGCTGACAGCGGCGCCAACCAGCTGCCCGCCGGCAGGTGGACGCCGGGAATACCGGGCCGCCGCCCACCCGTTCCAATAGTTGACATCTAAATGAAAATTTCTTAGTAGGAGACAACGTGCAGTTCGGTATCTTCACCGTCGGCGACGTGACACCGGACCCCACGACCGGCCGCACACCGTCAGAGGCCGAACGCATCAAGGCCATGGTCGCCATCGCACTCAAGGCCGAAGAGGTGGGGCTCGACGTCTTCGCCACGGGGGAGCACCACAACCCGCCGTTCGTGCCGTCCTCGCCGACCACGATGCTCGGGTACGTCGCGGCAAGGACCGAGCGCATCATCGTCTCGACGGCGACAACCCTGATCACTACGAACGACCCGGTGAAGATCGCCGAGGACTACGCGATGCTGCAGCACCTCGCCGACGGTCGCGTCGACTTGATGATGGGCCGGGGCAACACCGGGCCCGTGTATCCCTGGTTCGGCCAGGACATCCGCGACGGCATAGCGCTGGCCATCGAGAACTACCACCTTTTGCACCGGCTCTGGCGCGAGGACGTGGTGGACTGGGAGGGCAGGTTCCGTACGCCGCTGCAAGGCTTCACGTCGACACCGCGACCGCTTGACGGCGTACCCCCTTTCGTCTGGCACGGCTCCATCCGCAGCCCGGAGATCGCCGAACAGGCGGCGTACTACGGCGACGGCTTCTTCGCGAACCACATCTTCTGGCCGAAAGAGCACTACATCAGGCTGATCAACCTCTACCGGGCCCGCTTCGAGCACTACGGGCACGGCCGGGCGGACCAGGCGATCGTCGGCCTGGGAGGACAGGTCTTCATGCGACCGAACTCCCAGGACGCGGTTCGGGAGTTTCGGCCGTACTTCGACAACGCCCCGGTCTACGGTCACGGGCCGTCGCTCGAGGAGTTCACCGAGCAGACACCACTCACCGTCGGCAGTCCGCAAGAGGTGATCGAGAAGACCCTTACCTTCCGGGAGCACTTCGGCGACTACCAACGCCAGCTCTTCTTGATGGACCACGCCGGGCTCCCGCTCACGACGGTGTTGGAGCAGCTCGACATCCTCGGCGAGCAGGTCATCCCGGTGCTGCGACGTGAGCTGGACGGCCTTCGGCCGCCCCATGTCCCCGACGCACCGACTCATGCGACGCTCAAAGCCGCCGCAGACGCGGACAGCTCAGAGGTCGCCGCACCACCCATCGAAGAGGCGGCAACCGTCGGCGGGACCCTTCGATGACAACTCGCCGGCTTGCCGTGGTCACCGCCGGTCTGAGCCAGCCCTCGTCCACGCGCCTGCTCGCCGACCGCATTGCGGAAGCGACACAGGCGGCGCTGGAAAGGCGCGGACATGAGGTGGTCGTCGGTGTCGTCGAGCTGCGGGAGCACGCTCACGAGCTGACCGACAACCTCCTGGCAGGTTTCCCGTCTCCGCGGCTGCGAGATGTCATCGACACGGTGACGCGGGCCGATGGTCTCGTCGCCGTCACGCCGGTGTTCACTGCGTCGTACAGCGGACTCTTCAAGACGTTCTTCGATGTCCTGGAGGCCGACTCGCTGGCCGACATGCCGGTCCTTGTCGCAGCCACCGGAGGCACTGAGCGGCACTCGCTTGTGCTGGAGCACGCCCTGCGTCCGCTCTTCACTTATCTACGGGCGATTGTCGTGCCGACCGGGGTGTACGCCGCCTCGTCAGACTGGGGTGCAGGCGCCTCCGGTGGCGGGAGTCTGCAACGACGCATCGACCAGGCCTCAGCCCAGCTGGCGGGACTCGTCGACGCGTCCGCTGCTCGCGGGCCGATCGACCCGTTCGACGACCTGACGCCGTTCGAACGGCTGCTCAGCGGCGAGGACGGGTGAAGCAGGAGGCGCGGGGGCGCGGCGATTCGGCTGCACGAACGCGACCAACCCGTCACACTGAGGTGGTGATGAGGACGTCCGCTCCGACTTCGGGGCTCG
>JAUJOO010000002.1:141433-197230 GCA_030447585.1 Nocardioidaceae bacterium | reverse complement strand
GCCCGGCTGATCTCATCGCGCTCGGTCGACGGGGTGCTGGCGCTGGGGGACACGCAGTACGAGACAGGTGCCTACGCCGATTACCTACAGTCCTACGACCCCACCTGGGGCGCGTTCAAACAGCGGACTTTCCCCGTCGTCGGGAACCACGAGTACCGCACGCCAGGTGCTCAAGGCTTCTTCTCGTACTTCGGCGAACGTGTCCCGGGTCCGCGCGCCTGGTACGCCTCGAACATCGGCGCCTGGCGGATATATGTGCTCAACTCCAACTGCGATCAGGTCGACTGCGATGCGCAGGTGCAGTGGCTCAAGGAGGACCTCGTCGCTCATCCGCGGCGCTGCTCGTTGGCTGCCATGCACCACCCCCGCTTCTCTTCCGGCCCGCACGGCAACAGCGTCTGGGCGGCCAGGTTCTGGCCGGCTCTTGACAAACACCAGGCCGATCTTGTGCTCGCCGGGCACGACCACGACTACGAGCGCTTCGCTCCGAAGCACAACTCCGGCGCGGTCGCGGCCAACGGCCTGCGCTCGTTCGTGGTCGGCACCGGAGGCAAGACCCTGTACTCATTCGAGACGATTGAGCCCGGATCGCGCTTCCGCTACAACCGCAGCGCTGGGGTCTTGTTCTTGACGCTCAGGGACGAGGGCTACACCTGGCGGTACCGCACGGTAGGTGGCACCTTGCTCGACTCCGGCACGGCGAACTGTCTGCGCTGAGACGTCGCAGGGGTCCGCGCAGGCAGACATCTCCTGCCGGCGTCGCCCGGCTGCTTTCCACGGCCAAGGACGTGTTCGGCCACGGGGATCTGCTCCCCGGCCAACATGAGGCAATGACCGCGCTCTTGGAAGGCCACGACGTCCTCCTCGTGTCTCCCACCGGCTCCGGGAAGTCGTTGAGCTACCAGCTCCCGGCGGTCATCTTGGACGGACCTACGGTGGTCATCTCCCCGTTACTTGCACTCCAGCAAGATCAGATCGCTGGTCTTGCGGATGGCGGTGACAAGACACGAGCCATGCGGATCAGCTCGGCTGAGACCGACGCTCAGCACGAGGAGGCCTTCGACAAGGTCGCCACCGGAGAAGTCGAGTTCCTCTTCATGGCACCGGAGCAGCTCGCCAGGCCAGAGGTGCTCCGACGTACCCAGGAACTTGCGCCCAGCCTGGTGGCTGTGGACGAGGCACACTGCGTCTCGGCATGGGGACACGACTTCCGGCCCGACTACCTGCGCCTGGGAGCGTTGATCGACGAGCTCGGGCGTCCTCGGGTGATGGCGCTGACCGGTACGGCAGCGGCACCGGTCCGCGACGACATCGTCAACCGGCTAGCCCTGCGTAATCCCAGGATCATCGTCCGCGGGCACGCACGCACCAACATCGACTTGCAGGTGGTCCCCTGCGCGACAGCCGCCCAGCAGGCTCAGCAGGTGATCGAGCAGGTGCTGGCTGCCAGTGGCTCGGCGATCGTCTACTGCGGTACGCGTGGCCTGACCGAGAAGGTTGCGGTGATGCTGCAGAGACAAGAGACGTCGGCTGCCGCCTATCACGCCGGCAAGGCCAAACAGGCCCGCGAGACGGTCCACCAGCAGTTTTTGGCGGGGCAGCTCGACGTCGTGGTAGCCACTTCCGCCTTCGGGATGGGCGTCGACAAGCCGGATGTCCGGCTCGTCGTTCACGCGCAGGTGCCGGGGTCCCCGGACGCCTACTATCAGGAGGTCGGTCGCGCTGGGCGCGACCGTGAACCGGCAGAGGCGGTGTTGATGTACCGCGCCGAGGATCTCGCCCTCGGTCGCTACCACGCGCCAGCAGTACCGAGGTATGACGAAGTCGCATTGGTTCTCGCCGCGATGGCCGACCCAGGTGGTCCCGCGCCCGACCCGGCACAGATGCAGGCGATGACCGGGCTCAGCGGCCGCCGGGTCGCCCGGATCCTCAACCTGGTCGGCGAGGTGACGGCGGACGTGGACGAAGTCAGCCTTGACCTGATCGACGCCGTGATAGGGCGGGCGGAGGCACACCGCAGTCTCGAGCGGTCGCGCGTCGAGATGATGCGCGCCTACGCCGAGACGCACAGTTGTCGAAGGCAGTTCCTGCTCGGCTATTTCGGTGAGGACATGCCGGAGGTCTGTGGCAACTGTGACACCTGCCGGGCCGGCACGTCGGCGGAGTACCAGGAGGTCTCGCAGACGCCGTACGCGGTGTCGACCCGCATCAGGCACACAGAGTTCGGTGGGGGGCTCGTGATGGACCTGAGCGGTGACCGCATCACCATCTTGTTCGACGAGCTCGGCTACCGCACCCTGCATCTACCCACGGTCCAGGACAACGAGCTCTTCAAGCCGCCGCAGGGATAAGGGCGAGGTGGCAGAGATTGTGCCCGAACTGACCCAACCGCGGGCGGACTGCACCTATTCTCCTATTGTGACCTGCCCGCGACCGCCGCTCGTGACGCCCTAGTGGCTTCTGCATGATTCGGGTCAGGCTGAGCGAGATCTTCGACCAGGGAACGTCGGCGGTGGGTGTCGTCATCGCGGTGTCCGCCATCGCGGTCCAAGCCGTCCACGCGGACACCTTCCAAGCGGAGTACCTGCTCGCGGTGCCACTCATCATGGTGATGGGCTGGTTCCCGCTGCTGATCGGCCGCCGTGGGGCCGGCATCGAGATCGGGCTGAATACCTGCGTCCTGATCTTCCTCGGCACGATCACGGAGCCGGTGGCGGCGCTGGCCATCTGGTCCGTAGGGGTCGCTCTGGGGCAGGCGATGTCGGGCAAGTCCAGGTCGACGAAGGCCTTCAACGCGGGGCTCGGGGTGATAGCCGGAGCACTAGCGCTCCTGGTGTTCGACCTCACCCGCGCCGGTGCGGAGACCACTCCTCGCGAGCTGCTGGCCGCCGGCCTCGCCGGCTTGGTGTACTTCCTTGCCGACTTCGTGATGTCGGCGGTTTCGCTGGGTCTCTACGAAGGGTTCGGCGTCGTACGCGGACTCACCCTCACGGGCGTGCTCGGGCCACTCGCAGCCTTCTTGGGAACCGCCGCGCTTGGTTACCTGGCGGCGTTGGTGGTCCGCCAGCTCCCGACGTGGTCAGCGGTCCTGCTCATCGTGCCCGTCGCCACCATCTTGGTGGCTTCCCGAGCACAGTCTCGCGGTAGTGAACAGGCTCGTCGGCTCAAGATCTTGCTGGACACGGCGGTGACGCTGCAGACGGTGAAGGACACGCAGGTGGTCCTGGAAGCGCTGCGTGTCGGGGCCAGTGACTTGCTACGCGACCCGCGCATCGCCCTTCGCGCTGACCCTCCCACCGGCGACGAGGGTGGGATCCCCGTGCACGGGAGCGTCGGCAACCTTTGGATCGTCGGTCCGGCGCTGGCTGGCACCGGAGCCACGGCCGGCGATGACCAGCAGGCTTTGGCGGCTCTGGTCGCGGTGGCGGAGGATGCCTTCGAGCGGTTGCGGCTCGGGGACGAGATGGCCCACCTGGCCTGGCACGACCCGCTGACCGGCCTTCCGAACCGGCCGCTGTTCATGGACCGCGTCGACCATGCGCTGGCGTCGCGCGCGCGCCGCGGTGGACGCCTTGCCCTCTTGTTCTGCGACCTCGACGGCTTCAAGCAGGTCAACGACCTCTTGGGGCATGCCGCCGGAGACCAGCTCCTCAGGGAGGTCGGCAGGCGCATCAGGTCCGCCGTCCGCTCGGACGACACGGTCGCTCGCCTCGGCGGCGACGAGTTTGCGGTGCTCCTCGAGGAGGTGGAGGACCCCGACCACGTCTCGCGCACGTGCGAGCGCATCCTCGAGTCGTTGAGACGACGCATCGAGGTGGGCGGCGAAGAGGTCTCTGTGACCGTCACGATCGGGGTGGCTCTCTCAGCGACCGAGGACTCCGCCGAGACGCTTCTCAGCCATGCGGACCTGGCCATGTACCACGCCAAGAGGCAGGGAAAGAACCGGCACGAGACCTACCGTCTGTCGTTCGGCGACGAGCGGCTGCAGCGCATCGACCTCATCGACAAGCTGCGCAAGGCCATCGACGGCAAGGAGCTCGAGCTCTACTACCAACCGGTCCAGGATCTTCGCACCCGGGAGATGTACGGCGTCGAGGCGCTCGTGCGATGGCGACGCGATGGGGTCCCCGTTCCGCCGGACCTGTTCATCCCGGCCGCGGAGGAAAGCGGCCTCATCGTCAGTCTGGGCGAGGTGGTCCTGGGCATGGTCGCCGACGACGTGCCGAAGATGCGCGCAGCCGCAGGTCGCTCCCTCTCCGTCTGGGTGAACATCGCTTCGCAGCAGCTGCACGAGCCGGGTTTCATCCCTCAGATCCAGCGTGCTCAGGCCCGGATGGGTGATGTCACCCTCGTCCTCGAGCTGACCGAGCGCCACTTCGTCAACAGCGACTCGCCGACGCTCGCTGCCATGACTGCCCTGGCCGAGTCGGACGTGCTGTTCGCCGTCGACGACTTCGGTGTCGGGTTCTCGTCACTGAGCTATCTCCAGCGGTTGCCTGTCCACATCCTCAAGATCGACCGTTCATTCTTAGCGGACATTGACTCGGACGACCGTGCGTGCGCCCTCGTGCGGTCCATGGTCGTGATGGGAGAGGCACTCGGTTTGGACGTCGTGGTAGAGGGCATAGAGCGGGAGGTCCAGCTCCAACACCTCGTCGACCACACAGGCGCAAGCATCGGTCAGGGCTACCTCTTCACGCGACCTATGTGCTTCGACGAGATGGCGGCCGTGATGTCGAAGCAGCCGCGGCGTACGCCTCGACGACTCGCGTCGATTGGCTGACGTAGGCCCTGACGGGGCACGGCTCGGGAGGTGGTTGCTGTGCCGAACAGGCCTGGAGAGGGGTCCAGCCGGCACGTCGTAGGGCTTCATCGCGGCGCCAGGGCGGAGACGTCGGCGCGCTGACCGGCGACTTTCTTGCGATGATGGAGGTATGTCGACCATGCCCTCCGTCTCCTACTCGATCACCGTGCGACTGGTCGTCCCTGTCGGCGGTTCGGCTGTCAGCCAGCTGACCAACCGCGTGGAGCAGGCCGGTGGTGTCGTCACCGCACTCGACGTGACGGCCTCCGGGGCCGACCGGCTGCGCATCGACGTGACCTGTGCCGCCCGAGACACCAACCACGCTGATGAGATCGTCGCCGGGCTGAAGCAGGTCGAGGGAGTCGAGGTTCACAAGGTCTCCGACCGAACGTTTCTCATGCACCTTGGCGGGACGATCGAGATGGCTTCCAAACACCCGATCCGCAACCGCGACGAGCTGTCGATGGTGTACACGCCGGGCGTCGCGCGTGTCTGTCTGGCAATCGCGTCGAACCCGGAGGACGCCCGCCGGTTGACCATCAAACGCAACGCCGTCGCAGTCGTGACCGACGGGTCCGCCGTGCTGGGACTGGGAAACCTCGGCCCAGCCGCCGCGCTGCCTGTGATGGAGGGGAAGGCCGCACTCTTCAAACGCTTCGCTGGCATCGACGCGTGGCCGCTCTGCCTCGACACCCAGGACGTGGACGAGATCGTGCGTACCGTCCAGGTGATCGCGCCTGTCTTCGCCGGCATCAACCTCGAGGACATCTCGGCGCCACGCTGCTTCGAGGTCGAGGCCCGGCTTCGCGAGCTGCTCGACATCCCGGTCTTCCACGATGACCAGCACGGCACAGCGATCGTGGTGTTCGCGGCCCTCACCAACTCGCTGCGGGTCGTCGGCAAAGACCTGAGCGCCGTACGCATCGTCATGTCCGGCGCGGGTGCCGCGGGTTCCGCGATCGTCCGGCTGCTCCTGAAGGCCGGTGCAGGCAACGTCGTCGTGGCAGATGTGGCCGGGGTGATTCATCGTGGGCGTGCTCACCTCGACCGGTCGCTCGGCTGGATCGCCGAGCACACGAACGTGGACGGTTTCGGCGGTTCGCTCAAGGACGCTGTCCGGGGGGCGGACGTCTTCATCGGGGTGTCCGCACCCAACATCCTCACCGGCGACGACATCGCGACCATGGCCGACAACTCCATCGTCTTCGCGCTGGCGAACCCAGACCCTGAGGTCGAGCCCGGTGAAGCGCGCAAGCATGCGGGCGTGGTCGCCACCGGACGCTCCGACTACCCGAACCAGATCAACAACGTGCTGGCGTTTCCCGGCGTCTTCCGAGGGCTGGTGGATGCGTCAGCGACGACCATCGACGACACCTTGCTGTTGGCGGCCGCGAAGGCGATCGCCAAGTCGGTCAGCGAGGAGGAGATGAACGCGGACTACGTGATCCCCAGCGTCTTCCATGAAGAGGTCCACAAGGCCGTTGCGGCGGCGGTCCGAGAGGCCGCCACCGCGCTCAAGGACGCCGCTGCGGCGGTCATCGAAGACGGCCCCTCGCCAATGGATCGAGGCGCCACAGATGAAGTCGTGGCGGCGTCGGTGAGCCGGGACCCCGCCGCAGCGACCGGCTGAGGGCGTTGCCATGGTCTTCCATACCGGACAGCTGCTGGTTGCCACCCCCGCGTTGGTCGACCCCAACTTCGCTCGCGCTGTGATCTTCCTGCTCGACCACGACGAGGACGGAGCGCTCGGCGTCATCATCAACAGGCCGTCGGAGCTGCCGGTCCTTGCCGTGCTGCCCGGCTGGGCGGACGCAGTGAGCGAACCGTCGCTGCTCTTCTCCGGCGGTCCGGTGGCGCAGGACTCCGCGCTGGCGATCGGTCTGGCGACGGGTGCTGGTCCTCCCACCGGGTTCAAGCAGCTGATCGGCGACTACGGACTCGTGGACCTCGACGCCGCTCCCATCGACCTGACCCCCGGCCTGGCCGGCGTCCGGATCTTCAGCGGGTATGCCGGTTGGAGTCCCGGCCAGCTCGAGGTGGAGATAGCCGAGGGCTCCTGGTACGTCGTGGGCGCCCGCGCCGGCGACCTCACCCACCCTGAACCGAACCGGCTTTGGCGCACCGTGTTGCGCCGCCAGCCAGGTGACCTCGCCTATCTCTCCACGCTGCCTTCCGACCCGTCCATGAACTGACGCGCCGCTGCCCGGCAACTCGGGGCCACCTAGACTCGGCACCGTGAGTACCCAACTCAGTCCTGGCGCCGAGACGATCGAGGATCGGCGTACAGAGGGGTCGCTCGACGAGGGGGACCACGACCGCTTCAGCCACTACGCGCGGAAGGACAAGCTGACAGAGGCGATGGTGATGGGGACACCGGTGGTCGCACTGTGCGGCAAGGTGTGGGTGCCGAGCCGTGACCCGAAGAAGTACCCCGTCTGCCCTGCCTGCAAAGAGGTGTGGGAGTCGTTGTCGCGCGGCGACGACGACGGGGGAGACAACTGACTGCGCGGGGGCCGTTACACAGCGACTACCGCAGCGTCTCGATCGGCATTTTCGGTCTGATCGCCGGCATCGCATTCGAGTTCATGGCGGTGGCCACGGCGCTGCCCGTGGCCGCTCGTGAGCTGGGTGGCCAGGCTCTCTACCCCTGGGCGCTGACCGGCTTTCTCGCCGGAGTGATGTTCGCCAACGGCGTGGGGGGTGAGGTGTGCGACCGTATCGGCCCGCGGCTGCCGCTCGTCTGTGGCGCCTTGACGTTCGCGGTTGGGCTCATCGTGTCCGGGCTCAGCCCGACGATGCCCGTTCTCATCGGCGGTCGTGTCGTACAGGGGCTGGGCGCCGGCCTCACCATCGTTGCCGTCTACGTGGTCATCGGTCAGTGCTACCCGGACACTGTCCGGCCCCGGGTGATGTCGTTGATCTCCACGGCGTGGGTGGTGCCGTCGGTGGTCGGCCCGTTCATCGCAGGCAGCCTCACCGAGCACGTCTCCTGGCGCTGGGCGTTCCTTTCCCTGGTTCCGTTGATGCCGATCCCGCTGCTGGCTGTGCTGCCGCGCCTCGGCAAAACTGCACCGACCGGCATCCGGCGCGCCGGGCGGGTGCGGCTGGCCGCCGCGATGGCACTCGGCGCTGCCGCCGTGCAGTGGGCCGGCATTGTGGCAGAGGACGAGAGATGGTTACTGGCGATCGCCGCGGCGGTCGGCGGCCTGGTGCTGCTGCTCTGGTCGGCCCGCAGGCTCTTTCCGCCGGGCACTTTGAGGCTGCGCCGGGGGTTGCCCTCGGTCGTCGCCTTCAAGGGAGTGATGGCTGGCGGTTTCTTCGGCGCCCAGGCGTACGTCCCACTGATGCTGATCGAGCACCGCGGCGTGAGTCCGACGTTCGCCGGCGTCTCGGTGGCCGGAACGGCGTTGGGGTGGTCGGCCGGCGCCATGTTTCAGGGGCGGCCCCAGCTGAGAATGCGGCGAAGCGGCCTTGTCGTGCGCGGCGCCGCAGTGACGGCGCTTGGTGTCGTCGTGGCCGGAGCTGCCTCGATCGCGACCGACACCGTGGAGTTCCCAGTGTGGTTGGCTGCCCTCGGCTTGCTGGTCGGGGGAGTCGGCATGGGTCTGTCGATGGCCAGCAACGCCGTCTTGCTGTTCGACTACTCGCCGCCAGCGGACCGAGGGGCCAACTCCGCAGCCATCCAGATGAGCGACTCACTTGGTGGCTTGCTCGTGATCGGTGCGGCCGGGGTGGTGTACGCCGTCTGGCGCGACACGTGGCCGCCCACTCAGCTGTTCCTGGTGATCTTCGCCCTCGCCGGGCTGGTTATGGTGTTGGCGAACGTCGTCGCGCAGCGGGTGCAGCGCCCCACCGCCGATCGATCAGCCGATCACGTCGGGATAGCTCCCTGAGTGGCCGGCAGCAGTGCCACACACGGCACTAGCCGTCGTGGGCGGCCTCGGCGACCAGGGGAAGCATCCGGTGCTGGATCTGGCTGGTGAGTGAGATCACCGTCGCCGACCGCTCGATGCCCGGGTAGGACACGACTGTGTCGAGCACCCGCTGAAGGTCGGTGTTGGACCGTGCCACGACGCGGCACCACAGGTCACCAGGGCCGGTGATGGTGTGCGCCTCGATGACCTCGGGCACCGAAGCCAGGTGGTCGCCCACCGGATCATGCCCCTCACCCTGGCGGATCTCGAGGGTGATGAAGGCGGTCACGGGGTAGCCGAGCGCTTCGGCGTCCACCTCTGGACCCCAGCCACGCACGACCCCGGCACGCTCGAGTCGGTCGAGGCGGGCCTGCACGGTGCCGCGGGCTACGCCGAGGCGCCGAGACGCTTCGAGCACTCCGATGCGAGGTTCCGCGGCGAACAAGGCGACTATCCCAGCATCAAGGGAGTCGATACGCACCGCTGCTCCTTCGTCGTCGAGCCCTCACGACCGGCTGGTCGAGATGTTGCAGAAAGACTAGCAACAGCAGCATCTCGCTGCGCACATTGCATAGTCGTTCGACAGCGAATTGCGCACCATGCGGGAAGGCGCGGATGATGTCGTCATGAGTGAGACGTTGACCCCCGAAGAAGTCCAGGCTGACCTGACCCTCGAGCAGCTCAAGCAGCTGGTCGGTCTGGTCGACTACGACGAGTCGAAGGACCCGTTCCCCGTCACCGCGATGGACGCTGTCGTCTTTGTGGTGGGCAACGCGACCCAGACCGCTCACTTCTACCAGCTCGCTCTCGGCATGGAACTCGTCGCGTACGCCGGTCCGGAGACCGGACAGCGTGACCACAAGGCGTTCGTGCTGAAATCCGGATCGGCCCGCTTCGTGTTCAAGGGCGGTGTCGCCCCGGACAGCGACCTGCTCGACCATCACCGCCGCCACGGCGACGGCGTCGTCGACCTGGCGCTCGAGGTCCCTGACGTCGACAAGTGCATCGGCCACGCCCGGGCGATGGGCGCCGTGATCCTCGACGAGCCCCACGACGTCTTCGACGAGCACGGAACAGTCCGGATGGCAGCCATCGCCACCTATGGCGAGACTCGCCACACCCTGGTCGACCGCAGCGGGTACGACGGCCCCTACCTTCCCGGCTTCGTGGCAAGACAGACCACCGTGACGCGGCCCGCCGGTCACCCGAAGCGGCTCTTCCAGGCGATCGACCACTGCGTAGGAAACGTCGAGCTCGGCCGGATGGACGAGTGGGTGGCGTTCTACAACAAGGTGCTGGGGTTCGTGAACATGGCCGAGTTCATCGGTGACGACATCGCCACCGACTACTCCGCATTGATGTCGAAGGTCGTCTCGAACGGCAACCACCGGGTCAAGTTCCCACTCAACGAGCCGGCGATAGCAAAGCGGAAGTCGCAGATCGACGAGTACCTCGAGTTCTACGGAGGAGCGGGTTGCCAGCACATCGCGCTCGCGACCGGTGACATCTTGTCCACCGTTGACCAGTTGCGGGCAAACGGCGTCGAGTTCTTGCCCACGCCCGACTCCTACTACGACGACGCCGAGCTGCGCGAGCGCATCGGGAAGGTTCGCGTCCCCATCGACGAGCTGAAGAAGCGCGCCATCCTCGTCGACCGTGACGAGGACGGTTATCTGCTGCAGATCTTCACGAAGCCGATGGGGGACCGTCCCACGGTCTTCTACGAGTTCATCGAGCGGCACGGATCGCTCGGCTTCGGCAAGGGAAACTTCAAGGCGCTGTTCGAGGCGATCGAGCGTGAACAGGATGCCCGCGGCAACCTCTAGGCCAGGTTGGTCAGAAAACAAAACAGCAATCAGGCGCAACCGTTCCCGGCCCAGCGGCGTCTATATAAGTGACGAGGGAGCGAGACACGGCGGGTTCCGGGTGACCGGAACCCGCCGTCTGCTTTTCATCGCCCCGGTCTGCCCGTCGTACTCCGCCGCCCGAAAGCCAGGTACGAGGCACGAGCGCGTGGACATTCCCGTAGCGGCCGATGCTAGGTAGCATGCTGGCCACAAGCTGGCCCGTACCCGGGTTTCAGCGGGATAGCCGACTGCTGGAGGTTCACATGTCACAAGACGTACCCGAAGCCACGAGTCAGGCCGAGCGCTCAGACCACAGCCCCTGGAACTGGTTGCTTCTGCTCCCCCTGCTCGCCACCTTGATCCCGCCGTTGTACAACCGGGTGTCGCCTGAACTCTTCGACATACCGTTCTTCTACTGGTACCAGCTCGCGGCGATAGCGATCGGCGTCATCAGCACGATCATCGTCTACCGGATGACGAGGTCATGACGATGTTCGACAACGTCGATGCTGTCCAGATCACCGTATTCACCATCTTGTTCGTCGCTGTCAGCGTCCTCGGGTTCGTGGCGGCCCGCTGGCGGCGCGCCGAGGACCTGGAACACCTTGACGAGTGGGGACTCGGCGGCCGCAACTTCGGGTCATGGGTCACCTGGTTCCTGATCGGGGGTGACCTCTACACGGCATACACGTTCGTGGCAGTGCCTGCACTGGTGTTCGGCGCCGGTGCCATCGGGTTCTTCGCCGTGCCCTACACGATCGTGGTCTACCCGATGGTGTTCCTCGTCCTCATCCGGCTGTGGTCGGTCAGCCACGTGCATGGGTTCGTCACACCTGCCGACTTCGTCCGGGCTAGGCACGGGTCGTCGACGCTTGCACTCCTTGTCGCGATCACCGGCATCGTCGCGACGATGCCCTACATCGCCCTGCAGCTCGTCGGCATCGAGGCTGTCCTCAAGGCCATGGGCGTCACCGGACACCTGCCGATCGTCGTGGCGTTCGCGATCCTCGCGGCCTACACCTACAACTCCGGGTTGCGAGCACCCGCCCTGATCGCGTTCGTGAAGGACACTCTCATCTACCTCGTGATCATCGTCGCCGTCATCGTCATCCCCTACAAGCTCGGCGGCTGGGACGCGATCTTCGGAGCGGCCGAGGCGAAGTTCGCGGCCTCGCCCAACCCGGGTGACGGCCTCATCTTGGCCGGACCTGCCCAGCTCCAGTACGCGACGTTGGCCTTCGGCTCAGCCCTCGCGTTGTTCCTCTACCCGCACTCGATCACCGGAGTGCTGGCGTCGCGCGACCGCAACGTCATCAAACGCAACATGGCCGCCCTGCCGGCATACAGCTTCATCCTCGGGCTGTTGGCTCTGCTGGGCTACATGGCCATCAAGGCAGGGGTAGTTCCGATCGGAGCTGACCCCGAGGCGGGAGAGCCGGGGGATGGCAACACGATCGTCCCTGTGCTGTTCGACCAGATGTTCCCGAGCTGGTTCTCCGGCGTCGCCATGGCCGCCATCGGCATCGGGGCTTTGGTGCCGGCGGCGATCATGTCGATCGCGGCGGCGAACCTGTGGACCCGCAATATCTATGTGGAGTACATCAACAAGGACGCGACCCCGAAGCAGGAGGCCCAGAGCAGCAAGCTGGCGTCGCTGGTCGTGAAGGTGGGGGCCTTGTTGGCCATCCTCGGGCTGGACCCTCAGTTCTCCATCGACCTGCAGCTCATCGGCGGGATCATCATCTTGCAGACGCTGCCGGCAGTGGCGCTTGGCCTGTACACCCGGTGGTTCCACCGGTGGGGCCTCATCGCCGGGTGGGCCGCGGGCATGGCGTTCGGCTTCTGGGCGACGTACCAGATCCCGAAGGTGAGCTTCAGCCCGGAGGGCGAGCCGGTCATCGTCAAGGAGCACTTCGGCGGCTCCGGCCTGGCGTTGTCGGAGCTTGGCTTCGACACGACCGTCTCCATCTACGCCGGATTCCTCGCCTTGATCGTCAACCTGGTGGTCTGTGGCCTCGCTACCTGGGCCTTCCGGGCCATGAACGTGCCCGATGGCGAGGATGTCACCAAGACGTCGGAGTACTTCGCCGACCAGGACGACCCACGGCTGCGTGACCTGCCGGAGGTCGTTCACTAGGCCGGGGGAGGGGCTCGGACGGGTGGAGCCACCGGTTCGGCGCGCCAGCACCCGTTGGCAGCCTTATCGTGGGGTGATGACCCAGACAAGCACCGCCACGCCAGCCCTCGACGAGTTGCGGCGCGGCTTGCCGGACGGGGCGGTCAGGGTGGACGCCGACATCCTCGCGGCGTACAGCCGGGACCGGGCGACGTACTGCCCCGCGGGGAAGGCAGTCGCGCTGGTCCACGCTCGGTCGACGGCCGATGTGCAGCACGTCATGCGGGTGGCGAGCGCTTACGGAGTCCCCGTCGTGCCGCAAGGTGCTCGTAGCGGTCTGTCGGGAGCCGCCAACGCCGTCGACGGCTGCATCCTGCTCAGTCTGGAGAGGATGGACCAGATCATCGAGATAGACGCGGACAACCGGCTCGTGGTCACTCAACCGGGCGTCTTCACCGCGGCTCTGTCTCGGGCGGTGAAGGCGAAGGGCCTCTTCTACCCGCCAGACCCGTCGAGCTGGGAGTTCTGCTCCATCGGCGGCAACGTCGCCACGAACTCCGGTGGCTTGTGCTGTGTCAAGTACGGCGTCACGACCGACTACGTGCTCGCGCTCGAGGTCGTGCTGGCCGACGGGCACGTCTTGCGTACCGGGCGGCGGACGGTCAAGGGGGTCGCCGGCTACGACCTGACCCGGCTCTTCGTCGGGAGCGAGGGGACGCTCGGTGTCATCACCGAGCTCACGCTGACGCTTCGGCAGGAGACCGAGCTTCCACTTACCGTGGCGGCGGTCTACGACTCCGCGCGCACCGCCGCAGCCGCCGTCTCAAAGGTGGTGGCCTGCGGTGTCACCCCATCACTTCTGGAGTTCATGGACCGGGTGAGCCTGCACGCCGTGAACGACGCGTTCCACATGGGCATCGCGCCGGAGGCGGGAGCACTGGTGCTGGCGCAGTCGGACGCCGGCGGGGACAGGGGAGAGGCCGAGATAGCCACTATTGCGGAGGCGCTGGCAGCAGCCGGAGCGATCGAGATCGCCGTTGCCGACGATCCGGCCGAGGGTGAACTGCTGCTTGCCGGTCGCCGGCAGGTGCTGACAGCGATGGAGAAGCTAGGCACCCTCATGATCGACGACGTATGCGTCCCGCGCACCAGGCTGGCCGAGCTGGTCGAGCGGATCGAGCATGTGTCGAGCGAGTGTGGCCTCACGATCGGCGTGGTGGGTCATGCCGGCGACGGCAACTTCCACCCGAACGTCGTGTTCGACGGACAGGACCCCGACCAGGTGGCCAGGGCCAAGCAGGCCTTCGACGACATCATGGTGATCAGCCTCGAGCTTGGAGGGACGATCACCGGTGAGCATGGAGTCGGGTTGCTCAAGATGGAGCTGCTCGAGCGCGAGATCGGTGCACTGTCGCTCGATGTGCATCGCCGCATCAAGCAGTCGCTCGACCCTCTCGGCATCCTCAACCCAGGCAAGGTCTTCAGCGTCGCAGCGACCCTGCCCGAACGGCGCATTGACCAGTGACGCCCCCGGACGCGGCACCCTCGGGCGAGGCGGCCTACATCGCCTTCCTGCGGGCGGTGAACGTCGGCAAGCGCCAGGTCAAGATGGCAGCGCTTCGTGAGCGTCTCGCCGCGGAGAAGTTCAACGGGGTCCAGACGTTCATAGCGAGCGGGAACGTCAAGGTCACGTCCTCGCTGCCCAACGGGGCAGCGGTGGAGCAGAAGCTCGAGGCCGTCCTCGCGGAATGGCTAGGTTTCGAGGTGCCGACGATGATCAGGACACCGGAGCAGCTGACCGAGGCGTACGAGGCCGGCGGGAGGCTTCGGACCCCACTACCGGGCGACCCCCGTCACTACGTTGCGTTTCTGCGCGCCGAACCGGCCGCGGAAGCGGCAAGGGAGCTGGAGGCCTGGGACAAGGATGGGGAGCGTGCCCGGGTCGTCGGGCGAGAGGCACACCTCTGGCTGAGCTCGGCTACCCCGAAGCTGACCAACGCAAGGATGGAAAAGATCCTCGACACGGTCGGCACCGCCCGGGACTGGAAGACGGTGAGCAAGCTGGCTGCGGCCTGGACCTGACTCGTTGAGGTTCACCCTCAGACTTGTCGTGTCTACCGTCAGGTTTGTCGGCAAAGTCCTGGGGAGTCGCGGCGGTGGCCACCTGCCCCGGTCACACCACGGTGACGCCGGCGTCTGCTAGCCGGCTCAACGCCGTTGCGGTGGTCTCGGGCGCAACACCGGCGGTGTACTGGGTGAGCACGCGAGTCGAGAACCCCTCACGGTGCGCGTCGAGCGCCGTCGCGAGGACGCAGTAGTCGGTGGCGATGCCGCAGATATCGACATCTTTCACGCGGCGCCGGCGTAGCCACTCGGCGAGCGTCGCCCCGTCGCTCGCCCGGCCTTCGAAGCCGGAGTATGCCGCCTGGTGCTCGCCCTTGAGGAAGATGGCCGCGAACGGTTGCGGGTCGAGGTTGGGGTGGAACGCAGCTCCGTCGGTTCCGACCACGCAGTGCGGCGGCCAGGAGTCGACGAAGTCGGGGTCGTCGGAGAAGTGGTCACCCGGGTCGACGTGGTGGTCGCGGGTGGCCACGACCAGGCTGTACTCCCTATCGTCCTCGTCTGCCCACTGCCATTGGCGCAGCATGGCGCCGATCTCGAAGGCCACCTTGGCGCCTCCCTTGACGGCGAGGCTGCCTCCCTCGCAGAAGTCGTTCTGCACATCGACAACGATCAGGGCCTTGCTCACGGCGGCACCTCTCATCAGCGGTTCGGACGCCTCCACCGTAGCCCTGGTGTCCGTCCGGCGCTGCCTCTGCCAGCCTCCATCTGCGCCTTCGGCAATCGCGGAGAACTCCAGGACGACAAGCCGTACGCCGAATGCTGTCTCCCGCAACTGCGGCGGCGAGGGGTGTCGGGTCGCGGCGCGTGGGGACGTGGGCCGTCAGATGGAGAAGAGCGCCGTCGAGGCGCCTCGGTCGTCTCCCAGGAAGTGGGTGGGGATCGCCGGATCCCCCCGGGAGAGCTTGTGCGCCTCGTCGGGCAGCTCGGCGACGGCGAACCGGTGGCGATCGCGCGCCCGGTCCAGGTGCTCACGACCGACCACCTCGCCGTCTCGTACGAGCGGGATGAGCAGCTCACGATCGTTCCCGTCGTCAACGGGTGGCTCGCCGACGCCGAGCACCTCCACCTCGGCGATACCGTCCGGGCTGCGTCGGCGCAGCGCCCACTTGCGGCCACCGATGGACACCTTGTCCTTGCTCTTCTTGGCCACCGCCACCAGTGGTGCATCGGGTGCGTCGGACGCCGCCCGCGCCACCAGCTTGTACACGAACCCGCTGGTCGGTTGACCTGAGCCGGTGACCAGGAAGGTGCCGACGCCGTACCCGTCGACGGGCGCGGCAGCAAGCCCGGCGATGGCGAACTCGTCGAGGTCACTGGTCACGACGATCCTGGTGGAGTTGGCTCCGAGCTCGTCAAGCTGGCGCCGTACCCGTTGAGCCAGCAACCCGAGATCTCCTGAGTCGATCCGCACGGCTCCGAGGTCGGGCCCGGCGAGGTCGACGGCCGTCTTGACGGCCTCGGCGATGTCGTAGGTGTCGACGAGTAACGTCGTGGACTTCCCCAGCGACGAGAGCTGGGCTTCGAACGCCTCACGCTCACTGTCGTGCAGCAGCACGAACGAGTGCGCGGCCGTGCCAGCAGTGGGAATCCCGTAGTCGAGTCCCGCCTGCAGGTTGGAGGTGGTCTGGAACCCGGCGATGTACGCCGCCCTGGCCGCAGCCGTCGCCGCCCACTCGTGGGTACGCCGTGAGCCCATCTCGATGCAGGGCCGGCCACCGGCGGCGGAGGTCATCCGCGACGCCGCGGTCGCCACCGCGGAGTCGTGGTTGAGGATGGACAGGAGCAGCGTCTCCAGCAGAACCGCCTCGGCGAAGGTCGACTCGACGACCAGCAGTGGGCTGCCGGGGAAGTAGACGTCCCCTTCCCCGTATCCCGAGATGTTGCCGGTGAAACGGTAGTTCGCGAGCCAGCTCACGGTGTGATCGTCGACCACTGCGCTGTCCTGGAGGAAGCCGAGCTGCCCGTCGTCGAACCTGAACGACTCCACCGCCTCCAGGGCCCGTCCGGTGCCGGCGACGACGCCGTACCGCCTGCCTCCTTTGAGCCGGCGCCCGAACAGCTCGAAGACGCTGCGCCGGTCGGCGGTGCCCGCCTGCAGCGCTGCCTGCACCATCGTCAGCTCGTAGTGATCGGTAAGCAGGCCGGTCGGGTGCACACCGACACCCTATTGAAGAGGCTTGGCAGTGACGCTCGCCGCCTCCGCCGCCCGCCGCAGGCGCTACGTCGACGCGTGACACGTCTGCGCCACGATCCGTGTTCACACCTGTCACCGTCCGACCCCAAGCCACGCAGGAACCTGTCGCCCAGGTTCGGTCGAGCCACCACCGGCCACTGTGCCGTGATCAGCCAAGCGTTCGTCGCCAACGCCACGGGCTGTGCGGAACAATAGGCACGGTGACGACTGCACCCGATGCCACCACGGTGGAGCGACCCGAGACAGAGGAGGTCGTGCAGCCGGAGCTGCCCTGGGTGACGATCGTCTGGGACGACCCGGTCAACCTGATGTCGTACGTGACCTTCGTCTTCACCGACTACTTCCACTACTCCAAGGCCAAGGCAAGCCGACTGATGATGCAGGTGCACAACGAGGGCAAGGCGGTGGTGGCGAGTGGGTCGCGCGAGGAGATGGAGCGCGACGTGCAGGCGATGCATACCTACGGCCTCTGGGCAACGCTGCAGAAGGCCGACGCATGACCGTCTTCCGCGCCCGACGCAAGGGTCAGGTCTCGGTCGAGCTGCCGACGTATGCCGCCGGACTGCTCGCCAGTCTGGTGCGCCAGCTCGTGGAGCTCCTCAGCGACGGAGAGGCGCAAGCAACCACCAGCGGCGACCCGCTGGAGGAGATCCTCGACTTCAGCACGCATCGCGAGGCGCCGCAGGATCCGGCGCTGCGTCGCCTCCTGCCGGATGCGCATCGCGATGACCCGGAGGCTGCGGCGGAGTTCCGCCGCTTCACCGAGCGCGGACTGAGAGAGGCGAAGGTAGCAGACGCGCTGGTCGTCCTGGCAGCGCTGGAGCTGCCGGCCGACGAGGCCGCCGCGGCCGATCTGGAGTTGGAGCTGGACAGCAGCAGCGCCCGAGCCTGGATGCGCTGCCTCACCGACCTCAGGCTCACGCTTGCCGAGCGGCTTGGGATCACCGCGGAAAGCGAGGAGCTGTGGCAAGACCTGCCGGCCAATGACGAGCGGCTGCCCGGCTACGAGATCTACGGCTGGCTCAGCTATCTGCTGGAGTCGCTCGTCCATGCGGTGCAACGCTGACATGGCCACGCCCTCGCTGGTCCGACCGCTGCCGTTCCGTGAGCTGGCGGGCACCCTTCGCGATGGGTCCTCTGACGTCCACGGCCTCGTCGACGACATCTGCGACCGCATCGACGAGGTCGACTCCCTGGTCCACGCGTATGTCGACGAGCCCTCACGTAGGGCACGGCTGCACGCAGAGGCCGACCGGCTCCTCGATCGCTGGCCCCGACCGAAGGGGCGCCCAGCGCTTTTCGGCATACCCACGGCGGTGAAGGACGTCGTACGGGTCGACGGTCTGGACACCCGGGCAGGCTCCGACGTGCCTGCGGGAGTTCTCGCCGGACCGCAAGCGGAGCTTGTCCACCGGTTACGGGCGACGGGAGCGCTGGTGGTCGGCAAGAGCGTCACCGCCGAGTTCGCGAGCGCGGCAGCAGGCCCCACCCGAAACCCCCACGACCTCAACCGGACGCCGGGCGGTTCGAGCAGCGGCTCCGCGGCCGCCGTCGCCGCTGGGATGGCGGTGCTCGGGACCGGCACCCAGACGATCGGGTCAGTGGTCCGCCCGGCGTCGTTCTGCGGTGTCGTCGGATGGAAGGCGACGTACGGACGGATCCCGATGGACGGCGTGATCGCGCACTCGCCGAGCTTTGACACGCTGGGTTTCTTCGGGGCCGACCTGGAGGGCATGGTCGCCGCAGCCGAGGCGACATGCGACGGCTGGACGGCGGTAGGGTCGGCCGCTGGGCTCCCAACCCTCGGCGTGCCTTCCGAGCGCTATCTCGCCCAAGCCGATGACGATGCGCTCGCGGCCTTCCGTGAGCAGGTCGATCGGCTCGGCGCAGCCGGGTACCACGTCCGGCAGGCGGACGTGGTCCCTGACCTCGACGACGTGCTCGCCCACAACCTGGTGATCAACCGCTTTGAGCTGGCCCGCACCCACGACGAGTGGTTCGGCTCGCACCGCGGCTGTTACCGCGACATCACCGCGGCGGCGATCGAGCACGGCCGGTCGATCAGCGTCACCGACTACGAGGCATCGATGCGCCATCTGGTGGCGCTGCGAGCGGGCTTCGTCGGACGTCTCGCCACGTGCGGCGTCGACTTCCTGGTGGCTCCGGGCGCAGTCGGGGCGGCTCCTGTCGGCATCGACCACACCGGCGACCCGGCGATGGCGCTGCCCTGGACGTACGCCGGTCTGCCCGCGGTAAGCCTGCCGGGCGCCACGTCGTCAGAGGAGATGCCGCTCGGCCTGCAGCTGGTCGGACCGGCGGGCTCGGACGAGACATTGCTGGCCGCCGCGAGAGACGTGGCGGCCGTCGTCGAGACACCGTCATACTCCGTCGCTGAACCACGCCCGGCCGATCGCATTGGAACGATCTGACGAATCGGTACCCGGCGGGCGCGGCTAGGCTTGGCCCGGTGCTGACGATCCGCCAGGCCATCCGGGACGCGATCATCGCTCACGCCCGGCGTGACCACCCGGACGAGGCGTGCGGCGTGGTGGCGGGTGCGGAGGGCAGTGACGAGCCGACGAGGTTCATCCCGATGCTGAATGCGGCCCGTTCTCCGACGTTCTTCGAGTTCGACTCTCACGACCTGCTCCGGCTGTACCGGGAGCTCGACGACCGAGGCGAGGTGCCGGTCGTGATCTACCACTCACACACCGCAACCCCGGCGTACCCGTCCCGGACGGACATTGGCCTAGCCTCGGAGCCAGACGCCCATTACGTCCTGGTGTCGACCACCGAGTACGGCACGGGCGAGGGCCCGGTGGAATTTCGCTCGTACAGGATTGTTGACGGGGTTGTCACCGAAGAAGAAGTCGAGGTTGTCCCTGATGGCGGTTGAGGTCCGGATCCCGACGATCCTGCGCAGCTACACCGACGGCGCCAAGACCGTCGAGGGCGGCGGCACCACGCTGGCCGAGGTCATCGACGACCTCGAGACCCGACACGCAGGCATCAAGGAGCGGCTCGTCGAGTCCGGCGACCTTCGACGGTTCATCAACGTCTACGTCAACGACGAGGACGTCCGATTCCTCGGCGGAGTCGAGACCCCGGTCAAGGACGGCGACACCGTCGTCGTACTCCCCGCTGTCGCAGGCGGCTGAGCGGGCACCATGCGGTACGACTCGCTGCTCGACTCGGTGGGCAACACGCCGCTGGTTGGGCTGCCACGGCTGTCGCCGTCGCCCAACGTACGCCTGTGGGCGAAGCTGGAGGACCGCAACCCCACCGGTTCCATCAAGGACCGCGCCGCACTGTGGATGCTCGTCGACGCCGAGAAGCAGGGGCGCCTACACCAGGGCTGCACCATCCTCGAGCCCACCTCGGGCAACACCGGGATCTCGCTGGCGATGGTGGCGAAGTTGCGTGGCTACCGGCTCGTGTGCGTGATGCCCGAGAACACCTCGAGCGAACGTCGCCAGCTCCTGCAGATGTGGGGCGCCGAGATCGTCAGCTCGCCGGCCGCCGGCGGCTCCAACGAGGCAGTCCGGGTGGCCAAGGGCATCGCCGCGGAGCACCCGGACTGGGTGATGCTCTACCAGTACGGCAACCCCGCCAACGCGGCCGCGCACTACGAAGGCACCGGGCCCGAGCTTCTCGCCGACCTGCCGTCGATCACGCACTTCGTCGCCGGACTCGGTACGACGGGGACCTTGATGGGGGCAGGCCGCTTCTTCCGTGAACACAAGCCCGAGGTGCGGATCGTGGCGGCAGAGCCTCGGTACGGCGAGCTGGTCTACGGACTGCGTAACCTCGACGAGGGCTTCGTGCCTGAGCTGTACGACGAGACGTTGATCGACGCAAGGTTCTCGGTGGGGCCGCGCGACGCCGTGCGGCGTACCCGTCAGCTCCTCGAGGAGGAAGGCATCTTCGCCGGCATCTCGACAGGGGCGATCCTGCATGCGGCACTCGGGCAGGCGGCCAGGTGCGTCGAGGCGAGGCAGTCCGCGGACATTGCGCTCGTCGTGTGTGACGGCGGCTGGAAGTACCTGTCGACCGGCGCCTACGAGGGCACGATCGATGAGGCGGAGGACCGCCTCGAGGGTCAGCTCTGGGCCTGAGGCTTCAGCTTCGAGGTTTGGGGAAGTCCGTACGGGGGGCTGGCGCGGGTGAACTTCTCCGAACCCAGCCAGCAGCCTTCATGTGCGGCGCCACCGGCACTCAATCGGCGTACTGCCTGGACGGTTCCCGGTACCGCCAGCCGCCTATGCCGCAGCGAGTCAGCGTGGTTCCCACAGCTAGACAAAGAATCGTGGGGATCCACAGGTGGTGGACACCCCTGGCTCAGCCATCTTGACCACGGCAAGGTCGCCTCATGCCCGATCGACTGGCCGCACTCGACTCCACGCTCCGGCTCCAGCACGGTGCCTTCTCGCGGCAGCAGGCCCACGGGGCCGGCTTCACCGACGCCGCCGTCCTCGCGAATGTCCAAGCCAGACGCTGGAAGGTGTTCTTCCCCGGCGTCTACCTCGCGTTCACGGGTCCCGCGCCGTGGATGACGAGGGTCTGGGCTGGTCTCCTATGGGCAGGCCCGGGCGCAGCGGTTTGTGACGCGACCGCACTGGATCTGCATGGCTTCACAGCCTCCGAGCCGGTCGACACCATCCATGTGGCGGTGGACCATCAGCGAAGGGTGGTCGAGCCAGCAGGGATCGAACTCCACCGCCACCGATGCCTGGAGAACTTCGTGCATCCGGTGAGGATCCCTCGGACCGTTCGAGTAGAAGACGCGGCGCTGCACCGGGCCTCGGCGTTGCCTTCGGTTGCCGAGGGGCTCGGTGTCTTGGCAGACGTCTGCCAGCAAAGGCTCACCACGCCTCGTCGCCTCAGGGACGCACTCGCCCGCCGGCCGAAGCTGAAGTCCCGCAAAGCGATGTGGTCCGTGCTTGACGACATATCCACCGGTGCGCACTCGTTCTTGGAGGTCAGCTACCTGCGTAGGGTTGAGCGCGCTCATCGCCTTCCCCGTCTCGACCGCCAGGCCGGGGCCTCCAGCCTCGGACGGCGGGTATGGCGCGATGGGGAGTATGCAGTCTGGGGTGTCATCCATGAGCTCGACGGCCGACTCGGACATGAGTGGGCCGACGACCGGGCCGCCGACCGTCGCCGCGATCTGATCGCCGCGGGACAGGGCCGGGTAACGCTGCGCCACGGGTACGCCGATGTGGTCGACGACGCGTGCCAAACGGCCGCTCTGGTCGGCCGGGTGCTGCAGGCTCGTGGCTGGCAAGGGGCGCCCGTCCCCTGCGGCAAAAGTTGCACCCTAAGCACGACCTTGTCGCTGCTGGAACCGCCATCCGTACCGTTTGTCGGCCTCCCACATAGCCCGCGGTCGAAAGCGGTAATAGTCGGCTAGTTCGGCCCTTTGCCAGGCTGCCGCCAGCCCTCCCTGATACGCGGTTTGGGGAGGACTAACCGGGTGGACGCCCCCCTGATTCCGCCCCCGGCAGATCTCCCCAAACCTCGGAGGGCGGTCGGTGGCAGTTAGGCCAGCCGCCTCCGCAGCGCCAGCCGCCTCGGCAGGGCCAGCCGCCTCCGCAGGGCCAGCCGCCTCCGCAGCGCCACCGAAGCGGGGTAGGCTGCACCCGGAACCTCCGCCCGCCTGACACCAGGGGTTGCTTCGTGCGCGAGATCGTCGTCTTCAGTGGTAGCGCCCACCGCCGGCTCGCTCGCTCGATCTGTGACTCGCTCGGCGTCCGCGTCTCGCCGGTGGAGATCAGCCGCTTCAGCAACGACTGTCTCCAGGTGCAGCTTCACGCCAACTGTCGCCAGCGCGACGTCTACCTCGTACAGCCCCTGGTGCCCCCGACCCAGGAGCACCTGATGGAGCTCCTGCTGATGATCGACGCGGCCAAGGGTGCCTCGGCCGCCCAGATCACGGCGGTGATCCCGCACTACGCCTATGCCAGGTCAGACAAGAAGGACGCCTCCCGGATCTCGCTCGGCGGCCGCCTGGTCGCCGACATGCTGCTGACTGCGGGTGTCAACCGGATCCTCACCATGACACTCCACGCGCCGCAGGTGCACGGCTTCTTCTCCGTGCCGGTCGACCACCTCACCGCGCTCGGAGTACTGTCGGAGCACTTCCGCGACCGTGACCTGAGCGACACGGTCGTCGTCTCACCGGACCTGGGCAACGCCAAGACAGCCACCCTGTTCGCCCGGCTGCTGGGTCTGCCGGTGGCAGCTGGCAGCAAGCAGCGGCTGTCCGACGACACGGTCGTCGTCGACGCGATCGTCGGTGACGTCGCCGGTAAGAAGGCGATCGTGCTTGACGACGAGATTGCCACCGGCAGCTCGATCGTCGAGCTGCTCGACAAGCTGCAGGAGCTTGGCTGTGCGCAGGCAGCGGTTGCCTGCACCCACGGTCTCTTCGTCGGCAAGGCCGTCGACCGGCTGCGTGGTCACCCGGCGATCACCGAGGTGGTCACCACCGACACTGTTCCCGCTCCCGTGGACTGGCCGGAGCTGCAGGTGCGTTCGGTGGCGCAGCTGTTCGCGGAGGCCATCTCTCGCGTGCATGCCGGCGAGTCGGTGAGCTCTCTGTTCGACGGCGTCGACCCCAGCCACGCCCCACCTCAGCCGACGCTTCCCTTCGACCAGCCGTGACGGCGCAACGGCACCGATAGCCGTACGCTGCGAGGCGTGGCAGACGCGCCTATCGGCATCTTCGACTCCGGCTTCGGTGGTCTCACCGTGGCCAGGGCTGTGCTGGACCAGCTGCCGCACGAGCCCGTCCTCTATCTCGGCGACACCGCCCGCCAGCCCTACGGCCCGAAGCCGATCGGTGAGGTCCGCGAGTACGCCCTCGAGTGTCTCGACCACCTTGTCGGCCGGGGGGTCAAGGCGCTCGTCATCGCCTGCAACTCGGCCAGCGCGGCGATGCTGCGCGATGCTCGTGAGCGCTACCCCGTCCCCGTCGTCGAGGTCATCTTTCCGGCCACGCGACGAGCCGTCGCAGCAACGCGCAGCGGCCAGGTCGGCGTCATCTGCACTGAGGCGACGCAGCAGTCGATGGCCTACGACGACGCATTCGCCGCAGCACCCCAGGTGACCCTGACGACGCAGGCCTGCCCCCGTTTCGTGGAGTTCGTGGAGGCTGGGGTGACCGGCGGGCAGGAGGTCATCGAGGTTGCCCACCACTACCTCGACCCACTGGTCGCCCATGGCGTAGACACGCTGATCTTGGGTTGCACCCACTACCCGCTGCTGACCGGGGTGATCTCCTACGTCCTCGGCGACCAGGTGACGTTGGTGTCGAGCGCCGAGGAGACGGCGAAGGACGTCTTCTCCCTGCTTGTCGGCAACGGCCTCGAGCGCGACGAGTCACTCCCCGCGCCCGCCCACCAGTTCCTCACGACCGGTCGGCCGGACGAGTTCCGCACCATTGGCCGAAGGTTCCTCGGCCCCGAGCTCGATCTCGTCGACCAGTTCGCGTGGGTCAGCGCATGAGGCTGACGATCGTCGGCTGCTCTGGGTCTTTTCCCGGACCGGACTCCGCCGCCTCCTGTTACCTGGTGGAGGCGCCGTACGACGGCGGCACCTTCCGACTGCTGCTCGACCTCGGCAACGGCGCCCTCGGGCCTCTGCAGCGGCATGTCTCACTCGACCTGATCGACGCGGTTGCACTGTCGCATCTCCACGCCGACCACTGCCTTGACCTGTGCAGCTTCTACGTCGTCCGCAAGTACCATCCCGGCGGCCCCTGGCCGCCACTTGATGTCTACGGCCCCGCCGGCGCGGGTGCACGTCTCAGCCGCGCCTACGACCTGGCTGCCGAGGACGGCATGAGCGGACAGTTCACCTTCCACTCCTACCCCGACGGCGAGTTCGGCCTCGGACCCTTCACTGTCACGGCGGCGCGGGTCGACCACCCGGTCACGGCGTACGCACTTCGCGTCAGCGACGGTGACAGGGTGCTCGTCTACTCCGGCGACACCGGGCCGTGTGCCCCGCTGGGGCGGCTCGCGGAGGAATGCGACCTCCTGCTTGCCGAAGCATCGTTTGTGGAGGGGGCGGACAACCCACCTCACCTGCACCTCACCGGCAAGCAGGCCGCAGTCGTCGCCGAGACTGCGGGCGCTCAGCGCCTCGTGCTGACACACATCCCGCCCTGGCACTCGCCACAGGCAGTGCTCGAGGAGGCCGCCCCTCATTTCGCGGGCCACCTGTCGCTGGCATCGCCGGGTACGACGTACGACGTCTGAGTGAGCCCGTCGGTGCCCGGCAGATAGGGTCACCAGCATGACCCGACCCGACGGACGTGCCCCCGACGAGCTTCGTCCCATCACGATCAGCCGTGGCTGGCTGGACCACGCCGCCGGCTCAGTGCTCGTCGAGTTCGGGAAGACCCGGCTCCTCTGCGCCGCCAGTGCCTCGACCGGCGTACCGAGGTGGCGCAAGGGCAGTGGGCTCGGCTGGGTGACGGCGGAGTACGCCATGCTGCCGAGCTCGACCCACAGCCGCTCCGACCGTGAGTCGGTCAAGGGCCGGATCGGCGGCCGCACACACGAGATCTCACGGCTGGTCGGTCGCTCGCTGCGTGCCGTCGTGGACTACAAGGCGTTGGGCGAGAACACGATCGTGCTCGACTGCGATGTTCTTCAGGCCGATGGCGGCACCCGGACCGCAGCGATCACCGGTGCCTACGTCGCCCTGGCCGACGCGGTGGCGCAGCTGCGTGGCCAAGGCGCGCTTGCAGGTGAGCCGCTCACCGGATCCGTTGCTGCCGTGTCCGTCGGCATCATCGACGGAGAGCCGCGCCTCGACCTGCCCTACGAGGAGGATGTGCGGGCAGAGACCGACATGAACGTCGTGATGACCGGCAACGGCGCCTTTGTCGAGGTGCAGGGCACGGCCGAAGGCGCAACCTTCGGCCGTGCCGAGCTGGACGCCTTACTCGACCTCGCGGTCAAGGGGTGCGCGCAGCTGACCCGGATCCAGGCCGAGGCGCTGGGTCGCGGGCCAGACTCGTGAGCCGGGTCTTCGTGGCGTCGCGCAACCCCAAGAAGCTCGAGGAGCTGCACCGGATCCTTGTCACCGTCGTGCCCGCCGTCGAGGTGCTCGGACTTGATGACGCCCCGGCGTACGACGAACCGGCGGAGACCGAGCCGACCTTCGAGGGCAATGCGCTCATCAAGGCAAGGGCCGGCCTGGCTGCCACCGGCCTGCCATGTCTGGCCGACGACAGTGGCCTGTGCGTGGATGCACTCAACGCGATGCCCGGCGTCTTGTCGGCCCGGTGGGCTGGCAGAGCCAAGGATGACGCGGCGAACAACCGCCTCTTGCTGGAGCAGCTGAAGGACGTCCCGGACGAGAGGCGAGGCGCCGAGTTCAGGTGCGCGGTGGCCTTCTGCACCCCGGACGGGCAGGAGGACGTCGTCTTCGGTGAGATGAGAGGCCGCATCATCCGTACCGTGCGCGGCACCGGCGGCTTCGGGTACGACGCCGTCTTCGTGCCTGACGGCGAGACCCGCACGAGCGCGGAGATGCCCGCCGCGGAGAAGGACGCCATCTCCCACCGGGGCAGGTCCTTGCGAGCTGTCGCCCCAATCGTGGCGGCGGCTCTGGCGCCGCTCGGGTCGACACACGGGTAGAAGTGTCGCAAGGAACTCCGCAAGGCCTTCGGGGCCTTCGGCGCGTCGCCAGACGCTCTCACTCGTGACGCGTCCTCGGATGAAGGCCATCGACCCCAGACGTACCCTTTGACCGGAAGCGGTCGGGCACCTGGTGGACCGAGTGCGGCCGGTGAGATTCGAACTCACACTGTCACGGACCTAAACCGTGTGCCTCCTGCCGTTGGGCTACGGCCGCTCGCCGTCACATCATACGAAGGGGTGCTGTTGCCAGCGGCTATGGCGAGCTGAGACGGCTTCGCTCATCCAGCTTACGGTCGCTTGTTGCAAACCGTTCGCAATTGCATATGATAGGCATCGAAGGGGTGGTGGTGAGTGCGGCGGGCCGGCCATGACCTGGAGGAGCGATCGAAGGGAGCGGCCGGTGCACGTGCCAGACGGGTTCCTCGACGCGCCCACGTCACTGGCGACTGGAGCCCTCGCCGCCGCCGGAGTGGCGGTGGCGCTACGCAAGGCGGGTCGCGAGCTCGACGAGAAGACCGCGCCGATGGCGGGCCTCGTGGCAGCGTTCATCTTCGCCACCCAGATGCTCAACTTCCCCGTCGGCGCCGGCACCAGCGGTCACCTGATCGGTGGTGCGCTGGCTGCCGTCCTCGTGGGCCCGTGGACGGCGATCCTCTGCATGAGCGTCGTCCTACTCACTCAAGCGCTGTTGTTCGCCGACGGCGGCGTGACCGCAATCGGGACCAATGTCAGCTTGATGGGCGTGATCACGGTGGCGGCCGGCTTCGCCGTGTTCAGCCTGGTACGCCGGATGGCGCCTCGGTCCGCCCGCGGAGTCGTCGTCGGTTCCTTCCTCGCCGCCCTCGTCTCCGTGCCCGCTGCTGCGGCCGCCTTCGTGTTCTTGTTCGAGGTCGGCGGCACGGCCGAGATCTCCCTCGCCACCGTTGCGTCGGCGATGATCGGGTGGCACATCCTCATCGGCGTCGGAGAGGCGTTCATCACCGCCCTGACCGTGAGCAGTGTGATGGCTGTGCGGCCGGACCTCGTCTACGGCGCCCGGAGCCTGCTGACTAAGCGGCAGCTCCTGATCCGACCCGACCATGCCGCTGATGTCGCCACATGAAGTCCGGGCTCAGCACCAAGCTCCTCAGCGCAGCCGCTCTCGTCGTCTGCCTGGCACTCGCGGGCTTCGTCAGCTACTACGCATCGGGGAGTCCTGACGGTCTCAACAAGGTCGCCGCCGACCACGGCTTCGACTCAGCGGAGAAGGAAAGTGCAGCCGCCGACTCGCCGCTCTCCGGCTATACCGCCGACGGGGTGGACGACCCAAGGCTCAGTGGTGCTGTCGCGGGCGCCGTAGGAGTCGTCGTCGTGCTCGTGGTCGCGGGCGGGCTGGCGTTCGCCGTCCGACGCAAGCACCACCAACCGGACCAGGGGTAGCGCCGATGGGCGCCAGCCATGGACATCGCCTTCACTACCACGGTCACTCGCGCATTCACCGGCTGCCGGCCGAGTGCAAGGTGGTGGCACTGGTGGCGTTCGTCCTGTGCGTTGTCGCCACGCCTCGCGGCGCCTACTGGGCGTACGGCGTCGACGCCGTGGCGTTGGGTCTCGCCATCGCGTGGTCCCACGTCCCGGTCGGCTACCTGGCCAAGCGGATGGTGGTCGAGGTGCCCTTCGTCATCTTCGCGCTGCTACTGCCGTTCATCGCTCTCGGTCACCGGATCGAGGTTGCCGGCCTGTCCGTGTCGCAGGCAGGTCTCGAGTCCGGCCTGACGTTGCTGTGCAGGGCGACGCTCGGTGTCGTAGCGGCCCTGCTCCTGGCGGCGACGACGGAGCCGCGCGACATCATCGCCGGGCTCGAGGGCAAGCTGCCTCGGCGAATGGTCCAGATCATGGCCATGATGGTGCGCTACCTCGACGTCACGTCGGACCAGCTGCGTCGGATGCGGATCGCCCGGGAGTCACGCGGCTTCGTCGCGCGCAACCCCCGCCACTGGCCAGTGCTCGCGCAAAGCGCCGGCGCGTTCTTCGTTCGCTCCTATGAGCGCGGCGAACGCGTCCACCTGGCGATGCTCGCCAGGGGGTACGACGGCCAGCTGCCCGGCCTGACGCGGGCCGTCCCCCGCCGCCATGACTGGGTGGTGGCGTCGTTGCTCCCGCTCGCCGCCTGCGTCACGGCGCTATGGACCTGGGGCCAGCGGTGACGGGTTCGTCGGTGCTCGAGGTGCAGGATCTCGCCTATGCCTATCCTGACGGCCATCAGGCGCTCTACGGGGTCAACCTGCAGATAGCTCGGGGAGAGAGGGTCGCCCTGCTGGGTCCCAACGGTGCCGGTAAGACAACGTTGGTGCTGCACCTCAACGGCATCTTGGAGGCGGGTCACGGGTCGGTGCGGGTCGCCGGTACGACGGTCTCCCGGCATACCACAGCCGAGGTGCGACGCAAGGTCGGTCTGGTGTTCCAAGACCCTGATGACCAGTTGTTCATGCCGACGGTTGCCGACGACGTGGCGTTCGGTCCCGCCAACATGGGGCTGCGGGGGCCGGAGCTAGCGAAGCGAGTCGCCCTTGCCCTAGATCAGGTGGGCATGGGCGAGCATGCCTCCCGGCCGCCACACCATCTGTCGTTCGGTCAGCGACGACGTGTGGCCGTCGCCACTGTCTTGGCCATGCAACCTGAGATTCTGGTGCTCGACGAGCCGTCGTCTAACCTCGATCCGGCCAGCCGTCGCGAGCTGGCCGACATCTTGCTCGGCCTCGACATCACCGTGCTCATGGTGACTCACGACCTGCCCTACGCGCTGGAGCTGTGCCCGCGCTCGGTGCTGCTGTCCGACGGCGTCGTCGTCGCCGACGGCGCCACCACCGATGTCCTGGGTGACGAGGTCTTGATGGGGGCACATCGCCTCGAGCTGCCGTTCGGCTTCGACCCGCGAACCACGCGGCGCCGCTGAAGCCGTCGCGCCTGCCGCCCCACTGACAACGCGACCGCCATGACAACGTGCGAGACTTGCTCCGCAACCGACCTGCAGGAGGACTTTTGAGCCCGCCGTCCAAGACGTCCAACGAGACCGCCGATGACATCGCCGCCGAGATCGCGCGGACACGCAACCGTCTCGCCGGCACGATCGACCAGCTGGTCTACCGTGTCAAGCCGCAGACGATAGTTCAGCGCAAGCTGGAGACCACCAAGGCATCCTTCGTCAACGCCGATGGCTCGCTGCGCACCGACCGGGTCCTCAAGGTCGCCGGCGCGGCGGTCGGCGTGATCGCCCTCATCGTCACCATCCGCAAGGTGGCCGGCTGATCAGCCGGTCGAAAGTGGGACCGCAACTGTGGTGAGCCGTCGGCCTACCGCGGACAAGCTTCCGATCCGCATGCTGCACGACCGGGTTCTGGTGTCGTTGGACGCCGAAGCCGGTGAGCGCCGGTCGTCGGCCGGCATCGTGATCCCCGCGACTGCGGTGATGGGCCGCCGCCTCGCCTGGGCGAGTGTGGCAGCGGTCGGAACCAACGTTCGCACTGTCGAGGTCGGCGACCGGGTGCTGTTCGACCCGGAGGACAAGGCAGAGGTGGAGGTTCGTGGCGAAGACTTCATCCTGCTACGCGAGCGAGACCTCCACGCGGTCGCCTCAGGACGCCTCGCGGATGGCCAGACGGGTCTCTACCTGTAGCGCGCAACTGCCAGCATCCACCGGCGTCCTCGGCGGGTCAGGGTATGAGCGCGCCCATCCATGCCTCGACGTCGTCGGCGGTGCGGGGAAGTCCCGCCGAGAGGTTGCGGGCGCCGTCCTCCGTGACCAGCAGGTCGTCTTCGATGCGGATCCCGATACCGCGCAAGAACTCCGGAACGAGCAGATCGCTTGCCTGGAAGTACAAGCCGGGCTCCACGGTGAGCACCATCCCAGGCTCCAGCTTGCCGTCGAGGTAGCCCTCGTTGCGGGCGGCGGAGCAGTCGTGGACGTCCAAACCGAGCATGTGCCCGGTGCCGTGAAGCGTCCAGCGTCGGTAGACGGTGCTCTCCTTCTCGAGCGCCTCCTCGGCGCTCACCGGCAGAATTCCCATGTCCTCGAGACCGCGGGCGAGGACCGTCATCGCCGCAGTGTGGAAGTCGCGGTAGGGCACGCCAGGCTTGACCGCCGCGATACCGGCCTCCTGAGCGGCGTACACGAGGTTGTAGAGGTATCGCTGCTCTGAGGTGAAGCTGCCGGAGATCGGCAGTGTTCGCGTCACGTCGGCGGTGTAGAGAGAGCGGTTCTCCACCCCCATGTCCAACAAGATCAGCTCACCCGGCTCGACGGCGCCGTCGTTGTCGATCCAGTGCAAGGTGGTGGCGTGGGGACCTCCGGCGACGATGCACTCGTACCCCACGTCGTTGCCGTTGGCGCGCGCCCGCCGCCAGAACGTGCCTTCGATCCACCGCTCGCCGTACTCGAGGACGTTGCCCCACTCGCGCACGGAGTCCTCGAAACCGAGGATCGTGGAGTCGACCGCGTCTTGAAGCTGCTCCACCTCCCACGCGTCTTTGGTGAGGCGCATCTCGGACATGGTGACGGCGAGCTCCTGGTCGGCGCCCGCGTCCGGGTGCATCTCGACGAGCGTGTCGACGTCGGGGTCCACACCGCGGTGCACGCGCGTGGGACCGCCCGAGCGCAGCACATCGGGAAGCTCGTAAAGGTGGCGACAAGTGAGGCCGTAGACCTCACTGGCCTCCGTGAGGCTCAGTCGCCGACCTGCCCACGCCTCACCGTAGCGACCGTCGCGCCAGAAGGCGTCGTCGCTCTTCGCGTGGCGTGGTCGAAAGAACAGTGTCGCCTCGCCGTCCTCGATGACGAGGACGGCGTCCGACGTCTGGTTGCCGCTGAGGTACACATGCGCGGTGTCGGCGCGGAAGCGGTAGTCGGTGTCGTTCGCGCGCGGCTTGAGTGGACCTGCGGGTATGACGAGCCGGTCGCCCTGGAAGCGGTCGCTCAGCCGCTCGCGGCGTCCCCGCGCCCAGTCGGCGACTCCCAACCGCTCGACCGCGTCGTCCCCGTCAGACCAGCCCTCGCGCATGAATCTCACCAGGGCGTCGCTGGCTGGCACCGGGTAGGTGGCTGGCTGGAAGCGGTCAGACAAGAGAGCCCCTTCGTGAGTCGAGAGCTCCATTATCCACTTGTGGGTCATTCTCGGGCTCGGTGGCGGACATCGCCTGCTTGAGGCGGAGTGCGGCGACGACGGCGATGGCGTTGATCGCCACGTGTGTGACCACGAAGACGTGCGGCAGGTCGGACGCGAGCAGTACCCCGGCGACCAGGGGGCCGGCGGCACTGACCCCCGTGCGGAGCGCGGCCAGCGCCCCAAGCGTCGTACCGACCAGTCCGGGTGGCGCGACCGCCGCTGCCAGCGGACCGAGGACGGGAGCGTACATCGTCTCGCCTACGGCGAAGACGGCGAATGCCAGCACGAAGACGACCGCGGCCTTGTCGGACGTGATGAAGAGCGCACCTTCGAGAAGGAGCCAGCTGACGACCCACACCGACCCGACGACGGCCAGCAGTGAGGCGCTGCTGTGGTGTCCGGTGATCCTGACGACCAGCCACTGCAGGCCGACGATCACCAGACAGTTCACCGCCGCGGCGGTCCCGACGGTGCTCGGTGCCACCTCGAGAGACTCCAGGGCGAATGCCGGTAAGCCGGTCTCGAACTGCGCATAGAATCCAGCCGCCAACGCCATCGACGCGAGTGCGAGCAGTCGCACCGGCCGGCTCCGCGCCAGCTGCCGGTACGTCGCGAGCCCGCCTGCGCCCAGCGTCAGCTCGTCACTGCCGTTCGGCATCGTCTGGGCGCGGGGGACGGCCAGCCGGGAGGCGGCGTACAGGAACGCCGCTGAGACCATGAAACCCGCGGCAGAACACCAAAATGCCGTCCACATGCCTCCGGGGGAGCTGAGGTCGATGACATGCCCCCCGACGAAGGCGCCGACCGCCATCCCCAGCGCCAAGGCGGTGAACTGGTAGGCGAAGACGCTCCGGCGCTCTGGTGGCTCGACGCACTCGAGGACGAGCACCTGCGAGGCAGGCGCTGAGGCGGTGACGGCCGCCCCGAAGAGCGCAATGGCCGCGAAGAACATCGCAGCAGAGCTCGCCATCCCGAGTCCGATGCTCGCGACGGCCGCCACCAGCTGGCAACCCACAGCCACCTGACCAGCGTCGTATCGGTCGGCTAGCCGGCCCGCAAGCGGAGCAGCGACAACGGCGCCGATGCAGAACAAGGTGCCGGTCATCACCCCGGCGGTCGCGCCCCAATGGCGAGCGTTGACGACGTAGGCGTACTGAAAGGGAAGCACCAGTCCCCAGCCGAGGCTGCCCGCAAACGATGCAGCGATGATGAGTCGGGCACGCCCTAGCACAGAGTCCACCTTTCGTTGAAACTCGAACACTTCGACGTGCAAGTATAGATGCGAAGTGGAATACTTCGAAATCTAACTCTATGATGTGGGACACTTAGCTGTATGGGCAGTAGGAAGACCACCAAGCCATCAGCCGGCGAGACCTACCGCAAGGACGTCGCCTTGTTTGTGGCGGCTGGTGGCGACGAGTCGGTGCAGCGGGTCATGACAGCCGTACACGGCCTAGCTCGGCGGCTGAACCAGTGGTACGACAGGCAGCTGGCCGACCTCGACATCTCGGCCGGTGAGTGGGCTGTCATGAGCCAGCTCGCACGAGACGTCGAGGCGAGAGGCCTCACGCCGAGCGTCCTTGCAGACGCAGCCAACGTCGCACCGTCGTCGATGACGCATCGGCTGGATCGGATGGTTCAGCGAGGCCTGGTAGAGCGATTCACGGACCCTGAGAACCGAGTGCGGGTGCGGGTGATGCTCACCGACACCGGCTGGCAGCTGTTCAAGCTCGCCATCCAAGAGTCCGACATGCTCGAGTCAGACGTCTTGCGCGCGCTGACTGTGCGTGAGCGCGTCAAGCTCGCCGAGCTACTGGAGCGAGCCATCGGAGGACTGGACGCCCTCGACCGGTGACCTGGAGCTGATGCTCGGCATTCCTCGGCGGCTGGGGTAACGCGCGAAGACCGCTGACAGTCTCAGCGAGTGTTGTCGCCGCGGTACCGGTCGTCGGTGTACTGGCCGGTTTCGGTGTCCGTCTGCTCGGAGTTCGTCGAGTTCGGGTCCATCTCGTCAGCAGTGCGGAAGGACTCGTCCACCTCGGAACGGTTCTGCTGCGCCTCGATACGCTGACGCTCCGCCGTCGCGGCCAGCCGCTCGGCTTCGGCGGCCTTGGCGTCGGCCTCCGCCTGTGCGGCCCGCGCATTCGCGTCCACCTCCGCCGCCTTCGACTCCTGCTCTTGTACGACGGTGGACCGTTCGGTCGCCTCCCGCCGAATCGTCCCGGCTTGCTCTGCCTGCTGGGCCTTCCGCTTGCGAGCTGCAAGGAAGAGCGCAGCAGCGAGCGCGGCGAGAACCAGGAGCCCGAGAATCAGCCACAGCCAGTCGTTGCCTTCCATGTTGGCCTCCTTAGCCTTGGTCCTCGTCCCCGTGCCCACTGCTCACTGGCTCAAACCCCGCCCGGGCGTCGCGGTCTGTCTCGGTGAACCTCTCTCCGCTCTCCAGTTCTCCCAGCAGGGTTTTCCCGACACCGTTGCCCAGATCCTCGACAGCACCGGTCTGCCTGCCTCCCAGCTGTGCCTCGAGATCACCGAGACGGTACTGATGAGGAGGGCTCGCGTAGCCGTCGGCGCGTCGATGGCACAGTTGGACCCTGTGCTTCGGATCGCGATGATGCGGCCGACGCGGTACCTGTTGGTGCGTTCGTGCCGCGTCGACCAGGGGACGGTCGTGCGAAGATGTCGAGCAGGCCAGGGGGTGATGCGGTGAGTACGACGGCCGAGCGGGAGCGCGTCGACGAGGCCCCGTCGGGGACGAGCACACCCATGGGTCGGTGGATCGTGGCCGGCTCATGCGCGCTGTTCCTGGCGCAGGTGTGGGTGTTGCGTGGATTCGTCGCCGACGACTCGTGGATCTCGGTCCGCTACGCGGAGAACCTGGGCTCGGGAGCGGGATGGGGATGGAATCGCGACGCTGAGCCGGTCGAAGGCTTCAGCAACCCCCTGCTTGTCCTCTTCGAGGCGCTGGCTCACGCGCTGGGGCTGCCGACCCTCGCCTCCGCACGACTGCTCGGTGTGGTGGCCGGTCTTGGCTGCGTGCTCGTCGTGTACGTGCTCGGACGCCGGGTCGTGGGTGAGACGGCGGCCGCCATGGCCGCAGTGCTGACGGCGACCTGCGCCCCCCTGGCGCTGTGGTCGGTGGGCGGTCTGGAGACCTCGATCGTCACAGTGCTGCTCACCGCCGCGGCCCTGGAGCTGGCCCGTGCGGATCGCGACGGCTTGCGCGCCGCGGCGTGGCTGCTGGCACCGCTGCCCTGGTTGCGACCGGAGGCTCTCGTCGTCGCCGGTGCCCTTCTGGTGGCCGCCCACCTCATGCGGCCGTGGCGACGGCCCGTCGTACGCAGCCTGCTCCTCGCTCTCGCACCGATGCTGGTGTCACAGCTGCTGCTTCAGGTCGTGCGCTGGGTCGTCTACGGCAACGTGGTCCCCAACTCCGCGCTCTACAAGGTGGGTACGGGAGATGCCCTTGAGGTGCCCCTCGCCTTCCTCGGGCAGCACGCGCCGCTCCTCGCCCTGGCTTTGCTGGGCGCCTGGCGGCTCAGGGGCAGGCAGCGGTTGCTCCTGGTGGCGCCGGTCATCTACGTGCTCGGCTCGATCGGCACCATGGACAGTGCGAACGGATGGAGCCGCTTCCTCGTGCCGGTGGTGCCACAGGTGGCTGTGGTGGCCGGGGTGCTCGTTGCCGCCGTGCTGAGCCGCAACGGAGCACGGCAGTCGTGGTGGAGGACTCTGCTGACGGCTGCGGTTCTCGCGGTGGCCGCCGTCGCCTTGCTGCCCACGCGGGTGTCCGAGCTCGACCGCTGGCAGCAGACGTACAACGACTGCAAGGTTTCGCCCCGAGAGGACATGGTCGACTGGTTGCTGACGACGCCGCCGGACACGTCATTCGCAATCTCCGACGCAGGGCTGGTCCCCGCTCGGGCCGGTGGGCGGCCTGCGATCGACAGCTTCCTGCTGAACGAAGCGGTGCTGCAGGAGACCGGTCAAGTCACGGCAGCCGAACGAGCCGACCGCGTACACGATAAGAGTCCCGATGCGTTCATCCTCGCGAGCACCAGTGCCACGCGTTTCGACGGCGTCTACAAGACCGACCAGCTCATCCACGACGACCCGAGGGCCGCCGACTACTCGCTCGAGCTGGTGTCCAGCGGCGGTGCCGGCTGTGACTACGCGCTGTGGGCGTTCCAGCGCTGATGTCAGCGGGCAGGTCAGCGCTAGCCACCGCTGTAGGATGGCCCACGGCTGCGTACCACCCCGCCCATCGGTCAATGAGAGCGAGAACGCGATGAGCTTCACCCGTCCGCCGGATCGGCTCGACGCGACCTCAGCCGCAGCGGTGCCTGCCTGATGGCGGAGGTGACAGACGCGGCCGAAGAGTCGGGAGTCTCCACCTCAAGTGCCCGGCCATCCGCCACCGAACCCCAAGCGCCGCTCCGCGAAGGCAAAGCGCTGGTGCGGGCCTGCCGCCCACGACAGTGGCTGAAGAACGTCTTCGTAGCGGCCGCGCCCATCGCCGCCGGCGCCCTGCTCGAGGCGGACGTCCTCGTCGGCACGCTGGTGGCGTTCGTCGTCTTCTGTGCCGCCGCCTCGTCGATCTATCTGCTGAACGACCTGCTGGACGTCGAGGCCGACCGCCGCCATCCAACGAAATGCCGACGTCCAATCGCTGCAGGAGAGCTCAACGCTACCGTCGCCCAGGTCGCTGGGTTGCTGCTCGGCGCCGTTGCGCTTGGCGCCGCCTGGTGGTGGTCGGCGGGGCTAGGGGCCGTGATAGCGGCGTACATGGGGGTTCAGGTCCTGTACTGCCTCGGCCTCAAGCACCAGCCAGGAGTCGACCTGCTCGTCGTGTCCAGCGGGTTCCTGCTGCGGGTTGTCGCCGGTGGAGTAGCCAGCGCGATCTATCTCTCCCCTCCGTTTCTGGTCGTCGTGGCGGCCGGCTCGTTGTTCATGGTGGCCGGCAAGAGGCACTCAGAGCTCGTAACGGTAGGCACAGCCGCTGGGACGCGGCGCTCCCTGCAGCACTACTCGGCGAGCTGGCTGCAGACGACCTGGATCATGGCGGGAGTCGTCACGGTCGTGGCGTACGTCGTCGCCTCGACCCGGTTCGCACCCCCGGACACCGACGGCTCCCTGCTCGCCTCTGTGTCGGTGTTGCCGTTCCTGCTGGGCATCCTGCGCTACGCCACCCACATCAAGCGCGGAGAAGCCGGTGCCCCTGAGAACGTGGTGCTGGCTGACCGCGCACTTCGGCTCCTGGGAGTGTGCTGGTTCGTTCCGGTGATCCTCGCGGTAACCGCTCGTTGACCGTGTCTGCGCCCGGCAGGCCGAAAGCGACGGCCACCCCGCCGTCGCGGACCAGCCGGCGAAAGCTCACCGGCTGGGGGCGTACCGCCCCGACAGTCGCGCAGGTGGTCGAGGTGACGACTCCCCACGACGTGACCGACGCCCTGGCCGCCGCTTCCGCGCCGAGGCAGCGCGGCCTGCTCGCCCGCGGACTGGGGCGAAGCTACGGAGACGCAGCGCAGAACTCCGGTGGCCTTGTCCTCGACATGACCGCCTTCAAGCGCGTCCTGAACCTCGACACCGTCGGTGCGGAAGTTCGGGTGCAGGCGGGCGCGGATCTTGATCAGCTGACCCGGTTCCTGCTGCCACACGGCCTGTGGCTACCCGTCGTACCCGGCACGCGCCAGGTGACGGTCGGCGGCGCGATCGCCGCCGACGTGCACGGCAAGAACCATCACGTCGCCGGCTCCTTCGGCTCCCACGTCCTGGAGATGGATCTCATGACCGCCGACGGTCAGGTCCACACCCTCACCCCGCAAGGTGTCGACTCCGAGCTCTTCTGGGCCACCGTCGGCGGCATGGGGATGACGGGGGTCATCCTGCACGCGACCGTGGCGTGCAGCCACGTCGAGACGGCGTACGTCGTGGTGGACACCGAACGCGCTCGTGACATCGACGACCTGCTGGCCCGCCTGACCACTGACGACGACACCTACCACTACTCGGTGGCCTGGTTCGACGCGCTCGCCACCGGCCGGGCGTTGGGACGTGCGGTGATCACCCGGGGCCGCGGCGCGACCCTTGACGACCTGCCGCCTGAGCTCGCCCGCGAACCGCTCGCGTTCGGATCGAGAAGCGCGAGCCTGACCACCCCTGCGCTTCCGCTCGGGGCGGTGAACCGCTGGACCGGTCGCGCCTTCAACGAGCTCTGGTACCGCAAGGCCCCCGTCGAGCGGCGGGCAGAGGTCCAGGCGATCGGTACGTTCTTCCAGCCACTCGACGCGGTGGGGGACTGGAACCGCCTCTACGGGCCGCGCGGCTTCTGCCAGTACCAGTTCGTTGTGCCCTTCGAGGCCGTGGAGACGTTTCGGCGGGCGGTGGAGGTCATCGCCGGATCCGGCCACCCGTCATGTCTCAACGTGCTCAAACGCCTGGGCCCGAGCAACCCCGGCATGCTGTCCTTTCCTGCACCCGGGTGGACGCTCGCCGTCGACCTACCCGTCAAGCCAGGCCTTGACCGGCTGTTCGCGCAGCTCGACGACCTGGTCCTGTCGGCGGGCGGACGGGTCTACCTCGCGAAGGACTCCCGTCTCACCGCGGCGACGTTGAGCTCGATGTACCCGCGCCTGCAAGAGTTCCGCGCCGTCCGCGCGAAGGTCGACCCGGCGGGTATCTTCGTGTCCGACCTCGCCCGCCGTACGCAGCTCTGACGTACCCGACCTAGCCGGAGAACCCAGTGATCGATGCCCTCGGCAACCCCCAGTCGCTGCTGCTCCTCGGCGGTACGTCCGACATCGCACTCGCGATCGCGCACGCCTACGCCGGCCGCGCCAACGGCCTCCGGGTTGTCGTGGCCGCCCGGCCCGGTCCTCGCCGAGATGACGCGGTACAGGATCTGCAGCGGGCCGGCTGCGTCGTCCGCGCAGTGGACCTCGACGCCCGGTTACCATCCAGCCAGACCGCGGCCGTGGACGCCGCCGCAGCCGAGGGCGACATCGACGTCGCCGTGCTGGCGTACGGCGTCCTCGGCGACAACGAGCAGGCTTGGCACGACGTCGAGACCGGCGCAGAGCTGGCCGAGGTCAACTTCGTCGGACCGGTCACCGCCGGCATAGTGCTGGCGGACCGGATCCGGCGGCAAGGCCACGGCGTGGTGGTGGCCCTGTCCAGCGTGGCCGCCGAACGGCCCCGCCGGTCCAACTTCGTCTACGGATCCACCAAGGCCGGGTTCGACGCCTTCTACACCGGCCTAGGGGAGGCGCTGCGGGAGCACGGCGGTCACGTGCTCGTCGTCCGCCCCGGCTTCGTCCACTCCAAGATGACGCAGGGTCTCAAGGCCGCACCCCTGGCGACCACTCCGGACCGGGTGGCCGCCGCTGTCGTAGCCGCGGTGGATGCACGCAAGGAGCAGGTCTGGGTGCCGCCGGCCATGCGTCTTGTCATGTCCACCCTCCGGCATCTGCCTCGACCGGTGTTCCGCCGCCTGCCCTTGTAGGGGCTTACCCACCGCGAGCGGATGGGATCACACCCCCGGACGTCGAAGCCGGCGGACAGCCCGCGCCGCTGCCCGACGCTTTGCTGCTCACCGGGTTCGGGCCGTTGAGCCGTCAGAGCCCGACGACCGCCTTTCGAACCGCCTCGAGGCTGCGCTCTACGTCGTCGTCGGTGGTCGACCAGTTGCTGACCGAGATCCGGAGCACCCTCCGGTCCTGCCACGTCGAGCCCGTCATCCACGTTGTGCCGTCCGCGAGCAGCCGGCGTACGACCTCCTCGGTGCGCTCGTCGCTCCCGAACGTTGCGCAGACCTGGGTGAACACGACGTCGTTGAGCACGGTTACGTCCGGGATGTCGTCGAGGCCCGCGGCGAAGGTGGCGGCGTGCCGACACAGTCGTTCCACGAGCTCTGCCACCCCGGAGCGCCCAAGTGAACGCAGCACTGCCCACACCGGAAACGCACGCCCGCGTCGCGAGAGCTCCGGCACCTTGTCGAAGGGCTCACCCATCTCGTCGTGGACGAGATACGGGCCGTGCACACCCATGGCGGCACGCAGGGCAACCGGGTCACGGACGATCACGATGCCACTGTCGTACGGCACGTTCAACGTCTTGTGCGCGTCCGTGGTCCAAGAGTCCGCAGCCTCATGGCCGGCGACCAGGTGGCGGTACGACGATGAGGCCGCCGCCCACAGGCCGAATGCACCGTCGACGTGCACCCAGGCGCCGCGGGCGTGTGATGCGTTGATCGCTTCGGTGAACGGGTCGAACCCACCGGAGTGCACGTTGCCTGCCTGGAGTACGACGATCGTCGGCTCGCTGCTCGCATCTGCCAGGGCGGACTCCAGCGTGTCGACACGCAGCCGCCCTTGCTCATCGACCGAGACCAGCTCGGGCGATCCCAACCCGAGGTAGCGAAGGACCAGGTCGACGGTGTCGTGGCGCTCGGCGCCTACGAGGACCCGCACTCGTGGACCACCGGTGAGACCGCGTTCGGCGACGTCCCACCCAGCCCGTCCGAGAACGGCGTCCCGCCCGGCGGCAAGTCCGGTGAAGTTCGCCATGGTGGCACCTGTGACGAAGCCGACCGCGCTGCCGCTCGGCAGTCCGAGCAGATCAAGCAGCCAGGCGCTCGTGATGTCTTCGACCGCACTGTGCGCCGGCGTCACCCGGCGCAGGCCGCTGTTCTGGTCCCATGCGCTGACCAGCCAGTCGGTCGCGAGGGCGGCCGGATGCGTCCCGCCGATGACGAAGCCGAAGAAACGTCCTGACGGCATCGCGGTGAGACCGGGATCGCAGGCCTCAACCAGGAGGTCGATGACCTCGGCCGGATCGGACCCGTCTCTTGGAAGGGTCGTTCCGAGCGCCTGGGTGATCTGGTCGATGGAGGCCTGCGGAGGGACCGGTCGACCGTCCAGCGACGACAGCCAGTCCAGGGCATGGTGGTGCGCCCGGTCGAGAGCGCGTGAATGCTGGTCCATAGCCTCAGTCTCCACCGGCTAAACCACTCTCGCCAGACTCACCTGGCCATACGGCCGATGCTCTGTGCGCCGTGCGGCCGATCTTGCGGATCCCGGCCCGAGCTGGCGGGTTATCCGTTAGGATCACTAACAGCACTTGTCCTACTTAAAGTGAGACTCCCGTGCCTGACCTGGTTGCCGCCCGCCACCGCCCGGTGCGGAACGTCCCTGTCCTGGCGGCATGCCTGGCCAGCCTCGTCATACCGGGTCACGTCCTGACTGCCAATGGCGCCGATGCCGTGCCGGCGGCGCTCCAGCGGACTGCAGCCGCGACGCGGGCCCCTTCCTCACCCGTAGGCGAATCGGTGCCCGGGGAAGTGGTCGTCGGCTACGTACGCGGCGCCAGCGCTGCAGAACGCAGCCAGGCTCGCGGGCGGGTTGACGCACGACTCGCGGAGCAGGTTGTGCCGGCACCGGGCAATGGTCATCAGGTGGAGCTGCTGCGGTTCCCTCAGGGGGAGAACAAGGGGCAAGTCTTCCGCCAACTGACGGCCGATCCCGCCGTAGCCTTCGTGGAGCCGAACTGGATCTACACCGAGCAAGCGACCAGCACCGATCCCTATTTCACGAAGGGGTGGTTGTGGGGGATGTACGGCCGGGGGAGCAACCCCGCCAACCGGTACGGCAGCAACGCGGCCGCCGCGTGGGCGGCCGGCCACACGGGTTCCCGCAAGGTCTACGTGGGTGTCATCGACGAGGGTATCCAGGTGTCGCACCCCGATCTGTCCCGACGTGTGCGCAACCCCGGCGAGACAGCCAACGGCGTTGACGACGACAAGAACGGCTACGTCGACGATGTGCGCGGATGGGACTTCGTAAGCGATGACAAGAGTGTGTATGACGGCGGAAAGCTCGGGGCGGCCGACAACCACGGGACACACGTGGCTGGCACGATCGGCGCCAGGGCCAACGGTGCCGGCGTCGTGGGGGTGAACTGGAACGTCCGCATGATCAGCGCCAAGTTCCTGGGACCCGATGGCGGCACGCTAAGCGACGCCGTCAAGGCCGTCGACTACTTCACGAACCTGAAGCTGGACCACGGGATCAACATCGTCGCCACGAACAACTCGTGGGGCGGCGACGGCTACTCCCTGGCACTCAGCGAGGCGATCGAGCGCGCCAACCGAGCCGGCATACTCTTTGTCGCCGCCGCAGGGAACGGCGGCAGCGACGGCATCGGCGACAACAATGACATCACCCCGAGCTACCCAGCGTCGTACACCCACGGCAACGTCATCTCGGTGGCTGCCATCACTCAGAGCGGCGGACTGGCCGGTTTCTCCAACTACGGTGTGATCAGCGTCGACATCGGCGCCCCAGGAACAGCGGTCTGGTCGACGACTGCCTACAAGACCTACAGCTCTTACAGCGGTACATCCATGGCCACCCCGCACGTCACGGGTGCGGCGGCACTCTACGCGGCGGCCCACCCACGGTCTTCGGCGGCAGCCATCAAGAACGCCCTGCTGAACAGCGCCGTGCCAACCGACTCCCTGTTCCTCAAGACGGTCACCGATGGGCGGCTCGACATCAAGGCGGCGCTTGCTGAGTGATCTCGGCAATCAGGATCTGACCAGGCACGAAGCTGACCACAGTTCGGTCAGCCGCCGAGGAGGCCTCCGAGGCCGCCGCTCTTTCCTTGGGCGGTCGCCTGTGCCCCGCCTTGGATGACCGACTCGCTCGGCTGGACGAGGACGTAGCCGTTCCCGCCGAAGGCCATCTGGAAGGTCTCACCGGTGCCTCCACGGACCATCGACTTGAGGCCGCCGGTATCGATGCGGACATCCATGCTCACGCCTGCGGTCCACATGACGACTGCCTGCGCGTCACCGAACGTGGGAGCGCCCGAGACGTCGAGCGCCACCGGCTCGCCGCTGGTCGTGATGGCGACGTATCCGGTGCCCCGGAGAGAGACGTTGTAGAGGCCGCCGGTCATGGCTGCACCACGCGCCTGGACGCGGTGAATGTCCCACTCGATGGAGGAGGAGAAGGCCAGCACATTGTTGCCGTTGACGGAGATCGCGTCGTTCTCCAAGTACATGACCTGCACGTCCGCGGCGTTCTCTGCCACGAAGAGCTCGCCCTGACCCGAGCACTGCATCATGTCGACGCCCTCGCCCGTAACGGCGGTCTTCAGGATCTTCCCGAGGCCGCCAGACCCCCGGTTCTCGAAGCGAATATCACCCTGGTACGCAACCATCGAGCCGGTCTTCGCCCACACCGGGCCGTAGCCCATCTGAATCTTCAGGAGTTTCTTGTTCTGCAGCGAGAACGGGTCCTGGGAGGTGTTCTCTTTGAAGTCGCTGAACAGTGATCCGTGGATGGCCATGAGTACAGTCCCCTCCTACGTCGGATGCCCGCGGCTCGGCGGGCCGGGCTGCTCAAACCCTATTTTGGCGAGTCCTGTTGTGGGTACGCTTTTCAGCAGGAACGACCGGCGATCACGGTGGAGAGGGTGGATTGAGGGCTATGGGCTTGATGGACAAGGCGCGAGCCGCGGCGACCGACCTTACGGCGAAGGCAGACAAGGCGCTTTCGAGCTCCGGGTTGGGTGGTCCTGGTGCATCCGGCGGTGATCCCGCACGGTACCTCCGCGACCTGGGAGTGCTCGCTTACCTCGAAGCGAACGGCCGCCCGGCACCGCCAGAGGACCGCGAACGTGTCATGGGTGCGCTGAGGGAGATGGAGACGCGGGGGCCATCGGTAGCCTCACGTTGCAGACGTCCGCGACGCCGCCAAGCGGGACCGTGCCGCCCCCGCCAGGTGGGGCCGTGCCGCCCCCGCCGGGCGGGACCGTCTCGCCTCCGGCGCCGCAGGCGGGCGAGATGCCGCCGCCTGCGCAGTCCACCCCCACGACGCCCGCGCCTCCGCCGCCGTCCTGGATGACCAAGGATGACGGCAGCAACAACTGACGACTGTCCACAGGCAGCATCGCGAAACGCAGAGGTCGATCGCGGCGCCGGGTCGGTGGACCGGACACCGAGGGGCTTTACGGTAGAGAGGCTGCTCGTTCGCCCCAATGATCGACCAAGCTCAGACACGATGGCGGGCGAGAAATCGTTCGAGTGCCGCAGCGTACGCGGCAGGCTGTTCCACCCAGGCAAAGTGTCCAGCGTGTCCGATGACGGCCACGTCAGCGTCGTTACACAGACCTGCCATGGCCTGGGCACACTGCGTTCCGCACGCCCAGTCTTTGTCTCCGGTGACGACGAGAGTCGGCGCAGAGATCTGCGCAAGCACTGGTCTCAGGTCGACCTCGCCGTACTCATGCTCCTGGAACCAGGACGCGGCGGGCTCATACAGAAGCGCCTCAAACTCCTGGCAGTACTGGTGTGCACGTTCGTCCCACGTGGCGAAGAATCCTGGCCAGCCGCCACCCTCGGGGCTCGGCCGTCACCCAACACGTCGGGGGTGCCGTCGAGGACAAGCAGCCGAACGTTGTCCGGGTGTCTGGCGGCATAAGTCGCTGCCACGAGGCCACCGAAGGAGTGGCCGAACAGGTCTATCCGCTCGAGCCCCAGATGGCAACGCAGACTCTCAAGGTCTGCGACGTAGCTCTGAACGGAATGCCGGCCGTCAGCTGGCGGGTCTGAGGCCCCCGCGCCACGCCAGTCGGGCCTCACCAACGCGCACGTGACGTCCAGACCTCCGAGGTTACCGAGGTGCCTTCCGGGGAAACCCGGCCCGCCGGGCAGGCACACCAAGGAGCACCCGACCCCACCGGCTCGTAAGACATCCGCCGACCGCTCAACTGCCACCAAACTCGATTGTTCCTTCGGATCGCCTGTCAAGGCACTCACTGGGGTCGTCCTCCGCGTGGATGGACCTGCCGGCGTACCGCGCACAACTGTGCTAGATGGGGCGGTCCTGCGCGTCAGGGTAGTCCGCAGGCTCCGGGGTGTTGATGACTGCAGGCGTCGGCTCTCCGACAGCCGTATCGCTGACCACCGACGACGTCGGCTCGGTGTAGTCGACCGCGGACACGTCTTGGTCAGCGGTTTCATCACCGGAACTGCTCTCTTGGCTGCGGCCGCGGCAACAGCCACCCCGGCAGCGGCTGTCGCGGCGCCGGCGACAACGGTCTTCATCGACGGTCCGCCAGACTCCCCTCCCAGGTCTCGACGACGTCGAGGTTGTAGAACCGTGGCGGCACATCACACAACGCGGCCATCCGGCCGGCGAACTGGCTGATCTCGGGCCGAGCCGAGTTCTCCATCGCTGACTCACGGGACTCGAACTCAACGATGTTCAGGTAGTAGCCGGGACGGTCGCTGTCGGCCGTGACCGTCCCACGCACCGCGCCACCGCTGGTGCCAAGCTCGGACCTCATCTCGTCGACCAACTCACGTATCTCCTCGATCCGTGACGTCTGGAACTCGATGATCTGCACAAAACCTGTCACGACACTCTCCGCATCCGCTCATGCCAAGCCACGTCGGCTCGATCGCATCCAGGATTATCCTCGGAGGCACTGGCCTCGTCTACCGCAATCGGCCGTCTCGGCCTAGCAGTTGCTCCGACCGCCGTTGCCCGCCTGGGACGTTGCGCCTAGAAGCTGGAACGCGCAGACCAACGTGGCTTCCAGGCTACGACCGTTCCTGCCGGGACGGTCTGGTCCGTCACCGGAGGCGCGGCCAGCCTGTTGGAGAGTTCGGTCGCCTGTGGGATCAGGGTCTCGGCCCGCGTCTACAAGCAGGTCGGTGGCGTCGCCCACCCGTTCTCCGAGACAGTCGGGTACGGCGGTGAAGCCGCGGGATGGCGCGTACGGACTGGACGATCCGCGTCACGGTGGCGCGGTTGACAGCGCTGACGCTGAGCACCAACCGCTCCTCCGGCACCACCACCGACTGTTCGTAACGGCCGCGCAGACGGTACACATCGGTGGACAGCAAGCGTCGGCCATCGACGACCGACCCGTGGGTCGTGACGCCGAGCACGTCCGCACGCACCACATCTGTCTCGCCGAACGTGACGGTCGCGGGCGCGCCGCGTCGTCCACAATGGCTCGCAGCCGTCTGTGCCCTGATGCCGGGAACAATGACCGTGCCCGGCGCCTCGGCAGCGCAGCCGAGCGGACCCTCGACCAGTCGGCGGGGACCGCGACGGAGATCGCACCATAGCCGACCAGTCGTGTCCCGGGCGGTGCGGTCGGAACGCCCTGCGCCGCTCCGGCCGGCGTGCCCTGAGCAGGCTGGGCCGGCTGAGCCTGCTCAGTTGGCTGGTCCGGCCACCAACGCAAAGCGGCGCCCCGCCGCCCAGCACGATCACCGCTGCCGTGACGGCGAGGATCTGCTGGTGCGCTTCGGCGACGTCGTGGCTTGACGCCAGCCGTGGCGGCGCGAAGCTGCGTAAGCACGGACTCGCTGTCGTCCCCGGTCGATGGTGCCTTTCGAAGCACGCGGCCACCTCGGCGGCGACCCGGTCGCGGCTTGCAGGCTGGCCGGCGATCTCGTAATCGGCCCCGACGCCCGCCGTCAAACCCACCTGGTCGAGCGCCCTCCGGACGGTGCGAGCGACGCCGAGCGGCAACACCGCTGTGGTCCGAGCGACGGCACCGTCCGGAAGGCCTGCGAAGACGCTCCAGACGAGTACTGCTCGCTCTCGGGGTGACAGGTCGAGGACCGCCTCCCAGACGGCTTCGACACCTTCCTTCGCTCGGGCGCCGTACCGTCGCTGTCCGCGAGCTCCAGCGCCGCGTTCCCGTCGGTCCTGCCGGGTCGGCCAACGCTGCGGAGGATATGTCGAAGTCAGCGCCCTTCTCGCCCCGACCAACGGGTCTGGGCTCAGCCCAGCCGCGCCCAGCGCCGGTACACGAGGACAAGGGCGTCGACAATGAGCTTCGGCAGCGGCGCGGTCTCCGGTCAGGAGGTCTGCGACCTGAGCCAGTCGCGGCACATGGTGTGCGCGAACGCGTCGAAGTCGGCAGCCGACGGCGTCTTCATCACCTCAAGCGTGACAGACGCGGCTAACTCCGCTTGATTTTGCTCTGCTCGGTCGCTCCGATGTTCACCGCTGGCCGTACGGCTGTCTGCCAACGCACGATTGTGTTCCGCCAGACGGTTGCGGCGAGCGCACCGAATACGACTGCGTATAGGAGCACCGCCAATGACGACGCCCATTCCGCGACGCCACTACCACGAACTCGGTGACAAGGAAGGCGACAAGTGTCAACGGGACCCATCGCGGACCGACAGACGCCCGCCACAGCCCCGCCGCTAGTAGGAGGAGTCGAGCACGGTGCCGATCAGGCCCATTGCCATGAACGTCACTGCCGGCCAAGACTCGACCGCCTCGAGTACCGAGACATAGGCCGCGCGGTTCTGCTCGTCGGAGGCCATTGACAACTGCACCAGAGTGATCCCGCTGAAAACGCTGTGCCCGAACCCGCCGACCACGCCGAGTGTGGCGCACCTTGGACTACGAGCCCCGACCCGGATCAGGTGGGAGATCAGGATTGCGACGATGAACGGCATTGCCGGGGAACGGTGGAGCACGGCGGCCGTCGTACTCACCTGCGCCGTGCTCGCGCGCCTTCGAGGATTGAGGCTGCCAGGAGTCGAGAGCTGTAGAGTCGTCGGGCAACGCCCAGCGGCAAAGCCTGTCCGTAGTATGTCCCCCAGGCCTCCCAAAGGGCCATCTCCACGCCCTGTGCAGTCGCCTACGGCCTGTCGGTGCCAGCCAGTCAATCTAGCTGCTGGGTTTCTCTAGTTCCTTGTTTGGCGTTGTAGTCGGCGGCTTCCCGGATCAGGGCGCGGACGGCTGTCCTGTCGAGCGTGTCGGCCTCGTACAGCTCGATGGCATGCCAGGCCTTGCCGCCGAAGCCGGCGTTGAAGAGTCGATGTCGGTCTTCGGTGGGCGCCCTGGGGGAAGGTGAGTTTAACCTTCGCCTTGTGCGCGTTTCCGACAATGATGCCGTTGTGCTCCCACACCGGACTCCCCATCCATTTCCACGTCTCGGTGACGTCGGGCAGTTCCTCGTGGATGAGGCCGCGGATCTCGGCCAGCAGCGTTCGCCTCGCCAATCCTCAAGATTGGTGATCGCTTCGTCGATCCTCGCTGGCGCCGACTCCTGCGGCTCGTCGCTTGCTCGCCATCCATCTTCCAGTCACACGGTGGAGGCGTCGCTCGTCATGATGACGACGTCCACGACGAGGATGTGACGATCTTGGACTCCACCATCGCCTTTGAGGCTGAACGACCGCGCCTGGTGCGCCTCGCCACTCGTGTGCTCGGGGACGAGGCGAGGCCCAGGACATCGTCCGCAGGCCTGGCTCAGGCTGCATGGCACAGATCGGAGATCACGAACCTTCCCGGTTGGTTGACCACGGTGACCACCCGGCTGTGCCTTGATCGGCTCCGTGCCAGAGTGCCCACGCCCGAGGACAACATCGAGGTGGCAGAGCTGCACCCCGACCCGCAGAGGAGGTCGCGCTGGCTGACACCGTGGGGATCGCGCTGGCGGTCGTACTCGATCGCCTGACGCCCGGTGAGCGTGTTGCCTTCATAGTGCACGACAGCTTCGGCTTCGATTTCACCACTATCGCAGCGATTCTCGAGAACAGCGAAGCGCCTCGCAGCGCGAGCCAGGAGGGCGGCCGGCCTCTGAGGACACGCTCGCCGATGGGAGGTCGTCGACGCCTTTCTGGCCGCGGCCAAAGGTGGCGACTTCAGCCGGCTTCTGGAGCTTCTGGCCCCGACGCCGTTGTCGAAGCGGACTCCGCGGCGGTGGCTCTGGGCACGCCCCAGCTCATCGCCGGCCGACGCAGGGTCGCCGACTTCTTCAACGGCGCCGCCAAGGCGTGGTCTTCGTCGGCCATCGGCCCGGCGCTGCGTGGGTACACCGGGGCGAAGCCATGGCCGACTTCACCGTGGTCGACGGCGGAAATGACTTCCGACGACCCGGTGATCCTGGAGCGAGTACGTGCCAGGAAGGGCGACGCGGCGCGGTGAGGCAGAACGCTACAGTCCTCGGCAGCTCAGCGAACGCCTTCTTGGCGTCGCGGTACCAGCCCATCGCGGGACCGGGTGCCTCCAACGGCGCTTCATCTCCTCGTGCGCTGGTCCGTGGGCAATGTCTCCAGACCGAAGGTGCCCGTCTTGAGCCTTGATAGCGTCGTCGGCGGTCTTCCCATGCAACGCCAGGTCGCACGGTCCGCCCAACTGGCGGCAGGTCATCGTCTTCATCAGTACAAGCCTTTCTCCCGACCGGCAGGGCTCCCTCCCCGGCCTCCCCTGCATGACGACACATGAACGAAGTGTGACGAGACGTGGTGAACCATCGCTGCGGAGACGCAGGTCTGACTCGCGCCCGGCTGATCACCCAGGTCATCCCTGAAGGAGCCACGGTCAAGCCGTTGGCCGGCGCTTGCCTCGACACGGCTGGAGGGCCTTGACGCCGACACCGTTCGGCGCACGCTGTTCGGGTGTCGGAAGGGCCGTGGGCGTCTCCCCGTGGTGTCTGGGTCGGAGTTGTGGCCGTGGACATCAGGGCCTTCCGGTGGAGCAGGCGGGTGGCCGCCCGGTCTTCCCTTCGCCGCGTCGACCGGCACTGCGTAGACGATCGACGGTGAAGACACGTGCATCGGTCCAGCTGTTTGATCGCTCGCCATGAGGACCGGCATACCGATCACCACCGAGCACGGCGCCACGAGGTCAGTTCGGAGTTCAGCAGCTCGTCGACCTTGGCTGCTTTGACGGCGTGGCGTTCCCACAGGTTGCCCTCAACGACGTCGAGGAGCCTCGGGTGTGCGGTTCTCGAGGACTTCACCGATCCAGGGCGGCGGAGTCGGCACGGACCGGTGAGCGCGGACAGCCAGTCCGTGGCGGCGATCTCGGGATGTGCCCGGGAGTTGCGCGATGAGCATCGAGAAGTGGCCGCGACGACTCACAGTTGCCGGTCCACCGGCCTCCTGGTAGGCGGCAGCTCGCGGCCCGGCCCGAGTCGGTGCGGGCGAACTCGAAGAGGAACACCCGAGCCCTGGCTCGGATCAGCCGGCCCACTGTTCTCCCAGTCGATGACGCAGACTTCGGTCCGCCGTCGCCAAGACGATTGTCGGCCCAAAGGTCGCGGTGACAGGTCCGCAGCCTGCGGTGGCTCGATCAGGTCCAGCGCGACCAGTTCATCACGCAAGTCGGCCAACCGGCCGGCAAACGGCGCACCTGCCTCCAGGAGCTGCTCGACCAGCTGGCCCCCGGCCGCACCGACCGGTTCGTGGTACCACGGGTCCAACGTGCCGAGCTCAGTGACTGGTGATGGATGGCGGCCACCACCGCGCCCACCCGTGCCGGGTCGAGACAGGAGTTCGGGGCCTGCAGGTCTACCCACTCTCGTACACCCTGGCCGTGCCGGCGGCGAACACACGCCCTCCGTGGTACGCCGGACCTGCGGCGTACGAACACCGGCGGCGTAGGCCGCTGCTGGAACACGGCCGCCAACGCACCTCGTCCTCGCCGGTTGGGTGGAACGGCACCTTCACCGCCCAGCTGCCCTCTGCCGTTTCCAGCCGCCACACGACACCCTGCTTGCCTCGCGCGACCGGACCGTCCGACGCCGGCACCGCCGAGTGCAACGTTGGGCGAGTTCCACCCGCATCCAACCCGAGGATCCACCGGTTCCACCGAGGAAGATCGCCCGAGGCGTCACTTGCGCGGTGGACCGTGATCCGCGCGAACCGCCGCAGTGCCTTGGCACCGTCTCCCGAGTCGACCGTCGCTGATATCCGCGACTCAGGCGCGGAAAACCTGCTCATCAGGGACCACGGGATCCGCTGCAGTATGGCACAACCGCAAGTAGATGAACTCAACGCGCTGCGCCCTACGCCCCGAAGACGATCGGGTCAGGTTGTGATCGACGCGAACCGGGACGTGCGGACCTGTAGAGGTGACCGCCATGTGGTCGGCGCGTCGAGGTGTCAACAGACCATGGTCAATGCCGAACCCCAGGGCGGCACAGCCGTGCGGACAGCACAGTTCATCCCGTTGGCCATCCCATCCGGCTCGGCATGCCCCGGAATGCATCCGCGACCTGCATGATGTCTGAATCGCTGCAGGTTGATGTGCCTTCGCCCAGGCTTGCGCTGGTCGTCGAGGTCACAGTGACAGCGGAGGGCTGGCACGCCCGTTGCCTATTGAACCGGTTGGTGTCTCAAGTCATCGACCGTGGCGTGATCGAGACACCGCGTGGGCTCATGACTCGCTGTCTGCCTCGAGTGCTGACGCGACCGCCTCGAACTCCAGCAGTGCGGCGGTCAGGTCCTCGACGATCTCGCGGGCGATGACCTCCGGGGCCGGCAGGTTGTCCATGTCCTCCAGCGACTCGTCGCGCAGCCAGGTGATGTCGAGGTTGGCCTTGTCACGGGCCATGAGTTCGTCGTACGTGAACGACTTGAGCCGCTCTGTCTCGACCCGCTCAGAGCGCGGTTTGCCCGACGCGTAGCAACTGACGAAGTCGTCGAGGTGATGCCGTCGCAGCGGGTTCTGCTTCAGAGTGAAGTGCTGGTTGGTGCGGAGGTCGTAGACCCACAGCCGCTCGGTCCACCGCCGCTCGGCGGCCGGCTTCTTGTCGAAGAACAGCACGTTGGCCTTCACGCCTTGGGCGTAGAAGATCCCCGTCGGTAGCCGCAGCATGGTGTGTACGTCGAAGTCGCGCAGCGTCCGCCGTCGCAGCGTCTCACCGGCGCCGCCCTCGAACAGCACGTTGTCGGGCAGCACCATGGCCGCCCGGCGGTTGATGTTCAGGATCGTGGCGATGTGTGCAGGAAGTTCAGTTGCTTGTTGGACGTGGTGACGACGAAGTCCTGCCGCTCGATCTCTCGCTCCTCGCGCGACTCCCGCCCGTCGGCACCGACCATGCCGCAAAAAACTCACTCGTTAGGATCCGGCTGTGGCGGCGATCAGTCTGGCGGGAATCTCAAAGAGGTTCGCCGACGGCACGCTCGCGGTGGCCGACCTCCATCTCGATATCGACGATGGAGAACTGCTCGCACTGGTTGGACCGTCTGGTTGCGGCAAGTCGACCGTGCTACGGATCCTCGCGGGGTTGGAGACCCCAACCACGGGCGAGGTGACGATCGAGGGTCGAGTGGTCACGGATATGGCCCCTGGCGACCGCGATCTTGCCATCGTCTTCCAGGATTATGCGCTCTACCCTCACTTGAGCGCTTACCAAAACCTGGCCTTCGGACTCAAGGCGAAGCGCATTGGGCGCAAGGCCATCGATCACCGTGTCAGAGCAGTGGCGGCACTCCTTGGCATTGAGCCGCTGCTGCACCGCAAGCCCAGAGCTCTGTCGGGGGGAGAACGGCAGCGAGTGGCGATGGGCCGCGCCATAGTGCGGCAACCATCGGCGTTCCTCATGGACGAACCGCTGTCCAACCTCGACGCAAAGCTGCGCGTGGCACTGCGCAGTGAGATCCGCCGCCTTCACCGCGAACTCGGTGCCACCTTCCTCTACGTGACCCACGATCAGACAGAGGCGCTGACCATCGGCGACCGCGTGGCGGTGTTGCGCCGCGGCCGACTACAGCAACTCGATCATCCCCAACGCCTGTACCAGGCCCCCGCCAACGTCTTCGTCGCGGGCTTCATCGGAACTCCTCCGATGAACCTGTTGGTGGCACACGTCCAACTCGATGATGGCGACCGGGTAGCTCGGGCAGGGCCCTGGTCGATCCCGGTGCCCGCGCAGGTCACGTCGGACAAGATCGTCGTCGGCATTCGACCCGAGCATTTCGGAGCAGATCCGTTCACAGCGGGATTTGGGCGAGCGCCAACGGTCGAGCTGACTGTCACCGAGGTCGAGACGCTCGGCGGTGTCTCCCTGCTCCACTTCGACGTCGATGCGCAACCGGTGAGCGTGCGTGATGACGAGACTCCCGACGTTCCGTTCAGCCTCGGCGACTCCGGCAGCACCCTCATCGCCGCTGTTGACGCACGGGTCGACGCCATCCCCGGTTCCCTACTGGCGATCGCTCTCGACACCTCGCGCGTCTGCTTCTTCGACTTCGAGACCGGGGAAGCAGTGGTCAGCGGCGACCCGTCAGTACGACGCCTGAGGTGAACGCTCGCTGCGCCAGGAAGAACACGACGATGCAGGGGAGGAGAGCCAGTAGGGAAGCGGCCATGAGGTGTGCCCACTGCGTGTTGTAAATGTCCTTGTAGAAGTTGAGGCCCAGCGGCAGCGTGTAGCGATCTTGCTCGGTGAGGTACAGCAGCGGCCCGAGAAAGTCGTTCCACACGTGGACGAACTCCAGGGCTGCAACCACGGAGATGGCCGGCCACGACTGCGGAATGATGACGCGGACCAGGATCGAGAAGAAACTGTGGCCCTCAACTCTGGCCAGTTCCTCCTGCTCTCGCGGGATCGTGAGGAAGTACTGACGCAACAGGAAGATGTTGAAGGCACCACCCCCGAGCCAAGCCGGCACCGTCAGCGGCAAGTAGGTTCCCACCCAGCCGAGCTCCTTGAACAACAGGAACGACGGGATCAGCGTGACCTCGCCGGGGAGCATGATGGCGGCGATCACCAGCCCGAACAGCCACGGTAAGCCGGGCGCGCGCAGCCGGGCGAAGGCGTAGGCGACGGCGGTCGAGCTGAGGACCGTACCGATCACCACCGGAACCGCCACGAGCGTTGAGTTCAGCGCGTAGCGCCAGAACGGGATCGACGACGTCGCCTCGGGATAGTTCTCGAGACGGACCGTCGACGGGACCCACTGGATCGGAGAGCGAAACACTTGCGCTTCGGGCTTGAGCGACGTGGACAACATCCATGCCAGCGGTAACAGCACGGCGGCAGCGCCTGCGGCGATGATGAGGAAGGAGAGCCGGCGACCCCAACGGCTGGTCGGCCGCGGCCCTAGTACGTCGGTGACCGCCATCAGGTGCGCTCTCCTGGGCCGCCAGCCTCGTAGTACACCCACCGGCGGCCGGTACGGAACACCAGCAGCGTGAGGGCCAGCAGCAGCGCGAACAAGATCCATGCCAGTGCCGACGCGTACCCCACTTCGAAGTAGCGGAAGGCGTTGCGATAGAGGTACAGCGTGTAGAAGAGGCTGGCGTTGGCCGGGCCTCCCTCCGAGATGACGTACGCCTGGGTGAACGTCTGGAAGTTCCCGATCAACCCGAGGATCAGGTTGAGGAAGATCGCAGGCGTCACCAAGGGGACCGTGATCCGGAAGAACCGCCGCAGTGCCTTGGCCCCGTCAACGGCGGCCGCCTCATAGAGGTGGGTCGGGATCCGCTGCAGTATGGCCAAGTAGATGAACGCGCTGCGCCCTACGCCCCAAAGACTCATCAGGACGAAGGCCGGTATCACCCACGTGGTCGAGTAGACCCAGTCAATGCCGGGCAGACCAACTAGTCCCAGTATCCCGTTGGCCATCCCACCGTTCGGTTGGAATATCCACAACCACAGGAGCGACACGGCGACACCGGACACCGCGGCCGGCAGGTAGTAGATGGTTCGGATGGCGCCGATGCCCCGGTATCCGGCGTTCAGCAAGAGTGCCAGCATCAGCCCAACGACCAGGTCGAGCGCGACGGCAAGCGTCGCGTAGTACGCCGTCACCCGCAGCGACTTGACGACGAGGGGGTCGTCGAACAGCGCTTCCTGATAGTTCGCGCCCCCGACAAACGAGGTGGAGTTGGTCGTCACCAGGTTGTAGTCCGTGAATGACAAGACCAGCGACGCCAGCATCGGCCCCACCGTCAGCCCGACGAAGCCGATGAGCCACGGGCTGATGAATGCGTAGGCGGCGACGGCTTCGCGGGTGGACCCCCGCCGAAAGGCCGTTCTCCTCATGGACGGCGCCCCACGCTCGTCAAGATGGCAGCTCGTTCTCCTCGAACCACTTGTCGACGAGCTCTTGGGCTGCCCGCTGGTACTCCGGGAGCCGCGCTGCCGCCGTGGACTTGCCCAGGAATACCGGGTCGAGGTACTCGCCGCCAACGTCTCCCACCTCGGCGAAGGCCGGGAACCAACCTTCTTGGTTCACCGAGTACGGGAAGGCTTCGAGGAACAGACGCAGATCTACGCCCGGGAAGTCTCCCTGCAGCTCTTCTAGGAACGCGCCCTGCTGGCTTCGGAGGGGAGACATTGCACCGTAGCCCTTCGTCGAGAGGCGCCTGGCGTTCTCTGGATCTACCAGCAAGAACTCCAGGGCATCGAACGCCGTGGCGTGCTGGGTGCTGGCAGCGACAATCGCCCCCACGTCGAGGTTCAAGGTGGACACCAGCCGCTCCGGCCCCCGCGGCCAAGGGGCAACGTCCCATTCGAAGTCGTTGCCGAGACCGTAGCTCAGCAGGTCGCAGCCGCACATGTCGATGATCGCGATGTTTCCTGACTTCCAGGCCGCCAGCTGGGGGTCATCGGCCCCGGCGGCTACTCCCGCGGCGAGCTGATCGGTGGCCAGCACGTGATGCACGTTGGTCAGATCCGCGCCGAACTGAATGCCCGCAATGTTCTCCGGCGAGTCGAGCAGCAATCTGCGCGACTCGGGGTCGTACTTCTGGGCGCCATACCCCAACGCCATCAAGCCGGTGTCCCAGTGTCCGAGGCCGAACTGCACGATGTCGTCCGGGTCAAACCCGGCGTCCGCCGCGGTGCGCCCACTCGAGTCGAGAGTGAGGATCTTTGCCATGTCGAGGAGCGCGTCGTAGTCCCAGCCCGGCGCGTTCCATTGATGTGGCGGCTCATCGATGCCTGCTGCCGCGAAGAGATCCTTGTTGTAGGCGATCGTATGGGTGAACACGGCAGCCGGGATGCCTACGATCACGTCGGAGTCCGGACCGTAGTACGCGGGAGCCTTCGCTGCCGCCACTGCCGCATCGACGAACAGACCCAGGTCGACACCTGCATCTTGGAGCAAGGGGTTCAGGTCCACCCACACGTTCTGGTCGAGATAGAGCGAGATACCGAAGACGCCGGTTGGCAGGACGATGTCGGGCGGTGTGCCGGCGGCAATGAGCACCCCGAGTTGGCGCTGCGCTTC
>JAUJOO010000002.1:139165-141333 GCA_030447585.1 Nocardioidaceae bacterium | reverse complement strand
GAGCAGGCGACAGATGCAGACAATGTTGCGTTCGGTCCGTGCGACCTCAGGCCTACCTTTGCGGCTTTTGGCTGTGGGGCACGCCTTGGACGGGCCAGGAACGACGCAAAACCGCGCGCGCCGAGGGAGCGGGTCGAGGAGGACTTGGTGGCAGTAGGGACGGCACGTCCTCTGAGCGCGCGCGCTGCCTCCTGGGCCGGAGGCGTCGTGGCCGTCGCCGCCCTGTCGGTGCCTGCGCTTGCGGTCGCACACGCTCACGCGTCGCCGGGGGCCTCCGACGTGGCTACCCACACCGCACGAGCGGAGCCGCCGTTCGACGTCTCCGACCAGTTGACCGACCGCGCAGGCGTTCTCGGTGGGGAGCAGGAGTCGCTGCGGGCAGAACTCGAGCAGCTCCGGAGCGAGCAGGGCGTCCAACTGTTCTTCGTCTACGTGGACAGCTTCGACGCGGCGTCCGGCGAGGTCTGGGTGGAACAGACCTTCGAGGCTTCCGGGATGGGCGGCGACGACGTGCTCGTCGCTGTCGCCGTCCAGGACCGCCGCTACGGGACCTGGACGACCGAGGAGTCCGGCGTCTCTCCCGGCGAGGACAGCGAGGTGCGGGCGGCGTACATTGAGCCGGCCTTAGCCGGCAACGACTGGAGCGGCGCGGTCCAGGGTGCAGCGGAGGGTTACGCGCGCGCGGTCTCCGGCGAGACCACGCCGACGTCGTCGCAGGACAGCGGTGGCTTCGGGTTCCCCTTGGGGGTGCTGCTGCTGCCCATCGGTGGATTAGTGCTGGTCGGCATCATGCGCCGGGCCGCGGCGTCGCGCCAGCACCAGAGCAGCCGGTCTAGGCACCCCGGCGCTGGCCACGCCAGTCCCAGGGGTCCTGCCGCACCTCCCCCTGTGCCGACGGAAGAGCTCGGCAACCGAGCCGTGGCCGCACTCGTCGACGTCGACGACGCCATCCGGTCGTCGGCGGAGGAGCTGGCGTTTGCCGAGGCACAGTTCGGTGTCCAGGCAACGCGCGGCTTCAAGACCGCGTTGGACCAGGCTCGGACAAGCTCGGCCGAGGCATTCAGCCTGCAGCGCGAGCTCGAGGACGCGCAGGCGATGGGTCAGCTCAGCGAACCACAGCTTCGCGACTACTTCGAACGCATTATCGCCCTCGCCTCGTCGGCTGATCATAGCCTCGACGCGCAGGAGGCGGAGTTCTCCCAGCTGCGGGATCTGCAGGCGACGGTCCCCGAGTTCCTGGCCGAGCTGCAGGTTCGCGTCGAAGAGGTACGCCGGCGCCTGCCGGTGGCCGAGCAGGAGCTTGCCGGACTGTCGACCCAGTACCCGCCGGAGGCGCTGCGCACGGTGGCCGGCAACGTCGACCAGGCGAGGGAGCTGCTCGCGTCGGCAGAGACCTTCGTGGTCACCGGACAGGAGCACGTCCAGAAGGATGACCGGGCTGCGGCGGTCGCAGCGGGTAGGGCGGCCGAGGAGGCGATCGGTCAGGCCGATGCACAGCTGACGTTCGTGAGCCAGGCAAGAATCGAGTTGGCCGAGGCTGCTGGACGCATCGACGCGGCGTTGGCCTCGATCTCGTCCGACGTTGCGGACGCGGAGCGGCTCGGCGCTGACGACCAGTTGACCCGCACCGCACTGGTCGCGGCCCGGGCTGCCATCGACGCAGGACTGGCGGCACGCGACAGCGGTGATCCGCTGGCGGCCCTCAGGGGCCTGACCCGCGCCGAGCAGGACCTCGACAACGCGCTGGCGCGTCACCGAGCCGAAAAGACCCGAAACAACCGCAGCGCGCAGCTACTAGAACGGCGGCTGCAGGAGGTCGGGTCCCGCCTCACCAGCATCGACCAGCACATCGCAAGCCATCGCGGCGCCGTCGGTTCCGCCGCTCGAAGCCGAATGGCCAACGCGATCCGCCTCTACCACAACGCCGCCGCGATGGCCGACGACGACCCCGCCCAGGCCAGCAGGCTGCTGGACCGGGCCGAAGCCGAGGGAGAGCACGCCGTAGAGCTGGCTCAGGACGACATCGACTCCTGGGGCGGATACGGCGGGACCGTCGTCGGCCCGCGCGGGCTCGACCCGTCGGCCTTGATCCTCGGCGGCATTCTCGGTGGAGCCCTCACCGGAGGGTTCGGCGGCCGCGGCGGGGGCTGGGGCGGGTCCAGCGGCGG
>JAUJOO010000002.1:122162-139065 GCA_030447585.1 Nocardioidaceae bacterium | reverse complement strand
CTGGCCAGGGCGAACATCAACGCGATCCTCGACCGGGCCGAGGACCCGGAGACGATGCTGAACCAGCTGGTCACCGACTTCACTAACTCGATCGCCGACGCAGAGGAAGCGGTGGCGCAGACCATTGCCAACACCCGGATGGCCGAAGAGGACTTGCGGATCGACCGCGAGGCCTCCGAGGAATGGGGGCGCAAGGCCGCGGCTGCTTCGGCGAAGGCGGACGACCTCCGCGCCAGCGGCGACTCCGCCGACGCCGACAAGTTCGACTCGTTGGCGAAGCTGGCCCTGTCGCGCCAGATCAGCTTCGAGCGCGAGGTCACCGACGCGGAGCCGCGGATCGCGCAGATGAACGCCACCGTCGACGAGCTTAAGAACGGGCTCACGATTATGCACACTAAGCTTGAGGATCTAAAGAACCGTCGCTCGCAGCTGATCGGGCGGGCGCGCGCGGCGGAGGCACAGGCGCAGGTGCAGCAGTCGATGAGCTCGATCGACGTCATGGATCCAACCAGCGAGCTTTCACGCTTCGAGGACAAGATCCGCTCGCAGGAGGCGATGGTGCAGGGGCGCGCAGAGGCGCAGTCCACTACTCTCGAGGACCAGTTCGCCGAGCTCGACGATTACGGCAACGACGCCGAGGTCGAGGCACGGCTCGCGGCGCTGAAGGACAAGTGAGTCCGTGTGACCTGTCCCTTCTCGTGGCGGGTCACCGAATCTGCTGATCAGCGGTTCCAGCTCCCCGGATCCGCCTCTTCGAGCGTCGCGCCCCGCACCGCCGGGACGTCCGGGGCGGCAACGCCCGCCCGCCGTTGCGGGCCGCGACGTCTCACGCTCGAACCTCGCTGCCTGCCGCTCAACGACGATGCGCAGCGCCGCCCTCAGCAGTGCAGGTGGTCCGCTCCGCCTGCTCCAGCTCGACGGCGCACACCGCAGCCAGCCAGGAGTCAACGCCCGGCGCGCCATGTACCAAGACCCGCGCGATCAGCATCTGGTTCAGCCCGCGGCCACGCTGCCAGGCCGCAAGTCGATCCCCCAGCGCCCGGGCTACGACCCGATGCGCCGTACCGCGATTTGCGTCCTTATGGCCTGCTGGCCAGAGCCACGCCGAAGTGCTGTATCTCTCGTGCGACCAGGTCACCGTGGGTGAGTGGGACCATGTGGCCGCCCCTCGGCAGCGTGACGAAGGGTGCGAGCGCACGGCACCAGTCCTCTGGAGCGATCCGGTCGTGTGGGCCGCGGAGGATCTGAACCGGACAGCGGACGTCTTCGAGCGTCCGCTCGATGCGGTCGCGGCGAGCTGCGTCCATGACGCGGAGCATGTGGAGCGGGCCGGTTTTGCGGTACTGGCGGACAAGGCTCGGGACTTGTCGAGGCGTCTCGTGCACGGAAGTTGCGAGCCACCGTCGTACCAGGTGTGGCCACGTCGCTGCGCGCGGGTCAGTGGTCGGTCCGACCAGAATCAGCCCCGCCACCCGCTCCGGGGCAAGCACAGCCGCGTGTACGACGACCTGACAGCTCGACGAGTGACCGACCAGCACACACCTCCGCCCAGCAAGGAGCGAAGTCTCGAGCATCCTACGAGCGGCGCCGTGTGGGTCGACCGGGTCGCCGGCCGTGAGCGGCTCACCGTACCCCGGTAGGAGCGCCACCGAAGTCCGGGAAGCGTCCACACCTCTTCGCGTGAGCCCACGGATCGTAGGCGTCCAGTCTTCGGCTCCCAGGCCAAGACCCGGCACCATCAGGAACTGCGGTTCCTCCACCGGCTCAGCGTGACATCGCCGAGTTGATCCTGCGAGTCGACTCTCAGAATTCAACGCTCGAAGCAACGGACCGGTCTTCCCTTCGGCACAGTTGCACGCCCTCCCGAATGACGGTCCCCGTTTTTGCATGACTGGGTCGCGGTTCTAGCCGCCATCACTCGAACCCCGAACCCGCTGATTGGCTCGAGCCTATGCCGAACGCCTAATGACGTATGGGCAGGTCAGAGGCAGTATTGGTTACCTGGTCGTGTTGTCTGATGTGTCACATACGGGCAGTCACGGAAAGAGGCCGTCATCCGCTGATGGGACGTGGACCGAGGCCCGCGAGGCTTGAAGCGAGGAGAGAACTGGTGGCCGGAGTGGAGTTTGGTGCTCACGATACTGTGTGTCTAGGCACGTGCGAGGCCGTCATCCGCTCGATGAAGCGTCGGGGAGAGGATTGAAGCGAGGAGAGAACTGGTGGCCGGACTCCCGCAGGTTGGCGAAGAGTTCGCAGACTACACGATAGTCCGAGAGCTCGGCCGCGGCGGCATGGGCGTCGTTTTTGAGGCTACCCAGGCAAAACTGGGCCACCGACGGGTGGCCCTGAAGGTGCTCGGCTTGCAGCACGCGGCCGATCCGCAGTACAGGAAACGCTTCCAGAGGGAAGCAAGCTCGCTGGCGAGCCTGAACTCTCCGCACGTGATCCATATCTATGAGTACGGCGAGTTCGACGGCTGCCTCTACATCGCCACCCAGCTCATATCCGATGGAGACCTGCGGACCTGGTTGGATCGGCATGGCCCTCTCGACCTCGAGACGGCGTTGCGCCTGGTCGAGCAGGTGACATTCGCTGTCGCCGACGCGCACGCCGTCAACGTCATCCACCGTGACATCAAGCCGTCGAATGTGCTGCTGCGGCGCGACGGTGAGGGAGAGTTCTTCGCCTACCTCTGCGACTTTGGGATCGTCGCCATCGCGGATGCCGACCACACGAACACCGCAAACGTTCTCGGCACCTATGGCTATGTCGCGCCAGAGCGACATCTCGGGGAGCCGGCTTCACGGGCCAGTGACGTCTACTCACTCGGATGTCTGCTGTGGTGCACGGTGACCGGCGCCCCCGTATGGCGAAGATGGCGTGCAAGCCGCCATTCGGCACATGCACGATCCGATTCCGCAGCTGGACGGAGCGGGCCCCGCTGTCGAAGCGGCAAATGCGGTCCTCGAGACGTCCATGGCGAAGGCTCCCGCGGGTCGCTACACCTCGGCGGCGGCGATGAGAACTCTGCTGGTCGAAGCCGCCGTGCTCGCCAAACAGGCGCCCGAACCAGCGTCAATCGACCATGAACCTGCGGAGCCCCCCAGCGAGCCGAACGAGATCAGACCCGAGCTCGACCCGGTCCGAACCAGTCGTGTACCCGTGACCGCACCGCTCGGTGGGGTGCCCCGGCCCGACGATCACGACAGCCAGACTCAGCCCCAGAGCCCGAGGGTCGTCCAGCAAGACGGCGCAAGCGGTCCCGCAAGTTGGCGGTGGCCGCGATCGTGCTGATACTCCTGGGCGCTGGTGTAGTGGCCGTGCTCAGCAGTCTGGATAGCTTCTTCACCGAGGACGCGAGCGAATCCTCGAGTCCGTCACCGCCAGCGTCCTCGACAGACCAGGCTCCGGCACCCTTCGAGACGCAGAGCCTCTACGACTTCACTCGAGGGCTGTTCCCTCCCTCCCGATGCGAGGTGCCCGCCCTGGGGAGAGGCCGTTCCTCGAGAAGATCCCCGATGCAGAGCAGGCCACCTGCGAGGGCGACCGGTACATTGGCATCTTCTTCCGCAAAGAGACGCTGGCAGGTCTCCGTGAGGAGCGACCCCTCTACCTGGGCGAGGCGACACCCGGGACGGTGCGGAAGATCCCTGAAGCGTCGAGTGAGGAGGGGCTGCTCGACGGGCCCCAGTTCGTCTACCTGCACCACGACGGGACGACCCGCATCTACTGGGAGTCCGAAAGTTGCTCGTGCGCGGGGTCATCCAAGCCCCGGACAGTGACGCGCAGGCTGCCCTGTCGTTCTGGGCCTCCTGAGGTGCGTCTCACCCACCGGGACCGCCACGTCGCCCGAGCAACCTGCGATACCCACCAGCCACAAGGCACAGTGCACCAGGTTGTCGCTTACGGCCACCAGGAGCGCCGAGCCGACGGTGAGGGAGCCGAGCAGCTCGAACGCCAGCCGACGGCGCTCACACGTCGCCGACCTCTGAGGCTCGGTGCCCCCGCGCCTTGTTGGCCTCGTCCGCACGGTCAGCGGAGGGGGCGGCTGGTGGGTCCGCGGCCGCGGCGGCACGGAGGCGGGTGGCGGCCTTCTCGGCAGCGGCGACCTCCTTCGGTGGGCTGGCGGCCGGGTCGAGAGCCGGTGGTGGTGGCGCCGTCCCACATCCACTCCTGCAGCCGGTCCTTCTCGTGGGTCAGGTCGCGGATGTCGAACTCTCCTGACAGCCCGACCGGCAGCGTCGAACAGGCATGATGGATCGCGTCCGCCAGGAATCGCGCCTCCATGTTACGAACGACAACGTCGTCGGAACGGACGCGTCGTTCGGCTGCGCCACACAGCTGCAGTTGGCCTTCGACTCTGCAGCGATTGCGGACTCTTCCTCGAAGGTGCACGGACTAGAGAGATTCTGGCACAGCCGGGAGACAAACCGCCCACAGCGAGGGGTTGTGGAGGGGTCCGCCCTGTAAGCGAGAAGCCCAGGCGAAACCGCAACTAGGCGGCTTACCAGGGCTTTCGGGTGGTGCGCCATCAGGGACTCGAACCCCGAACCCGCTGATTAAGAGTCAGCTGCTCTGCCAATTGAGCTAATGGCGCGTGGAGACAGCGCAGCATATCAGCGCGTCGCAGCCTGTCTGAAGTCACTTGTATGACGCCAGACGAGTCGCTTCCGGCAGTGCGCGCCGGCTGTCTGGTGCTCCCCGAAGGTAGAAGAGCGGCTCAGCGACGGCGCTTCGACGTTCTTCGTCAGGGGCAAGAAGTCGTTCGTCGCTGTCTGAGTTGATGACGACCACAACAATGACTTGCCCATCTGTGGTGCGCCGCGGCCGGTCGAGCTCAGCACGCTTCCATCTCCAGCACAGCCATCGCTGCGTTGTGTCCGCCGAGACCGCTGACGGCTCCGCCGCGACGAGCCCCGCTCCCGCACAGCAGCACACGCTCGTGGCCGGTCTCGACTCCCCAGTACTCGGCAGGCGACGACGGGGTCGCGTCACCGTCGAGCCACGGCCACTGCAGGTCACCGTGGAAGATGTGGCCGCCCGGCATGTTTAGCGCAGCCTCGATGTCTAGCGGAGTCTTGGCCTCGAGGCAGGGCCGGCCGTCCGCGTCGACCTCCAGGCAGTCGGCGAGCGGCTCCTCCAAGTGCTGGTCCAGTGCGTCGAGCGCCCGCGCGACCGCTGAGTCCACTAGGCCTCCATCGCCGGCGCCGTCCGCGAAGAGTCGAGCCGGCGTGTGTACGCCGAAGTAGGTGAGCGTCTGATAACCCGCCGCGGCCAGGTCAGGCCCGAGGATCGTCGGGTCGGTCAACGAGTGGCAGTACCACTCGCCCGGCAACGGCTGCGGCAGCTGACCACGCGCTGCGGCGGCATACCCAGCCTCGAGCTGACTGAAGTCCTCCGCCACGTGCAAGGTCCCCTTGAACGCAACCGCGGGCTCGATCCCCGACCTCCAGCGCGGCATCCTTCGCAGCAACACGTTGATCTTCAGCTGGCTGCCCTCAGGCTTGGCATCAGGGCTCGCGGACCCCAAGAGCTGCGCCAGGATCCACGGCGCCACCCCGCTGAGGACGTAGCGAGACGCCACAGTGTGCTCGCCGTCTCCCCACCGGTACGCCGTCTGGGCGCCACCGCGGTCAGCCGAGATCTCTGTCACCTCGGCGTCCGTCAAGATCTCCGCCCCCGCTGCCTCGGCAGCTCGCCTCAACGCACCGGTTACAGCGCCCATACCGCCGACGGGAACCCGCCACTCACCCGTGCCGTTGCCTATCAGGTGGTAAAGGAAGCAGCGGTTCTGGGACAGCCCCTCGTCATACAGGGAGGCAAAGGTGCCGATCAGCGCATCCGTCGCAACAACTCCGCGGACCGTGTCGTCGGAGAAGCGGTGCTCGATCGTGTCGCCGATGGGCGCCTGGGTAAGCCAGGACCAGGTCTCCGCACCCAGCGCTCCTGCAACCTCCGACGGAGGGCGCAGCCGCTCGGTCAGCGACGGAGCCAACACGGCCGCAGCCCGCTGCACCTCCGCGTAGAAGTCCCGCCACGCGGCGTACTCCCGACCATCGCCCGTGAGCGCTCGAAACGACGACTCGGTGGCGGGCCCCGGCTGTCGCTCCACGAGCAGGCCGGTGATCGCGCCGTCGCGCATCGTCGGGGTGTACGACGCGATGGGGCGCGACCGTAGCTCGACGTCGAGGCCCAGGTCGTTGATGACCAGCTCGGGCAGCAGCGACACCAGATACGAGTAGCGCGACAGACGGGCATCGAGTCCGGGGAAGCATCGTTCGCTCACCGCAGCGCCGCCGGTATGGGGCAGGCGCTCCAGCACTAGCGTGCGCAGCCCCGCTCGGGCGAGGTAGGCAGCCGCTACCAGCCCGTTGTGCCCCCCGCCGACAACCACGACGTCGTACTTCTGGTGCACGAAAGCCTCCTTTCGAGAGCCGCGTCATTTGGCGCTGCGGTCCCCTCAGTGTTCACCGTGCTCGGGTATGTCGGCTCTTTGCCAGACCTGAGGTCGAGGCAAGGCTAGTCTCTAAATAATCCGCCAGAGGCGTCGTCCAGCTTGGCGCTCAACGCCGACGAGGGGAGGTGCGCATGGCAGGGAGACGTCCCCGAGGCCGTCCGTACCAGATCCCGGAAGACACCACGTCGCTGCGCTCACCCACGGCTGACGTGGACGCCCGGGTGGGCTGGCTGCTGCTGATGTCCCGCCTCCACCACCCAGACCCTGGCTTCGCGCTCGGCGAGTCGTTCAACGCGGCTCTGGAAGCAGTCGGGTTACGCACGGACCGCAGCGCATTCAGTCGCTGGGAGTCGGGAAAGGTCACCCCCCGCTACTCCGTCCTCCAGGCATACGAGCAAGCCCTCGGTATGCCGCCCGGGCAGCTGACCAGCGTCGTCAACTCCTTGCGCCGCGCGCTCGGAGGGGAGGGTCTTTCGACCTGGATGCCCGTGCTGGACCCGAAGTCGCCGCAGTTCCACGCCGAGCTCGACCGTCTCTTCGACAATCTCATCGATAGCCCCGGCACCGGTCAGGACTGGACGAGCATGGCCCACCACGTCGCAGCCACCGACACCATGTACGTCCCCGCTGCCGTCTGGCGCAGGCTCTCCCGACGACTCGTCCAGGAGATGTCGCGCTCTGTCGGCGTTGCCTACCTTCAGCGTTTCGAGGCGATGCGGTTGCTGCTCGAGCATCGGGTCGCCCACCAGTGGCTGCTGAAGGCGGTGGGTGAGTTCCTCGACGACCCCGCGGTGCAGGTCATCAACGACCCGATGGGCGTGTTGGAGCTGTCGCGCGCTCCCGAGGCCGCAGCAGTCATCCTCGACACCTTCTTGACCACCAAGTCACTCGACGTGTTCTGGGCCGCCGCCGACGCCATCGCAATCAAGATCGAGGAGGATTGCTACGACGACGAGCAGATCGTCAAGATCGAGCAGGTCGTCTCCAGGCGGCTGAGCCAACCGGGAGCTTCCGCCGCCGGTTTCGAGGATCTCGTCATCGCCCTCCCCGAGGACACCCAACAGCGGCTGCTGCGGCAGTCACGAGGTGTCGCCGGGCACGAGGAGCTCGCGCAGGCGGCCGCCCACGGCGAACGCTTCAGCCCCGACACGACGAGGCGGGTGTCGCAGCGGATCGCCGACGCCGTGCGTGCCCGGCTGCCCGCAGCGAACCTGTATGAGGAGGACAAGATGACGCCGCGGCTCATCCGCGAGGCGCTGTTTGCGGCTCGCGGCAACCGCACCCACTACGCGTGCGTCTTTCTTCAGGGCAGTCCAATACGGCGACCGGTCGCCTCGGCGCTGGCCGCTGAGGTCGAGGAGGTCGGTCTCGACGACCCGCTCACGCCACGGTTCGTGCGGGTGCTCCGTTACCTGGCTAACCCTCCCCAGGAGGAGCAGATGCTCATGTGGTTGCCGAAGGCGCCGGCGAACGTGGCGCGCGACCTCGCTCTGGGACTCGGCCACATCGACAGCCAGCGACCCTTGGATGAGCTCCTCCCGCTCATCACCGGCGACCGATCCCTGCTGGACAGGGCGTTGCTCTACGGGCTCGGGATGCGGCAGGCCACCGCCTTGCATCACGTCGCGGACGACGAGTGCCAACCGGCCCACGTCCGTGCCGGTGCGCAGTGGTGGATCCGTCATGGTGGCGCCGTCCGCACCTGAGGTGGCTCGCTGCTCGTCGCCCGGTACTCGGCCGCTCGGCTACGAAGTTCGACCTAGGCTGTCGTCGCTCCGGCGCCTCGCCGGGCGCCCTTGGGCACTCGTCAGTCCGGCGCCTCGCCCGCGCCCTGGGCAACGTCACCGATCTGGCCTCCGGTCTGACCTGCGGGGTCCGAGGAGACGCTGTCGTCCTCGGCGCCGTCGATGTCCGTGTTCTCATCCGCGCTGACAGCCAGAGGATTGTCCTCGTCGCTTGGCTGCAGGTCCTCGGGCAGCTGGCTGTCGTCGATGCCAGGTCCGGGGTTGTGCTCGTCGGGATCGCTGCCTTCGGGGCTGGGTGGATCGGCGTCTGGTGTCATCGTCATAGCAGACGGAGTACCCCCGACTCCGGGCGGGCATGCGGCTCGGAGTCACCGGACTCGCATCCGGCTAAGAGTCGCTGGACTGGCATGCGGCTCGAAGACACCTGTGCCCTCTCAAGGGAGCGCCCCGCTCGTCGTGAGGGGGCGCTCCGGGCGTGGCGGTGAAAAGGCTCGCTTTTCCTCGCCACCCGTCTGGGTAAGACCGACGGCTTCGTCAGTCGTCGCTTTGGTGCTGAACCTTGTCGTTGGCCGACGCAACAATCTCGGCGGCCACGAGGCGCAGCTTCACATTGCTCGTCTGAGACAAGCGCGTCAGGAAGCCGAATGCGCCGTTCTCGTCGACCTCGTAGCGCTCCATCAGGATGCCAATCGCCTGGCCGATGACCTTCCGGGAAGCCAGCGCCTCGTTGTACTCCCGGATGGTGGCAGCATGCCCCAAGGCGACGGCGCCTTGGTGGGCGAAGAGTTCGGCGATGCTGCGGGCTTCCTCGTCGAACACGCTATCCGCCCGAGAGTAGAGGTTCAGGCCGCCGAACTTTCGTTCTCCGGTGTACATCTCGAACGCGAGCTGTGACACGATGCCGAGGCCAGCTGCTCGCGGACCGTACTCCAGATAGCGCGGGTCGCCACCGATGTGGCCGGAGTAGATCATTTGTTCGCCGCCGGACACGTCGACGCAGGGGCCTTCGCCAACCTCGTACTGCGCCAGGTCCGCCGTTAAACTCAGCTCGTCGGTCGGTGCAAGCGTCTTGAGGACGCCGCCGCTCTCCCTGACGGAGATGCTGACAGAGTCGACCCCAGGGATGCAGTCCTTGGTGGCCTGGGTGATGAAGGCTAGAGCTTCATCGCGGCTAGATGGACTGCTGCCGGACTGCACGACCTTCGACATTGCCGACAAGATGTTGGCTTGAACGGTAGACACTTGTGCCGGGCTCTCTGCGGGGAAAACCGGCTGATCCTGCCCGGCTACACCTCAGTGTCGCACAGGCCGTCAAGTGGCCTGAGCTCAGCGGCTACGTGACCGCGGCGCTGGCCGGCCCCTAGCGGCGTAAGCCAGGTGCTTCAACGCCGACGCTGTAGCGCACATACGTGTGCCAGCCGTCGTCGTCTCGGCGCCAGGCCCCAATGCAGCCGGCGTACGGCGTGCCATCACGCTCGACCTGGGCAAGCTAGGTGGAGCACTGGCGCATGGGCGAGCGTACTGCCGGCTTCCGCCCCGAAACCTCTGGCCCTTGCCTACGCCTTGGGCTGCCGAAGCCGACACATCCGTCCTAGTATGACCGGAAATGCGCGTAGTGAACGGACACCGCGATGGGCAAAACCCGGGCTGTCATTGTGGTCATTGTGTCGCTGGTTTTCATCGATGCGGTCTTCGATGGGGACGGTGAGTCGTCACCGTCCGCGCAATCAGACAGTGGAGCAACGGCTGCTCCGATGGAGACCGAGGAGTCTGAACCTGAGCCCGCCACAGAAGAGGAGGTGGACAGAAAGCCTCCGACCAAGCTGACGAAGCCGAAGTCCACCGAGACGGCGCCAGAGCCGAAACCTGATCGTCCCGCAGTGCGGTATTACGCGGTCACCCGCGTCGTCGACGGCGACACAGTCGAGGTTGCGCGGCGCGGCGGCACCAGCGTCCGCATCATCGGCATCGATACCCCGAGACGGTACATCCGTCGGTGCCGGTCGAGTGTGGCGGACCACGTGCCTCGCGGCTGGCGACCCAACTACTCACGGGCAAGCAAGTGCAACTCGTGTTCGACCCTCACAGGGACGCACCGACACCTATGGGCGGACGCTGGCATACCTAGACGTGCGAGGCGGTGGCGACTTCGGGCTCACCATGATGCGGCGCGGTGCCGCCGCCGAGTACACCTATGACACTGCCTATGCCCGCCAGGGCCGGTACCGAGCAGCTGAGCAGGCTGCAAGAGCAGCCGATCGCGGACTGTGGGGCATCTGCGGTGGGCCAGACGTGCCGTTGCGGACCTCCGAGCCAAAACCGCAGCCCGATCCTCCCGCTGGAGGCAACTGTGCTCCGGGCTACGACCCGTGCATCCCGCCGTACCCACCCGACCTTGACTGTGCTGACACCGGCTTCGTGAGGGTGACAGGGTCCGATCCGCACGGTCTAGACGCAGACGGAGACGGCTTGGCCTGCGCAGGCGAAGACTCCAGGCCTGCTCGCAGGCGATGCGGTCGTTGTCTCGGTCCAGGTCGGGGTTGTGGCGCTCGGCGGCCCAGTAGGCGTCGTTGTTCTTGTAGAAGTTCCTCACCTTGGTCCCGCTGGTCTTGTCAACCGCGTTGCGGGTCCCGACGCCGTGGGGCCACTTCTCGTGGAGATTGGTGCAGTTGTCGTGGATACCTACCGTGTGCGCCTCAGCGGTCAGCACGCTGACGCCTGTCAATGAGGCGGTGGTCAGTGCAAGGCCGAGTGCGGCAGCGCTGAGGCGTCGGGTTGTCGTGGTCATGTTCCGTCTCCTTGTGGGTGCTCGTGAAAGCCGCTTAGTTGAGGCTAGGAGGAGGAAGGCAGTCGCCACATCGTCTTAATCGATGACTTGCGGCTACCTCAAATGATGTAGGCGCGGCCAGCACCCGGCGAGCAGCCCCTTGGTCTCGACCTGTTACCACTAGGATCCGCCGTCGATCGTGAACCAGCCCTCCGCGGTCTATCGATGCGCCGGCGCACCTGGCCGCCACCTCGGTGTCCAGGTGGACTCGACGCACGCCGGCGTCGGACTGGCTCGTCGACGTCGGGGAGCTGGGTGCCGACGCATGGGTTGTCGGTCACGTACCGCCTCGAGGGGGCGGTTTCCACTTGAAGATGTCTTGCAAGATGGCGTCTCTGTCGGTGATCGACTTGGCCGACAGCGGGCGGCTGAGCTCTTCCTCGGCCTGATCATGGACGGGTTGGCCAGCTCATCGATGAGAGTCTGGACGCTCGGTGATCGCGGAGGCGATGCAGTGGCCGAGGGCGGGGGAGATCCAGTGTTGTAGGCGCGTCGGTAGTCGGTGAGGGTGCGGTCGGACCTGGCCGCTGATATTGACACCACGTTGACAGAGACTAAGAGACCCCGCCTGTCCAGGCGCTTTACCCGGTCAGACGGGGTTGGATTGGGGTGAGTGACGGGACTTGAACCCGCGACATCCGCGACCACAACGCGGCGCTCTACCAGCTGAGCTACACCCACCATGGCACGCCCACCCCCTAGCAGCGGCGCGACGGCGTGAAGAAGTGTAGCGGCTGCCAACCACCGGCTAGCCCTCGGGCAGAGCAGGCGGCGTGAGGGAGCCCCGGTACTGCGCGGCCACCGCCCGAGCGGTCTCCGAGTCCGGTCCAGGGCTCGGAACGAAGATGGCCGCACGGTAGTAACGCAGCTCCTCGATGCTCTCTTGGATGTCGACAAGGGCGCGGTGATGACCCGCCTTCACCGGGCTGGCGAAGTACGCCCGCGGGAACCATCGCCTGGCCAGCTCCTTGATCGACGAGACGTCGATGACCCGGTAGTGCAGGTACCGCTCGAGCATCGGCATGTCGCGGGTGAGGAAAAGTCGGTCGGTGCCGACCGAGTTCCCTGCGAGGGGAGCCGTTTTCGCTTCCGGGACGTATGAGCGGACGTAGTCGAGAACTGCTCTCTCGGCGGTAGCAAGATCGACGCCAGCGTCCAGCTCGTCGAGCAGGCCGGACGACGTGTGCATGTCCCGTACGACGTCGACCATCTGCTCCAGCGCGTCAGCGGGCGGCTTGATGACGACGTCGATGCCCTCGCCGAGCACGTTCAGCTCGAAGTCGGTGACCAGGACGGCGACCTCGACGAGCGCGTCCGCGACCGTGTCGAGGCCCGTCATCTCGCAGTCGATCCATACCAACCTGTCGTTCACTGTGCACACCCTACGGCGTGCGCCCACCCGCGAGAGCGGTCTGGCGCCGGGGTCGCTCAGCGCCGGCGAGCGCCCGGCCGTGCAGCCGACCCGGAAGGTGCTCAGTCGCCTGCGGAAGGGAGGGGAGGCTGCCCACGACCGAAGCACCGGCCGCATCGCGGCCTGAGAACTTCGCCCTGCGGAGATATCCGCACCGGCATACCGGGTATCGCTGTGCCCACGGAAGACAGCCTCGTCCCGAAAGGAGGAGCCGTGGCAGGTCACGACTCCACCACCCGAAAACTCGGCAAGCTCCTCGGCGTCGCAAGCCTCGGGCTGGGCGCGCCGATGCTCATCAAGCCGGAGCGCGTCAGCCAGGCCGCCGGCGTCGACGACTCCGCGTCCTCGGTCCCCGTCATTCGTATGGTCGGCGTACGCGAGCTCGGTCACGCCGCTGGCCTTCTGCTTGGCTCGAGCCGCTGGGCGTGGACACGCGTCGCGGGAGACGCCATGGACCTAGCCGTGCTGGGTCGCGCCGCGCGCGAGCGTGACGGGAACCGCCGCAAGCGCGCGCTCCTTGCTGCCGCCGCTGTCCTCGGCATCACGACGCTTGACGCCTACACCGCGCTTCGGACGCGCCGAGCGAAGACTGGTACGAAGTCGGCCGACGCCCTGCGGCTGCAGGCGTCCGTGACGATCAGCCAAGACCCCGAGACCGTCTACCGGTTCTGGCGAGACCTTTCCCACCTGCCCACCTTCATGTATCACCTGCAGTCGGTCGAGGTGATGGATGAGCGTTTGTCGCATTGGGTGGCGAACGCCCCCCTGCGCAAACAGGTCGAGTGGGACGCCGAGATCACCGCCGACGTCGCCTCCGAGCGGTTGGCGTGGCGGTCGGCCGACGGCTCTGACATCCCCAACTCAGGGGAGGTGCGGTTCGCACCCGCACCGGGCAACAGAGGCACCGAGGTAAGAGTTCAGCTCGAGTACCAGCCGCCAGGCGGGCGCGCCGGCAAGGTCGTCGCCAAGCTGCTCGGCGAGGAGCCCGAGCAACAGATCCGTGACGACCTGCGACGGCTGAAGCAGGTCCTGGAGACCGGTGAGGTGGTCCTCAGCGACGGCAGCCCGGCCGGAACTGCCGCCCGCCAGCAGCTCAAGCAGCGCCCGGCCCAGCCACTGCCCACAACCGACAAGAGCTGAAGGAGGAGCCTCAGATGAGGGCAAACTGCTGGATGGGAACCAAAAAGGTCGAGGTGCTGGAGGTTCCCGACCCGAAGATCTTGAGCTCGCAGGACGCGATCATCAAGGTCACGTCTACCGCGATCTGCGGCTCGGACCTGCACCTGTACGACGGCTACATGCCGACCATGAAGCGAGGCGACGTCATCGGCCACGAGTTCATGGGCGAAGTGGTCGAGGTGGGTTCCGGCGTACGGCGGGTCGCTGTCGGTGACCGGGTCGTCGTACCGTTCCCGATCGCCTGCGGCGCCTGCTGGGCGTGTGAGCGTGGACTCGTCTCGGTGTGTGAGAACTCCAATCCGAACGCGGGCATGGCCGAGAAGGTCTTGGGTCATTCGCCCTGCGGCATCTTCGGCTACTCCCACATGCTCGGCGGGTACGCCGGGGGGCAGGCGGAATACGTCCGTGTCCCGTTCGCTGACGTGGGGCCGCTGAAGATCGAGGACGATCTCCCCGACGAGCAGGTGCTCTTCTTGTCCGACATCTTGCCCACGGGATACATGGGCGCCGAGCTGTGCGACATCAAGCCGGGAGACGTGGTGGCGGTCTGGGGTGCGGGACCGGTCGGACAATTCGCGATGGCGAGCGCCTACCTGCTCGGTGCAGAGAAGGTGATCGCGATCGATCGGTTCGACTACCGTCTCGACATCGCCGCGACGACCGGCGCCATGCCGCTCAACTACGAGCACACCAACGTCCTCGAAGAGCTGAAGGAGCTCACCGCCGGCCGTGGCCCGGATGCCTGCATCGACGCTGTCGGCATGGAGGGTCACCACTCGTCAACGGCACTGCACACCTACGACAAGGTCAAGCAGACGACCCGGCTGGAGACCGAACGGCCGCACGCACTGCGGGAGGCGATCTTGGCCTGCCGCAATGGCGGGACGGTGTCGGTCATCGGCGTCTACGGCGGCATGCTCGACAAGTTCCCGATGGGTGCAGTGGTGAACCGCTCGCTGACCATCAAGGCTGGCCAGTGCCACGTCCACCGTTACATGCGGCCGTTGCTCGACCGGATCCGCAACGGTGAGATCGACCCGAGCTTCGTCATCACACACCGGATGAGCCTCGACGAGGCCCCAGAGGGGTTCGACATCTTCGTCAACAAGGAGGACAGCTGCAACAAGATCGTCCTCACGCCCTGATTCCTCTCCTCACCGGTCGACCAGAAACCCCCCACCGGACCCTCGAGCCGGTGCGTCACGCCCTCGGCCCGAACACGCACGACGACGTGTGAGGCGAGGTGCGCCTGCAACGAACCGGCAGGTGACATCGTCACAGGATCGTTCGCACTGGACTGACGCGCTCCGCACGGGGGTTCGGCTACAAGGCAGCTCGTAGCGCCGCGAGAAGCCGCGCGACGTCTGCGTCGGTGTTGAACACGTAAGGGGAGACGCGCAGACTGTCACCCCGCACGCTGACGTGGATCTTGGCTGCTGCCAGCGATTGGACAACTGCGTCTGGCGATCCGACGGGCAGCCCTAGTCCGACGATGTGACCGGCTCGCGGCTCGGCGGGAACCGACAGGCCAAGTGCTGCGGCGCCTTCGGTGATCGCCGCGGTCAACGGCTCCACGGTCGCGGCGACGCGGTCCACCGTCCACTCCACCACCGTCTCAAGAGCGGCAAGCGCCATCGGAACGAGGACGAAGTTGCTGGCCTCTCCGCCGTCGAAGCGGCGGGCACCGGCCCTGAATGCGTCGGTGTACGCCGTCAGGTTGGCGAAATCCTCGCTGCCCTTGCGACCTGCCCAATGCTGCTCCAGCGGCCGCCAGTCGCGGCAGTGCGGGGCCGTCCATGCATAGCCGAGGCTGTAAGGTCCGAGCAGCCACTTGTAGCCCGCGGCGACCACCATGTCTGCGCCGATGTCGTCAGGTCGAAGTGGCAGCACACCAAGTGACTGGGTCGCGTCCACGACGAACGTCGCACCTGCAGCGCGAGCCGCTTCCCCGACTGTGGCGACGTCGATCAGCGCGCCCGTCATGAAGTGGCAGTTGGGTACGGCGACGGCGGCCGTCCGCTCGTCGATCGACTCGACGACGGCACGGGTCCAGTCACCGTCGCGCGGGCGTCTTACGGCGACAACGGTTGCGCCCGACCGCTGCGCCAGGTGCCACGGGTACACGTTCGACGGGTACTGGTCGGCCAGGATGACGATGCGGTCCCCGTCTGACGCGGACACGTTTGCCGCCGCGGTGCTCAGCGCATAGCTGGCGGCGGGCACCACCGCCACGCCGTCGGGATCACCCTGGATCAGCTGTGCGAACAGCGCGCGCAGACGCTCGAGATCGGCGAAGAAGTCCTCCGGGCCGATCTGCCACGGCCGCTGCTTCCGCTGCAACGCAGCGATGCCCACGTCGGTGACACGCCGAGGTTGTGGTGACATGAACGCGCAGTTCAGATAAGCAACATCGTCAGGGATGTCGAAGGCGTCACGTTGTGGTGGTAGTGGCTGCCTGGCGCCCACTGTCAACATGCCCGTCACAGACTCTCCGTCTCGCTTGACCCGGTAAGGGCGTGAAAGTGAAACTCTTGGTCCTTCGTAGCCAACGACGTACGTAGGTATCTTGCCGTGCTCCTGTGTCCCAGCGGCGTGGGGTCGTGCTACCGACTCGCGATATCACTCGCAGTTGAGGATGCGAGCGCCTAGGCCGGACGCTCCAGGACGACGCAGCAGTTGCGCGGGCAAGGTCTAAGACGGACGCCGAGGCCGGGATCAGCGCCGAGTCCGTCGAGGTAGCCGGCTGCGAGCGCGGCGTTGACCGAACACACGAGTTCCGTGTCGAGCAGGCGGAGCCGATCGAACGGGCAGTTCGTCAAGACGATGCTCTCGCCGTCATCACTCGGCTGGTACCCGAGCCGGGTCAGCAGCGTCGTGAGTGTCGCCCGTGGGCCGCCTGAGTGAGCCACGCTGCCACGGAGGCCTACGGCCAGTTCGCGCCCGCTGCGCCTTGCGACGCGCACGGCGGCCTCGTGGAGCGGCTGCCCTTCCGACTGCTCTTCGGCGGCCCGGACCAAGATCTCGGCGAGCAGCTCGTAGCGCCGCGGAGGCACGGTGGCGACGATTTCCCGACTCGCAGCCCGGTAGCGCTGTGGCGGTCGGCCCGGGCGTGCGACGGCGGGTTGGTCGGCGGAAGCTGGCTCGACGAGCCCGGCTTGCTCGAGCTTGTGGAAGTGGAAGGCCACCAGCGTGCGCCCGATTCCGAGCGCCGCTGAGACCTCCTGACGGGTGCGCGCACCGTTCGCCGCCACAAGGTAGTCGTAGATCCTTGCCCGCTGCGGCTC
>JAUJOO010000002.1:108496-122062 GCA_030447585.1 Nocardioidaceae bacterium | reverse complement strand
CCGCCGCCGCCGCGGCGATGCCGGCCCGAAAGACCCTGCCGGATCAGGGCGTGGGCGTGGTGGGTCGGGGGTCGAGCGGCTTGGTGGCGGGGCCGTTGAGGATTTGTCCGTCCGGGTCGAAGCGCGACCCGTGGCAAGGACAGTCCCAGCTGCGCTCGGCGTCGTTCCATGCCACCTGGCACCCCAGGTGGGTGCACCGGCTGGACACGGCGTGCAGCCGGCCTTCCTCGTCCCGGTAACCAGCGACCTTCTGTCCGTTGCAGGACACTATCCCTGCTTCGCCGATGTCGAGCTCGGCGATGTCGCGCTGCCCGCGCGCGAGGATCCGGTCTGCGACGAATCGGACCCCGACCCGGCCGTTCTCGGCGAGGAACCGCGGCGCTTCGGCCAGCGGCTTGACCCGGGTGGAGGAGAACATGGAGGCCCACGGGTTATCCCGTCCCACGATGGCGTCGGTGATCAGCATGCCAGCCAGAGTGCCTGACGTCATACCCCACTTTTTGAAACCCGTTGCCACCTGGATCCGCTTGGATCGGATGTTCAGCCGGCCGATGTAGGGGACGCCGTCGTCGGAGCTGTAGTCCTGCGCGGACCAGCGATGCTCGAAGGAAGTGACGTCCCAATGCTGGCGGGCGAACTGGGCCACCTTCTCAAAGCGCTCCGGGCTTGCCTTCGGTGAGCCGAGATGGTGGTTCTGGCCAAGCACCATCAGCAGCTCCTCACCTCGGTACGGCACCGAGCGGATGGAGTACATCGGCGGCGCCGCGCTGATCAGCATCGCGTCGGGCAGTCCTGCTTGCACCCGCGCGGTGAGGACGTACGAGCGTGAGGGGAAGGCGCGCGCGAAGTGCCCACCGCGGTCCAAGAAGGGCATCAATGTCGCTACCACGACGTGCTCAGCCTCCACCCTCCCCTGACCGTCGGTGTGGACGACACATCCACCTGACTCGTCCACGTGGACGGCACGCGTGTGCTCGAAGATCTCGCCCCCTGCGCGCACGAAACGGTCGGCCAGGCCGAGCAGGTACCTACGAGCATGGATCTCCACCTGGTTGTCGAACCGCATGCCCCCTCTTGTGTCAAAGGGAAGCGGAACCTCGTCGTCCATGGTGGCCGGTAGGCCAGCCTCCTGGGCCGCCTGCGCCTCACGCTCGAGGAGGGCCCGCTCACCGGGGCGGGTGGCGTAGACGTAAGCCGGACGGCGCCGGAAGTCGCAGTTGATCCCCTCGTCGACGAACGAGGCAACCCGTTCCTTGGCGGCTTCCATGGCAGCGCCGTACGTCGCTGCGCCGTCCTTCCCGTGTGAGACTCGTATCCGGGCGTAGGTCAGATGATGCTGGGAGGTCACCTTCGCCGTGGTATGACCGCTCGTGCCCATGGCGATCACCCCCTGGTCCAGCAGGCACACCGACTGACCCTCTCGCGCCAGCAGGAGCGCAGCCGTCAGGCCGGTGATCCCGCCGCCGATGACCGCCACGTCGAAAACCCGGTCACCTTGAAGCGTTGGGTAATGCGTGGCCTCCGTGTCGTCCAGCCACAGGGAGGTATGCCGCGACTCCGTCATCTCAGCTGCCATGCGCCGACCCTGCCACAGCGACGTCGCTGGCAACAATCCAGCGGGTGCGCCGCTGCACCAGCCGATTGAGCCGCGGCGATCGACGAGCGCTGCTGAGTGGCAGTCGGAGAGGATGCCGTAGTCCGCAATGGCTGGCTGCGGGCGAACTTCCTCCAGATCCTTGATCGTCAGTCGCCTTTTCGTGCCCGCTCTCCTACGAGACGAACAGCGAAAAGCATCGCGCCGAGCAGCAGTGCGCCGCCCACAACGATGATGACGAGCAACACTCCCATCGGAACCGAGTCAAGCATGTGGGCCTCCTCCTACCGGGAACGTGCTCCCATGCTAGGCGTGTTTGTGCTGATGAACCCTTACAGACCGGTGACGTCGCCGAAAGCGGAGGAGGGAGCCCGTTTCGTGGCAGGCGGCGGGGGTACCCCCCGGCCATGACTTCCACTGCTCCGGGCATGACGGCGTACATCGGTCGGGGAATAGTGGCAGGCGTCGCAGGAACAGGGGTCATGACGGCTTTCCAGAAGTTCGTGGAGATGCCGCTCACCGGGCGGGAGGACAGCTACGCACCCGCGAACTTCGCGGAGAAGGTGCTGCCGATTGGGCCGTCGAGCGGGCAGGGGAGGGACCGGTTGAACCTGGTCACGCATTACGCGTTGGGGAGCCTTTGGGGGAGCGCGTACGGGATGGCAGCCCACGCGGGCCTACGGGGCAGATCCGCGGTGGTTGCGGTGTTCGCCGCTGTCTACACCGGCGATGTGCTCATCAACACTGCTCTGGGCCTGTACCAGCCTTCCAAGTGGTCGAGACAGGACCTTGTCGTGGATGTGGTCGACAAGTTCGTCCAGGCGGCCGCGACGGGAGTCATCTTCGACCGCTACCTGGACCCGGCTCGCTGAGCTCACCGGCGTAGGACCGATCGCGCCGTGAGCATGAGCGTCGAACCAGCCCAAGGACAACGCCGTGACGACACCCCACGCCCGCACCGAGGCTGTGATCGCGGTAATCGGCGGCTCCGGTTTCTACGAGTTCCTCGACGACGCCCAGGAGGTCGACGTCCCCAGCAACCAAAAGTGATTGTCAAGCAAGAGCCGCAACACCGACAAGCAACAACCGAAGCCCAAACGTCAAGCGGCACCCGACGTACTACACATCACAGGGCGCGCGCCCGGAAGGATTCGAACCTTCGACCGACGGATTAGAAGTCCGTTGCTCTATCCACTGAGCTACGAGCGCTTGTCGGGTAGGGTCCAGGCGAACGTCCCTGGAACTCATCCCAGCTTGACGACGTATCCTCGGTTGTCCGCAGATGGTCAGCGGGCAATCGCAAGTTGTCCGCGGAGACGGTAAGCCCGCGGCGTCGATGTTGTTCGTTCGGCAATTCTGTCAAGGTCGTCATCGTAACGGTTTGGGCGATCCGGCATACCGGTCGTTGACCGCCCAGGGCATATTCGGCGACGCCTATGGTCAACCCACCGCTACCGGCGGAGAAGCGAGTGCCTCGAGGTGGCCGGCCCGGCATCCAGTGCGACACTTTGTCTCGGCAGGCCGCTCTCAGCTTGCGGTTAGGCAACGAGAGTTTGTCCCCACCCGGGGCCGCGAAGTAGCACGACTCCGGCCACCTCCCGCGAGGTAGCCTCGGATTCGTGACCAGCCCCGCCTCGACCCTTGTCCCAACGAGGAGCAGCGAGGCGCGGAGAACAGCCTGGATCACAGCCGTTGTTGCGCTGTTGATCCTGGCTGTCACTGTCGCTTGCACCTGGGCGCTCTACGACCAACTACACTCCGTCATCGGTCGACGAGCCTTCGCCTGGGCGCTCGCCTTCGCCTTCGCCCCCGTGGTCCCGCTGGCTGCGCTCTTTGTCTGGCTGGACCGGCTACGTCCCGAGCCGCGATGGCTGCTCGCTGTGGCGCTGCTCTACGGCGCGCTCGTGGCGACCTATATCTCGCTTCACCTGAACAGCTGGCTCGCCGGGCTGATCGGGGACCGCCTGGTGGCCACCGCGCGCAGCGCTGTCTTCGTCGCGCCATGGGTGGAGGAGTTGGCGAAGGCCGCGATTGTCTTCGCCATCGTCTTGTGGCGGCGTCACGACTTCAACGCGGTCGTAGCCGGCGTCGTGTACGGCGGTCTTGTCGGAGTGGGCTTCGCCTTCACCGAGAACATCGTCTACTACGGACAGCTCTTCCAGCAGGCCCTCAAGGTGGGTGAAGGAAACGAGGGTGCGCTCGACGCCGTCCAGGCGCTGTTCTTGTGGCGCGGTGTGGCAGCCCCCTTCGTCCATCCGATGTTCACCCTGGTGACCGGTGTCGGCATCGGCCTCGCGGTGAGGCACCACCACGTGGGCGTCCGGATCCTCGCTCCGGTGGCCGGCTACTGCGGCGCCGTGTTGCTGCACATGGGCTACAACACCGTCGCGTCGTTCGCCTCCAACGCAAACCTCAGCGCCGCTTACTTCGCGATCCTGCTGCCTACGCTCGCGGCCCTCGTCGCGGTCGTCATCGTCGTACGCCGCCATGAGCGCCGGGTGATTGCCGCACGTCTCCACGACTACGCCGCCTTCGGCTGGCTCCGAGCCGCCCACGTGCCATTCATCATCTCCGAGCGAGACCGCCGTCGCGCTCGTCGCTATGCGCGGCGGTTCGGTAAGGCCGAGGCACAGCGGGTCCGGGCATTCCAGCGCGCGGGGATCGACTTGGGCCTGCTGCGCGACCGGATGGTACGCGGGGTGGCGGGGTCCTCGGCGCTGCCCCGAGAACGCGAGCTGATCGCCACGATGAGGTCGCTCAGGACCAAGGTACTGCTTCCGGGCGTCTCCGAGAGCCCCTCCGACGACCTGTCGAGTGCAGCCTCGAGCTGGTGAGCACCCGATCAACAAGCGAGAACAGCGCGCCACGGCCTAAACTGCAGGTCGCACGGGTGTGATAACACCCCGTGACACAGCAGACCGCATGCCCGCAGACGAGGAGCAGGTGTGAGTGACCCAGGTCCTCAGAACGAGCTGCTCGGGGTCTTGGTCCGGCTCCGTCAGGGTTTGGTGGACCATTCCCTGCCGTACGAGGCCGCAGACGCGTCCGTCGGCCGCGCCGAGCGAACGGCTCTGATCCGGCAGCTCGACGACTACGTCATCCCACGACTCGTTCAGATGGATGCACCGCTGCTGGCCGTCGTTGGTGGTTCGACCGGAGCCGGCAAGTCGACTCTCGTCAACTCGATCATCGGCACCGCGGTCAGTCTCACCGGTGTCCTGCGGCCGACCACCCGGTCACCGGTTCTCGTCCACAACCCGGCAGACGCGCACTGGTTCGGTGCTGACCGTCTGCTACCTGACCTCGAGAGGACCGACCGAGCCACGGGCGACCCGGGAGCGCTCCAGCTGGTCGCCACCGAGAACCTGCATCCGGGCCTTGCCATCCTCGACGCGCCAGATGTCGACTCTGTCGAGGAGCGCAACCGGGCGCTGGCCGCGCAGCTGCTCGCGGCCGGAGACCTTTGGCTGTTCGTCACTTCAGCGGCCCGCTATGCCGATCAGGTGCCTTGGGACTTCCTAAAGGCCGCGGCCGAACGCAGTACGGCGGTTGCCATTGTGCTCGACCGCACCAGTCCCAAGGGTGTCCGAGAGGTCAGCAGCCACCTGGCGCGGATGCTCACGTCACGGGGCCTTGGTGACTCGCCCCTGTTCACCGTCTTGGAGTCGCCGGTCGACGAGGACGGCCTCCTGCCCAGGGAGGCGGTCGCGCCAATCCGTGACTGGCTCGGCTCGCTCGCCGCCGACAGCGCGGCTCGTACCGCCGTCGTCCGTAAGACGCTCGACGGTGCGGTCGTCGCGGTGGGTGAGAGGACCCGTCTGGTCAGCGAGGCGCTGCGCACCCAGGAGCATGTCGCGGGTCAGTTGCGAAGCGATGTGACAAAGGCGTATGCCGACAGCCTCGCCACCATCGACGACGCGATCCAGGACGGCACGATGCTTCGCGGCGAAGTGCTGGCTCGCTGGCAGGAGTTCGTCGGCACGGGCGAGCTCCTGAAGACCCTCGAGGACCGGGTGGGCAGGATCCGTGACCGCCTCTTCAACATGGTGCGCGGCAGACCGCAGCCGGCCGAGCAGGTCACGGTCGCCGTCGAGTCGGGCCTCGAGACGCTGATCGTCGAGCATGCCGAGTCGGCCGCAGAGCGGGCGGCCCTCGCCTGGCGATCGCTGCCTGCCGGCGCCACGCTGCTGGAAGGAGCGCCGGGCGACATCGACCGCGCCTCGCGAGAGCTGAGGGCGAACGCCGAAAGGGCCGTGCGGGCGTGGCAGTCGGGCGTCCTCGAGCTCGTGCGCACCGAAGGTCAGGACCGACGGGCTACCGCCCGGTTCCTGGCGTTCGGCGTGAACGGCCTAGCTGTCGCGCTGATGGTGGTGATCTTCGTCCAGACTGCCGGGCTCACCGGGGCAGAGGTGGGGGTCGCCGGCGGCAGCGCCGTCGTGGCACAGAAGATCCTGGAGGCAGTCTTCGGCGACCAGGCGGTACGTCGGTTGGCCGAGGCCGCCCGAAACGACCTCCACCATCGGGTCGCGGAACTGTGGACGCACGAGCGCCAGCGCTTCCTCGACCTGCTTGACGCCCACCCGGTGTCGGAAGGAAGTGCGGAGCGCCTCCTCGAGCTGTCCCGAGAGCTCGAAGACGTGCGCTGGGCAGGAAGCGCCACATGAGCTCTGTGGCGCAGACCGTGCGCCGGGTCACTGGCCGATCGTCGGACTTGGTTGCTCGGATCGAAGGTCTGCAGCGTGCGGTCGAGGCCGCCCGCGGCCGGCTGGATCCTGGCTTGGTCGACGAGGCACAGTCGATCACACAGCGCGCTGACGCCCGCCTCAGGCTGTCGGGGGACCACACCGTGGTTGCTCTCGCCGGCGCTACCGGGTCGGGCAAGTCGTCGCTCTTCAACGCGCTGTGCGGTCTCGACCTGGCTGCCGTAGGTCTTCGCCGCCCGACAACCTCATGGGCGCTCGGCTGTGCGTGGGGCCCGCAAGGAGCCGGTGAGCTGCTCGACTGGCTGGAGATCCCTAAGCGTCATCAGGTGAGCCGAACCGGTTTGCTGGACGAGTCAAGGCAGGACCGCGACCTCCAGGGCCTCGTGCTGCTCGACCTGCCTGACCACGACTCGACCGAGGTGTCGCACCATCTGGAGGTGGAGCGACTCGTCAAGCTGGCGGACGCGTTGATCTGGGTGCTCGACCCGCAGAAGTATGCCGACGCAGCAATCCATGACCGCTTCCTCAAGCCGCTCAGCACGCATGCCGGGGTGATGATGGTCGTTCTGAACCACATCGACGAGATCCCCGGCGCCGCCGTCGAGCAGACCCTCGCAGACGTCCGTCGCCTCATCGAGCTTGACGGACTGAGCGGTGTGCCGGTCTTCGCCACTTCGGCCACCCGTGGTGACGGGCTGCCCGAGCTCCGCCAGGCGCTGGTGGCCAAGGTCTCGCAGAAGAAGGACGCCCGTGAGCGGCTTTCCGCCGACGTACGCGCGGTCGCCACCAGGCTCGCCGCTCAGACCGGTGATGCCAAGCCCGGCGACGTAGCAGAGTCAGGACGCGACGACCTGATCGACGCCTGTGCCGAGGCCGCTGGAGTGCCGGTCGTCGTAGGAGCGATCGAGGCTGCCTCCTTGACGCGGGCCCGGCAGGCGACGGGCTGGCCGGTCACCAAGTGGTTGTCGCGCTTCAAGCCCGATCCGTTGCGACGGCTCCACCTCGACACGCTCACGCCGAAGACCGGACCCGAGAAGGGCCAGCTCACCGTCTCGCGTACCTCGATCCCGAAGTCGACCGCCGTACAGCGGGCCAAGGTGGATGCCTCGGTCAGGGCGGTGGCAGACGACGTAACCATGCAGATGGCAAGACCGTGGGCAACGGCAGTGCGCGCCGCTTCGGTCTCCCGCCTCGACGACTTCGCTGACGGCCTTGACAAGGCCGTGGCCAGCACCGACCTCGGCGTCTCCAAGGACCCATGGTGGTGGGGCGTCGTGCGCACGCTCCAGTGGCTCCTGTTCGTCACCGCGGTGGTCGGCGGGCTCTGGCTGGCGGCGCTCGCCTTCTTTGCCTACCTCCGGCTGCCGCAGCCTGGCGAAGTGGACTGGAACGGCTTACCGGTGCCCACGCTCATGCTGATCGGGGGCGTCGTCTCAGGTCTTCTCGTGGCAGTGGTATCACGGTTCGCGGCCAGGGTCTCTGCCCGTCGCCGGGCACAACGAGCCGACGCGCGCCTACGCGGCGCGATCGCTGAGGTCTGCGACGAGATGGTCATCACGCCCATGCGTGCAGAGGTGACGGCATACACGCAATGCCGAGACGGGCTCAAAACCGCCTTGGCTCAGTAAGGGTTTCCCCAACCTGACCCACCCACTGCGGTTGTCCACAGCCGGCATCTGTGCGGCCGCCCTCTCCGTACGGGCACGACATGCTGGGACGACTCGCTAGACAGGAGAAGCCCTGATGACAGACACCATCTTGCACATGGTCGGCCACGCCGGCACCGACGTCGACCACCGGAAGGTTGGCAGCGGCACCGACCTGAGCACCTTCCGGCTCGCCGCGACTCCCCGGCGCTGGGACCGGGCACAGCGCCAGTACGTCGACGGGACGACGAACTGGATTACCGTGCAGTGCTGGCGGGAGCTCGCGGTGCACGTGCGGGACTCGATCAGGCGAGGCGACCCGGTCGTCGTGGTGGGCAAGCTCAAGACGGAGCAGTGGACGAAGGAAGAGGTCTCCAACTCCCGGTTCGTGCTGGAGGCCACGAGCGTGGGTCACGACCTGTCACGCGGGGTGAGCCGTTTCCGCAAGACGCCGCGGCAGGTCGAGGCCGCCCCCGACGACTCCTCGGAGGCATTGGCCGCCGTACAGGAGATCGAGGGCGCTGAGGCTGTCACTTACGTCGACGACGGGCCAAGGCCGCTGAAGGATGCCTCCTGAGCCGGTGGATTGGGAGGCCGGCTGTCCTGCACCGTAGGCTGCACGGCTATGGCCGACTACGTCTTCACCCTCCGCAAGGTGCGCAAAGCCCATGGGGACAAAGTCGTCCTCGACGACGTCACTTTGTCCTTCCTGCATGGCGCCAAGATAGGGGTGGTGGGTCCTAACGGCACCGGAAAGTCAACGTTGCTGAAGATCATGGCCGGGCTCGAGCAGGCCTCGAACGGCGACGCGATCAAGGACCCCGAGGCCACTGTCGGCATCTTGCTTCAGGAGCCGCCGCTCACCGAAGGCAAGACAGTGATCGAGCACGTCGAGGCCGCTTTCGGGGCTGTCAAGCAGAAGCTCGACCGCTACAACGAGATCTCCATGCAGCTGGCGGACCCGGACGCCGACTACGACAGCCTGCTAGCCGAGATGGGTGATCTCCAGACCGACCTCGACCATGCCGGCGCCTGGGACCTCGACTCTCGGCTCGAACAGGCGATGGATGCGCTGCGCTGTCCTCCGCCAGACACGATCGTCGACACGCTGAGCGGTGGGGAACGCAGACGGGTGGCGTTGTGCAACCTGCTGCTCCAGCAACCGGACCTGCTCCTGCTCGATGAGCCCACCAACCATCTCGACGCCGAGAGCGTGCAGTGGTTGGAGAACCACCTGGCGTCGTACGCCGGCTGCGTGCTGGCGATCACCCACGACAGGTACTTTCTCGACAACGTGGCCCAGTGGATACTCGAGTTGGACCGCGGCAAGACGCACCCGTACGAGGGGAACTACTCGACGTACCTCGAGACAAAGAGGGACCGGCTCGTCGTAGAGGGCCGCAAAGACGCCAAGCGTCAGCGGATCCTCGAGCGAGAGCTGGAGTGGGTCCGCTCCAACCCCAAGGCCCGCCAGGCCAAGAGCAAGTCGCGCCTCGCCCGATATGACGAGTTGGCGGCCGAGGCCGACCGTAACCGCAAGGTCGACCTGACGGAGATCAACATCCCACCCGGCCCGCGGCTGGGTGACGTCGTCCTCGAAGCGCACCACCTCACGAAGGGCTTCGGAGACCGGCGGCTCATCCACGACCAGAGCTTCACGCTGCCCCGCGCAGGCATCGTCGGCGTGGTCGGCCCCAACGGGGTGGGCAAGACCACCCTCTTCAAGATGATCACCGGTGAGCAGACACCGGATGAGGGCGAGCTGAAGGTGGGCGGCACCGTCAAGATCTCGTATGTCGACCAGGCACGTGCGGGCATCGACCCCGACAAGAACGTGTGGGAGGTCGTCTCAGACGGACTCGACTTCATCAAGGTGGCCAACTTCGAGATGCCGAGCCGTGCCTACATCGCGTCGTTCGGCTTCAAGGGGGCCGACCAACAGAAACGCGCGGGCATCTTGTCGGGTGGGGAGCGCAACCGCCTCAACCTCGCCTTGACGCTCAAGATGGGCGGCAACCTGTTCCTGCTGGACGAGCCGACGAACGACCTCGATGTCGAGACACTGCAGTCACTGGAGGACGCGCTGCTCGACTTCCCCGGCTGCGCAGCCGTGATCTCGCACGACCGGTGGTTCCTCGACCGGGTGGCGACGCACATCCTGGCCTGGGAAGGCGATGACGAGGACCCGGCCAAGTGGTTCTGGTTCGAGGGCAACTTCGCCGACTACGAGGTCAACAAGGTAGAGCGCCTTGGCGCGGAGGCTGCCCGCCCGCACCGGGTCACCCACCGTCGACTCACCCGCGACTGAACCCCACGACACGTCGAAGCCAACCGTGCCGATGCCTCGGGTCTAGTGTGGCGGGGCATGACGTCGGAAGTGGTCGGCTCGGGCGGATCAGGATCGAGCTGTCCAGCCAAGGCGTGTCGATCTCGGTCGGTACGGTCGGCCGGATCTTGGAGCGGCTCGGGCTGAACCGGCGTAAGTTCCTCGACCCGTGCGGCGAGACCATCCGGGCGCCGCAGAAGATCGTGGCGCGTTGGCCGGGCCACATGGTGCATGTCGATGTCAAGAAGGTCGGCCGGATCCCCGACGGTGGCGGCTGGCGGGTCCACGCGCGGCCGAGTTCACCGGATCGCTGCTGTCCATGCACCCCTCACGGCAGCAGAAGACCAAACCCTACCGGCCCCAGCACAACGGCAAGGTCGAGGGCTACCAGCGCACCGTCGCCGAGGAGCTGCTCTACGCCCGCGAATGGCCAGCGAAGAGGAGAGAGCCCGCGCCATCAGCGTCTGGAACATCCACTACAACTACCATCGACCCCACACTGCCATCGGCGACCAGCCGCCAGCATCACGACTCAAGAGCCGCGTCACCAACGTGCTGTCCTCGAACACCTAGTGCCGTGTGTCGAAAATCTCTTCACCGTTGCCGCACCCCATGCGGCGCCTGGCTGCGTTGGCGTCGTCGCCGATAGGACACCGCTATCGGCCTCCTCCGCCGCCTTGCCATGCATCCGCCTGGAGCACGCCAATCAGCAAAGGACTTCCGACACACGGCACTAGCGGACCTACGGTCGGGAGTCCCACCGAGCCGCCGGCGACGGAGGGCCTGGTGCTGGCCGGTCTCCCGGGCCGCAGTCCGACCGGTGTTCAGCTCGATACGGCCGTCAGGATCGGGTCACGCGTACCGGGGCTGAGACCGTCGGCGACCGCGGTGAACACGCGGGTGAGAGCTGCCAGTTCATCCTTCGCAACGACGTCGATGAGTGCGGCTCGAACGGACGCGACGTGGCACGGGGCAGCGTCCACCAGGCGCTGGTGCCCAGTGTCGGTAAGGTGCGCGTACACGCCCCGCCCATCCGAGGTGCACTGCACACGGTCGACGAGACCTGCCCGCTCCATGCGCGCGACCGTGTGGGTGATCCGGCTGCGCGAGTTCTTCACGGAGTCGGCGATCTCGGCCATCCGCAACCGTCGCTCGGGCGCCTCTGACAGGCGAACGAGGATCTCGTACTCCGGCAGCGACAAGCCGTGGCTCTCCCGCAGATCGCGGTCCAGCCGCTCCAACAGCAGCGTGGTGCCGACGATGTAGGCACGCCAGGCACGCTGCTGCTCAACGTCCAGCCAGTTCGTCGGCATACCTCGTCCCGGAATAGTTTAGGCTTCAACTAAGTTCAACAGGAGTGTCACTCGTTCCTACTCTCAATCATCCAGGAGATCTACCATGACCACCACTGCAGTCGCCCAGTTCGAAGGCCTCACCGCGGGCACCTGGCTGATCGACCCCAGCCACTCTGAGGTGGGGTTCACGGTCCGGCACCTCATGAGCAAGGTGCGTGGCCAGTTTCGTGCCTTCGAGGGCGCCCTCGTCATCGCCGACGACCCGATGAACTCCTCCGTCTCGGCGACCATCGACCTGAGCTCCGTCGACACCCGCAACGAGGACCGCGACAACCATCTGCGCTCGAGCGACTTCTTCTCCGTCGAGACCACTCCGACGATGGCCTTTCAGAGCACCTCCATCCGCCAGGAGGACGGTGACCTAGTGGCCAGCGGCGACCTCACCATCAAAGGCGTCACCAAGCCGGTCGATCTCACGCTGGAGTACCTCGGTGTGGGCACCGACCCGTGGGGCGGCAGCCGCGTCGGTTTCGAGGCCACCACGACGATCAGCCGCAAGGAGTGGGGCGTGAGCTTCAACATTCCGTTGGACGGCGACAAGGTGATGATCGGCGACACCGTGTCGATCTTCATCGCGGTGGAAGCTGTGCTGCAGGCCGACGAGGCCTGATCCCCGGCAGCGAGGCCGTCACACGTGCTTGGCTTCCGAGCGGGTGCTGGCCGCCGACAGCCTCCAAGCCGCGAAGCGGTCGCAAGCACGCGGCGGCGCCCCACCACCACCGCTCTAGAGCCGCTCGAGGACCATCGCCATGCCCTGCCCACCGCCGACGCACAAGGTGATCAGCCCGGTGGTCTTGTCGTGGAACTCGAGCGAGTTCACCATGGTTCCCTGCAGGCGTGCCCCGGTCATCCCGAAGGGGTGACCCACCGCAATGGCCCCACCGTTGACGTTCAGCTTGTCGAGGTCGATGCCGAGGTCTTGGTACGACGGCACGACCTGGGCGGCGAACGCCTCGTTGATCTCCACCAGGTCGATGTCATCGATGGTCATGCCGGCACGGTCCAACGCCTGCTTGCCCGCCTCCACCGGGCCGAGGCCCATGATCTCCGGAGACAGCGCGCTGAGGCCTGTGCTCACGATTCGAGCCAGCGGTGTCACACCCAGCTCGGCAGCCAAGGTGTCGCTCATGATGACGACGGCCGCAGCGCCGTCGTTGAGGGCGCAGCAGTTGCCGGCGGTGACGACCCCGTCGGAGCGAAACACCGGCCGGAGCTGGGAGACCGCCTCATAGGTGACGCCAGCTCGAGGACCATCGTCCTTGCTCACCACCGTGCCGTCAGGCAGCTGGACTGGTGTGATCTCACGCTCCCAGAACCCGGCGGCGATGGCCTTCTCGGCGAGGTTCTGGCTGCGCACGGCGAACTCGTCGAGCTCTTGTCTGCTGAGGCCGCGCAGCTGCGCGACGTTCTCGGCGGTCTGGCCCATCGGGATGTAGATGTCCGGCAGCACACCGTCCTCCCGTGGGTCGTGCCACCCGTCGATGTCGCCCTCGGCGGTCTGCTTGGTGCGCTGACGAGCCTCGTCCCACCGTGGGTTGCGGGTGTCCGGGTGGGTGTCGGAGTTCCCGTGGACGAAGCGTGACACCGTCTCGACGCCCGCGGAGATGAACACGTCTCCCTCGCCGGCTTTGATGGCGTGGAAGGCCATGCGGGATGTTTGGATGCTCGAACCGCAGTACCGAGTAATGGTTGCACCGGGAAGGTGGTCGTAGCCGAGCAGTACGGCGACGACTCGTCCCATGTTGAAACCCTGCTCGCCGCCAGGCAGCCCGCAGCCGAGCATCAGGTCGGCGATGTCGACGGGGTCGAGCGTAGGCAGCTTCTCCAGCGCCGCTGCGACGATTGTCGCGGCCAGATCGTCGGGCCTCATCTCGACAAGGGAGCCCTTGTTTGCCCGCCCGATCGGTGAGCGGGCGGTCGCGACGATGACGGCTTCAGTCAC
>JAUJOO010000002.1:62280-108396 GCA_030447585.1 Nocardioidaceae bacterium | reverse complement strand
AGCACGTCGCCTGACGTCGCGCTCGCCGAGCCCCGGCTGCCAAGATGAGGCGTGGCCCGACACGTGTTCTTGCTTAAGCCGCGGTGGTCCGACCTGGACGCCTACAGCCACGTCAACAACGTCACCTGGCTGGAGTACCTCCAGGAGGCGCGGGTTGACATGCTCTTGGTGCACGCACCAGCACGGGGCGCTGAGTCTCTCGCGGACGCAGTCCTCGTCGTACGGGCGGAGATCGACTATCGCCGGCCGATGGTGTTTCGCCAGGCGCCGTACCCGATCGAGATGTGGGTGTCCAAGCTCGGCGCGGCATCCTTTACCGTCAGCTACGAGATCGCCGACTCGGCCACCGACGGCCCACGGGTGGTCTATGGTCGGGCGGCCACCGTGCTCGCGCCGGTCGACATGGCCAGCGGTCGGCCTCGAAGGCTCGACCAGCTCGAGCGTGACGTGCTGAAACGGTTCCTGGAATGAGCGCGGCGCGCTGGGCTGAGCGACGCGAAGGGTTGAATCCGCGTCCATTCGGGTAGTTTAGGACTGACTGTTGTCCTCTAAGACTGACAAGGTGATCCATTTCATGACTACAAGCTCAAGTAGTGCCCGCTCAATTGATGACCACAGCAAGCTCTTGCGCACCGCGGCGATGGCAGTCGGAGCCGTTTTCCTGCTTGTCGGGGTCCTGGGATTCGTCCCCGGTATCACCGAGCCGTACGGAGACATGAAGTTCGCCGGCCACGAGTCTGGGGCGAAGCTGCTCGGCATCTTCCAGGTGTCGATCCTGCACAACATCGTGCACGCTCTGTTCGGTGTCGCCGGGCTGGCCATGGCTCGCAAAGCTGACACCGCGAAGGCTTATCTCATCGGCGGCGGCGTGATCTACCTCGTGTTGTGGATCTACGGCCTGCTGGTCGGCGAGAACAGCACTGCCAACTTCGTGCCCGTCAACGACGCCGACAACTGGTTGCACCTCGTCCTCGGAATCGCGATGGTGGCGCTTGGAGTGCTCCTGAGCCGCCAGACGGCCGACCGGACTCGCTGAGCGAACCTGACCCGCCTGGAAGAGTCGGCGGTTCGAGTGTCTTCTGGGGGCGGCTGCTCAGCCGCCCCCAGAAGCCGTCGGCTCCTCGTCGAACGTGTTGACGAGGAAGTGCGCCGCGCGGTGCACGTACTGCCAGAAGGTCTCGATCTGTTGCGGAGTCATACCTGACTCGTCCAGAGCGACCCGCATGTGGCTGAGCCAGAGGTCGCGGGCGCCCGGGGATACTGCAAACGGCGCATGCCGCATCCCGAGGCGGGGATGTCCCCGCGTGTCGGAGTACGTCGTGGGGCCTCCCCAGTACTGCTCGAGGAACATCCGGAGTCGCTCGGCGGCCGGCTCCAGGTCCTCATCCGGGTACAGCGCCCTCAGCGCCGGGTCCGACGCCACCCCTGCGTAGAACCGGGCCACGATCCGCTCAAACGTCGGGTGTCCGCCGACCTCGTCGTAGAAGGACTTCTGCTGGGGACTCGTCACTCGTCGATTGTCTCAAGCGTCGCCGCCAGTCGCGCCATCGCGTGGAGCGGAAGCCAAGATCGCTCCACAGCCAGTCACCGGGAGGTACGCAATGCCTGCAACAACTCGCACCGCAAACGCACACTGGGAGGGCTCGCTCATGGAGGGTGCGGGATCTGTCTCGCTGGATTCCTCGCACTTGGGCCAGTACGACGTCACCTGGGCCGCACGTGCGGAGGCCCCGCGGGGGCGGACAAGCCCCGAAGAGCTCATCGCCGCCGCCCACTCGACCTGCTTCAGCATGGCGCTGTCGCACGCCCTGGCCGGCGCAGGAAGCCCACCTCAGCAGGTTGACACCTCGGCGGAGGTTGACTTCGTCGCCGGTACCGGGATCACGGAGATCCGGCTGAAGGTCCGTGCCAAGGTCGAGGGCATGGGCGCCGACGAATTCGCCGCGGCGGCGCAGGACGCCAAGGAGAACTGCCCGGTGTCTCAGGCACTCACCGGTACGACGATCACGCTCGACGCGGCTCTGGTCGACTAGAGCGGGCTCGTCACGCTGTCGGTGACGCTCCGGCCGGTCGTCGACCTGGCGAAACCCCACCGGCACCAGGTCGGGTGCGGTGCTGCTCCACCTGCACCGTTGACCGCCCGGGTGGGTGGCGGACCCTGGACGGGGTGGTAACCGGCGGGGCGGGAGAAGAAGAAACCGCCCTTGGTGAGACCGGGGAGCCGTTGCTCGAAGGTGGTCACCTGGTCTGTGGGAATGGTGCTGGTGATGTGGCAGCGCGCGGCGCGGATCTCTGGCGGCCACCGGACCCGGCTCGACCCGCAGCCCCAACGTGGCGTTGTGGGCAGGGACCTGCTGGAACGCCTCGCCGATCCCGGAGACTCTTTCGACGTAGACCGTCCGGGTCGGCAGGAACTCGGCGTCGACGCCGTACTCGGTGGCCAGCCGCGCGGAGAGGACCTCTTTCTGCACTTCGCCGTAGAGGCTGACGGTCAGCTCCTGGTCGAGTTCGTCGAGACGGGCGTCGACGAGGGGGTCCTGTTCGGAGCCGAGTGACCTGGCGTGTCGATCAGGTTGACCTTGACTCGTGCACCGTCGATGCCGCGAACCGGGAACGTGACGACGGCCGAGCAGATCGTGATACCACGTTGGCGTTCGAGCGCGTCGGCGTCGGTGATGGTGTCACCGTGGTCGACCCGGCCGATGCGGGTGGTGACCCCCGTCTCGAATAGGAGACGTTCGGTCAGTGTGGTCTTACCGGCGTCGACATGGGCGACGATCCCGAGGTTGAGGGTGGGCATGGCGAATGGCCGCCTTTGGGTTGCTCGGATAGGGCGACGCGATCTGTCCGAGCAGTTGCCGCATCTCCTGTGCTCCTTTGTCGTGGCGGTCCTTCCCCTGGGAGGCTAGCGGCGTACGCCAACCGCAGGCGAGGCATTATCAGCTCGCCGCTACTCGTGAGGGACCGGCGTCTGCTTCGACTAGCGGCTGTTGTCCACTGCCGGGTCCTCGGTCGAAGCGTCGGCCTCGCATAGGGCAAGGTCGCCGCGGTCCTCGGTCCGGCACGCGAGGCCAGATGACACGCTGGGGGAACGGGATCTCAACGTCCGGTTCCGCGTCGAACTTGTTCTTGATGCGCTTTCGCATCTCCCGCGCGACTCCCCACTGCTGCAGCGGTGCAGTCTTGAGGACCACCCGCATGACGACGCCGTCGGGGTCCCAGCGCTCCACCCCCATACCTCCGGCTCCTCGATGATGTCGCCCTCGAACTCGGGGTCCTCCCAAAGATCGCGGCCTACCTCGACGAGGATGTCGCGGACATGCTCCAGGTCCTCGGAGAAGGCCACCGGGATGTCGAGAACCGTCCTGGCCCAGTTCTGGCTCATGTTCCCGACCGCGAGCAGCTCCCCGTTGCGGAGATACCAGACCGTGCCGTTGACGTCGCGCAGACGCGTAACCCGAAGTCCGACGGCCTCTACCGTGCCGGTAGCGGCGCCAAGGTTGACGACGTCCCCGACGCCGTACTGATCCTCCAAGATCATGAAGATGCCGCTGAGGAAGTCCTTGACGAGGGTCTGGGCCCCGAAGCCCAGCGCCACCCCGAGGATGCCGGCGCTGGCGATGAGGGGAGCGATGTTGAGACCGACCTCTGCCAGCGCCATCAAGACGACGATCGCCGCCACCACACTGGTGGTGATGCTCTTGAGCAGCCCGCCCATGGTGTCGGCGCGCTGCTGGCGTCGCTCGGCAACTTCCGGGCTGTGCTCGAGGAACATCTCCGGCACCTTGCCACGTGCGATGACGGCCGGGATGGCACCCGTCGCGGCCCGCATGGTGAGGCGCTTGATGACACGGTGCAGGAGCCACCTGACGAAGAGCCCGACGACGATGAGCAGCAGAATCGTCAAGGGCTTGGCGATGAGCCAGTTCGACGCTTCCGCAAGCCACTCGTTGCCGGTGATCCGCTCGACGTGGCGGCACAGGTCGTCGGTCTCCTGGCAGGTGCTTGCGGCCACGGGGGTCCTTACTCGCTAGGGCTTGGGCGGGGCACCCATGACGGTACACAAGGCGTTCTGGCAGTACCGTTGACCCGTGAACCTTGCGGACACGCCAGCCGGATGGGAAGACCCCGAACCGATGTCGATGCTGCATGCTCTGCTCTTCTTCGCCGGTATCCCGTTGCTCATCATTGCCGTCATCACCTTGCTGGTGATGGCTCCTCCCTGCGAAAGGCAACCGCTATCGGCCCGGCCGGGAATGGGACGCCGAGCCTGAGTGGTTCGGCGGACCCGAGTCGACCGCTGATGGCACCTCCATGCAGCTGACACCGGGGACCTCGGTCGCCTCGTCTGACACCGGGGGCGCCAGTGCCCGCTGGTGAGGCGTTCAGCGACCCGCAGCGCCAGGAGATCACCAAGGCCGTCGACGACGGCAAGCGGATCTCGGGCTACAACTTCTCCGTGTACGTCGGAGGCGTCGAGGGAGATGCACGCGCTCATGCGGAGCGGCTGCACGCCACGCTGGACGACCCGGCCGACAGCATCCTCATTCAGGTGGACCCGGTGCGACGAACGATCGAGATCGTCACGGGGGCACACATCCGAGTCCATCTCGACAACCGCCAGGTGGCGCTGGCGGCACTCACCATGCAGTCGGCGTTCGTCACCGGTGACCTGACCGGGGGACTTGTCGCGGGAGTCCAGCAGCTCGCCGGGTTGGCGCGCAAGCCGAACCTGCTTCACACGGACACCCCCTAGCCCCCAGTACGCCGCAACTGACCCGCAATGGGGAACGTGCAATCGCTGTATCGGGTTCAGCCAGCTTGGCTGGGCGACGGGCGCTGCGACCGCCGAGCGCACTTGAGGAAGGGCCTGAACCCGGCAACCGGGCAGCCAGACGAGAACCTGTCGGATTGTCGGGCAGCTTTCATGACCGTCAGCAGGCAGTTCGCATGACCGCCCGTGCACTTTCGTGGCCGTCGCCGGCAGACTTCCACGGCCGCCAACACTCTGCCGACCACGAAGTGGCGGCTCAGGACGACGTCGCGCGACCGTAAGCCGGCTCTCGCTCGGTCACCACCGACGCGAGCAGCTTCCGCACCGCATCTATCCGCGGACTGCGGCGACCGAAATACACGGAGTTGGTGAGCAGTACACCTAGGTCGCCGGTCCGCGGCGCGAAGCAGACGGTGGTGCCGGTGAAGCCATCGTGGCGCACCAACGCGCCGTCGTCGGACGTCCACCATCCCAGTGAGCGTGAGCGGCCGTCGGTCGATGCGATCAGCGGCGCCCGCGACAGCGCGAGGTAGTCAGACGGCAGCCGGAGCGACCCAGGGTCGTCGACCACGAGCATGGTGAACCTGGCCAAGTCGTTCAGGGTGCTGAAGGTTCCCGCGTGGCCGGCCACACCGCCGAGCAGCCGAGCGTTCTCGTCGTGCACAACCCCGCGCAGTCGACCGACTTCCCCGCCGACGTCCTCGGTCGGAGCGATGCGCTCTGGGGCCACGCCTGCTACCAGCGGTTCGAAGGACGTGTCCTCAAGCCCCAGCGGGTGCCACCACTCTCGGGCCACCACATCAGCGAATCGCCCGCCGGTCACGGCCTCGACCACCCAGCCGAGCACCAGGTAACCCCGGTTCAGGTACTGCGCCGGCTCGGCGGGGCGGTCTGCGGGCTCGGCCGTGAGCACCCCGTAGCGGACCGCCTCCGGGTCGTTGCCGTACTGCGACAGCCAAGTCGCCGTTGGCAGCCTCGTGCGGTGGAGAAGCAGGTCGGCGATCGTGTGCTCGGCCCACCCCGGGTGCACGTCGGCGAAGAAGCGCGAGACCTGGTCCTCCAGCCCGATCAGCCTGTTTGCGAGCAGTCGTCCCACCACACCCCACGTCGCCAGAACCTTCGTGAGTGAGGCGACGTCATAGACGGTGCTCGGATCCGGAGCCGGGGAACGGGGGGCAGTCTCCAGTGCGCCGCCGATCAACTGGGACGTCTCGGCGCCCACCCGGACGAAGGCGGCGTAGCCGGGCGTGGCCCCATCCGCCACGAGGGCATCGAGGGCCTCCTTGAGTTGCCCCGTGGTCCGGCGGGTCACAGGGCCGTCACCTCAACACCCTGCTTGGTCAGCATCCGCCCGAGGTCCCGGTAGCCGCCAGTCAAACGGCGCATGTCGATCTGACTGTATCCGCCCTCGGCGCGGCGATCCCGGCAGGCCAATACTTCAGGCTCCTCACATTGGTGTCGATACTCGGGACCGTACCGATGCTAGTGCGGCGGAGCTGTAAGGCAGCCACCGTCGACCACCGCCTCGTTGACTGGGACGATAGCGGCGCGCGCTCGTGGTGCACGTCGATCGGACGGGAGTAGAACGGGGCTCGACGCAGCGTCAGGAAGACCACCGCGCGACTGCCAGATAGCGCGGGCGCGAAGCATTCGGTGGGCGTGATCCGCAAGCCGAACTTGCTTCACACAGGCGCCCCCTAGACCCCAGTACGTCGCAACTGACCCGCAATGGGGAACGTGCAACCCGCTGTATCGGCGCCTGGTCAGCCAGCTTGGCTGGAGGGCCCGGCAAAGCGCGAAGCCTGTCCGGGCGCCTGACGGCTCAAAGGCCCTTGGTGAACCACTGCGTGCAGCATTGCTGCGGAGCTCGACACCGGCCGGCACCGACGCACGGGCGTGAGCGCTCGGGTTCTCGTTCGACAGGTGTATGACGTCGGCCTGGGTGTCGACGAACCCGTGCCGGACGAGTATCGCCCGGCGCCAGGCGTCGTCTGACTCCAGCGGCGTGTCCGCGCTGTCGGCGCCGACGCCTCGTAGCAGGGCACAGACCGTTGACAGCACCTGGTCGTCAAGTCCGTCGCGACGAGCTTCCACGTCGACGTCGAAGAGGACGTTGCCGAAGGTGGCTTGAGCGAACGCCCAGGCGACAACCCGATGACCCTCGTCAACCCAGACGCGGGCGTTCGACCGGGCCGACTCCTCGACGAGAAGGCTGGGAAGGTCGCTTGTCGAGGGGAACGCGCGAGCCGCCGCATGGGCGCGGCAGCGCGAGACAAGGCTGCACAGCGCTGGCAGGTCCGCGCTGGAGACCGGTCTCGCCTCCATCAGCCGTGGGCGTCGAACCCTTGGGCGGCGAGTGCCCTGGCCACGTCGTCGCGGCCCTCGGACACCAGGCGACGGGCCGCCGGGTTGCCCTTGCCTGTTGCCAGCCAGGCGTCGGTCGCCTCCAGCGTCTCACGGCTGGCGAGCTCGCGTGGGAACATGAACGTGAGCACGGTGGTGGCGTGGTGGACGCCGCGAGACTCCCAGATCGTCTCTGCCGCCGTCAGGTAGCGCGCTAGGTAGGGGCGCAGGACCTCCTCCTGCCGAGGCTGGTTGAAGCTCAGCGCGATGCTGCGCATCGTCTCGTTGGCGATGTCGTCGCGGTCCACCGCCTGCGCCCAGGCGTGCTCTTTGGCAGCGGCGGTGGGCATCGCCGCTCGGGCTGCAGCAGCAGACTCCTGCCCTGAGATGGTGTTGTCGCGCTCCAGCTCGCGGTCGACGGCGGTATCGTCGGCGCGCCCTTCCCGTGCCAGGCCGGTCAAGATCAACCAGCGCAGGTCGGTGTCCACGGCCAGTCCCTCCACAGTCTTCGAGCCGTCGAGCAGCCCGCCGAGAAGCTCGAGTGCCTCCACGCCGTGCGCCGCTTGGGCCAGCCCTCGCGCGAAGGCAAGCTGGGCGTCACTGCCGGGTTCGGCTTCCCGAAGTAGCCGGAGCAGGCCCGTCTCCCAGCGGTCGACGAGGAGGCTACGGTTGGCCGGCGCGGCATACTGAGATATGGCCTGACCGGCGCGGCTGACCAGTGACCGCACCGCGAACTGGTCGTCCTCCACGCCAAGGCCACGCAGCACGAGCGACACCCAGTCGGTGGCGCGCATCTCCGCGTCGCGAGTCATGTCCCAGGCAGCCCCCCAGGCGAGTGCGCGAGACAGCGAGTCCTGGAACCTGTCGATGTGGGCGACGATGGTGGCAAGGGAGCGTCCGTCGAGGCGGACCTTCGCGTAGGTCAGGTCGCCGTCGTTCAACAGCACGAGGTCGGGCTGCTGCTCGCCGACGAGCTGGGGGACCGGGGTGTCTTCACCAGACACGTCGAGCTCGATGCTTGACCGGCGCGTCAGGCCGTCCTCTGTCAGGTCATAGAGACCGACGGCGAGTCGATGGCGCCGCAGGACGGGGTACTCGGGATGGGCTGACTGCTGCACCGCGAAAGAGGTAAAGGCACCGGTGTCGTCGACGTCGAAGGCGGGACGCAAAGTGTTGACCCCCGACGTCTGCAGCCACTCCTTGGTCCACGACCCGAGCTCTCGGCCCGATGCTTCTTCCAGCGCCTTCAGCAGATCGTTCAGCTCGCTGTTGCCGAACGCATGACGGTCGAAGTAAGTCCGCAGGCCGGCGATGAACTCCACCGGACCTACCCATGCGACCAGCTGCCGCAGCGCTGAGGCTCCCTTGGCGTAGGTGATGCCGTCGAAGTTGACCTCTACCGCTTCGAGATCGTAGTTGTCGGCCGCGATGGGATGGGTGGAGGGCAGCTGGTCCTGCCGGTATGCCCACGTCTTGCGGGCGTTGCAGAAGTTCGTCCAGGCGGCGGTGTACTTGGTGGCATGGGCGCTTGCCTCGTGCGATGCCCACTCCGCGAACGACTCGTTGAGCCATAGGTCGTCCCACCACTTCATGGTGACGAGGTCCCCGAACCACATGTGCGCCATCTCGTGGAGGATCGTGTTCGCGCGTCCCTGGTATGCCGCCTGGGTCTGCCGGCTGCGGTAGATGTACTCGTCGCGGAAGGTGACGCACCCGGCGTTCTCCATCGCACCCATGTTGTACTCGGGGACGAAAAGCTGGTCGTACTTGCCGAAGGGGTACGCCATGTCGAAGGCGTCCTCGAAGTAGGCCAAACCCTGCTTGGTCACCTCGAACAGATCGTCGTGGTCGAGGTGGGGCACCAGCGACTCGCGCAGGAAGATTCCGAGCGGTATCTCCCCGCGCTCGCCTCGGTAAGTGTCGCGAACGGCGGCGTACTCACCCGCCACCAGAGCGGTGATGTACGTCGACATGCGCTTGGTCGGCTCGAAGTGCCACACTGCCCTGCCGGCGTCGAGGCTCTCAGGTTGCGGCGTAGGGGAGTTGGAGACGACCTCCCAGTGCGCGGGGGCGGTCACGTGGAACGTGAACGTCGCCTTGAGGTCGGGCTGTTCGAACGTCGTGTAGACGCGTCGAGCGTCAGGGACCTGGAACTGGGTGTAGAGGTAGACGAGCTTGTCGGCAGGGTCGACGAACCGGTGCAGGCCCTCACCTGTGTGGCTGTAGGTGCAGTCGGCGACCACCCGCAGCTCGTTGTCAGCCGCCAGGTCGGTCAGCTGGATGCGGCTGTCGGCGTACGCCGCCGGGTCGACCGACCTCCCGTTGAGGGCTATCTCGTGGACGGTCGCGCCAACGAGATCCACGAAGGTGGTGGCCCCGGGCTGCGAGCACGAGAAACGGATGACGGTCGTCGACCCGAAGGTGGTGTCGGACGTGGTCAGGTCGAGGCTGACGTCATACGAGGCGACGTCGAGGATGCGTGCACGTTCGGCTGCCTCGTCGCGGGTGAGGTTGACTCCTGGCATCGGGTCATCCTGTCACGCAGACCAGGGAATGCCGAAAGCGCGCAGCCACTTGTTATGAAGTCGACAGCACACCCGTCCGGCGCACCACAAGGAGCACGATGAGCCGCACCATCTCCGCCACGGTCGACTTCTGGTTCGACCCCCTGTGCCCGTGGGCGTGGATCACCTCTCGGTGGATGAAGGAGGTGGAGCAGGTCCGAGACGTGCAGACCAGCTTTCACGTCATGTGCTTGGCCTACCTCAATGAGGACAAGGACGGCATTGACGAGGACTACCTCAACCGGCTGAAGTGGGGGCCGGTGCGGGTGTGTCAAGCGGCAGCAGAGGCACACGGAGCCGAGGCTCTCGACCGGCTCTACACCCAGCTGGGCACCCGCTTCCACAACGAGGGCAGGGAGCAGAACCGCGAGACGATCGAGGAGGCCCTCGACGCCGCCGGACTTCCGACCGAGCTCGCCGACGCCGCAGACTCCACGGACTTCGACGAAGCAGTCAAGAAGTCACATCACCTTGGCATGGACCAGGTGGGCCTTGACGTCGGCACTCCGGTCATATCGGTCGAGGGGGTGGCGTTCTTCGGACCCGTTGTGACACCCATCCCCCGTGGCGAGGCGGCGGGGCGGCTGTGGGACGGCGTACGGCTGGTGGCCGGGGTCGACGGCTTCTACGAGCTGAAGCGGAGCCGCACCCTCGAGCCGACCTTCGAATGACCGGCCCGTCGCACCAGCGTCCGCGTTGACCTTCAACACTGACCGGCCCGTCGCACCAGGGTCCGCGTTGACCTGACACGATGCGGAGCATGCGTGTTCACCTGGGCTCCGACCACGCCGGCCTGGAGCTGAAGGATCGGCTCGTGGCCTGGCTGCGTGAGCACGGTCATGAGCCGGTCGACCACGGCCCCGAGGTCTTCGACGCCGACGACGACTACCCGGTCTATTGTCTGCGAGCCGCCGAGGCGGTGGCTTCGGAGCCGACGAGCCTCGCGGTCGTCATCGGTGGGTCCGGTAACGGTGAGCAGGTAGCGGCGAACAAGGTGGCCGGTGTGCGCGCGATCCTGGCTTGGTCTGTCGAGACTGCGGAGCTCGGCCGGCTGCACAACGACGCCAACGTGATCTCGATCGGCGCGCGAATGCACTCTGCCGAGGATGCCATCCGCTTCCTCGAAGTCTTCTTGTCCACCGACTTCACCGCTGACGAACGCCATCAGCGGCGAATCGCCATGCTGGCCGACTACGAGCAGACGGGCCGGCTGCCCGACCTTCCCCGATCAGGTGGGGACTCCTCGAGTGTGGGAGCCTGACGCGCGCAATGCCAGAAGGTCATACCCTCTATCGGCTTGCCTCGGACCTGAATGCGCTGTTCGCCTGCCAGCCGGTGGAGGTCACCAGCCCGCAGGGGCGCTTCAGTGACGGTGCCGCCGCCGTCGACGGGCACGTGCTGGAGGTCGCGGAGTCAGCGGGCAAGCATCTGTTCATCCGGTTCGACCACGGTCCCATCGTCCATGTGCACCTCGGCCTCATCGGTGCTCTCGCGATCCAGGAAGGCGTCCCGCCGCCTGCCGTCGGGGCCGTGCGGCTGCGCATCGTCGGTCGAACGGCATACGCCGACCTGCGCGGGGCCACCACGTGCGAGCTGATAGATGCGGACCAGATGGCAGTGATCCTCGCCCGGCTGGGTGCCGACCCCCTGCGCCCGGACGCAGACCCTGACAAGGCGTACGCACGCATCCACAAGAGCACGAAGGCGGTGGGAGCACTGCTGATGGACCAGTCGGTGCTGGCGGGCGTGGGGAACATCTTCCGCGCCGAAGCGCTCTTCCGAGCCCGGCTGCATCCGCTGACGCCAGGGGTCAAGGTGTCGAAACGTCGGTGGGAGCGGCTGTGGTTCGACCTCGTCGACCTCATGGACTACGGCGTCCAGACCGGTCGGATCGACACCGTGCGCCCAGAGCACGAGCCGGAGGCGATGGGCAGACCGGCCCGCATCGACGACCACGGCGGCGAGGTGTACGTCTACCGCCGGGCCGGCCAGCCCTGCCACGTGTGTGGCGGCCTCATTCGGACCCGACTCCTCGAGGGACGCAACCTCTTCTGGTGTCCGACGTGTCAGCGTCGCCGCTGACGTGCGCCGTGGCGCGGTCCCCTGCGAGTGTTGTGCTCCACCCAGGACGTCATGGTCGCAGGACGATGACTCCACGCGTGCCGCCGTTGGGGAGGTGCTGGTGTGCTTGGGCGGTCCCGCCTGGGCAGCGGTTAGGGAGTTAACGGGTAGGGAGGCGGCTGCATCGTGGCCGAGGTTGGCGGGTGCGGTCCGCCACGACCGGTTTCATCGGGTGGAAGATCGCTGCTCCCTCCTTCCACACCAGCTCGTCAGTGCGCCAACGAACCCATCGGATCCCATGCAGGCAGCACGACGGGGGCAGCATCAAGGGCTCGCTGGAGGTCGGCCGGCAGCGCCGAGCGGCGTACGGCGATCTCGAAGACGTGTTCGCCGAACCAGTTGTCGTTCATCGTCCAGAAGCCCTTGTCGGCCTTCTCGTCGCCCCAGCTGTTCTCGACCCGCCAGCGCCTCGGCACCTGCGGGCCACCGGTCGACTCCACCACGTCGACGCCGGTGAAGAGCATGGCATGCGTCATCAGGGTGTCGTGGTGCATGAGACGGTCGGCCTTGGCCATCGTCAGGTCGGTGTCGTACACGCCGTTGTAGTCGTACAGCTGCTCGTCCCAGTAGCCCCGCTCGACGTTTGCCATCTGGCCGGTGTCGCAGCCGAACCAGACCGGTTCACCCGCGACGATCGACTTCATGGCCAGCTCCCGCATCAGCGCCATCTCGACGTTGAGGTACACCACCGGCGGGGCATCGACGATGTTGCCGAGGTATTCGACGGTGTAGGTCCGGCCCACCTGGCTGGAGGGGCGCGGGTCGTGGACGATGCAGGCGAAGTCCTCGAGATCGACGCCGGCGTACTTGGCGGCGAACTCCTGCGGGCTCATCTCATTGTCGCGATGGAACCCCCTGTCCTTGTCGCTCCACTGCCATTGCACTGTGGCCGGCGGGGTACCGAGGTGGATAGCGAGGATGCGGTGCATGACCTGGAGCGCTTCCAGCTTCGTGGCGCGCAGCTGGTCGGCGGACGCTCCTGTCGCGGCGTCGGCCCGGATGTCGCGGGCTGTACGACGCAGCAGCTGGCTGGTGGCGCGGTTGAGGCTCGCTGTCTTTGAGGACGAGTGTGTCTCCGGCATCGCGGACTTGGGAACGAGTCCGTGCTTGGCCACCAGTGCGACGAACATGTTCCACTGGCCGCCGTCTTCCGCTGGGTTGGCGAGCAGATGCGCGACAGTTCGGTCGTCGATGTCGCGTTCAGCGGTCTCGATGACCGCTTCGAGCCAGAAGTTCGCCTTCTCGAGCTTGTCCCAGAAGAGCAGGTAGTTCTGTGAGAACTCGAAGTCCTTGAGCGACATGGTCTTCGCCGCGTCCGCGCGCAGCAGGTTGAGCCCGGCGAACAGCCAGCAGCGCCCACTCTTCTTCTGGTCGGTGACTTCCCAGTCGTCGAGGTGGTGTGACATCGACGTGGAGATAGAGGTCACGACGGACCTGTCGAGAGCGACGTCCTCGAGGCCGGTGCTGGTGACCGCATTCTGCGCCAGACGGTACGCCGGGTTGGACTCGAAGTGCTTGGTGAAGCGCTCGAGGTCGCCGTCGTTCAACGCGCGGCCGGCGTCGCTGCCCATGTGAGTCCTTCCGGTGGGTGGACTGAGCCTACGCTCCTCGGACGCCATGGCGTGAATGTCGCTCACCTTGAACCATCTCGGCTCGACCGCTCACCGCCTGCTGGTTCGAAGCTGTGGAGCAGCTCGTCGCCGGTAGCAGAGACGGTCCCCGCGCGTCACTTGACCGTCAGGAAGCAGTGGGCACCGTGGCGTAAGCCCGCACCGGAAATGTTCCGAAGCTGGCGACCCGAGGTGGGGCCGCCGTGAATCGGGCACTCGTCGGTGGCAGCTGACCGAGCCCAGTGAGGTGTTCGACTACCGGGATGGCGGCCGCGAGCAGGAGGGTATGGGCGGGGCGCTTGCCGTCCTCCACGTTGTCGATGTTCACGGAGTCGATCCCCACGAGCCGAACCCGCCGTTCGACAAGCCAGCGGGCGCCTGCCTCGGTGAGGTAGGGCGCGTTGTCGGCGTACTTCGGACTGCCCCAGTGCTCGTCGCCCCCGGTGTGGAGCAGGACCGCATGGTCGGTGACGTCCAGTCCGGCCAGCGCACCGACGTCAACGGCACGCGACTCGGTACCTGAAGTTCGAACGACGACAGCCGGCAGGTCTACCAGGGAGGTCAACGGCAGGTCAGCCAAGTCGGAGCCGTCGGCGAATCGGTGATACGGGCTGTCGAGGTAGGTGCCGGTGTTGCCCACCATGCTGATGCGGTCGATGGTGAACTCCGTGCCTGGTGAGTACTTCACGCGTGACTCGAGTCGGGTCAGGTGGGGTGAGATCTCCGGTCCGGGCAGGCCGGGGTAAGTCGTCATGCCGGCTTCGATGACATGACTGAGGTCTACCCAGCACGTGCCGCTGCCCGGGTCGTGGTGTCGTTGTCGCGTCGCTCGGACCGCCCCGGGTCCCCTTGTGCGGCTCGGGGATGATTCGCAGGCGGCTCACGACGACGTCGGCTGTCATCAGCAGTCCCAACGAAGCGATAAAGAGGGCCGCAACTTCGTCTTCGCCGGTATCAGGTCCAGGCACATCGATGCGAAAGCCTTCGGCGCTCAGCCCACCGCCGTTGGAGAAGGTGACAATGGCGTCGAACTCAGCGCGGTGCTGGACGTCGATCATGGTCTCGCCATGTTGTACTCCGCGGCGTTGTACTCTGCGGCGAGCTTCTTTGGCGCGCGGCAGAGCCAGGCTTCGACGAGCACTTCCTGGAGCTCGGCAGCGGTGATCCGATCGAGGCGGACGAGGATCGCCGGGTAGCCATTGAAGTGCGGGGTAGTGAAGTACACCCCGGGATCATCGGCGAGGAGGGCCTCCTTGGCGCCGACGTCTGGAACGCGCGCAGCCAGGATGGGTCCGGTGGGAGCGGCGTCGCCGAGCGCTTCGAGATCCGCGTCCCGCAGTGGTCGCTCCCAGGCGAACAGCTTGTCCTTGATCCGCCACTGCGGCACGTCGCCGGAGCGTTCGACGGTCTCCGGAAGCGCCATCGCGATCGCACGCACCTCGTCCCAGTTCGCCATGGATCACACACTAGGACCACACGACGACACCCGCTGCCTGCCACCGGTCAGGCAAGTCTCTGCGGTCCGGCCACCATTACGCACGGCATCATCGACACACCGCGGCATTGCGGCCCGAGATCGCTGCACTGCACCAAGGTCAGCGCGGGGGCCGTAACGCAGCAAGCGTGACCGCGACGAGCCGGCGCACGGCATCTTCGGACGGCAGGCTCCCGGCTGCAGAAAGCGCGTGCAGGCAGTAGGTCGCGAGCTCCTCAGGCGCGACATCGTCGCGGAGGCGGCCGGTGGCCGCGACCTCGGCGAGCAAGTCTCGAAACAAGTCGAGGAGCTGCTGTTGTGCTTGGGCGACCTGCTCCGGCCGATGCATTAGTTCCCCGAGCTCTTGGCCGCCGTGGCGCTCGCGGTAGTGGCAGATGTTGGCATACGCCTGCAGCACCGCCTCGAGCCGTTCGCAAGCGTCGCTTTCTCGGTCCCGAATTGCGGCGAGAGCCGCCAGGTGAGCCTCGACGTGTCGCTGGTGCCAGGCGTAGAGGATCGCCTCTACGTGCGGGAAGTACTTGTACAACGTCGCCCGCCCGATCCCGGTCTTCTCTGCGATCTGCGACATTGTCACGGACCGCAGCCCATGCTCGGTCACCAACGACCACGTTGTTTCCAGGATCGCTTCGCGCACAGCTTTGCGGTGCGCCTCGATCGTCTCGTTCCACAGCCGTGGCACCACCCCATGATACAGATCGCCGCCGTTCAGACAGTGAGTATTGACAACGACACGATGTCTCGTAAATGATGTGCTGATCCGGAGCGCCTAGGAGCATGAGATGCCTGAGTCCCACCGCTTGCCGGAGACGCCGCGCCCCACCAGCATTGACAGAGACCGCGCAGCACCGCCCGGTGTACCACGCTGGTTGAAGGTGTTGGCTCTAGTCGTCGGCATCCTGGTCCTGGTGCTTGCCGCCATCATGTTGATCGCAGGAGGGGACCACGGACCGGATCGACATGCAGCTCGGGACCAGTCCGGGGAGCGGATCGAGCAGAAAGCAACCGGCGTCCTGCCACCTGCTGGCCCTGACTCATCCGCGCTGCGTTTCCGATGATCTTGTCGTCCGGCGCTCGCAAGTTCGCGCTGGCGGCGCACCTCACCGTCTCAGGCGGATGGATCGGGGCAGCAGTTGCCTACGTTGCTCTCGGTTTGGCCGCGGTGAGCAGCCAGGATGCCCAGACAGCGCGCGGCGCGTGGATCGCGATGGAGCTGACCGGCTGGTACGTCATCGTCCCGTTGGCACTCGTGTCGCTGCTCACCGGACTCGTCATGGCGCTCGGGACGAAATGGGGCGTTTTTCGGTACTACTGGGTTCTGTGCTCCCTCGTGCTCACCACCCTTGCCACCGTCGTGTTGGTGTTGCACATGCCGACCGTGAGTGCGTCGGCAGACGTCGCGCGGAAGGCGGAAGGGGCCGAGCTTGCTCAACTTGGGGGAGATCTCTTCCATTCCGGGCTCGGCCTCGTGGTGTTGTTGGCGATCCAGGTGCTGAACGTCTACAAGCCACCGGGCATGACCCGGTACGGGTGGCGAAAGCAGAACGAGCAGCGGCGTACGCCGGCCGCGCAATCCACGACCCCCTTGCCGTAGCACTACGCCTGAATGCTCCGCCCTACCCGCCGCCTGGACGATGCCTAAGCGTCAGTTCGCAGCGGTGGCACCGCGGAGTCCTCGGTAGCGGGCGGATGGGCTGGGCCACAGAGCCGCCAGAGTGGGGCACCGCCGTGACCGCCCTGCTCAGACGGCGTTCCCCATGATCAGAGCCGCGGTGAAGTCCGGGACGCACGCCGGCTCCGCCGTGGTGCGGGGCCGCTTGTGTCCCCGCAGCAGCCTGCCATACCGTCGGTGAGGCGTAGCAAGTTCACCGGCAAGGAGCCACGATGAGTCAGGACCATTCCCACGACGGCACCCACGAGCACCTGCACCGCGACGGCGACAGGGAGCACAGCCACGCCCACGAGACCCACGAGCATGCCCATGTGGAGCACGACCACGAACACAGCCACGACGAGCAGACCCACAGTCACGACCACGTCCACGAGGTTGGCCTCGAAGACGAGCACGGGCACGGGCACAACTGATCAGAAGCCTCGAGCTAAGACAGTGGTACGTCGCGACCGCCGGACAGGAAGTCGCGCACGGACGTCGGCGGGTGGACGGTCAGACGCGTGGGGTCGACTACCCTGGGTACCGGTGACCCGTGCGGTCGATCACGCAAGCACCCCAGGACCGCCGTGAGGTATGGGCAGAGGAGCTGCTCGACCGGCTGACGCCGGCGATGAGCGCGCTCAGTGTCATCTTCCTTCTCGTCGTGCTCGGCGAACAGTTCGCTGAACCCGACAGTGCCCTCGGCATCTTCCTGCTCATTACCGGCTGGTCACTTTGGGCCGCCTTCGCGGTCGAGTTCGCTGCGCGGCTGGTGGTGGCTCCGGACACGGGCCGCTTTCTGAAGCGGAACTGGTGGCAGCTGGTGTTCCTGGTCTTGCCGTTCCTGAGGATCCTGCGTCTGCTGCGGGCCGTTCGTCTGCTCCGCACCGGGCGGGTGCTGTCCTCGGCCGTGAGATCGTCTCGGTCCGCGAGTCGCGTGCTTGGCGGACGCCTCGGTTGGCTTTTGGCGATTTCGGCCATCACGGTGCTCGCGAGCAGTCAGCTACTGTACGAATTCGGTGACTACCAGACCTACGCGGACGCTCTGCATGCGGCCGCCCTCGCCACGATCAGCGGCGAGCCGCTCGGTCAGCCAGACGCGTTCGCAAGGGGGCTAGAGGTGCTGTTGGCCGTTTTTTCTGTCGTCGTGTTCGCCACACTGGCCGGCACACTTGGCGCATACTTCCTCGAGACGCGGCGCCCTCCGTCAGGGGAGCAGGACTAGCAACACACGTCCCTGGTCGGCTGGGGAGTTCCGAACCTGGATCGGCATGTGAGAGCGTGCGTTAATGGCGAACTGGTGGGCACGATTGTTGTCTCGGTTTTGGGTCCTGCCCGCTCTGTGCTGTGTGACGGCGTTGGTGCTAGGCCTCGTCGTGCCTCAGATCGACCACGCAATAGGTGACCGGCGGGCGCTTCTGTTCGGCGGAGGCCCGAATGGCGCTCGTAGCCTGCTGACCGCCATCACCACAGCGATGATCTCCGTCACCGGTGTGATCTTCTCGATCACGGTGGTCGTGCTCCAGTTGGCGAGCAGCCAGTTTTCTCCTCGGGTGCTGCGGTCATTCCTCGCGAGCAGGGTCACTCAGATGACCCTGGGGGTGTTCTCCGGCACCTTCCTCTACTCGATCGTGGTGCTGAGGTCCGTTCGCGGTGACGCCGGCGTGGCCGCCTTCGTTCCGCAGTTGGCGATCACCGGGGCATTCTTGTCGGTGGTCGCCAGCGTCGCCATGTTCCTGGCCTACATTCACCACATCACCGAATCCATCCGGGTAACAACAATCATCTCCAGTGTGGGAACCGAGACCCGTGAGGTCATCGAAAAGCCGCGAGAGGGCGTCCCGGAGTCGCCGACAGGCGCAACGCTCACCCTGCCACCGGCGAACGACACCGTGCACAGTGCCGGACACGGAGTGGTGACGATGATTGACGTCCCGCGCTTGATACGGCTTGCGCATGGCCACGATGTGGTGTTCGAGCTACTGACTCGTATGGGGGACTTCGTCGCGGAGGGTATGCCTCTCGTCGACATCCATGGCAATGCCGAGCAGCTCGACCATGATGCCGTGCGATCCGCGCTGCGCTTGGCAAGTGACCGCTCCATGCACGACGACGTCGCGTTTGGTTTCCGCCAGCTCGTGGATATTGCCGAGCGTGCGCTCTCCGCAGCCGTCAACGATCCGACTACGGCGGTGCAGGTGCTCGACGAGATCCATGACCTATTGCGCACACTCGCGGTGTTGCCCGACCCGCCAGTGGTTCGCGTCGACCACGATGACGACGTAAGACTGTTGTTGCGCGAACGAACGTTCGCCGAGTTCTTGGACCTCGGCATCGACGAGATAGCGCACTACGGCGCCGAGCACGTGCAGGTGCCCGCGCGGATCCGTGACATGCTTGTCGACCTGAAGTCAGCGGGACGTCCCCAGCACCAAGCCGCGATCACCGCCAAGCAGTGTGCGGTTGCCTCCAAGCAATGACACCGCAAACCACTCCGTTGGCAGCGACGCTGCCCCGTCACGGTGGTGTCTCCGCGGAGTCCTCGGTAGCGGGCGGATGGGCTGGGCCACGGAGCCGCCGGCCAGGTCGGCCGGGCCGAGTCCACCGGTCACGCACCCCGGTTGCCAGCCGCACCGACCAGGCCGTGCCCCGCCCACCGGACTGCAACCCCTGTCGCGCTTCGGTCGACGGCCGGGCACGGAGCGCCGCCGCGGTTGGGGTTCCCCAGGGTTCCATCACCAGGTGCCGACGCAGGTACAGCAGGGTCTCCCGCGCGATCGCGGCCAGCGGAAGTGCGAGTAGCGCGCCGGGAATACCCTGTAGGTGACCGCCGAGCAGCAGCGCGAAGATCACGAGCAGCGGGTTGATGCGCAGGCTGTGCCCGAACACCAGCGGCGCCACCACGTGCCCCTCCACCTGCTGCAAGGCGACGAACAACAACACCAGCCAGAGCGCCGTCAGCGGCTCTCCCTGAAATAACGCGACCATAACCGGTGGTGTTGCACCAAGCACCGGCCCGACATAGGGGATCAGTTCCATCAGTCCGTAGAACACACCGAAGAACACCGCATAGGTCTGTCCGGCCGGGAAGATCCCGAGTGCGCCGAACACCCACAGGGCCACGCCAGCACTCAGGCCCATGATGAAACTGAACGTGAGCTGACCGCGCACATACCCAAACACCGCGCGCTGCACCCGAGCCGGGTAGTCGTCGTCGGCGGTCCCGTCACCCGGAGGCATCACCCGCCGCGCCAGGGCGCCGATCTTCTCCCCGTACAGGAGCATGTAGACCGAGATAACCAGCACCAAGACGAGCACAAAGCCCGCCTCCGCGACCGCGGTGACCAGGTGACGGGTGAAATCCACGACGTCCCCGGAGCCACGCAGAACCGAGGCTTGCAAAGTCTCCAGCGCGGTTTCACCCGGCCGTTTGATGTGGATACCGACACCTCGGTCGTCGAGCCACCCTTGGACACGGGCCAGGGAGCTGTTCGCTGATCCGATCAACCTGGGCAGGTCGGCCTGGAATGCCGCCACCTGCGCGGTCACCGGCCGCAGCAGCAGCGCCACCGCCCCGGCCAACGCAGCGAAGAAGCCCGCGAAGACCAGGGCGATTCCGATGCCGCGCGGCACGCCCCTCCGCTGGAGGAGCGTGACCAGCGGATTGATGATCAAGGCGACCACGGCGGCGACGAGGAACAACAACACCACTGGCGCCGCGGCCCGCGCCAGGGCCGCCAAGGCGAAGAGTGCCACAGCGACCACCACCGCCTGCACCCACCGCGGCACCACCACCGGCTCCACCGTTGGGGTCACCGGCGCCTCGCCACCGCCGTCGAGGTTCTCTGGCTCGTGTTCCGGCTCCTCGACTGACGGCTCGGCCGGCGAAGGCCAGTGCGCCGCCTCGTCTGTGCTGTCGTCGGGTCGGCTGGTCATTGAACCCGCCCCCAATCCATCGAAATGCGCCTCGCCAGCCTAGGTCATCGACGGCTGCGGCGCACCGAATGCCGGGTGGACTGGCACCCACTCATCGACTCGACAACGCCCGGCTCGCAGGCGGTGGGAGGAAGTCGCCTACCGATGTCCGTCGCTCTGCTGATCGTAGATCTGAGCAACGTAAACATGACTAGGGGCCGTCTACACCTCGTACAAGGAGACGACATGGCGGATCGCACCGACTTGGCCATACTTGTGGCCACGAGTTAACGCATCGGCCTGGACGACGAGCCGTGCTCAATGCCTCAGACGTGTTCCCTGCACCGGCTCATCCCGAGGGTCCAACCGTTGCCACACCAACTGAGGTCGCGCCGTGAACACAAGGGGCGGCTGCCTGCGGAACCGTGGAGCGGGTGACCGGGATCGAACCGGCATGGCCAGCTTGGAAGGCTGGGGCTCTACCATTGAGCTACACCCGCGTACGCCGACCGAGGCGTTGACCGAGGTGGTCCGGCGCCTCGAGGTGACGCGGCGTACATGGTGCCACGACGACAGCGTGCACGGCCAACCGACAGGTCCCGCAGTTCTGTCCTCGGCCACCTTCGTTGCCGAGGGGGATACCGCGGCTGGCAGGATCATCTCGATGACCATCACCGTTCGCCCGCCTCGACTGAGTGACGTGGAGAGGCTTGCGGTCGTCAATGTGGAGACCTGGCGGCACGCCTACGCCGGACTCGTCGTCCAAGAGCACCTCGACTCCATGGACCTCGCGGAGTACGTCGACCGCTGGCGCAGCAACATCACCCACCGCGTGCAGGGCAGGATCTTCCTGGTGGCCGAGTCCGACACCGAGGTGGCGGCGTACGCGATCGGTGGACCGTATCGGCCGCAGAGCGAGGCCGATGACACTCCCGACACCGCAGGTCTCGGCGAGGTCTACGCGGTCTACACCGATCCGGCCATGCAGGGGCGCGGTCTCGGCCGCGCCGTCCATGACGCACTGCTACAGCGCCTCAGGGAGGAGGGGTACGCCGGCGCTGCACTCTGGGTCCTGCGCGACAATGTCCGCTCCCGCACGTGGTACGAGCGGCAGCGCTGGCGCAGCGACGGTGCAACGTCTGACTGGGTCTCTCAGGGCGTCGCCCACCCCGAGGTCCGGATGCGGCGGCGCCTCAGTGACCAGTGATCCGGTCCGACGCGGAACGAGTGATCGGTCTGGCGCGAAATGCGGATGCTGGCGCGCGAGGCGGACGTCTTCTGCGCCCGCACGCGATCGACCAAGGCTCCGAACCGGCTGGTCGTCTACACTCGTGCAGCGGTCAGCGATCGGGCTCTAGGCCGCTGAACGGGGCGTAGCGTAGTGGCTAGCGCGCCTGCTTTGGGAGCAGGAGATCGCAGGTTCGAGTCCTGTCGCCCCGACCAGCCGACGGCCGTACGACGCGCGCCGGCTGCTTCCTAGTCAACGCTCGGCGAGCGTCGTGGAGGCCGCGCTCGGGAAGCAGTCACGTGCCAGCCGGGCTGCCCCCGGACCCGTCGACCACCTCCGGATAGCGAGAAACCGGGTCGCTCGGTGCCGGAGCCTGCATCAGCTTCCCTAGACGGTCCAGCCACAGCTCGGCCCGCCCGTCGAAGGGCGGGTCGCCGTTCTCCAGTGCCCGGCGTACCTCCGCGCAGGAGCGTTCGGCTTGTCCCACGAGGTCGTCGGGGTAACCGAGCGACACCTGGTGATCCGCGAACTCATCCTCGTCGTCGACGACCACCTTCCCGTCCCAGTAGCGGACCACGTCCAGGTCGAGGTCGACCATGGTGACTACGCCGTCACGCCACTCAGGGACCGTGGTGATGTCGACATACGTAGCGCAACCGGCGGCGTCCGGGCCGTCCAGGCACTCGTTGAAGCAAGCCACAAAGCCTGCGTCGGCAGGCACGAGCATTGCCGTGGCGTAGGGAATGAGCACGTCGTGGCCGGGCCTGGTGAGCCGGCGCGCCTTGCCTCCGCCGACCCAGGTGCCGCATTCGTCCGTGCCGAGCACTCGCACGGTCGACTCCCAATGCTGTCCGCCGCCCCACTTGGTGAACACCACCCGCACCGGCTCGCCGATCATTTGGACGAACCTAACAAAGAGTCAACGTGACGGCTTGCCCGAGCACCGTCGACCATGCCCCCCGACCGGATTCAGACAGCCCGGCTGGTCCGGCCACGGTTTCATGCTCGTGACCGGCCCCGATAGGCTGACCTCTTGTCTCACCGCGGGTGGCTGACGCACGGCCGACCCCCTTCCGAAGTTCAAGGAGATACACCTGTGAAGAGCGCCGTCGAGACGTTGAACCCGACGAGGGTCAAGCTCACCGTCGAGGTGCCCTTCGAGGAGCTCAAGCCGAGCCTCGACGCGGCGTACAAGAAGATCTCCCAGCAGATCAACATCCCGGGCTTCCGCAAGGGCAAAGTCCCCGCCATGGTCATCGACCAGCGCGTCGGGCGTGGGGTGGTGCTCGACGAGGCCGTGCAAGAGGCCCTGCCCAAGCTGTACTTTCAGGCCCTCGAGGACAACAACATCGTGCCACTCAGCGCCCCCGAGCTTGACCTTACCCAGGTCGAGGACGGCAGCGACCTGAGCTTCAGCGCCGAGCTGGATGTCAGGCCGGAGATCTCGCTGCCCGACTACGACGGGCTCGAGGTCGAGGTCGAAGACATAGTCGTTGGTGGCGACGACATCGAGGAGCAGCTCCAGGTACTCCGGGAGCGGTTCGGCAGCCTCAACCCTGTCGACCGGGCCGCCGCCGAGCAGGACTTCGTCACGATCGACCTGTCAGCCGCCAAGGACGGCGAGCCCATCGAGGAGGCCCAGGCCACCGGCATGAGCTACCAGGTGGGGCGGGGCACGATGCTCGAGGGCCTCGACGAGTCCTTGGTCGGCATGTCGGCAGGTGACGAGAAGACGTTCAGCTCGACGCTCACGGGGGCCGAGTTCCAGGGTGAGTTCGTAGACGTCACCGTCAAGGTCACCGCCGTCAAGGAGCAGGAGCTCCCCGAGCTCGACGACGACTTCGCCCAGCAGGCCTCGGAGTTCGACACCCTCGAGGAGTTGAAGGCTGACGCTCGCGAACGCCTCACCCGAGGGGCGCGCCTGGAGCAGGCCGCGGCCGCTCGCGACGCCGTACTCGAGAAGCTGCTGACCATGGTCGACATCCCTCTTCCCGACGGCCTCATCGCAGACGAGCTCCGGGCGCGCCACGACTCGATCAAGCAGCAGCTCGCCTACTCGGGAATGACCGAGGAGGAGTACCTCGAGTCCGAAGGCCAGACCTCGGAGGACTTCATGGCCGACCTCGAGAAACGTGTTCGCGACGCCAAGGCGGCCCAGTTCCTGCTTGACGAGATCGCCACCGCCGAGGCACTCGGTGTCGACGAGAACGAGCTGACCCAGCACTTGTTGCGCCGTGCCCAGCAGGCCGGACAGAAGCCTGACGCATTCCTCCAGCAGGCGATGGAGCAGAACTACATTCCCGAGTTCATCGCCGAGGTACGCCGGGGCAAGGCGCTCGCCCACGTGGTGGAGAGCGCCACTGTCAAGGACGCGTCCGGCAACACCGTCGAGCTGAAGAACCTGCAGCCAGATGGCACCTACGCCGACCCGGAGGAGGTCCAGGCTCGGGCTGAGGCGCAGGGGGCGGCTGAGGCACGAGCGCACGCAGCGGCGCAGGCGGTCACACCGCCCACCGATGCCGCCGTCGACGTGATAACGACGTCGGATTACCTCACCGTTGACGAGACAGTCGAGACGGGGCGGGCCGGCGAGGCCGTGGAGACCGGCGAGCCCGGTGACTCTGAGAAGTAGCCCGCCTGCACCTCTGGTTGGGGTTCGGGGAGATTCGGGTGTGGTGTGCTCAGGGCCTGGCGATCTTCCCCGGACGTGGCGGTCGCCTCGCTCCGGCTGCTGGCCTCGCTCCCGCTTCCGGCCCCGGCTCCGGCTGACGAGGTAGACGTCGTACCGGCCGTCAATAACAGCCGGAACCATTCGGGGTGGCTCGTGCGTCCTAAGGGCATGCACTCCCGTCGTGAGGTCGTGAGGTCGTTGGCGTGGATAGGTGGTGCGCTGGTCGCTGGCCCGGTGCTTGCCGGGTGCGCACAGAGATCCGACGTCAACCCCACCCGTCCGCCTGGTCGCGGCCGCGCGGCGGGTCTCGCCGCGTCCGCCAAGGCTCGTGTCGAGCCGCGGATGCAGGACACGCAGCCGGCGGTGGATGCCGTGTCGCGCTTCACTTCCGACCTCTACCAGCGGCTGGCGGCGACTCCCGGCAACCTGGTGGCCTCGCCGTACTCCGTCGCCGTCGCGCTGGCCATGACACGCAACGGTGCACGTGACCAGACGGCGGACGAGATGGACGGCGTGCTGCACGCTCCGCCGCTGTCCGCCCTCAACGGCGGGCTCAATGCGCTCACTTCGTTGGTCGAGAGCCGCGCGGGCCGCCGTGAGCGAGCCGACGGCAGCTTGGCCACCGTCTCACTGGACGTCGCGAACTCGTTGTGGGGGCAGCACGACACCACCTGGCGACAAGAGTTTCTCGATGTGTTAGCGACCCACTTCGGCGCGGGCATGCACCTTGTCGACTACAAGGCAAGCCCTGAGTCGGCGCGCGGCCGCATCAACGCCTGGACAGCCCGCCAGACCCACGAGCGGATCCCGGAGATCCTCCCCGAGCGTGTGATCGATGTGCTGACGCGTTTGGTGCTCGTCAACGCGATCTATCTGAAGGCGCCATGGGAGCGACCTTTCGAGCCGCGGCTGACCCAGGATCGACCGTTCACCCGCGACGACGGCTCGCAGGTGGAGGTCGAGACAATGACCGGCAGGCTGGATCACACCGGCTACGGCCGCGGCGAAGGTTGGCAGGCGGCAAGGCTGCTGTACGCCGGCGGCGAGCTCGCCATGACAGTGATCCTGCCGGACGCCGGACTCGCGTCCTTCGAGCAGTCGCTCGATGCGGCTCGGCTGAGCCAGATCGTGTCCAGCGTGAAGCCGGTGCCGGTGCTGCGGCTCCAGCTGCCGACATGGCAGTTTCGCACCCAGGCGGAGCTGAAGGAGCACCTGAGCGCGCTGGGTATGCCGACGGCCTTCGACGAGCACCTTGCAGACTTCAGCGGCATGACGACCGAGGAGCGCCTTCTCATAGCTGCCGTGGTGCACGAAGCGTTCATCGCAGTGGACGAGAAGGGCACCGAGGCGGCCGCAGCCACCGCCGTCGTCATGCGACGCGTGTCGGCGCCTCCAGTCACACCACTCACAGTGGATCGTCCGTTCCTGTTCGTCATTCATGACGTGGAGACCTCGACGCCGTTGTTCATCGGTCGGGTCGCGGACCCGTCCGCCTAGGGCTCTCAAAGCCGCCTGTGCGCCTCGGAGCGGTCAAGGACTCGCGGCTTGCCGGGCGCATTCGCCGGGGTGGCCGCATCCACCAGGGCCGGGCGCGCAGCCCGGTCCTGGTCGTCGGCCATGTCCGCCGAGGCAGCGGGCGGACTTGCCGGGTGCCGCTGCATCCGCCGGGGTGGCGGGCGCGGGCGCGTCCCGGTCGTCCTCGTCGGCCATCGATCCCTCACCTGTGAGCAGGGGCATGCGCTTGGACCCGTAGCGTGGCAAAGCACGCTCCCGGCGGCGGCGCTGCAGGGCGGATACGAGAGAGGCAGTCCATGGAGCAGGTCTGGTACGCCAGCTACGGCTCGAACATGTCCTCTCGCCGCTTCCACCACTACATCAAGGGCGGTCGTCCTGTCGGGGCCAGCCGTGAGTACCCCGGTTCACGGGACCGGACGCTGCCCTTAGGGGTGGCGCCGGTCGAGCTGAGTGGCACTGTGTTCTTCGCCTGGGAGTCGCCGACATGGGGCGGAGGCATCGCGTTCTACGACCCGGATGCGGCGGGTACGTCGTACGCCGTGGCCTACCTGCTCACCGCCGGCCAGTTCGCCGACGTGGCGGCGCAAGAGATGCACCGGGTGCCGGAGGCGGACCTCGACCTGACCGACCTCTGGGCGGACGGCCGGACGTCACTTGGGCCCGGCCGCTACGAGCGGCTGTTGGTGGTGGGCGAGATCGAGGCAACACCGGTGGTGACGTTCACCGCGTCGTGGACTCAGGACGGCGTTGACCTGAACGCCCCGGTGGCTCCCTACCTGGCCACGATGGCCGAAGGGCTGCGCGAAGGGCATGGCCTGGATGACGCGACCGTCGTCGACTACCTGCTTGCGCGGCCGGGCGCGGAGCCCGCCTGGACGAGAGCCAGCATGGCCGCCGCGCTCGGCATACCGGCAGACACCTGAGCCAGGGGGGAGTCCTCCGGTAGACCGGAGGGTGGAGCTGCCGCTTCTCGGCTGTCTGGCGCAGTCGGCGGCAGGCGAGAGCCGGCCGAGCCCGCATTCGCGCCAAACCGAGTGACCGCGTGCCCTGTCCTCGCGAGATGTGCCCTGCCAGTCGCGAGGCGGCGTCACTCAACGCGCGCTCCCTGCCAGTCTCGAGGCGCTCCTGCCGGTCGCGACACGCCTCCCTGCCAGTCGCGAGGCGGCGTCACTCATGACCTCGCCCGGGCCGCCGCCTACAGCGCTGGCAGCTCGATAGCCTCTTGCGGGCGCCCATGGTAGATAAGGTCGTCGAGAAGGTGGCCAAGCCGCCGCGGGCTGAAGGTGACGTAGCCGGGGTCGTCTCGGGCGTCGTCGTCGTACAGCCGTTGCGCTGCCATGATCTCGTCGTACGTCCACCAGCGCATGCCGTCGAGGTGCTCTGCTCTCAGCTCGGCCTCCGTGAAGTGGGGCTGGGGTTCGAACGCCGGTACCTCTACCCAGAAGAACGTGTCCTGCTGCCCGTCCCAGCGGGTCATCGGGAAAATGTGCCTCTTCCACCACACCGGCGGGCCAGGAGCTGCGATGTCGAGGCCCAGCTCCTCGCGGAGCTCGCGGACCAGCCCCGCCTCGACGCTCTCGCCGGGGTCCAGCCCACCACCCGGGCAGGCCCACAGACCGGTCGGCAGGTTGTCTGAGGCGAAGTCGAAGTGGACCAACAGTACGCGCCGGTCGGGATCGGTGACGACGGCGCGCGCAGCCCGCCGGATCCGCAAGCCGGCACCTGACGCGTCGGACACCCGCCGAAGTGTACTGTCGCGCGGCCGCTGGGCGACGATGCCGAGCCGTAGCCGGTGGGCGAACTCCTGGCCCGCAGCCGCCACCCGATGTGCGCTGATCCGTTACGACGACGTCTGCTGTGCCGCGTCCGCCGCGCGTGTACGTGCGCCGACAGCGAACAAGGTGGCAAGCTCGTGGCTTTGTCGCCCCCGGCCGCTAGTGTCGGTCAGGTGAATCCTCCAGGCTCCAGACTCTTCGAGATGAACGGTGGCTCCGCTCAGGCAGGGCTCGACGACCACATCTACCAACGCTTGCTCAAGGAGCGGATCGTCTTCCTCGGCTCGGAGGTCAAGGACCAGAACGCGAACGCGATCTGTGCCCAGATGCTGCTGCTCAACGCCGAGGATCCCAACAGCGACGTCTTCCTCTACATCAACTCACCCGGCGGGTCCGTCGACGCCGGGATGGCGATCTACGACACGATGCAGTACATCTCCAACGACGTGGCGACGGTCGGGATGGGCCTTGCGGCGTCGATGGGGCAGTTCCTGCTGTGTGCCGGCGCCAAGGGCAAGCGCTATGCACTGCCGCATGCGCGCATCATGATGCACCAGCCGTCAGGCGGGCTCGGCGGTTCCGCCTCCGACATCAAGATCCAGGCTGAGCAGTCTCTGTACATCAAGAAGGTCCTGTTCGAGCTCATCAGCCGGCACACCGGACAAGGGCTCGAGCAGGTCGAGCGAGACGCCGACCGCGACCGTTGGTTCACCGCAGACCAGGCCAAGGAGTACGGCTTCATCGACAACGTCGTCGAGCAGGCCGCCGAGGTCGGCGCCGGCAAGAACGACGGGCCGAAGGGGAGGTTCGAGTGAGCATCCCCCCTACTACGTCAGCCGACTTCGGAGGCCACGCCATGCACCCCCTGCTCAACCAGCGTCAACTGCTCAACCAGCAGCCCCTGCACCCGCAGACGGCGCCGAGCGCCGAGTACTTCATCCCTCAGTGGGAGGAGCGGACGTCGTACGGCGTCCGGCGCATCGACCCGTTCGCCAAGCTCTTCGAGGACCGCATCATCTTCCTCGGCACGCCCATCAGCGACGACATCGCCAACGCCGTGATGGCACAGCTGCTGTGTCTGCAGTCGATGGACAACGAGCGTGACATCAGCATCTACATCAACTCGCCCGGTGGCTCCTTCACCGCGCTGACGGCGATCTACGACACGCTGCGCTACCTGAAGCCAGACGTGCAGACGGTCTGCCTGGGTCAAGCGGCGTCCGCCGCAGCGGTGCTGCTTGCCGCAGGCACCAAGGGCAAGCGGCTGGCGCTGCCCAACAGCCGCATCCTGATCCACCAGCCCTACACCGAGGGCAGCTATGGCCAGGCCAGCGACATCGAGATCCAGGCCAACGAGATCCTGCGGATGCGCACACTGCTGGAGGAGATGATCGCCGAGAACACCGGTAAGTCTCTCGACGAGGTGAGCCGCGACATCGAGCGCGACAAGATCCTCACGGCCGAGCAGGCGATCGAGTACGGACTGATCGACCAGGTCCTCGAGTCGCAGAAGGCAACACCGGCGGGGGTGTAGCCCGAAGATGCCGCGTGTTGACCGGGCCGACCGGTACGGTCAACACATGGGATCACCGTCGTGGTGATCAACGAACTGGTCCCGACTAGCGGAGGAGACGTCGCAGGTGGCACGCATTGGTGACGGCGCAGACCTGCTGAAGTGCTCTTTTTGCGGCAAGAGCCAAAAACAGGTCAAGAAGCTCATCGCCGGCCCCGGTGTCTACATCTGCGACGAGTGCATCGACCTTTGCAACGAGATCATCGAGGAAGAGCTTTCCGAGACCACTGAGCAGGGTCTCGAGGAGCTCCCCAAGCCGAGGGAGGTCTACGAGTTCCTCAACGGCTACGTCATCGGGCAGGATCCGGCCAAGAAGTCTCTGGCGGTGGCCGTCTACAACCATTACAAGCGGGTCCAGGCGGGTGCTGCGACCCCGCTGCAGAGCCGGAGCGGCAAGGACGACAACGTCGAGCTCGCGAAATCCAACATCTTGATGATCGGCCCGACCGGTTGCGGGAAGACCTACCTGGCTCAGACGCTGGCTCGGATGCTCAACGTGCCGTTCGCCATTGCTGACGCGACCGCGCTCACCGAGGCGGGCTACGTCGGCGAGGACGTCGAGAACATCCTCCTGAAGCTCATCCAGGCGGCCGACTACGACGTCAAGAAGGCAGAGACCGGCATCATCTACATCGACGAGGTCGACAAGGTCGCTCGCAAGTCGGAGAACCCGTCCATCACCCGAGACGTCTCCGGCGAGGGAGTGCAGCAGGCGCTGCTCAAGATTCTCGAGGGGACGACCGCCTCGGTGCCTCCCCAAGGGGGACGCAAACACCCGCACCAGGAGTTCATCCAGATCGACACCACCAACATCTTGTTCATCGTCGGAGGCGCGTTTGCGGGCCTCGAGCACATCATCGAGCAGCGGGCCGGCAAGAAGTCGCTCGGGTTCAGCAACGAGCTGCGGACCCACGACGACGCCGACATCGACACGCTCTACGCCGAGGTGCGCCCAGAGGATCTGCTGAAGTTCGGTCTGATCCCCGAGTTCGTCGGGCGTCTCCCGGTGATCGCCACCGTCGACAAGCTCCAGCGAGACGACCTCATCCGCATCCTCAACGAGCCGCGTAACGCGCTCACCAAGCAGTACCAGAAGTTGTTCGAGCTCGACAGTGTCGACCTTGAGTTCAGCCAGGACGCGATCGAGGCGATCGCCGACCAGGCAATGCTGCGTGGCACCGGCGCTCGGGGTCTGCGCGCCATCCTCGAGGAGGTCCTGCTCAACGTCATGTACGACGTGCCGAGCCGCGAGGACATCGCCAAGGTGGTCGTGACGAGGGAAGTCGTCTGCGACAACGTCAACCCGACCTTGGTGCCGCGCCAGGAGCCCGCCAAGAAGAAGAAGTCCGCATGATCTGTCCGCTCCTTCAACGGGACGGCGCCTCCCCCTTTGCCTCGTAGACAGGGCAGCTGCGTTGGAACGAGGCAGATTCTCGCTAGCGGGCGAGCTGGTTGACGGCCGCCGCGAACAACCGTGGCAGGCGCTCCGCCGCCGGCACGATCAACTTTCGGGTCGAGGCCCGGCGCTGCGTCCACAGCAGAGACTCGGTCAGCCAGCGGTAGCGTCGGCTGGCGCGCAGCCAGGCGCGGTCGTATGACGCCGGGTCGTCAGCGACCACCGCAGCCACGAGCGCTCTCGCCGACGCCAGGCCAACGGCAATGCCTTCACCGGTCAGCGCGTCGACGTACCCGGCCGCATCGCCGACCAACAGGACGCGCCCGCGGACCCGCGCGCTGCTGCGCTGGCGAAGCGGGCCTGCACCCCTCGTTGACGTGACGGCCGGCGCCGGCAGCCGATCCAGCAGCGCCGGGAACCGTCGCAGCTGCAGCTCGAACGGCTCGCGGCGGCTTGTCAGCAACGCCACCCCGACGAGGTCGTCGGCGACCGGCGTGATGTACGCCTCCAGATCTGCCCCCCAGTGCACCTCGACGAAGTCGGTCCACGGTGCCACCCGGAAGTGGCGGCGCAGCCCGAACCTCGCTCCGCCCACCGCGCCGGCGCCAAGCCCCGCCGATCTGGGCCGATCAGCAGGCCCGGGTAGCCGTCCGCCCGGGTTACCGGCGTCGAGGCCCAGCCGCCGCCTGGTCGGCGAGTGCAGGCCGTCCGCAGCGGCCAGGTAGCGCGCCTCCAGCGGCTCACAACGAACACCGTCGCCATCCTGGATCACCTCGTCCACTGCTCGGGTCACGACGGGGATTCCCCGTTCGGCAACCGCTTGGGCGAGACATGCCTGGAGCGTCGTACGGCGCACGCCGAGTCCGCTTCCCGCCCGGAAGTGGGCTGTTGCGCTGTGAGACCCGTCGGTGTACCGGATGCCGACAAATGGGCGACCCGCCGGTTGTACGCCGAGGTCGGCCAGCGCGCTCACCGCGCACGGCATCAGCCCCTCCCCACACGCCTTGTCCACGGGGTGCTGTCGAGGCTCCGCGACCAGGACCGACAGGCCGGCGCGTTCGGCGTACAGCGCGGTCGCCAGGCCGACCGGCCCGCCTCCGGCCACCAACAGGTCATACATGCTGGCCGTCAGCAGCGGCTCGGGCGGCGGGCGCCGTCGACAGGGCGGCGTTCTCCACCCGGATCCGCACCGTCAACAGAGCCGCGTTGGCCGCGGTGAAGACCAGCGCGGTGACCCACGCCGTGTGCACCAGCGGCAACGCCGCACCCTCCGCGACCACGGCGACGTAGTTCGGGTGCCGCATCCACCGGTACGGCCCGCTCGCCACCAACGGCACCTCCGGACTGACGATCACGCGGGTGTTCCACTGCTCGCCCAGCGTCGCGATACACCACCACCGCAACGCCTGTGAGCCAAGGACGACAGCGAGCATCGGCCAACCGAGTGCAGTCACGAACGGCCGGTCGGCGACGACAACCTCGACCAGGCAGCCGACGAGCAACGCAGCGTGCAGGACGACCATCGCCGGGTAGTGGCGGGCGCCGTACTCCTTGCCGCCCCGGGCGAGCATCGCCGCGGCGTGCCGGGTGGAGACGATCAGCTCCGCCAGCCGTTCCAGGGCCACGGCGACGAGCAGGACGACGTACGCCGTCACCATCGCAACAAGACAAGCTCCGAGCAGAACCCGGGGCCCATCGCGAGCAGCAGACCTGGCGACCCTGGGGGTGGCCTGCGCTGGTCCAGCGTGTCGCGTAGCACGTGCAGGACAGATGCCGAGGACAAGTTGCCGATCCGCGCAAGCGAACGCCAGGTCAGCTCCAGGTCGTACGCCGACAACCCCAGCGCCTCCTGCATGGCCACGAGGACCTTGGGCCCCCCAGGATGCGCCACCCAGCCCGCGATGTCGGTGGTCTCCAGGTCGTGCACCTTGAGGAACTGGTTGACGTCCTCACCGAGGTACTCGCTGACCAGGTCCGGAACCTCAGCGCCGAGCACGATCTTCAGCCCCGAGGCGCCGATGTCCCATCCCATGGCGCGCCCCGAGCCGGGGTAGAGGTGGGACACGCTGTCGACAATCTCGACGCCGGCCGCCGGGTGCGCGGACCCCACCGCGACCACGGCGGCTGCACCATCGCCGAAGAGGCCGCTGGCCACCAGGTTTGCGGTCGAGGGGTCGTCGCGCTGCAGGGTCAGGGAGCAAAGCTCCACCGACAGCAGCACACCTACCCCGTCAGGTGATCCACGTAGGAAGTCATGGAGCCGTGCGACACCTGACGCCCCCGCGACGCAACCGAGGCCGAACAGCGGCACCCGGCGGACGTCGGGTCGCATGCCGATTGCCGTCGCGATGCGGGCCTCGATGGAAGGCACCGCCGCGCCGGTCACTGTCGTGGAGATGACCAGGTCGACGTCGGCTGGGCCCAGTCCGGCTTGGTGCAGGGCACCGAGGATCGCCTGGCTGCCGAGCTCGATCGCTGACTCGATGAAGGCGTCATTGGCCGCGCCGAAGTCGCCGAGTGTCGCATAGTTCTCGATCGGCAGGGCCAGGTGACGCGTGGTCACCGAGGCGCTCGAGTGCAGTCGACGAAGCAATGCTTGCTTGTCGCTGCCGCCGAGGCACAGGTCCGCGAACCGTTCGGTGATCTCCCGCTGGTCGTACCGGTGAGGGGGCAGGGCCGGGTAGACGGCGACGATGCGGGTCACGCAGAGAGCCTACGTCGCCGGCTCGTGGCGCTGTTGGCGGCGCCGTCGCGCTCGCAGCGCCAGCGAAACCACAGCCAGCCCGAGGAGGATCGCGGTCACGCCCGCCGGCCCCAGCCGGCCGACGAGCTGGGCGGCATACTGTTGGATGTCTCGGGCGCGGGATATCACCGGGTCGTCGACACCACCGCCGTTGAACACCCGGATCTCCCACCAGCCGTAGTACGCGACATATCCGCCGCTGAACAGCAACAACGCACCGGCGAACCGCGGCACCCACCTGCCGGTTCGCCGCATCCGGGCGACCAACGAGGCGTTCGCGAGGGCGACGGCAACTGCGGCTGTCCCGACGACCAGGCCCATCCCGACGGCGTACGCGGTGAACAGCTGGACGCCGTTCCACGTCGAGCCCGTCCGGAAGCTCGTCACGACGAGGGCAAGGAACGGCGCAACGGTGCAGGTCAGCGAGGCCACCGCGTACGACGCTCCGAACCCCACCATCGCCGGCAACGAGCGCCGCAGCTCTGGCCCCCGTGGGCGCCAGCCGAGCGTCGGCAGGGCCCGGCCGACGAGGAGCCACAGCCCGGCAACGGCGACCAGCAGGCCGATGCCGATCGTGATCCACGGAAGGTACTGCTGCAGGGACGACGCCGCCGGGGAGATCACCAGACCGAAGGTGCCGAATACCGCGACGAAGCCTACGGTCATCGCGCCGGTCAAAATCAACGCGCGGACCAAGGCGGCGCTGCGGCCGGGATCGGCGTCGCTGACGATGAGCAGCGACAGGTACGCCGGCAGGAGCGCGAACCCACAGGGGTTGACTGCCGCGAGCATGCCCGCTCCTAAGGCGAGCGCGAGCAGGCCCTCCTGCATATCAGTCCAGCAACCCGGCGACCTCGGCGGACACGTCGAGCTCGCCGTCGTAGCCGGATCGTGCGACCTCCTGACCGTTCGCGTCGAGGATGACGAACGAGCTCTGCTCCGTTATGCCGAACCGCTGCCAGAGGGTGCCGTCGTCGGCGAGCAAAACCATGCCGTCGAGGTCGGCGGCGAAGTCCTCGATGGCCGACTCCGAATCGAGTCCACCGACCCCCACCACGTTGACGTCGCCGGCGTACTCCTCGGCGACCCCCTCAACCTCCGGCACCTGACTGAGGCAGACGGTGCACCAGGGGGCCCAGAACCAGAAGACGGTCGGCTTGCCTGCCAGGCTGCCGCCGTCGAACGCAGAGCCGTCCAGAGTCGAGGCCTCGAACCGCAGAACTTCGGGCACCTCGACGTCTGCCGCAGGACCGCTCGAGGGCTCGACAGACGCCTGCGGCTTCGGGCCGGGGGATTCTGCTGGGGGCGTTGACGTAGTCGACGGTTCAGACTGCCGACCAGCCGAGGGGTCAGGGTCGGCCTGGTCGGAGCAGCCGGCCAGCACCGCGGCGAACATGAGAACGAGCAGCACGGCATAGCGGCGTCGTGACGTCATGCCTCCATCCTGACTCCTGCGCCTAGCCGTTGAACGCGATCCACCTTACGGTCCGCTGACGCCGGTCCTGGTCTCGATTTCGCCCGCAGGAGTGTGAAGCGCTGCGATGCGGTCCCCGGCAGCGTCAGGAGGTAACGGGCTCCAGCACGAACACGGGGATCTCGCGCTGGGTCTTGCGCTGGTAGTCGGCGTAGTCCGCAAAGGCAGCGACGGCCCGGTCCCACCACTGCGCCTTCTCGTCCCCGGTCACCTCGCGAGCGACCATGTCCTGCTTGACCGGTCCGTCCTGCAGCTCGACCTGCGGATGAGCGACGAGGTTGTAGTACCAGACGGGGTGCTGCGGTGCCCCGCCCAGCGAGGCGACCACGGCATAGTTGCCGTTGTGCTCCACCCGCATCAGGGGCGTCTTGCGCAGCTTGCCGGACTTGGCGCCCCTACTCGTCAAGATGACGACGGGCAAGCCGCGCATCGTCGTTCCTGCGGTGCCGCCGGAACCCTCGTACTCCTCGACCCGCTCTCGCACCGGCGCGGACGGGCTCGGCTCGTACTCACCAGTGAGCGGCACGCTCACAGTGAACCATCAGTGAGCGGCTCCGAAGAAGCCGCCCGCACGGAGCGGCCGAGGGAGGTTGGCACTGATCCGCTCAGGCCCGCGACTTCAAGCGACCAACTCATCGGGACAGTCAGGCGTCAGGGGCTAGCAGCTCGACCGTGACGGCGATGCGACCACCCTGGGTCTCAGCCTGCGTGAGCGACACATCGCCGGTGATGCGGCCGGCGGCCCGAAGGTCGTCCAGACCGCGCTCGACCAAGGGGAGCCGGTCGGCAGGGCCGGTGATGGTCGCCGTACTCACCTCGGTGCGCATCGACACCTTCGCCACCGACTTGGCTCCGCGTATGCCGGCGAGCGCCTCGGCGACCGCGATGAGCAGCCCCGGGTTCTGCGGGACGCTTGGTAGGTCCACGTCAGGCGCGGGCCAGGCGGCGCGATGAATCGACCCCTCCTGGAACCACGACCAGACCTCTTCGGTGACGTACGGGAGGAACGGTGCGAGCAGACGCAGCTGCACCGACAGGGCGGCGGTGAGCGCTGTTCGTGCGGAGGCGGCTGCCGAGTCTCCTCGGGCGCCGTACGCCCGCTCCTTGACGAGCTCGACGTAGTCGTCGCAGAACGTCCAGAAGAACCGTTCGGTCGTCTCGAGCGCCGTGGTGTAGTCGTAGTCGTCAAACGCCTCGGTCGCCTCGGCTATCACCTGTCGGAGCCGACGGATCATCGCGAGGTCGAGAGGCTCGGTGACCGACATCGTGTCGAGTTCGGCAGCGCCCATGCTCAGCACGAACTTGGAGGCATTGAGCACCTTCATCGCCAGCCGGCGACCGACCTTCATCGTCGTCTCGTCGAACGCTGAGTCCAACCCCGGTCGCGACATGGCGGCGCGCCATCGGACCGCGTCGGAGCCGTACCGCTCGAGCAGGTCCGCGGGCGTTGTCGCGTTGCCCTTCGACTTGGACATCTTCTTGCGGTCGGGGTCGAGCACGAAACCGGAGATCATCGCGTGCGTCCACGGCGTCACGTCATGCTCGAAGTGCGCGCGCACGACTCGGCTAAAAAGCCAGGTCCGGATGATCTCGTGAGCGTGTGTGCACAGATCCATCGGGAAGACCCGCTCGAACAGGTCACGGTCGCGCTCCCAACCGCCGGCGATCTGGGGCGTCAACGACGAGGTTGCCCAGGTGTCCATGACGTCGGGGTCGCCCAGGAAGCCGCCGGGGCGGCCACGCTGTACCTCGTCGTACCCGTCGGGAGTGTCGGACGACGGGTCGACGGGAAGCCGGTCCTCGGAGGCGACCAACGGGTGCGCGTAGTCGGGCTCACAGTGAGCATCCAGCGCGTACCAGCAGGGGAACGGGACACCGAAGTACCGCTGCCGGGAGATGAGCCAGTCGCCGTTGAGGCCGGTCACCCAGTTCACGTACCGATGCCGCATGAACGCGGGCACCCACCTGATCTGGTTTCCGCGCGCCAGCAGCGCCTCTCGCAGGGCCTCCTCGCGTCCACCGTTGCGGATGTACCACTGTCGGGTCGCCACGATCTCCAGCGGCTTGTCGCCGTTCTCATAGAAGTTCGCCATCCGCTGGGTCGGTTTCGGCTCGCCGTCGAGGTCACCGGATTCTCGCACCAGGGCGACCATGGCCTCGCGGGCGCCGAACACGGTCTTGCCGGCCAGCTGCCGATAGACCGACGCGGCCGGTTTGTCGGTCAGCCAGTCCGGTGTGTCTCGCAGTATGCGGCCGTCGCGACCGATAATCACCCTGACCGGCAACTGCAGCTCGCGCCACCATTGCACGTCGGTGAGGTCGCCGAACGTGCAGCACATCGCGACACCGGCGCCCTTGTCAGGTTCCGCGGCGGGGTGTGCCAGCACCGGCACCTCGACGCCGAAGACGGGTGTACGAACCGTCGTACCGAATAGCGGCTGGTAACGCTCGTCGTCTGGGTGCGCAATGAGCGCCACACAGGCGCCGATCAGTTCCGGGCGAGTGGTCTCGACGTGGACGGCGCGGTCTGGGCCGTGGAACGCCACCCGGTAGAAGTGGCCCGGGTACTCACGTGCCTCGAGCTCAGCCTGGGCCACCGCGGTCTGGAACGTCACGTCCCACATCGTGGGAGCCTCGGCCTGGTACGCCTCGCCACGGGCGAGGTTGCGCAGGAAGGCGCGCTGAGATGCAGTCCGGCTGTCGCCGCTGATGGTCGTGTACAGGTACGACCAGTCGACTGAGAGGCCGAGCCGGCGCCACAGGTTCTCGAACGCAACTTCGTCCTCGGCCGTGAGGCGCGCGCACAGCTCGATGAAGTTGCCGCGTGAGATCGGCAGCTGCCGTTTGGCGTCCGGTTTCTCCGGGGGAGAGAAGTCGGCGTCGTAAGGTACCGACGGATCACAGCGCACGCCGAAGAAGTTCTGCACGCGCCGCTCGGTCGGCAGGCCGTTGTCGTCCCACCCCATGGGGTAGAAGACCTCTTTACCGCGCATCCGCTGGTAGCGCGCGATCAGGTCGGTGTGCGTGTAGGAGCTGACGCTGCCGACATGCAAAGACCCAGACACCGTCGGGGGAGGCGTGTCGATGGCGTACACCTCGTCGCGCGACTTTGTCCGGTCGAAGGCGTAGACCTGACTCTCCTCCCACACCTGTGACCACTTGTCCTCGAGCCCCTCGAGTGCCGGTTTCTCCGGTACGACGACCGCACGCGGGGGGGCGGTCGGCGTGTCAGGAGCGCGGCTGTCGAGGGTGTCGGTCATAGCCCTAAAGCCTACGGGGCACGTCAGCCGACGGCGAACCAGTTCGCTGCCGCCTGCCGGCGTACCGCGGCAGCAAGATCCGACGCCTACGCTGCTTTAGCCACCTTAGAGCCGGATCTCTGCGAAGGTCTTACAGCAAGATCCGACGCTGAGGGGGCTGGAACGACCTGAGGGTCGGATCTCTGACGCGGAGTCGGTGCTCGTCAGCGCAATCCGTACAACTTTCGCATGCCACGCCAGTCGCCGAGGCCGAGAGTGCGAGGCGCTTTGGAGCACGGGGGCAGGAGGTGTGTCATGGTCAGATTCGCGTGCCCGGACCCGGGATGTGACAAGCCGAAGACGTGACCCCACTCATGGGTGGCGAGTGACTGCAGGTCGAACTTGGAGCTGCAGTTCGCCGGATAGCTCAAAACGGTGCGCCGGCTGGGGTCCAGACGCATGTCTGCCTCCACCATGTTCTGCCGTGCGTTCCACCAGTAGCAGGTCCAGCCCAGCAGGTTGCCCGGGAGGGAGCCCCAGCCGACCGTGTTTCGACTGTTTCTGCTTCCACACCGAACCGATCCGTCCTTGACGACGATGTTTGGTTTCGCGGCAGTCGAGCCGACGTAGTCGCTGGAGGCGCGCGGCTGACCGGCCAGGCCACAGTTGTCCTGACCGTCGCGGATGTTCTCGATGCCGCGGCGAATCGCGGTAACGGCTCCGCGAGCCGTCATCCGTCCCGGCGTGGAAGCACTGTGGTAGCCCCACTTCAGCGTCGTCTTCCAGGCGTGCCCTTCCTGCTTGAAGGCGCCGTCCTGGCAAGCCGGTGGAGAACCGCCCAGTGCGGCGGTTCTTACCCGTACGCCGGGTCGAGCCGCTGTGTCGGCCAGGCTCGACGACTCCGACGTCGCCGTCACGACGCCACCCACGTTCGTGACGCGAAGGCTGGTACCGGGCGTGGCGGTTGTCCCCACACCGTCCGCGGCTACCCCGCCCCCGGCGGAAGGGATGACCACCGATACGTCACCGGAGACCACCACTCGACCGACGAGTGAGCAGGCCGATGTCGACACTCCGAAGCGCAGCTCTGCGGCGTTGATCGGCCCACGGCCGAAGCAGGAAGATGCGCTGCCCTTCGCTGCCGTATCCACCGGACGCGAGGCAGTAGCTCCCTCTCCTGCTAACGGGATGAGAACACTAAGAGCGCATAACGTCACGCCCACCTGGTTTCGTACCTTCATGGTGGCCTTTTCTCGGTGCTGTTCGCGGGACGGCCATCGCTGGCACATGAGCAGGTCGCGGAGCAAAGGGTACCTCAGTTGCAGGTTCGTGGAGGCGTCTCTCGGCCGTTTCGGAGCGCGAACCCGTATCGCCGGCGGCCTGCGCTTTCCAGGTGGAAGGAACCCTCCGCCACAGGCCACTACACTCTGGACCGATGTCTGCCAGTCATGACCTTGCGACTGCAGCGGGTGTCGCCGACCGGTATCAACAGGTTGAGCGGCTGCTGCTGCGACGCTGGCCCGAGAGTCGGCTCGACCCCTCCCTCGACCGGATCGCTGCCTTGTGCGACCTGCTCGGTCAGCCGCAGCGCGCGTACCCCGTCGTCCAGCTGACCGGTACGAACGGCAAGACTTCCACGGCCCGGATGGTCGACAGCCTGTTGCGTAGCCTCGGCCTACGGTCCGGCCGATTCACCAGCCCACATCTCGAGTCGATGACCGAGCGCGTCGGCATCGACGGTGAGCCGCTGAGCCGGGAGCGTTTCACCGAGGTGTACGCCGAGGTGGCCCCTTATGCAGAGATCGTGGACCGCTCGGGCGGGCACCCGGTGTCGTTCTTCGAGTTCCTGACCGCCATGGGTTTCGCGGCCTTCGCCGACGCGCCTGTCGACGCGGCAGTCATAGAGGTCGGCATGGGCGGCACATGGGACAGCACAAACGTGGCGGACGCGGCGGTCGCCGTGGTGACCCCCGTCGGTATCGATCACAGCCGCTATCTCGGCGACTCGGCGGTCGACATCGCAGCAGAGAAGGCGGGCATCATCAAGAAGGGCACGTTCGCGGTCCTGGCTCAGCAGCCCATCGACGTCGCCGAGGTGCTCCTGCGACACGCCGCCGAGGTCGGGGCTGTGGTCGCGCGCGAAGGGGTCGAGTTCGCGGTGACCGAGCGGGCGCCTGGCGTAGGTGGGCAGCTCGTGACGTTCCAGGGCCTGGGCGCGACGTACGACGACGTCTTCCTGCCTCTGTACGGCGCACACCAGGCGCACAACGCTGCCGGCGCTCTTGCGGCGGTGGAGGCGTTCACCGGTGGTAGCGGGCTGGACGTCGAGGTTGTCCGGCAAGCCTTTGCCACGGTCAGCTCCCCAGGACGTCTGGAGATCATGCGCCGATCGCCGACGGTCGTGCTCGACGCGGCGCACAACCCGCATGGCGCCGCCGCGCTTGTGCGCGCCGTGGAGGAGGCCTTCACGTTCTCCCATCTCGTCGGTGTGATGGGCGTGATGCTCGACAAGGACGTGGTCGGGATCCTCGACGCGCTCGAGCCGATCATGGCCACGATCGTCTGCACCCAGAACTCCACGGCGAGGGCAATGCCGGCGCAACAGCTTGCGGAAGTCGCACGTGGCATCTTCGGTGCCGACCGGGTAGAGGTGCAGACCCGGCTCGACGACGCACTCGATGTCGCCGCGGGACTCGCCGACAGCCAGGACTCCGGCTCTGCCGGGCTCGGAGGCGGCGGCGTGCTGGTCACCGGCTCGGTGATCACGGTAGGCGAGGCGCGCCACCTGCTCGGCGGCCGTTCGTGAGGTCGCCGCGTCGGATGATGTGCGCGTCGGTGCTCGGCTTCGAGTGCATCGTCCTCGGACTCGTCACGCCCGTGCTCATCGCCGTCGAAGAGGTGTCGACGGCGAAAGGGGTTCTCCTCGGCGTCGGCCTCGCTGCCTGTGCCCTGGTAGTGGCCGCACTGCTGCGCTTCGAGTGGGCCTACCTGCTTGGTTTCGCGATCCAGGTGGCGGCATTGGCACTCGGGTTCGTCGTCGTGGACATGTTCCTGCTCGGTGCCATCTTCGGCGCCCTTTACACAGCGGCGTACGTGCTGGGCCGCAAGATCGAGTCTCAGCAGGCGTCGTTCGGCGCCTAGCCGAGGTGATCGTCGCACGATCGCCTGGGTAGGGTCGGCGCCATGAACCAGCGCACCCTCGTCCTGCTGAAGCCGGACACCGTACGCCGTCGGCTGGTCGGACAGGTGCTCGCCCGGTTCGAGGCGAAGGGGCTCACCATCGCCGCGATGGAGCAGCGGACCATATCCGCGGAGGACGCCGCTCGCCACTACGCCGAGCACGTCGACCGTGACTTCTACCCGCCGTTACGCGACTTCGTCACGAGTGGCCCTCTCGTCGCGCTCGTCGTCGAGGGCGACGAGGCGGTGGACGTCGTACGGTCACTCAACGGCGCCACCGACGGGCGCAAGGCAGCCCCCGGCACGATCCGGGGCGACTGGAGCATGTCCAACCGCGAGAACCTCGTCCATGGGTCGGACTCGCCTGAGTCGGCCGCGCGGGAGATCGCGCTCTGGTTCCCCGACCTGTAACCGTTCTGCAACTCCCGCCCCGCAATGGCGCCGGCGAGCACCTCGTCACCACACCACTGTTGCGGTGCCGGAACCGGCGTGGGTGACGTCGCCGTTCGACAGCGACGCAGCGAGGTTGCCACCGACGACGATGTCTGTTGCGGGCGACCACACCGGCACCCAACCAGCCCACGACGCCGCCTGAGTCGCGAGCTTGCCTCGCGCGACTACACACTCGTCGCTCGCTGCGGCAGGTGGGGTGTTGGACGTTCGAGACACCGATCTAGCGGACCTCTCGGGCGCCGCCTTCTGCATCGCAGGCCAGACTCCGCGGGTAGCCGCTGTACCAGGGAGGGCGGAGGCGAGGGGACTCGCAGGCCGTCCAAAAGCGAAGCGAAGGCGCAAGCGCGCCTCGTCCTCGACGACGGGAAGCTCAACGCTGACGCTCGGCTGCACTGCGCTCGACGCAGAACTCGTTGCCGTCCGGGTCGGCCAGCACCACCCACCCGGTCCCGTCGGTTTCGCGCCGGTCGTCGACCAGCGTGGCGCCAAGCCTCAGCAACCGCTCGACCTCTTCGTCACGGGTCTGGTCCATCGGTACGACGTCGAGATGGATGCGGTTCTTCTGGGTCTTGGGCTCGGGCACCGGGATGAAGAGCAGCTGCCGACTGCCGCGTCGTACGAGCGGACAAAGTCACCCAGTCGCCGAAGTGTCGTCCCGATCTGGGCGTCACGCCGACTTACGCTGAACGCGCGGCAGGACGGCTGTCCTCCGACTCAGGAGCGACGCCGGGGACGAGTGTGCGAAGGGAATGGGTAGGAGGCAATGGCCAACAGCTTGATCGGCCGCGACATGGCAGTGGACCTCGGAACCGCCAACACCCTCGTCTACGTACGCGGCCGAGGTGTCATGCTCAACGAACCGTCCGTCGTCGCCATGAACGCACAGACACGCGAGATCCTCGCCGTCGGCACCGAGGCGAAACGAATGATCGGCCGCACACCCGACAGCATCACCGCAATCCGCCCGCTCAAGGACGGCGTCATCGCCGATTTCGAGGCGACCGAGCAGATGCTGCGCTTCTTCATCCAGCGCGTCCATCGACGGCGTTACTTCGCCAAGCCCCGGCTTGTGATCTGCGTCCCTTCCGGCATCACCGCAGTGGAGCAGCGGGCCGTCAAGGAGGCCGGGTACCAGGCCGGCGCCCGCCGGGTCTACATCATCGAAGAGCCGATGGCCGCCGCTATCGGCGCAGGTCTGCCCGTCCATCAGGCCACCGGCAACATGATCGTCGACATCGGCGGCGGTACTACCGAGGTCGCGGTGATCAGCCTCGGCGGCATCGTGACGAGCATCTCGATCCGCACTGCGGGTGACGACCTCGACCAGGCAGTCATCAACTGGATGAAGAAGGAGTACTCGCTAATGCTGGGGGAGCGCACGGCCGAGGAGATCAAGATGGCCCTGGGGTCGGCCTTCCCACTGCCGGACGAGCCAGAGGCAGAGATCCGCGGGCGCGACATGATCAGCGGCCTGCCCCGCAACGTCGTCATCTCCTCAGCCGAGGTCCGACAGGCGCTGGAGGAGCCGGTGCACGCCATCGTCGACTCCGTCCGGGTGACGCTCGACAAGACGCCCCCGGAGCTAGCAGGCGACATCATGGACCGAGGCGTCGTTCTCACCGGTGGTGGTGCCCTGCTGCGAGGACTCGACGAGCGGATTCGACACGAGACGGGTATGCCGGTCCACGTGGCCGAGGGGCCGCTCGACTCCGTCGCCCTCGGCGCTGGGAAATGCGTGGAGGAGTTCGAGGCGCTGCAGCAAGTCCTCGTGTCGGAGCCCAGGCGCTGAGGATGACGACGCCGGAGCCGCGACAGACTCGGACAGGCGTGGGCCTGCTCGTCTTGGCGTGCGTCACGATCATTACGCTCGACGCACGCCACGGCGAGTCATCCTCACCGGTGGATCCCCTGCGGACAGCCGTCGCCGCCGTACTCGGGCCGGTCGAAGACGGCGCCACAGCGGCGCTCAGCCCGGTCACCTCACTGCCGGGGCACTTCCAGGACGTCGGCTACCTTCGCGCCGAGAACGCAAGGCTCGAGGCAGCCAAAGCGACTCTGGAGTCGCAGCTACGCGCCGCAGACGCCAACCGCCACCGCGACACCGAGCTAAACGGTATAGCCGAACTGGCCGACACCTCCGGCTACCGGGTCGTACCGGCACAGGTGGTGGCGCTGGGGTCGGCTCAGTCGTTCTCGCGGACCGTCACGATCGACGCCGGCACGAGCTCGGGGATCCAACCCGATCTCACCGTCATCAACGCCGACGGGCTGGTCGGCCGCGTGGTGGCCGCGACCCGGACGAGTGCGACGGTGCTTCTCATCGTCGACGGCAAGTCGACGGTCGGTGGACGCCTGGGCGAGTCCATGGAGCTGGGCTTCCTCGACGGTGACGGCAACGTCGGCGGCGACGGCACCCTGCGACTCAGCCTCGTCGACCACACCGTCTCGCCGTCCGTTGGCGACACCGTGTTGACCTGGGGTTCGCGCAACGGGGCCCCCTACATCCCCGGCGTACCGATCGGTGAGGTCGTCCACGTGCGCTCGTCTCCAGCAGAGCTGACCGAGACGGCCACCATCGACCCCTACGTCGACTTCTCGTCCCTCGACGTCGTCGCCGTTGTCACATCCGTCAGCGCGGAGACGGCGAACCCACAGGCGCAGGGAGAGGACCGATGACGGCCGCGGTGAGGATCGCGCTGATCACGGTCCTGATCGTTGTGACGGTCACCTTGCAGGTGAGCATCTTCAGTCACTTCTCGATCCGCGGGGTCGTCCCTGACCTGGCGCTGTTGGTGGTCATCTCCGTCGCCCTCGTTCGGGGACCCAACTACGCCGCGCTCGTGGGCTTCGCTGCCGGACTGGTTCTCGACCTCGCCCCACCGGCCGACCACACAGCCGGACGGTGGGCCTTGTCACTGGTGCTGGTCGGCTACCTGACCGGCCTGGTCAAGTCCGACACCGACACGCCGGTGCTCGGCAGCCTGCTCATGGTTGCCTCGGGAGCATTCGTCGGTACGTCGGTCTTCGCGTTGACCGGGCTGGTGCTGCGCGAGCCCGGAATCGACGTCGCCGCGGCGATCGAGGTGATCCCCGTCGCCGTCGGCTATGACCTGCTGATGGCGCCACTGGTCATCGCGCTGGTGCTGCTCTTCCGCCGGCTCGAGCCAGCCGAGCGGTGGTAGCTGTGCACGGCTGCGTGTCGGCGCCACCGGTGCGCGGAGGGGGCCGATGTTGAAGAAGCGCTCGCGCCTGCGACTGATGGTCGTCCAGGTGATCATCGTGTCGCTGTTCGCGACGCTGTTCGCCCGGCTGTGGTACCTGCAGGTCGTGGGTGGCGAGACCTACCAGGCTGCCGCGGAGGAGAACACCGTCCGCGACATCGACATCCCGCCGCCTCGCGGCCTCATCGTCGATGCGATGGGGCGTCCTCTCGTGGCTAACCGGACGTCGTGGGTCGTGACGGTCGACCCGGACGTGCTGGACAAGCTCGGCGGCTCGACCCGGCTCGCCGTGCTGGCACGGCTCGCCAACACTCTCGGCCTGAGCAAGGCCGAACTCGAGCGCCGTACCAAGACATGCGGAGAGCCCGGGGCGGCGAAGGCACCGATCTGCTGGAACGGTTCACCGTACGCACCGGTCCCCGTCGCCGAGGACGTCTCCCAGTCGCTCGCCGCCTCCCTGCTCGAGCAGGCCGAGGACTACCCCGGTGTGACGGCTGAGGCCCGCAAGGTTCGTGCGTACCCGGCACCGTTCGACATCAACGCGGCACACCTGCTGGGTTACAACTCCCCGATCACCGAAGACGAGCTCGACGTCGCGCAAGAGACCGACGACACGACACTGGGGCCGCTGTCCTCGGTCGGGCGCGCCGGGCTGGAGAAGCAGTACGACCGCTACCTGCGGGGGGTCCCCGGCGACCGGCAGGTCACCGTGGACTCGATGGGGCGGGTGCTTGGGGCAGGTGAAAGGGTGTCACCGACTCCCGGCGACACGCTCGTGACGTCAATCGACGCGAAGGTGCAAGGGGTCCTCGAGCGGCAGCTGCGCCAGACCATCTCGACTGCTCGCAAGACGTACGACCCGGTGAGCAGGAAGAAGTACGTCGCTGACTCCGGGGCCGCGGTCGTTCTCGACGCCAAGACCGGCCACGTCGTTGCGATGACCAGCTATCCCACCTACGACCCCGACGTCTGGGTGGGCGGCATCACCCAGGGCGACCTCGACCGCCTCTACAGCAAGCGCGCCGGTACTCCGCTGCTGTCGCGGGCAACCCAGGGGCAGTTCGCGCCCGGCTCGACGTTCAAGCCCTTCATCACCGCAGGCGCGTTGACCCACGGCTACTCGCCCGACACCAGGCTGAACTGCTCGTCGTCGTTCCGCGTCGGCAACCGTGACTTCA
>JAUJOO010000002.1:54373-62180 GCA_030447585.1 Nocardioidaceae bacterium | reverse complement strand
AGCTCGGCGAGGAGCGCGGTGACGACTTCCTGCACCGGTTCGCGCGGGAGTTCTGCATCGACGGTTACACGTACCGTGCCGGAGACGCGGTGAACTTCTCGATCGGCCAGGGCGACACGATCATCACACCGCTCCAGCTCGCGACGGCATACGCGGCGATCTCCAACGGGGGGATCTTGTGGAAACCCCGACTGGCGAAGGCGATCGTGTCCCCGGGCGGACAGCTCATCGAGCGGATCAAGCCGGAGAAGGCCTCGACGGTCCCGGTGCCGGAGAAGGTCCTGCGCTACATCGACGCCGCTCTGCAGGGGACCACACGCACCGGTACGTCGGCTTGGCGCTTTGTCGGATTCCCGCTCGACGACGTCAAGATCAGGTCCAAGACGGGCAGTGCCGAGGTCTACGGCAAGCAGTCGACGTCCTGGCTCGCGTCGTACAACAAGCAGTACGTCGTTGTGATGATGGTCTCTCAGGGCGGCACCGGCTCGGGCACGTCGGGACCGGCGGTCCGCAAGATCTGGGAGTCGCTGTACGGGGTCCGCAAAGGGAAGGTGGACCTCGACAAGGCGATCCAGCCAGGCGCGCGGCCACCGGTGGGGCTCCCTGTGTTCGAGGCCGACGGCTCGATCTCCGGGCCGGTGCTGCGCTCGCCGCCGCGCCGTTTCGACGACTGGCTGGCGGGCCCCGTCACGCCTGGGCTGCCGCCCGACCGGCGTAGGTGGACGCCATGGTGATGACTGCGGCATCCACCACAACGCGCACGTCACGGCGGGTCCACGTCGACGACACCCGCAGGCTCTGGCAGCGGATGGACTGGCTGCTCCTGTCTGCGGTCGGGATGCTGCTAGCCTTCGGCTCCCTGCTCGTCTGGTCGGCAACGGCGAACAACGATGCTCTGACCGGCGGCGACTCCACGGCATACCTGACCAAGCACGCGAGCAACATCGCCATCGGGCTGCTGCTGGCGTTCCTCTTCGCCGCCACCGACCACCGCTGGATTCGGATCTGGGCGCCGTTCGTCTACCTGGGGGCCACCGTCGGGCTGGGGTTGGTCCTGTCTCCGCTCGGCACGGTCATCAACGGGTCACGGTCGTGGATCTTGATCGGGGGCATGTCGATCCAGCCTGCGGAGTTCGCGAAGCTGGGCGTGGTGACAGGCATGTCGTTGTTGCTGGCCGAGAAGACGGAGATCAGACGTCACAGCCAGCAGCTCCGCTCCACCGATGTCATCGCGGCGCTCGTGATCGCGGCAGTGCCAGCCGGCCTGATCTTGGCCCAGCCAGACCTCGGAACTCTGCTGGTCCTCAGCGCGACCGTGTTCGGACTCCTTGCAGTCGCCGGCACGCCGAAGCGCTGGCTCGTCACGATGCTGCTCGGCGCGGTCGGCGCCGTGATCGGGGCTTTGAAACTCGGGGTGCTGAAGGGATACCAGCTCGACCGCTTAGGCTCGTTCGTCAACCCAGGGCTCGACCCTGACGGCGCCGGGTACAACACCATCCAGGCCCGCATCGCGGTCGGGAACGGCAGTCTCTTCGGCCAGGGGTTGTTCGACGGGTCGCAGACCCAGGCGGGGTTCGTTCCCGAGCAGCACACGGACTTCATCTTCACCGTGGCAGGGGAGGAGCTCGGGCTCGTTGGCGCGGGAATTCTGATCGGCCTGCTGCTGACCGTGCTGTGGCGGGCGTCGCGGATCGCGGCCAAGGCCGACGACATGTTCGGTCGTCTCGCCGGCGCCGGCGTCGTGTGCTGGCTCGGCTTCCAGGCGTTCCAGAACATCGGCATGTGCCTCGGCATCATGCCGGTGACCGGTGTCCCGTTGCCGCTCGTGTCGTACGGTGGCACGTCGATGTTCGCGTCCCTGATGGCCGTCGGGCTGCTGCTCAACATCCACCTGCGTACCGAGCGGTCCCTCGGCTTCGGTGTCGTGTTGCGCGGACGGATCGCGCGCTCCCGCCGTTTCTGAGCCGAGTTGCCAGGGCGTTGGGCGGTGGGCTTCGTGGTGTCCAACGCCGTGAAGTCGTCGACGTGCATAGCTGCCCGGCGCGCAGCGGGTTGGAACAGCTACTCACCTTCGAGCCAGCCCACCTCTTCCAGGTCCCCTGTGAAGGTCACACTGTCCCAGTACTCACGGCTTCCGCTGGAGAAATCAGACGAGCAGATGGTCAGGACCACATCGCCGACACGACGCTGGACGAATGGCAGGCCTGCAACGGGGCCGCACGGTTCTTGTCTGGCTTGGTCAGCGGGTCGCTGAAAGATCCGGAACGAGCCGCCCAGCACATCACTGTCGTAGTACGAGACCCATGAACGCCGGGACGGATGGCGCACCGGGTCCGTCACCACGTTGGAGAGGGAGAATCCGACCTCAGCCGCCGGATCTTCGGCACCCGCGGGCAGACGTGCCGGCACCAGGAGGGGGAAGCGTTCTGCGCCGCGCCAGTTGCTGCGCAGTTGCTCACGGGTGAATGCACTGTGCTTGCCTGGATCCACATAATCCGAGCAGGCGGACACGCTGAGTGCGATGGCTGCGATGACAAGCCTACGCCTGGCTGACACAGCACGAATCGTCACGAGCGGAACCCCTTTTCGCGGACACGAGGACGGATGAGGCTTGGATGGTGACGCAAGCTGTCATTCCGTCTCCCGCTCCTCAATCCACGAACGAACCTGCCGTGTCACTTTGAAACTATCCCAGAGTGCTCTGGCAGCGGGGTGATCGACGGCGTCACGAGCGAGCTCATCCAGACCCGATTGACTCCATCGCACGAGCAGTCCGGTAGGGGCTGGGTGCTCTGCCTGGCCGGCGGCTTACCAGGCAGGTCCGACCGGGTTCGGGTTGGCGGGATCGTTGATTGCGACCGGGATCTGTTGCGAGGTGGTTGCACCGAGCAAGTTGCAGCGACCCTGGGGTGATCGGGCCAAGACCGACGCCAAGCACGCAGTACACCGTGCCGGCAGCCGAGAATCACTGAGATGCAAATGCCACTTACACCGATCGCCGGACAGACCCGGATGGTGACCGTGACTGGCCCGGATCGTCGCGGTCAGGCGGACGTGGAGGGCGTCAGGTCTGTGGAGATCACTGTGCCGGCGCCGAGGAGTTCCGAGGGCTTGGACATGATCGAGTTGAGGAGCCGTCTGACTTCTGGTCCGAGGACGGACAGTGCCTCGGCGGCGTGCCCCTCGCTTTCCCACAGGTTGATCACGAGGCGGCGGCCGGCTTGCAGGTCGACGACGACCGTGCCCACGTAGCCGGGCTGGGCTGCGTGGATTCGGTCGAACTGTTCCAGCGTGTCGCCGGAGGCGCTGAGCTTGCTTGGATGAAACGAGTTCAGTCGCACCACGGCGTACATCTCGCTCCTCCTGATCGTGGCTGTCTCGGACAACGGGCGGGTTAGGACGGCTCGGTCGGTGGGCTGTCGTCCAGACCCCATGAGGTGATCTTGCGGGGGTGGATGCGGATCACCGCCTCGGTGCCGCCCGCCTGCTCGGCGGTGAGGGCCTGGGCGAAGCCCTGAATGGTGACGCAGCGAGGCCGGAAGGGCGGCAGGACGTCGTCGACGACGAATGCGGCCTGCGGGTTGGCCTGGACGTTGTGGTACTTGCGAGTCGCCGCGAAGTTGCGGCCGGAGATGTCGATGGTGCCGAGCTCGGGGTGGTAGTTCCAGCCGACCGGGACGACGTGCGGGGCTCCGGTGGTGTCGGCGGTGGCGAGCCGGCCGAGGCGCCGCTCGCTGAGCAGGTAGGCCAGCTCGGCCGGGCTGAAACCCGCCGCCGTCCGGTCAGGCTGCCGGGGGGCCGATGGCTCGTTGAAGGCGCTCATGCCGAGATCGCCTGGGGTGCGGAGTCGAGGGTCTCGACGAGGAGGTCGGCGAGGTCGGCGACGACCTGGCGATCGGGCTCGGCCGAGCCGAGGCGCCGGTGTGCGTCGGCGACCGAGAGGCCGGCAGGAAGGACGGTGGCGCCGACGCGCGTGAGGACGCTGCGCAGGTGCTCGGCGGCCCAGGTGCCGCCGTACGGGGTGGGGGAGGCGGACAGCACGAGCACCGGCTTTCCCCGCAGCACCGATTGACGCGGTGGGCGGGAGAGCCAGTCGACGGCGTTGCCGAGTAGGCCGGGGACGGTGCCGTTGTACTCCGGGGTGACGACCACGACGACGTCTGCGGCCGTCACGGTGGCCCGCAGTTCGGCGAGGGCCTGGGGGGTGCCGGCGGCTTCCTGGTCGGCGTCGTAGAACGGCAGCCGGTCTAGGTCACTGACCACCGTGACGACGTCGGCCGGGCGGAGCTCGGCAACCAGGAGAGCCAGCCGGGTGTTCAGCGAGCCTTGCCGCGTCGAACCGGAGATGGCGAGGATGTTCACGGTGTCCTTCGTTCCTTCGGTACCGCGTGCCGGGAATCAGGCGGTGGTGGGCTGTGGCGCAGCGTCGGGATCAGGACGGCGGCGACCGCCACGTGCATGAGCGTGAGGGCCGCTGCGGCCGAGCTCGTGGTCCCGCCCGTGAGTGGGCCTGCCAGGGACAGCAGCAGGACGACGGCGGCGACACCAGTCCACACGGTGCGGGCGCGGGTTACGCGGCGCTCGAGCAGGGCCAGCAGCGCCCAGCCGAGCAAGGAGGCGACCAGGCTGGCCGTGACGACGGTCCCGACCCCGACCGTCTGGGCACTGCCGCCCCCTGGACGGACGAGCAGGTCGACGCCCAGCAGTGGCACGGCGACGGTCCACACCGCCAGGGCGGCGAGGGCGGCGCCGGCGACGCCGAATGCTCGGGCTCGGGTCAGGCGGGTGGGCATTGACGTGAAGTGGTCGCGGTCGGTGGTGGTGGTCATGACTGAACTCCTGTTCTCTTGGATGATCGGGTCAGGCTGGTGGGTGGAGTGGCGCGGGTCGTTGAGGTGGCGTCGGCGCGCCGAAGGACCTGTGCTTGCTCCCGCGGCTGCGCCGGCCAGCGCACGCTCGACTGCTGGGGAGACCCCGGATGCCGGAGCAATAGCGTCAGCACGCTGGCGGCCGCGGCACCCATGCGGATGTACGGCTCGGCCGCCGCCCGATGGGTCTGGTACCGGCACAGCAGCGCAACACCCGTGCGGTCGAGTTGGCGCAGGGTGGAACCGGCGCGGCGTCTTGCGGTGCGGACCGCACTCGCGGCTGGTGGAATCATCAAGCCTCCTCGGATATCCTTTACTTATGCGACTAAAAGTTAGCCGCATAAGTTACCGGAGTCAAGAGGAGACCGGCGTGGACTTCGAGCAGGCCAATACCCTCAACGCGGCGATCCGCGCGGTTGGCATCCGCCACCGCGCGCTGGCCGGTGCGCTGCTCGCCCCGCTCGGCCTACACCCCGGACAGGAGGTCCTGCTGCTCGAGCTCGACGCCGAGGGCCCGCGCACGCAGGGCCAGCTGGCCACCGCCAGCGGCTGCGAGCCACCCACCATCACCAACAGCGTCCGCAAGCTCGAAGCCGCCGGCCTCGTCGTCCGCCGGCCCTCACCGACCGACGGACGGGTCACCATCGTCGAGCTCAGCGACGGGGGACGAGCGGTGTTGCCGAGGCTCAAGACCGCCTGGGGCAACTCGCCGAGCACACCATCGCTGGACTGACCTCCACCCCGCTAGACCAACTGACCGGCGCCCTCATCGACCTCGCGGCCAGCCTCACCACCACCGGCGCCCCGGCGAGCGAGCCAGCCCCACTCCCCCGCGACATCGCCTGATCCACCAGGTGCCGACCTCGTTCACGTCGAGGCAGGCGCGGAGCCTGAGTCACCCTGACCACTCGGTTACTCTGAGGCGATGCCCGTTCAGTCGGTCTTTGCCCAACTCGAGCCGCTGCTGCCGACCGTGCAGAAGCCCATCCAGTACGTCGGCGGCGAGCTCAACTCGACCGTGAAGGACTGGGACAGCGCGTCAGTGCGATGGGCGCTGATGTATCCCGACGCCTACGAGGTGGGCCTTCCGAACCAGGGCGTCCAGATCCTTTACGAGATCCTCAACGAGCGCGACTGGATCCTGGCAGAGCGCACGTACGCCGTCTTCTCCGACATGGAGAAGGTGATGCGCGAGAACGCCATTCCGCAGTTCACCGTCGACGCCCACCGCCCGGTGGGGGAGTTCGACGTCCTCGGCCTGTCCTTCGCGACCGAGCTCGGCTACACCAACATGCTGACCGCGCTCGACCTTGCCGGCATACCTCTGCATGCCAGCGAACGCGACGACACCCACCCGGTCGTCCTGGCGGGCGGCCACTCGGCGTTCAACCCCGAGCCCATCGCCGACTTCATCGACGCTGCGGTGCTGGGCGACGGCGAGGAGATCGTGCTTGCCATCAGCGAGGTCATCCGGGAGTGGAAGGGCGAAGGCTGCCCCGGAGGTCGCGACGAGCTGCTGATGCGGCTGGCCAAGTCGGGCGGGGTGTACGTGCCCAAGTTCTACGACGTCGACTACCTGCCCGACGGACGGATCAAGGCAGTGGCGCCTAATCGCTCAGGGGTGCCGTGCCGCGTACACAAGCACACCCTGTTGGACCTCGACCAGTGGCCCTACCCGCGCAAGCCGCTGGTGCCGCTAGCCGAGACCGTGCATGAGCGCTACTCGGTCGAGATCTTCCGCGGGTGCACTCGCGGCTGCCGCTTCTGCCAGGCCGGCATGATCACCCGTCCGGTCCGTGAGCGCTCGATCACGACGATCGGCGACATGGTCGACGCAGGCATCAAGACGTCGGGCTTCGAGGAGGTCGGCCTGCTGTCGCTGTCCTCCGCCGACCACAGCGAGATCGCGGACCTGGCGAAGGGGCTCGGCGACCGTTACGACGGCTCCAACGTCTCGCTGTCACTGCCCTCGACCCGTGTCGACGCGTTCAACATCACGCTTGCCAACGAGTTCTCTCGAAACGGCCGCCGTTCAGGTCTGACGTTCGCGCCGGAAGGAGGCTCGGAGCGGTTGCGGAAGGTCATCAACAAGATGGTGTCCGAGGAGGACCTCATCCGCACCGTTGCGGCGGCGTACTCTCACGGCTGGCGGCAGGTCAAGCTCTACTTCATGTGCGGTCTGCCGACCGAGACGGACGACGACGTCCTGGCTATCGCAGACCTGGCCAAGAAGGTCATCGCCACCGGACGCGAGGTCTCCGGTCGCCGCGACATCCGCTGCACCGTGTCGATCGGCGGGTTCGTGCCGAAGCCGCACACGCCGTTCCAGTGGGCGTCGCAGCTCGACCACGCGACCACGGACCACCGCCTGCAACTGCTTCGCGACGAGGTCCGCAAGGACAAGCAGTTCGGCCGGGCCGTCGGGTTCCGCTACCACGACGGGAAGCCGGGTGTCATCGAAGGGCTGCTGTCGCGCGGTGACCGCCGGGTGGGCGCTGTCATCGAGCAGGTATGGCGCGAAGGTGGCCGGTTCGACGGCTGGAGCGAGAACTTCTCCTACGACCGGTGGGCGTCCGCGTGTGCCGACGCGCTGGCCGACGAGCCGGTGAACCTCGACTGGTACACCGTTCGCGAACGCGGCTACTCCGAGGTGCTGCCGTGGGACCACCTCGACTCCGGGCTCGACCGCGACTGGCTCTGGGAGGACTGGCAGGACGCGGTCAACGAGGTCGAGGTGGAGGACTGCCGCTGGACGCCGTGCTTCGACTGTGGGGTCTGTCCCCAGATGGGCACGGACATCCAAGTCGGCCCCACCGGCCGGCAGCTGCTCCCGCTCTCCGTCGTCTGACGGTTCCATCTTCGGTGTCATGCCTGAACAGCCCCGGCAGCAGCCGCCTCCGGTCCAGAGGTTGCGGATGCGGTACGCCAAGCGAGGTCGG
>JAUJOO010000002.1:33382-54273 GCA_030447585.1 Nocardioidaceae bacterium | reverse complement strand
GCAGCAGCCGCCTCCGGTCCAGAGGTTGCGGATGCGGTACGCCAAGCGAGGTCGGCTGCGCTTCACCAGCCACCGGGACTTCGGGCGGGCCTTCGAGAGAGCGCTACGACGCGCTGACCTTCCGATGGCATACACGTCAGGCTTCAGCCCGCACCCGCGAATCTCCTATGCCAACGCCTCGCCGACCGGCGCCGCCAGCGAGGCGGAGTACGTCGAGATAGGCCTGGTCGAAGCCTGTGACCCCGACGCCGTACGGAACCGGCTCGACGAGGCGCTGCCTCCTGGACTGGACATCCTCGAGGTGGTGGTGGCAGGGCCCGGTGCTCTCGCGAACAGGCTGGAAGCCAGTCGATGGACCGTCGCGCTGCCTGGCGTCGACGCCTCAACGTCCGAGGCCGCGGTCGCGTCCTTTCTGGCTCAGTCCGCGGTACAGGTGGAGCGGATGACGAAGCGCGGGCTGCGTGAGTTCGACTGTCGTGCCGCCGTCGTGGAGCTGTCCGTGCGCGCTGGCGAGGACGGTGAGCAGATGTGTGCGATACTTGACATGGTCGTGCGGCACAGCACCCCCGCCGTCCGACCCGACGACATCCTCGCCGGTCTCCGAGAGATCGCAGGCCTTGAAGCGCCGGTTCCGCCGATGCAGACCCGACTCGCGCAGGGGCCTCTGGACCCGGAGACTTCGAGCGTGGGTGACCCGCTCGGCCCCGATCGCGACGCTCAGGCAACCGCCGGCGACCGCTGACCTGACCGGACGGCAAACCCCGGTGTCGTTGCTGTTGCAGCCGTCAGCCGTACGCCGTACGGGCGCCGGCAGCAGCCCACCGCAAACTTGTGTGGCGGCCGACCCGGGCGGGCGCCACGACCCGAACCGCCTCCGTGCGGCGCTAAGCGCCCGGAGGCACGCGAGGAGCGCACATGCTCGACGACGACAACCCCCTGTCGCCAGACACCACCGATCCTGCACCAGCCACCCAACCCCAACCGGCGCCTCGGACCAGACGGCGCGCAGCAAGTCGACCTGCCGGCCCACCAGCGCCCCTGCATGACGAGAGACCCGAGCCCAGCCGGGCCGCGGCAGAGCCTGTGGTAACGGTAGGCGCACCAGGCTCGAAGGCGCCTCAGTCGAAGGGGGAAAGCGCCAAAAGGGCCCCCCGCAAGAGCGCCAAGAAGGCGGCCTCGTCGGCAGGGGGGAGCCCGTCGGAGGCAACTGGCGCTGCCGCACACGCCACAGAGAGCGCACAGCTGCAGGTGGCCGCCCCGGCTGCCGCTGCCGCGGTGGCAACAGACGTCTCGGCAGTCGAAGGGCCCGAAGCTCCCGGCACCCAGCCCGCTGAGTCTGTCGCCGTGCAGGGGAGCGACGCAGCCCCGTCGAAGAAAGCGGCCAAGAAGTCCGCCGCGAAGCGACCCAGCAAGAAGATGAGCAAACAGCCCGATAACACTGACGCAGATCTGCAAGCCGCGGCCGCAGGCTCCCAGCCGGTCACCTCGGCCGACCTGCCGAGCTCGAGTGGACGCGCCGCGGGCAGCACCTCGCCGTTCACCGCCTCGGACGACACCAGTTCTGTTGATGCCGGTGCTCCTACGGTGGCGGTACCCCTGCTGTTTCAGCCGCCAGACATCACCAAGGTCAAGGCCCAGCGTTCGGCCGCTAAGAAGCCAACCGCTCGCAGTGCTGGGGAGTCGCCTGAGTCAGCCGAGTCGGCTGGAGAGCCGGGGCAGCACCCTGCCGCGCCGGCAGACGTCGCCGGCGGCGACGATTCAGACGGCGGTGAGGACCAGGCAGGGAGTAGCCGAAGGCGCCGCTCACGTGGCGGTCGCAACCGCCGCAAGCCCACCGACTCCGTCCCCGATGACCAGCCGAAGAACGAGGCCGAGCAGACGACGGACTCCAACGCCGCAGCCGGATCCGAAGCGGAGCCGGCTGATGGCGAGGAGAGCTCCACTCGTCGCCGCCGGCGCCGGCGTCGTACCACCGAGGGCGGCAACGATGTCTCTGACGACGCGGTCGACACCGTCGTCAAGGTGCGACAGCCTCGCGCCAAGAAGGACTCCGTCAGCACCGTCGACGGCTCGACCCGCATCGAAGCCAAGAAGCAGCGCCGCCGTGAGGGCCGCGAGGCCGGTCGTCGACGGGCACCCATCCTGAGCGAGTCGGAGTTCTTGGCCCGTCGTGAGGCTGTCGCGCGCGTCATGACGATCCGCCAGCGCGGCGAGATGACGCAGATCGCCGTACTCGAGGACGACATCCTCGTCGAGCACTACGTCGCCTTGGAGTCACAGAGCTCCATCATGGGCAACGTCTACCTCGGCCGCGTGCAGAACGTCCTGCCCAGCATGGAAGCGGCGTTCATCGACATCGGCAAGGGCAAGAACGCCGTCCTGTACGCCGGTGAGGTCAACTGGGATCTGCGGGAGGACACCAACCAGCCGCGACGGATCGAGAATGCGCTCAAGCCGGGTCAGGCCGTGCTCGTGCAGGTCAGCAAGGACCCGATTGCACACAAAGGGGCTCGCCTGACCAGCCAGATCAGCCTGCCAGGTCGCTACCTCGTCTACGTGCCCGGCGGCGGAGCCAGCGGCATCAGCCGCAAGCTGCCCGACACCGAGCGCACCCGGCTGAAGAACCTCCTCAAGGACATCCTTCCCGACGACGCCAACGTCATCATCCGAACGGCGGCCGAGGGTGCCAGCGAGGAGGAGCTGACCCGTGATGTCACCAGGCTCACGGCTCGTTGGGAGGACATCGAGAAGAAGGCCAAGAAAGGCCAGGCGCCGCAGCTGCTGTACGCCGAACCCGACACCACGCTCAGGGTCGTGCGAGACCTCTTCACCGAGGACTTCTCCAAGCTCGTGATCCATGGTGACGAGGCATGGGACATGGTCGAGGCCTACGTCCAACACATCGCGCCGGATCTCACTGAGCGGCTCGAACGCTGGACAGGTGACCAGGACCTCTTCGATGCCTACCGGGTGGACGAGCAGATCGCGAAGGCGATGGAACGCAAGGTCTGGCTGCCGTCCGGTGGCTCGCTGGTCATCGACCGCACCGAGGCGATGACCGTCGTCGACGTCAACACGGGGAAGTTCACCGGCTCCGGTGGCAACCTTGAGGAGACCGTGACGAAGAACAACCTCGAGGCGGCTGAGGAGATCGTGCGTCAGCTCCGGCTCCGGGACATCGGCGGCATCATCGTCGTCGACTTCATCGACATGGTGCTCGAAAGCAATCGTGACCTGGTGCTACGGCGACTTGTCGAGTGTCTGGGCCGGGACCGCACTCGCCACCAGGTCGCCGAGGTGACCTCGCTCGGGCTGGTGCAGATGACACGTAAGCGCATCAGCACCGGGTTGATCGAGGCGTTCAGCGAGCCCTGCGAGCACTGCAACGGTCGCGGCGTCGTCATCCAGCCGGAACCGGTTGTTCTCAAAAATTCCGAGCACGCGCGAGGCGGCAGGCCAAACTCTGACTCCCACTTGGGCGGGCAGGACAGCTCGAAGCAGTCAGGCCGTCGACGCGGTGGCAGGTCGGCCGGCACGCCGAACAACGCCCCCTCGTCAGCCGCTGGTGTCGCTGCCTCCGACCCCGGCGGCTCTGGCGCCTCCGGAGCCTCCGACGCCGGCGCAACGAACGGTGCGGCGCCAGCCCCGACGCCTGAGGTAAGCGCCGGCCACGCCGCCAGGTCGCCGGAGCCGGTGCAGTCCTGAGACGGTGCTTCCCCGGACCTGTGACTCGGACTTGGCATTGCTACCCAGTCGGGCTGGTCCTCGCCTGTCGGGCGCCGTACCGCGGTCCTTGCAAGCTTCCGGCAGGCGTTTTGACCACGGTGGGGTCACCTCCGTAGACTCGATCCTCGGCGTACCTTTGTGCGCTGTCATGCGCGCCACAACAGCGGGTATGACGCTTCGCGCCTTCCGGTGCGAGCGCTCGGGTCGGTTCGAGCAGTTGTCTTACGAAGAGGAGCCCGCGGTGTACGCGATCGTGCGCAGTGGCGGCCAGCAGAAGAAGGTCGCCGTCGGCGACGTCATCGAGATCGACAAGGTGGCGACGGTGCCAGGCGACAGCCTGTCCCTGCCGGCCGTGCTCGTGGTGGACGGCGCGACCGTCACGTCAGACGCCGACTCCCTGTCCAGGGTGGACGTCCAGGCGGAGGTACTTGGTGCGACCAAGGGCCCGAAGATCCACATCTTCAAGTACAAGAACAAGACGGGGTCCCGCAAACGTCAAGGCCACCGCCAGCACTACACGCAGGTCAAGGTGACCGCGATCAACACCGCCGACAACAACTGATCAGGGGCGAGGAACAGTCATGGCACACAAGAAGGGTGCGGCCTCTACCAGGAACGGCCGCGACAGCAACGCCCAGCGTCTTGGTGTGAAGCGCTACGGCGGGCAGCTCGTCAACGCCGGTGAGATCATCGTCCGCCAGCGAGGCACCCACTTCCACCCCGGCACGGGAGTCGGTCGAGGTGGCGATGACACGCTGTTCGCACTGGTCGAGGGCAATGTCGAGTTCGGCACCCGCCGCGGACGTCGCATCGTCAACATCGTCCCGGCAGAGCCGTTGGAGCACCCGGCAACCTCAGTGTCCTAAGTGCTAGTACGCCGACAAACGAGTCGTCCTACGCCGCTGCGTCTGCATCTGGCCCCGGAGCTTTGCCGGGCCAGCGGGCGAAGAAGGAGGCGGCGTGGCAGTTCCCACTTTTGTTGACCGGGTAGTCCTCCATGTCGTCGGTGGTCGAGGTGGTCACGGCGTCGCTTCGGTCCACCGGGAGAAGTTCAAGCCTCTTGGTGGCCCTGATGGCGGCAACGGTGGTCACGGCGGCGACGTGATCCTTCGGGTGGATCCCGACATGACCACGCTCGTCGACTACCACCAGGAGTCGACCCGGCGAGCCGCCAACGGTAAGCCGGGCCAAGGTGACAACCGGTCAGGGGCCAACGGTGCACCCTTGGTCCTTCCGGTGCCCGAGGGCACGATCGTCTCGACACCCAAAGGCGAGGTCCTCGGCGACCTCGTCGGTGCCGGCACCGAGATGGTGGTGGCCGCGGGAGGCAGGGGCGGCCTGGGTAATGCCGCCTTGGCGAGCAAGTCCCGTAAGGCACCCGGGTTCGCCCTGCTGGGTGAGGTCGGTGCCGAGCGGACCATCGTGCTCGAGCTGAAGGTGGTGGCGGATGTCGGCCTGGTCGGTTACCCCAGCGCCGGCAAGTCGAGCTTGATCGCGGCCCTGTCGGCCGCCCGGCCGAAGATCGCCGACTACCCCTTCACGACGATCGTGCCGAATCTGGGTGTCGTCACGGCCGGCGACACAACATACACGGTGGCCGACGTCCCCGGCCTCATCGAGGGCGCGAGCGAAGGTAGAGGCCTCGGCCACGACTTCCTGCGTCACATCGAGCGTTGCGCGGCACTGCTGCACGTCATCGACTGCGCCACCGTGGAGCCGGGCCGCGACCCACTCAGCGATCTCGACGTCATGGAAACCGAGCTGCACGCCTACGGCGGCCTGGAGGACAGGCCGCGGCTGGTGGCGCTCAACAAGGTCGACGTACCCGAGGCACGAGACTTGGCCGAGATGGTGCAACCTGACCTGGAAGCCCGGGGGTACCACGTGTTCGCGATATCAGCTGCCAGCCATGAGGGTCTGCGTGAGCTCACCTTCGCCATGGGCAGCGTGGTCGCGGGATCTCGCACCGCGACAGCGGAGGTCGCTCCCCGGCGCATCGTGCTGCGTCCGGCCGGTGACAGCGACGACGAGTTCACGATCCGCCAGGTCGATGGGCGCTGGCATGTCCGCGGTGAGAAGCCCCAGCGCTGGATCAAGCAGACCGACTTCGGCAACGACGAGGCGGTCGGCTACCTCGCCGACCGCCTCAACCGTCTCGGCGTGGAGGAACGGCTCGTGCAGATGGGTGCACAGATCGGCGACGACGTCGTGATCGGAGGCGACGACAACGCAGTCGTCTTCGAGTTCGACCCGAATGTCCAAGCGGGCGCCGAGACGTTGCTGGGCCGGCGTGGCCAAGACTCCCGGCTCGAGGGCAGATGACCGCTTCAGAGGAGCCGGCTGATCGACCAGCCGCCGCGGTGGCTAGTGCGAAGCGGATCGTTGTCAAGGTTGGCTCGTCCTCGCTGACGACGGCCGAGGGCGGCATCGACGACCTGAGGCTGGGTGGCCTCGTCGAGTCCTTGGCTGCCGCGCGGACAGCGGGGCGCGAAATCGTCCTCGTCTCGTCTGGGGCGATTGCCGCGGGCCTCGCGCCGCTCGGCTTCAAGCGCAGGCCACGTGACCTGGCCAGGCAGCAGGCGGCTGCCAGCGTCGGGCAGGGCCTGCTCATGCACCGGTACACCGACGCGTTCGCGCCGTACGGAATTCGCGTCGGCCAGGTGTTGCTCACTGCAGACGATGTGACGCGGCGAGGGCATTACCGCAACGCCTACCGAACGCTCGCGAAGCTCCTGGAGCTCGGCGCCGTCCCGATCGTCAACGAGAACGACACGGTTGCGACATCGGAGATCCGCTTCGGAGACAACGACCGCCTGGCAGCCCTGGTCGCCCACCTGGTGCACGCGGACGCCCTCATCTTGCTGTCGGACGTCGACGGGGTCTATGACCGTCCACCCTCGCGCCCCGACGCACGACGGATTCCGCTGGTCCGCTCACGGGCAGACCTTGCCGCGCTCGAGGCCGACCCAGTCGCCCTCCCCGGCTCGGCTGCGCTCGGCACCGGTGGCGTCGTCACCAAGGTCGAGGCGGCGAGCATCGCCACGAGCGCAGGCATCGTTGCGGTGGTGGCTCGCGCGGACCAGATCGCAGCCGTCCTGGCAGGAGACGAGGTCGGTACCCGCTTCGAGCCGACAGGCAAGCGCAGACCTACCCGGTTGCTGTGGCTCGCGCACGCGACCAGACCGGAGGGCCAGCTCGTCCTTGACGCCGGGGCGGTGGCTGCGATCACCGGAAGAGGTTCGTCACTGCTACCGGCCGGTGTGGTGGCCGTGCGCGGAAACTTCGTCGCCGGTGACCCTGTCGATCTCGTCGACAGTGACGGAGTCGTCCTGGCGCGCGGGCTCGTCAACTACGACGCCGACGAGGTGCCAGCACTTCTCGGCCGATCCACGCACGATCTCGCGGCGGAACTCGGCGACGCCTACGAGGGAGAGCTCGTGCACCGCGACGACCTGGTGCTGATACCAGGCTGACTTCTTGCGTTTTACCACCGCTGACGGGTGCACTTGTCACACTATGACCCATGCTGCTCATGACCTCAGGAGACCTCCCGGAGCCTGTTGTCCGGCTGTGGCATGTGACCGTGACCGCCGCCGGCGACCCGCAGCCGTTGGCGGCGATCCACCAGGCCCTGCGAGCCCTGAACACTGAGCGTCCGTTCATCCACTCGATCCGGTATGACGAGGGCCGCGCGGAGCTCCAGTACTGGGAAGAGGGCGAGGAGATGGTCGATGCGGCTTCTTTGGCGTTACGACTGTGGAACGAACACCGCAGCTCCGCCGGTTTGCCGGCGTGGAAGGTCGTCGGACTCGAGGTCGTCGAGCGGGAGACCTTCCAGGCACGCCACCAGACGACCCCGTTGGCCCACGCAGACGCCCAGCCGCGTCGCTTCTAGAACCCTGTGCGGGTCAGTGGCCGCCGGTGTGGCGCAGAGGGCGCACACCGCCAGTGTGGCGCGGCCTCGGGCATTCGGGCAGGTTTCCCTGGCCCGGAGGCCCGGACAACCTCCCCAACCTCGGGCGGAAGTGACCCAGACAGCCATCTGTGACCTGGCTCCGCTTGGACGGCCAGCGTGACCAAAACCCGCCCAAGGCAATGCCAAGGCTCTGCACACGGCACGGGACAAGCCGATCGCGACCGGGGCTGGGCGCCGTACCCTGAGCCTATGAGCCAAACCGAGGTGTACGCCGCAGCCGAACGTGCCCAGCGTGCTGCCCGACCGCTCGGCACGGCCGCCCGGCACCTGAAGGATGCCGCCCTGCACGCTATGGCCGACGCCTTGGAGGGCCACCGCGACCAGATCCTCCACGCCAACGCCGCGGACCTGAGCAAGCAGGAGGCTGCCGGCACATCCCCTGCCATGGTCGACCGATTGCGACTGACTGCTGAACGCGTGTCCGCGATGGCTGCCGGTCTCCGTGCCCTTGCCACCCTGCCCGACCCGGTCGGTGAGGTGGTCCGCGGAGGGACGCTTGCAACCGGGCTCGAGCTGCGGCAGGTGCGCGTGCCGTTCGGTGTGGTGGCCATCATCTACGAAGGCCGACCGAACGTCACCGCAGATGCGGCCGGCATCTGCCTGAAGAGCGGCAACGCTGTCCTACTGCGCGGGTCGTCGTCGGCGCTGGAGTCGAACGTTGCCATCGTGGCTGCGCTGCGAGAAGGCGTCGCGTCGACCGGCCTGCCCGCCGACGCGATCCAGCTGCTCACCGGTGATCGCGAAGACATCGGCTACCTGCTGCAGGCCCGCGGCCTCGTCGACGTGGTGATCCCTCGCGGCGGAGCGGCGCTCATCCAGCGCGTCGTGACCGAGTCCACCGTCCCGGTCATCGAGACGGGCGTCGGCAACTGCCATGTGTACGTCGACGCGGACGCCGACCTCGACATGGCCGAGCGCATCATCGTCAATGCCAAGACCGACCGGCCCAGTGTCTGCAACGCCGCCGAGTCGCTGGTTCTCCATGCCGACATCGCGGCGGAGTTCGTGCCGCGGATCGTCAAGGTGCTGGCCGCCGAAGGAGTCACGGTCCACGGAGACGAGGCGGTACGACGGCTGAGCCCCGACGTCATACCCGCCACCGACGACGACTTCGCTGCCGAGTACCTCTCCCTCGACCTCTCCGCGGCGGTCGTCGGCTCCCTCGACGACGCCGTCACCCACATCCGCCGCTACGGCACCGGCCACACCGAGGCGATCGTGACTCGGTCGCAGGAGGCGGCGCGAAGGTTCACCGCTGACGTGGATGCGGCCGTCGTGGTGGTCAACGCCTCGACCCGCTTCACCGATGGCGAGGAGTTCGGCTTCGGCGCCGAGATCGGGATTTCCACGCAGAAGATGCACGCCCGCGGCCCCATGGGTCTCCCGGAGATGACGTCGACCAAGTACGTTGTCACGGGCGGCGGCCACATCCGCTCCTGAGCCCGACGCACCATCCGTTTCTTGACCCTTGTGGGCGTAGTCGGAAGTCCTGGTTTACCAAGGCAGCTTCACACCTCGCCCCTGACGTCTGTCGTGCGTTGATGTTCTGGGCTGTCACGCCGTATGACGAAGGGGCGCCCGAAAGGTTGAGTGCCTCGGGAGCGGGGCCCACGGGATCGGCCGATGAACCTCCGGCGCAGGGTGGCGGGCGAGACCGATATCCTCGTGCGCATGGCCCTGAATCACCTCGCGGCTGAGGAGCCGCTTCGCGACCTGCCCGCCGATCCGCTCGTCTTCGGGTTGATCTCGTTCGTCGTGCTGATCACCTTGATCGTGGGGTTGCTGATGTTCGGTAAGGGGCGACCGCACTCGTGACCGGGGGCACCGGCCAGGGTTCGGGTTGATGCAGTGCCGCTGAGTGAGCAGCGGTCGCGGCGCGTCGGCGTCATGGGCGGCACCTTCGACCCGATCCACCACGGTCACCTGGTGGCGGCGTCGGAGGTGCAGGCGTGGTTCCACCTCGACGAGGTCGTCTTCGTCCCCACCGGGCAGCCATGGCAGAAGTCGCACAGTGAGGTATCTCCGGCCGAAGACCGCTACCTGATGACCGTGGTGGCGACGGCCTCCAACCCTCGCTTCTCGGTGTCGCGAGTCGACATCGAACGCGGCGGTCCGACGTACACCATCGACACCTTGCGAGACCTGCGGCAAAGCCACCGCGATGCAGAGTTCTTCTTCATCACCGGCGCCGATGCGCTGGCGCAGATTCTTACCTGGCACGACGCCGACGCGGTCTTCGAGCTGGCTCACTTCGTCGGCTGCACGAGGCCTGGTACACACATCGACGACACGACGCTCGAGGGTCTGCCGGCTGACCGCGTGACCATCATCGAGGTGCCCGCGCTTGCCATCTCCTCCACAGAGTGCCGAGAGCGTGCTGGCAAGGGCGAACCCGTGTGGTACCTCGTGCCCGACGGCGTCGTGCAGTACATCGCCAAGCGCCGGCTTTACCGAAGCGACTCCCATCGACCGTCAGAAGGCACCACACCGTGACCGCAACCGAGCGAGCCCTGCGGCTCGTCACCGTCGCCGCCCAGGCGGCGTCTGACAAGCTCGCTGAACACATCGTCGCGTTCGACGTCTCCGAGCAGCTCGTGATCACCGACGCGTTCGTCTTGTGCTCGGCTCCCAACGACCGGCAGGTCAAGGCGATCGTGGAGGAGATCGAGGACAAGCTCCGAGAGGCCGGCGCAGGCCCGCTTCGCCGTGAAGGCGAGCGGGACGGCCGCTGGGTCCTGATGGACTACGGGGACGTGGTGGTCCATGTGCAGCACGAGGAGGATCGCGTCTACTACTCGTTGGAGCGGGTATGGCGGGACTGCCCCACCATTGACCTGCCCCAGTCCGTGACGAGTGGTCAAGGAGCCCGCCAAGCCGGCGAAGGGCCTCCGACCGCGTGAAGCCGCTCGTCGAGGCTGCGGTCGAGCGCCGCCGGCTGGTGCTGTGGCGCCACGGCCGTACCGAGTGGAACAAGGTGGGCCGGGCCCAGGGGCACGCCGACGTCTCGCTCGACGAGGTCGGTCGAGCGCAGGCCGCCAGGGCGGCACCAGTCCTCGCGTCGCACCAGCCGGCCTTCGTCTGGTCGAGCGATCTGGCTCGGGCGCGGGAGACCGCACAGTTCCTGACCAAGCTCACCGGTCACCAGCTGAGGCTGGACCGCCGGCTTCGGGAGTACGACGTGGGGGCGCGCCAGGGCATGACCCGCGACGAGTTCCGGGCCGCATTTCCGGAGCTGCTGGACGTTTACCTTGCGGGCGAGACCGACGTTCCGGTTCCGGGAGCGGAGGTGACCGCAGATGTGCAGAACCGGATGCTGGAAGTGCTGCACGAAGCGACAGCGACGGTTCAGCCGGGCGAGACTGGTGTGCTCGTGGGGCACGGTGCGTCGCTGCGTACCGGTCTCTTGGCGTTCTTCGGCGTACCCCTGCAGAACCGGGAGATGCTCGCCGGGATGGCGAACTGTGCCTGGACCGTCCTTCACGAGCATCGCCGCTACGGCTGGCAGATCGTCGACTACAACGCCCAGACCCTGCCTGAGGCGGTCGATCTGCCCGACGACCCGTCCTACCAGTGAACGCGGCCCTACGACGCGCTGCTGGAACTGGTTGCGCGGCCCAGACGAGGTTTGGGGAACATCGCCTGGCTTCGGATGCAGGCTAACTGCCCCACACTCAACCGGTACGCCGCCGACGACACATCCCTAGGCATCCCCCTAATGGCGGCCGCGCCCGCGAGTTCGCGTTGGCTCGGCCGGTTGGCTAAACTGCTCGGGCTCGCCGGGGCTCGGTTCCCGCTCCTGCGGGTCCGCATCGCGGGGCTGTGGCGCAGCTGGTAGCGCACCTCCATGGCATGGAGGGGGTCAGGGGTTCGAGTCCCCTCAGCTCCACTTTTTGTAACCCCATACGAACACCTGTCCCGTACGACGCCCGAGCCCGTTGCGGCTCGGGCGTCTGCTTTCGGGAGCTCGGAGCTGTTGGTGTCGACCCCCTGGTGACCTATGTGCCCGACACCGCTGCATGGGACCTCGTCGTGGCAGCCTGGCTGCGCGCGCGACACGACAAGATGGTCGGCCAACTGCGAGTAGAGCGGGGGGCACGTCACGGAGCAGGGGGCGAACGGTCGGTCTCGGCCGGGCGGGTTTCCGCGTGCGCGCGCCCTGTCTCGCCTCCAGGGGAAGAGGATGCGCCACTACTTCGGCGAGCTCAGAGACTCAGCCGCTCATCGTCCGCAGGGCTGCGGTGGCCGCGGCGGCGTAGGCGGCGTGCGGCACGATGTCGGCGACCCAGTCCGTGAGGCTCCACGTCCGAGGGTCCGTCACGCCGAGCACGGTCATCGGCCCGTTCCCGGCGGCCATTGCCAGCAGCCAGGCGACACCCAACGTGCCGTTGAGGCTTCGTGGCCGGCCGGTGCTCAGGAGCGCGTTGAGCGCCACGCCGGCGCCCAGCCCGGCTGCGGTGCCCAGGAGCGGTCCTAGCCCTGACTCCCGCGCCTTGCGGGTCTCCTCGTCACCGGGGATGGTCATGCCCAGCAGCTCGGCGCCCCGCTCGACGGTCGCCTCCGGTGTCGAGCTGGCCGGACGTGCGCGCACCACCATGTCGGCGTACGTTGCCGCATTGAGCGCGGTGGTCCCCACCGCACCGGCGACCAAGCCGTGTCCGACCGTCCGTCCGATCCCCGTCAGCTTCGTTGTCATCCTGCCAATCTATCCCGACGCGATGGCGCGCGCAGGCGCCCTCCGATGCGCCCGGCGACGTACCCGCGGGCGCGATAACGTTAACGACCTTTTCCCGGCGCCTGCTGGTTCACAGCGCCAGAGCAGCTCCTCGTGCCGCTGAAGGGCGAGCCGATTCTCGGCACCGGTTAGGACGGAGCCAACACCCGACTAGATGCGGCGGCTAGACCACCACAGGGACGTGGAGGTGCGATGTCCAGGCCTGGCCGATGGGCCTATGGTGGTTGAGTGACGGGCATGGAGCACCGCGGGCGTGGTGCCCCACGCCCGACTTCGTTCGCCGCGGGCACCGATCGGGTCAGCTCCAACGCCGCTGAGTTGTACGACCGCTACGTGCTGCCGGAGGTCGAGGTCCTCCTGCGGGTGGCTCTCGCTATGACGCCACAACCCTGCGACGCCGAGGACCTGGTGCAGGAGACGCTGATTCGCGCCTGGCGGAGCATCGACCGCTTCGACGGCCGGCACCCCCGGGCTTGGTTGCTGACCATCATGAGGAACGCCAACGTCAACCTGCACCGCAGACGCCGACCGCACCTACTGGACGATCCCGACGCGCCCCCGGCAGGCGACCGACAACACACGGCGCCGTCGGCCGAGAGCATCGTGATGTCACAGACACTCGATGCCGCCTTGGAGGAGGCGCTAGCTGAGCTGCCACCACCGTTTCAGTCCGCGGTTGTGCTCGTCGATGTCGCAGGGTTGACCTACGCTGAGGCTGCTGCCGCCCTCGACGTCCCGCAGGGCACGGTGACGAGTCGGCTTCATCGGGCCCGGAGGCGGATGCGGAGCAGGCTGCTGCGGATGGGTGTCACGGTTCCGGAGGTGGGAGCGTGAACGGACTGAGACTGATGTGGGTCAAGATGTTCGGCACGCCGACCGTCGCAAACTGCCGAGAAGTGGGTCAAGCGCTGCAGAGCTACCTCGACGGCGAGTTCGACGAGGTCACCGCCCGCCGGATCGCACGGCACTTGGCAGTGTGTCGGCGCTGCGGCATGAACGCGGCGATGTACCGGCAGATGAAGGAGGCGCTGCGCCGGCGCTCAGGGGAGCTCGACCCGTCCGCCGTCGCGCGGCTGCGCGCCTTCGCCCAAGACCTCTCCGAGAACCGCTCTTGAGCCGGCGCCGCCACGCTGCCGCAGTTCACCGGCGGGGAAGCGTCCGACGCGGTCACTGGGTTTCCTCGGCACAAGCAGGCGGGGCGAACGCGCCCGGCCGAAGGAGGAAGGCTCATGGCCATTCAGGAGCGCGACCGCCCGGCCGGTCCGCCGGCAGCGACGATCCGAGGGCACGGCGGAGTCGGCCGGAGCAGCAGCCGGTACGCCGAAGCCGTCAGCGACGCTCTTCGACGGCAGGACTCCCCGGACATGCGACGCCGGCGTGCGGTCGTGGGGATGTCGCTGCTGGCGACCGGAGCGTTGGGCGTCGTCGAGGCTTATCAGGTAGGGCTGATCCGGCGGGTTCCGGAACCCCCACTGTCTAGGCTTGACGCCGACCGTGTGGACGCCTCCGGGGAGGCGTACCACTCCTTCGCCACTCCCGATGCCGGCCTCGGGATCATCTCCTACGGCATCACGATTGCGTTGGTCGGGGCCGGCAGCGGTGACCGTGCCCAGGACAAACCGTGGCTTCCGCTACTTGCGGCAGCCAAGGTGGTCTCCGACGCCCTGAACGGCAGCTACCTGTTCGTCGAGCAGGTCACCAAGCACGGGAAGCTCTGCAGCTGGTGCACGGCCACCGCCGCGGCAAGTCTCGCGAGCGTACCGTTCGTTCTACCCGAAGCGCTGAACGCGTGGCGAACGTTGAGGAGCCGCCGGTAGGCGTGCACCACGAGTGTCACCGGCCGCCCCCGCCGGCGGGTCACCCGTGGTGGAGTGCTCCGCCCGCAGCTGCCCGCCGCGCCGTTGACGAGATCCTCCGGGGCTGCGTCATCGGCGCAGCGCCCCGACGGCCGCGGCGCCGGCCAGCCCGGCGGCCGCCGCGGCGAGCACGCCGTGGTGCTGCGAGGCCCACAGCTGGGGACTGCGCCGATGGGCGCGAGCGCCGAATCTGCCGTGAGCTCCGAAGTCGGCGCCGTCAGGCCCGTCGGCCGGCTCCCACAGGTTCACTGGATCATCGGGGTCCTGTGGCTCGGAGGTCTGCTGGGAGCTGTAGCCGGTGCGCGCGAGGTACCGGTCGAGGAGACCAGGGGCCACCGCGTTGGCGAGCAGGGTCGCGGCGGTGCTGGCACCGACCCAGTACTCACGCCGGTTCGGGTGTTCGGCGGCGTACAGTACGGCTCGCGCGGCGACCTCCGGCTGGTAGATCGGCGGCACCGGTTGGGCCTTGTGCGGCAACCGGGACAACACCCAGTCGAACTGGGGGGTATTCACTGCCGGCATCTGCACCATCGTCGCCTTCACCTTGCTGCCCTCGTGTAGCAGCTCGCAGCGCAGCGCCTCGTGGAACCCCTGGATGGCGTGCTTCGCGCCGCAGTAGGCGCTCTGCAGCGGGATACCCCGGTAGGCCAGCGTCGAGCCGACGTGCACGATGGTCCCGGCGTCCCTCGGCAGCATCCGCTCGAGCACCGCCTTGGTCGCGTACACGTACCCCAGGTACGTCACCTCGGTGACCCGCCTGAACTCCTCAGGCGTGATCTGGGTGAACGGCGCGAACACGGAGGTGAAGGCGTTGTTGACCCAGATGTTAATCGGGCCAAGTTCGCGTTCGATCCGGTCGACTGCGCCGCTGACCTGGTCGTAGTCGGCTACGTCGACCTCCAGCGGCAGCGCTTGCCCACCGGCTCGTCCGACGTCCTCGCAAGCCTGCTGCAACCCCGTGCTGCCGCGCGCGAGCAGCGCCACCGTTGCCCCTCTGGCGGCGAACGCCCGGGCTGTTGCCCGCCCGATCCCTCCGGAGGCTCCAGTAACTGCCACCACTGTCACGCTCATCGTTGCTCCTCGGTCACGGCACGCTGGTAGGACGTTTCCCGCAGGGAACCCGGTGACCGGGAGCAGGGCTTCCCTGAAGCTAGGGGAAGCAATCGGCCAACCTGCCGGGTTCCGACGATCGGGGCTCAAAGGCGGGGACACGACGAGACCGAACCGTGAGGCAACAAATGAGAGGCAACACAGTGACGCAACGCAGCCGATGGTGAATCGAGACCACTTTGAGCCGCTGGAGAGCTACGGGTTCCTGTCCGACTGTCACAGCGCGGCGCTGGTGTCGCGGCAGGGATCGGTGGACTGGTGGTGCCTCCCACGGTTCGACCTGCTCGCGGCTCCGGTATCACCGACGCCATGCGGGTGGGCACCTCCGGAGAGCTAGAAGAGGTGTACGCCGGTGACGACTCACCTCGCACGTGCGCATCGCGATCGCACTCGGCGGCGTAGCAGACCGCAATCCCGGATCCGACTGCACGCCTTCAAGCGACGGCTGCGAAGGTTGAGCCGTGGCCTCATCGCTGCTGGTGTCGTTCGCAGCTCTGCTGGTAGTCGCGGTGCTGGTCTCGGAGCGCGCACACCGCACGGTCCTCTCGACCGCGGTCCTCTTCCTGCTCGGTGGCTTCCTCCTGGGGCCCGGGCTGCTGGACGCCGTACCGGTGCAGACAGGCGACCCGCTCGTCGGTGCACTCGCTGAGCTGGCCCTTTTCTCGGTGCTCTTCACCGACGGCATGCGTGTCGGGATCGCAGACCTCCGGTCGGCGTGGCGACTCCCAGGTCGTGCTCTCCTGCTGGGACTTCCGTTGACCCTGGGCCTGACCGCCGTCCTCGCCCACGTGGTCGCCGGACTGCCCTGGCCCGAGTCGTTCCTTCTCGGGGCCGTCCTAGCGCCCACTGATCCCGTGTTTGCTGCGGCGATCGTGGGGAGGCAAGAGGTACCGCCTCGACTGCGTCACCTGCTCAACGTCGAGTCGGGGGTCAACGACGGCCTTGCTCTGCCGGTCGTCCTCGTGCTCCTGTCGATGGCAGGGGGGACCGAAGCAGGGGGATGGCGGCTGCTCGAGGAGATCTTCCTGGGTATCGCGATCGGGGTGGTGGCGCCCTTTGTCGTCTTGCGGCTCGAGCGCCTCCGGTTCCTCGCGGCAATAGAGGGGCAGCAGCCACTGGTTGCCGTCTCGATCGGTCTACTAGTCCTCGGCATCTGCGTGGCGACGCACGGGAACCTGTTCCTGGGTGCGTTTGCCGCGGGAGTGACCGTGGCGACCATGGGTCCAGGTTTCCGACATGAGTTCGAGCAGTTCGGAGAGCTGTTGAGCGAGCTGCTCAAGCTGGCCGCGATCCTCGTGTTCGGCGCGCTCATTACGCCGGCGTTCCTGTTCCAGGAGATCACGTTCGCCGGCTGGATGTTTGCGATCCTGGCTCTCGTCGTTGCGCGACCGTTGGCGCTCGCCGTGTCATTCATCGGTTCACCGCTCGGTCTACGCGAGCAGGCGGCGGCCATGTGGTTCGGTCCCAAGGGCTTCGCTTCCGTCGTCTACGGCCTGATAGTCCTCGAGTCCGGTATCGCGCTCGCCGACGAGGTGTTCCACCTGGTGGCGTTGGCGATCGCTATATCCATCGTCGCTCACTCATCCACAGACGTCGTGCTGGCACGACAGTTCAAGACCCTCGACGAGCCCGTCGGTCGCGACTAGCCGCGAGACGCCGTTCTGGCGCGGTTGCGCAGGGGGTGAGATCGTGGTGGCCAAGGACCCAAACGTCGGACCGCACTGCCACTACGTCCTGCCAGCCGGGGGCAACGGACCCTTCGACGCCATCATCAGTGGAGCCGTACACCAGGGACACACCGAGACGGGTCTACCCACCGGTGTCTTCCAGGCGACAGCCTGCCCCACACAAGTAAGCGGGCCCGATCGGATGCTCGCGACGGTGGGTCGCTAGGCACTCGGGCCCTCGACGTCGATGACCACCGGGGCGTGGTCGCTGGCGCCTTTGCCCTTGCGCTCCTGCCGGTCGATCCGGGCGTCAACGACGCGGGCGGCCAGGGCGGGGCTGCACAGGGCGAAGTCGAGGCGCATGCCCTCGCGACGAGGGAAGCGCAACCGCGTGTAGTCCCAGTACGTGTAAACGCCCGGGCCTGGGGTGTGGGGCCGAACGACGTCGGCATACCCAGCGTCGATGATCGCCCGGAATGTTCGGCGCTCCGGCTCCGACACATGGGTGGAGAACCGGAACTTCTCCATGTCCCAGACGTCCTCGTCGAGGGGGGCGATGTTCCAGTCGCCGCACAAGGCGATCTGGGCGGTCGGGTCGGTGTCGAGCCATCCTTTGGCGGCGGTACGCAGGCGCGCCAACCAGTCGAGCTTGTAACGGTAATGGGGGTCGCTGAGCGTCCGACCGTTCGGGACGTACAGGCTCCAGACCCTGATGCCGCCACAGTTGGCGCCGAGCGTGCGAGCCTCGGCGGCGGCCGGATCGCCCCAACCCGGCTGACCCGGAAAGCCGATCTCGACGTCCGCGAGACCGACGCGGGAGATGACCGCCACGCCGTTCCAGGCGGACAGGCCATGATGAGCCACCTCGTACCCCAAAGCGACCAGCGGCTCCGTCGGGAACTGGTCGTCGCGGCACTTCGTCTCCTGGACCGCGAGCACGTCGACGTCGCTGCGTTGCAGCCAGTCCAGGACGCGGTCGATGCGTGCCCGAACCGAGTTCACGTTCCACGTCGCGAGGCGCACCCGACGAACTTACCTGTCGATGGACCGGTCGGGCCGTCGCTCGATCGCTTCCCGGGTCGCGCAACCACTCCGGACCTGGAATGGTTGCCGTCCGCATGCGGTTGTGCCGGGTATGACGAAGGCCGTCGTCGCCACCGCCTTCGGTGGTCCTGAAGTGTTGGCTGTTGTCGACGTCGACGTTCCTGCACCACGAGACGGTGAGGTCACGATCGACGTAAGGGCCGCCGGCGTGAACCCCTTCGACTACAAGGTGTACAGCGGAGCCTTCGGTCGTCGCGAGTCGATGCTGCCCATGCGACTCGGCATGGAGGTATCGGGCGTCGTCACCGCGGTCGGCGACGACGCAGTGGGACCGGCCGGCCCTTTGGCCGTCGGCGACGAGGTGATCGGCTATCCCGTCGAGGGTGGGTACGCCGCCCAGCTGACGGTGCCGGCGACGGCTGTGTATCCGAAGCCTGCGGTCTTTAGCTGGGAGCAGGCGGCCGGCTTGTCGTTGACCGGCGTGACGGCATACCACCTGGTGCAGGCGACCGGCGTCAGGGCAGGGGATACGGTCCTTGTCCACGGGGTGTCCGGCGGCGTCGGACTCGCGGCCGCGCAACTGGCGCTCGACCGGGGTGCGACCGTCGTCGGAACCGCCTCTCGCAGTCGCCTCGAGAAGCTGGCGACGTTCGGCATCACCCCGGTCGCGTACGGCGACGGGCTCGCTGACCGGCTGCGAGCAGCGCGGCCGGACGGCATCGAGGTGGCGCTCGACACGGTAGGCACCGACGAGGCTGTCGACGTGAGCCTTGAGCTGGTGCCGGACCGGTCCCGCATCGCCTCCATCGCCGCATTCGGCAGAGCCACGGAGGAAGGCATCCAGCTGCTGGGCAACGGCCCCGGAGCCGACCCGGGAGCAGAGATCCGCAGCCGTGCGCGCCTGGTTCTGACCGAGCTCGCAGAGCAGGGCAGGCTCGACGTCGTGGTCGCGAGGACGTTCCCGCTCGACGAGGTAGCCGAAGCGCACCGACTCGTTGCTGACGGGCATGCAGGTGGCAAGGTCATCTTGCTCCCCTGACCGGCCGCTCAGTCAGCGCTTCCCTCGCGTCAACAGAGGCCGAGGGTCCACCAGGCGGCTACTCACAACCCCTCTGCAACTGCGGCTCCGGCGGCTAGCCAGGCGCGCTGAGTGGCGGGCTGAAGGGAGTCGAAGCGGATCACCCCCGAGTACAGCGCCGGGTCGTGCGGAATAGTGACAACTCGGCGTACCAGATCCTCGAAGCCATGCGCGATCCGGTCCATGTCGGGGTCCTTGCCGGGAGTGCGCTGGGACACGATGGCGACGGCGTTGCGCGCCAACTGGGCGGAGTGCCCGTCGCGCTGGATGAGCGCCTCGAGCATCCGTGCTCCCGCTTCGGCTGTGTCCTCGACGTTGGTGCAGGGCACCACGAGCTGGTCGGCGTGGCGGATCATCGCCCGCCAGTTCGACGCACGCTCGTTGTTGCCCGAGTCCATCAGGATCAGCCGGTAGTACTTGCTGGCCACCCGATGGACGGCGTCGACCTCTTCGCCGCTGATCTCATGCTCACCGGCAATGCTCTGGTCGGACCACAGCACATCGAACTTGTCCTCCACCTGGTGGTGGACGTAGGCGGCGAGTTGCGCGGCCTGCGCGCTTGTGCCGAGCAGCTCGTTGCAGTGGGGGAGCAGGTCCAGGGCGGTCGACCGGTGAGGCCCCTGCTGCGTCCGCCACGCCGCCGTGCCCCGGGTCTCGTTGTTGTCCCAGCCGAGTACTCCGGTGCCACCGTGGCGGCCGAACACCGCCGCCAGACACACCATCGTCGGAGTCTTGTTGGCGGAGCCCTTGCCGTTCGCGATCGCGATCGTTCGAGGTCCGGGCCAGTGCTGGCTGACCATCCGGACGTCGCTGCGAAGCGCCTGCTCGGCTGGCGACGGCTTGGTGCTGATCCCCGCCTTGGTCAGCAGGCCACGGAATCCGAGCTGGGCCGGGCTGACGGAGGGGGCCGCCGCGATGAACGACTTGCGCGAGTGGCGAGGCCCAGTTGGTGGAGGTTCGGCAGGTGGAGGTTCGGCAGGTGGAGGTTCGGCCGGTGCTGGCGCGGCAGGCGGATGTACGGCAGTGGGTGTCGATGGGGCGGGGGCTGGTGCGGCAAGTGTTGAAGCGGTGGGTGTCTGCACAGCGATTCGCTCGGCGGATGCCGGTTCAGCGGGCGTCGGTTCGGCCGGCGCGGGTTCGGCGGTGCGCCCGGTGGGCGTCGAAACGGCGGACCTCTGTTCGGCGGTGCGGTCCCCGCTCGTCGGTTCCGCGGGCGTCGGCGGTGCGGCGGTCGGTTCGTCGGGCGTCGGTTCGGCGGTGCGCTCTGCGCCCGTCGGTTCCGCGGGCGTCGGTTCGGCGGGCGTCGGTACGGCGGCGCTCTGCGGGTCTGTCGATTCGGCGTTGGCGGAGCTGACCGCGGTGAGAGAGCTGGGGCCAGCGCCGGCTTTCTGGCTCGGCAGGTCGTCTCCACGCCACCATCTCGGCTCGTCGTCTTCAGGAGCTGGCGCTGGCGGGGCTTCCGCGCGGCGGCGCTCGACATGTGCTGGGGTGTATGCCGGGGCGGGCTCGGACTGCGAGGCATCTTCGCTGCCGGTGTCCGGCGCTCTTATGACGGTGCCGTCCGGATGCATCAGGACGATATAGGAACCCGTGGGGTCGACCGCCTTCACGCGCACGGGTGCTCCGACCGCCTGGGCCGCTTTCTGGGTGATGATCGCCACAGCCTGAGCCCGCGCGCTGTCGAGAGCCCCCGCAGTGATGG
>JAUJOO010000002.1:15799-33282 GCA_030447585.1 Nocardioidaceae bacterium | reverse complement strand
GTGATGATCGCCACAGCCTGAGCCCGCGCGCTGTCGAGAGCCCCCGCAGTGATGGCGTGCGTGGCCTCTCCGATCGTCACCTCGCCGGTGCCGTCTTCGTGGATGACGACCAGGACCGGAGGAAAGGAAGGGATCTCCATGTCGATAACCCTAGAGGGCTTCGGTGTCTCTGCCGGTTGGTCCCGCCGGGGGCATGCACTTCCGCGGTACGTCCGCCTCGCGCTGTCGCCGTTTCGACAGGATGCACAGCGAGAAGCGCTAGGCCTGGCTGTCTAGCTGGTTGACACATAGGATCAGCGGGCATGTCCCTCAGGGCGGAGGACGAGATGAATGACGGGACCAGCGACGTCGTCCGTGAACTCTTGCAGGACGCCTTCGGGCGGGTTCGCGAGAACGTCCAGCAGATCTGCGGCGCGGTCACCCGCGAGCAGGCGGCGTACCGGCCGACCCCTGACGCCAACTCGATCGCCTGGCTGCTCTGGCACCTCACGCGGATCCAGGACGACCATGTCTGCGGACTCAGCGGCGCGGAGCAGGTCTGGACGCGCGACGGCTGGTACGAGCGCTTTGACCTGCCGTTCGACCCCGACGCTCACGGTTACGGCCACAGCAGCAGCGAGGTCGCCAGAGTCCGGGTCGAGCCCGAGCTGCTCGACGGCTACCACGCGGCCGTCCACGCGATGACCGTCGACTACGTCAGCGCAGTCACGGCCGTCGAGCTCGCTCGCATCGTGGACAGGGACTGGGACCCGCCCGTGACGGCAAGTGTGCGGCTGGTCAGCGTGCTCGGTGACTGTCTCGCACATGTGGGCCAAGCCGACTACGTGCGGGGGCTCGTCGTGGATGTCGGAACCCACTGAGCCTTCCGCTCGCGTCAACACGTGTCGAAGTGGCGTCTTGGAGGTGCGATGTCACGGACGCCGATCGGTCGCCGTACGCCCATTTCTTCCCTGGTGCTTCTTTGTCGGCGCTCACCGATAGAACAGAGGTTCCAGCAGGGAGGTGAGTGATGACGGCTTGGTTGGGAGTGGTGTCCCGAGACCACGTACGCAGAGGTGTGGAGCTAGGCATCGCCCAGATCGGCCACGGCAAGCGTTCGGGTCTCGCCAAGATGGCCCGCGGCGACTGGCTCGTGTACTACTCGCCGCGCGCGAGCTTTTCGGGCGACGAGCCGGTGAAGGTTTTCACCGCCATCGGCCAGATCGTCGACGAGGAGATCTGGCAGGCGGACGAGGGTGACTTCAAGCCATGGCGTCGGTCGGTGGCGTACGACGACAGCGCGGTCGACGTCGCCTTGGACGACGTGAAGGGCGAGCTCGACCTGACGTCGACACCGTCCTGGGGTTATCAGATGCGCCGTGGCCTGCTGCCGCTCAGTGACCGGGACCTAGAGATCACCCGCACCGCGATGCATCCAGCGTCGGCCTGCTAGCGGTCAGCAGGGGCTGAGTTACCCCTGCGTGTCGGGCTGTGCCCTCAGGCTCGGCTTGGGGCTGAGGCCCTGTGTTCGGGCGGCACCGTCTCATCCTCGGACGGAGGGCCGGGTGGCGTACCGTCCCCGAATGGGCGCCCACCCAGCTCCTCGCGGCCGTGCGGCGTCAGCCAGTTCGACAGGTCGGGCCCGGACGGCACGATCTGGGTGGGGTTGATGTCGGTGTGCACGACGTAATAGTGCTGCTTGATGTGCACGAAGTCGGTCGTGTCGCCGAAGCCCGGTGTCTGGAAGAGGTCGCGAGCATAGGCCCACAACACCGGCATCTCGCTGAGCTTCTGCCGATTGCACTTGAAGTGGCCGTGGTACACCGGGTCGAAACGCGCCAATGTCGTGAACAGCCGCACGTCGGCCTCGGTGATGGTGTCACCGACGAGGTACCGCTGGCGGGTCAGCCTCTTGCTGAGCCAGTCGAGACGGCTGAAGAGCCTCTCGTACGCGCGCTCGTACGACTTCTGGGAGCCGGCGAACCCGCAACGGTAGACGCCGTTGTTGACGTCTCGAAAGACAACCTCCGCGACCTCGTCGATCTCAGCGCGCAGTTCTTCTGGGTAGAGGTCGGGGGCGCCCTCACGGTGGTACCTGGTCCACTGGGTCGACAGGTCCAAGGTGATCTGCGGGAAGTTGTTGGTCACCACCTCCCCGGTCGTCTCGTCGACGATCGCTGGCACGGTGATGCCACGCTCGTACCCCGGGAAGCGCTTGAAGTAGGCCTCCTGAAGCCGCTCGATGCCGAGGACCGGGTCGACCCCGCCCGGGTAGAGGTCGAATGTCCAGCTGCGCGCGTCGTGGGTCGGACCGCAGACGCCCATCGAGATCACGTCCTCCAGCCCCAGCAGGCGGCGCACGATGATCGCCCGGTTCGCCCACGGGCACGCGCGGGCGACGACGAGGCGGTAGCGGTTCGGCTCGACGGGGTACCCGTCGCGGCCGTCCTCGGTGATCCGGGTAGCGATGTAGTTCGTGTCTCTGGTGAACTCCTTGCCCGCCTCGACGTACGAGCCCAAGGTCTGAGTGTCTGAGGTCATCTGCTTAGGCTGCCTTCCTGTTTCACCGTCGGTGCCCGCCAGGCTAGCCGAGGACAGATGTACCCAACGAAGCGCGCGGCCGAGCTCCCGCTCGAGGGAGGCGACGGGAACCCCGGTGCCTCCGTCGCCCCGGCTGCGCTTTCTCCTCGAGTTCTTGTCAGCTCACAGTTGACGCCGCAGTAGGCATGGCGGGCTGAGTCGCTCTACGCTCGAGCGGTGGACAGCCAGGAGTATTTCGCCGCCGTCCGGCTGGCGGCCGAGCGATTCGAGGCAGGTGACACGGGGGAGGCTCGCGCCGTCTTCGAGCGGATCGTCGCCGACGATGCGGTGCCGGAGCTCGACCGCAACATGATGGGAATCAACCTGGCCACAGTGCTGACCAAGGCAGGCGCTGCCGAGACGGAGATCGAGGCGGCGTACGACCGCGCGATCGAGCTGGAGCAACGCTGGATGCGTGGTTTCGCCACGGAGTCCAAGGCCGTCTGGCTGGCATCAGCCGGACGCGCCTGGGAGGCGCGCGAGCTGCTGGCGTGGCTGCGGGGCCAACCGTGGTTGACCTTCGGTGACCGCGACCGCATCGACGGCTCGCTGGACGCGCTCGGTTAATCAGCAGCTGTCCACCTGAGCGAGGTGGCTCCCGGCGGGCGGAAGAGGCGGAAGCCGGATCGTGGCAACGGGACAAGGGATCGCGAGAGTCCGGCTGACTACGGTATCCTCGGTGCCATGCAGAGGTCCCTGCTCCTTAGATAGCCGCGCTGGTCACAGGTCATCGACAGCGCGGCCGCCCCTCGTGGATGAGGGGCTTTTTTGTGCCCCCGAGGCGCACGCGTGCCAGCGAGCATTCGACAAGGAGGTCGACGCAGCACCTCCGGCGCGCGACAGAGCAGTCCAGTCACGAGCAGGCCGACAGGCCAGTCCCGCACAGGAGCAGCCATGAGTGAGCAGCAGTCCCAGGACGTTCGCCCGGCGTACGACGTCGAGGCGATCCAGACCAAGTGGCAGAAGACCTGGGCCGAGCTCGACCCGTTCAAGGCCAAGGACGACGACAGCGCCGAGCGCCGCTACCTGGTCGACATGTTCCCCTACCCGTCCGGTGATCTGCACATGGGCAACGCCGAGGCGTGGGCGCTCGCCGACGTGATCGCCAGGTACTGGTTCCAGCAGGGGTATGACGTCCTGCACCCGATCGGCTGGGACTCCTTCGGGCTGCCGGCCGAGAACGCCGCCATCAAGCGCAACGAGCACCCCGCCACCTGGACCGAGATCAACATCGAGACGCAGGCCGAGTCGTTTCGCCGGTACGCCGTCTCGTTCGACTGGTCGACGCGTCTGCACACCCATGACCCGAAGTACTACCGCTGGACGCAGTGGCTGTTCTTGAAGCTGTACGAGCACGGGCTGGCCTACCGCAGGCAGTCGGCGGTCAACTGGTGCCCGAACGACCAGACGGTGCTGGCCAACGAGCAGGTTGTGGGCGGCTTCTGCGAGCGGTGCGGTACCGAGGTGACGAAGCGGAACCTGACGCAGTGGTTCTTCAAGGTGACCGACTTCGCCCAGCGGCTGCTCGACGACATGGCGATGCTGGAGGGACGGTGGCCCAATCGGGTGCTGACCATGCAGCGCAACTGGATCGGGCGCTCGGACGGCGCCCATGTCGAGTTTGCGATCGAGGGACGCGACGAGCCGGTCACGGTCTTCACTACCCGACCCGACACCTTGTTCGGTGCGACGTTCTTCGTCATAGCGCCTGACGCACCGTTGGCTGCCGAGGTGGTGACCCCGGCTCAGCGTGCGGCGTTCGACAACTACCTGGGCGAGGTCCAGCGGGCCACCGAGATCGAGCGGCTAGCCGAGGGCCGCGACAAGTCTGGTGTTTTCCTCGGCGTACACGCGACAAATCCCGTCAACGGCGAACGTATCCCCGTCTACGCCGCCGACTACGTGCTGGCCGAATACGGCACCGGTGCGATCATGGCCGTGCCGGGGCAGGACCAGCGTGACTACGACTTCGCGACCAAGTTCGGGCTCCCGATCGTGCGGACCGTCCAACCCAGCGAGGGTTTCGAGGGCGAGGCGTACACCGGTGAGGGCGCCGCCATCAACTCGTCGAACGACGAGGTGAGCCTGGACGGGTTGGAAGTCGAGGAGGCGAAGGCGCGCATCACGGAGTACCTGGAGGCCAAGGGTCTGGGTCGCGGGACCGTCAACTTCCGGCTGCGGGACTGGCTGATCTCCCGGCAGCGCTACTGGGGGCCGCCGATCCCGGTCATCCACTGCCCGGCCTGTGGCGAGGTGCCGGTTCCCGAAGACCAGCTGCCCGTCGTACTGCCGGAGCTGAAAGGCGCGGATCTGGCACCGAAGGGCGTCTCGCCGTTGGCGGCCGCGGCCGACTGGGTCAACGTCGCGTGCCCGCGCTGTGGCGGCGACGCGAAGCGCGACACCGACACGATGGACACGTTCGTGGACTCGTCGTGGTACTACCTGCGCTACCCGACGCCGAACGACGACACGCAACCGTTCGACGTCGAGGCCGTACGCCGGTGGGCACCGGTCGACCAGTACGTCGGGGGCGTCGAGCACGCGATCCTGCACCTGTTGTACGCCCGCTTCGTGACCAAGGCGCTGCACGACATGGGATGCCTGGACTTCGTCGAGCCCTTCACTGCTCTGATGAACCAGGGCGAGGTCATCAACCAGGGCAAGGGCATGAGCAAGTCGCTGGGCAACGGCGTCGACCTCGGCGAGCAGATAGCGAGGTACGGCGTCGACGCGGTGCGGCTCACGATCGTGTTCGCCGGCCCACCCGAGGACGACATCGACTGGGCCGAGCTGTCGCCGGGCGGGTCGCTTCGCTTCCTGCAGCGAGCCTGGCGGTTGTCCGGCGACGTCGCGAGCGGGCCTGGCGCCGACCCGGCAGCAGGTGAGGAGCGGTTGCGGAAGGTCACCCACCGGGTGATCCAAGACGCGACCCAGCTCCTGGAAGGCCAGCGCTTCAACGTCATGGTCGCACGGGTGATGGAGCTGGTGAACGCCACCCGCAAGGCCATCGACAGCGGGCCGGGCGCTGCTGACCCGGCGGTGCGGGAGGCGGCTGAGACGGTCGCCGTCATCTTGAGCCTGGTCGCGCCGTACACAGCCGAGGAGATGTGGGAGCGGCTGGGGCACCCGCCGACGGTGGCGAAGGCCGGCTGGCCGGTGGCTGATGAGTCGCTCCTGGTCGAGGACTCCGTGACCTGCGTGGTGCAGGTGCAGGGCAAGGTCAGAGGCCGCCTGGACGTCGCTCCTGACATCTCCGCGGAGGATTTGGAGGCGCTGGCTCGTGCCGACGACGTCGTGCTGCGGGCGATCGGTGACGCGACTGTGCGCAAGGTTGTCGTGCGCCCGCCAAAGCTCGTCAACATCGTTACCGGCTGACCCTTACGCTTACCCACCGACTGGGGAAGTTTGCCTAGCTGCCAGCGCAGATCACTGGTCTCCTACGGAAGCTTGTCGAGTGGAGAGGCCAGCTGCCTCCGGCACCTCGCGTGACGAGGCCGTTGCTGAGGTGGGTGGCAGGCGGCTAACCCCCTGCCCGCATTCCGGACCGACACAGGTGACCAGCCGGTAATGTCGCGGCCATGGGTCGACGCATCGCTCTGGTCTCCGACTCCACGTCGGTCGACGAGGAGACCGCTGAGCGGCTCGACATCCTCGTCGTACCGTTGACCGTGGTGATTGGCGCCAAGTCGTACGACGAGGGCACCGCTGCCGGCCCCGAGACCGTAGCCGCCGCCCTCAAACAGCGGGTGCCGGTGTCGACGAGCCGCCCAGCACCCGAGGCGTTCCTACGGGTCTATCACAAAGCCGCCAAGGCAGGAGCCGAAGCCGTTGTCTCCATTCACCTGTCGGGTGAGGTCTCGGGTACCTACGAGTCGGCCGCGCTGGCTGCTCGAGACGCCTCTGTTCCCGTCGTCACAGTGGACAGCCGGCAGCTCGGGATGGCGACGTGTTTCGCGGTGGACTCGGCAGCTGCGGCCCTGGATGACGGCGCGTCCGCCGAGGCGGCCGCCGACATCGCGCGGGTCCGGGCCGCTGCGACAACGGCGTTGTTCTACGTCGACACGCTGGAGTTCCTCAGACGAGGCGGGCGCGTGGGTGCGGCCGCCGCGCTCGTCGGCTCAGCTCTCGCGGTCAAGCCGCTGCTCAAGGTCGACGACGGCCGTATCGTGCCCTTGGAGAAGGTGCGGACGTCCGGCAAGGCACTGACTCGGCTAGAAGAGCTCGCCGTCGCCGCGGCTGGTGACCAGCCGGTTGACCTGGCCGTTTCTCACCTCGCCAACGGTGACCGCGCAGACACCTTGGCCGAGCGGCTTCGCGAACGGGTGCCCGACGTGGGTGCTCTGGTGGTCAACCAGGTCGGGGCGGTCATCGGCGCCCACGTCGGCCCGGGCATGCTGGCGGTTGTCGTCTCGCCGCGTTGATCGCCACCTCTGCTGCGTCGAAGACCGCTTTGGGCGCGCTTTGCACAGCAGCAGCCGGTGGCGACGTTTGTCCACAGGCGTGAGGTGAGGTGTATCCCGGAGTCGACGGCGCTCGTAGCGTCGGCCTTATGTTCGCTCGGCGTAGGACCTCCGACAGGGATGCGGTCGCGGCTGCCCGCCGCCGGTTGGCCGCACTTGCCGCCGAGTTCGCTTCGGCAGAGACCGCCCGTGAGCACGCGGGCGTGCCGGCAGAGACCCACGGACAGGAGAGCGCAGCGAGTTCACCGGACGTGACCTACGGCTCGGCAGCTCGACAGAGCCGCCAGTTGGTCGACACGCCGTCCAGCGGCTCCCGCGCCGCCAACGGCGAGTCGGGCGGTGGCCCGGCAGCGGAGTCCTCAGACACCGCAGCCGTGGCGATCGCGACGACGGGACGACACCGCGAGACCCTCGGCACCAACCGTTCGCGTCCACGTGTGGGAGTGACGGCACATCACCTCGTCGTTGCCGGCCTGATGGTCATCGCGCTGCTGATCCTCGCTGCCTGGTGGCTTGTACGCGCCATGCCGCATGCCGAGCCGGTCCAGATCTCAACCGAGCGCAGGTTGCCGCCTGGCGCTGCCACCCCCACTCTTCCGGGTACGTCGTCAGTGTCGCCCCCTGCCGGCGGCGTACCCGGTGCCAGCCAGCCACCAGCATCCGACCGCCTTGTCGTGGACGTGACAGGCAAGGTGCGACGGCCGGGAATCGTCGAGCTGCCCGTCGGCGCACGGGTCATCGACGCGATCGAGAAGGCCGGAGGGGTCAGACCAGGTGCCGAGGCGTCCGATCTCAATATGGCTCGCCTCCTCGTCGATGGGGAACAGATTGTGGTCGGCCTCGCGGTGCCCCAGCTAGGACCGGCTCCGGCGGCTCCACCGACCGGCGGCCCGCCGACCGGGACGGAGATCGCCCCGGTCAACCTCAACACCGCCACCCAGGCCGAGCTCGAGACACTGCCAGGGATCGGCCCCGTGACCGCCCAGTCGATTCTTGCCTGGCGTGCGGACAACGGCGCCTTCACCGCCGTTGAGGAGCTCCTCGAGGTGAGCGGGATCGGTGATGCGACCCTGGCCGACATGGCGCCGTACGTATATGTATGACGACGGACCGACTCGACCTGAGGCTGGCGCCGGCCGCCCTCGCAGCCTGGGGTGTGGCGGCGTTGGCCACCGGCTGGTCGCCCGCTCAGGCGGTGGTGGGTGCTCTCCTACTTCTAGGCCTGGCCGCCCTCTCGGCGGTGGTCGCTCACCGGCGCGCGTCTCGACACCGGCGGGCGTTCGCGGGGGAGCGGGGCCCGGGGGAGCACTGCCTCCTGTTGGCGGCGGCAACCGCCTGCCTCGTGGCTGGGGCCGCCGCTGCGGTAGGCGGTCTGCGTGCCGGTGCGGTGCAGGCGGGGCCGATCTCGGGTCTGGCACGAGCCGGTGCCCACGTCAGCCTGGTCGCAAAGGTGGTGACGGACCCGGTCGAACGCGCGGGTGCCTTCGGCTCGTACGTCGTCGTGCGACTTCGCGTCGCCGAGGTGACGGGTCGTGGCGTCACGACGAAGGTCACGACGCCACTCCTCGCCATCGCTGACCCCGAGTGGATGCAGGTGTCCTTGGGTGACCAGGTGGTGGCGAGCGGCAGGCTCCAGTCGGCCCAGGGCACCGATCTTGCCGGGGTGTTGGCCGCGCGGGGCCCACCGGAGGTGGTGTCGGAGGCGAACCCGGTCGACCAGGCGGTCGCGCACGTCCGGTCGAACCTCACCGAGGCCGCATCGGTCCTGCCCGAGGCGGAGCGTGCCCTGGTGCCGGCGCTCGTGGATGGTGACGACTCACAGATGCCAGCCGACGTCGCCGCTGACTTCCGGACGACGGGGCTGACGCACCTCCTCGCGGTCAGTGGGGCCAATCTCACCTTGATGCTCAGCTTCTTGCTGACAACTGCTCGTTGGTGCGGCGTACGTGGCCGATGGCTACTCGTGGTGGGCGCGGCCGGAGTCGTCTTCTTCGTGCTGCTCGCCCGCCCTCAGCCGAGCGTCCTGCGAGCGGCGGCGATGGGAGTGGTGGCGCTGGCCGGCCTGTCGGCCGGTGGCCGGCGTCGTGGTACGCGGGCGTTGTGCATCGCCGTGGTCGCCCTCGTTCTGGTGGACCCGTGGCTGGCGCGTTCTGTCGGCTTCTTGTTGTCGACCGTGGCGACCGCCGGGATCTTGTTGTTCGCACCCCGCTGGCGTGACGGCCTCACGGCGTGGATGCCGGCCTGGCTGGCCGAGGCGATCGCCGTACCTTTGGCCGCGCAGCTTGCCTGCACACCCGCCATCGCGGCCATCTCCGGGCAGATCAGCCTGGTGGGAGTCGTCGCCAACATGCTCGTCGCCGCGGCGGTGGGACCTACCACTTTGCTCGGGCTCGTGGCGGGGTTGGTGGCGATCGTCAGCGACGGCTTGGGCCACCTCGGAGGGTACGCCGCTGGGGTGCCGGCTTGGTGGATCGTGTCGGTTGCCGCACAGGGGTCCGAGCTCGCCGGGGCCAGCATGACGTGGCCGGTGGGGATACCGGGGATCACGGTCCTCACGGTGCTGGTGGTCTGCCTTGTCCTGGTGTTGCCGCGGCTGCTGTCGCATCGAAACGCCAGCCTTGCCTGTGCCGGAGTGCTGGTAGTGGTCATCATCCAGCCGTTGGGGCGGCCGGGCTGGCCGCCCGACAACTGGCTGATGGTGATGTGCGACGTTGGGCAGGGTGACGCGCTCGTACTCAACGCGGGGTACGACGCTGCCGTGGTCGTGGACGCCGGCCCTGACCCTGGACTCGTCGATGGCTGTCTCGATCGACTGGGTGTCGACGAGATCCCGCTAGTGGTGCTCACTCACTTCCACGCCGACCATGTCAACGGGTTGCCGGGCCTCTTTGACGGCCGCGCCATCGGTGAGATCGAGGTGTCACCGCTGGCGGATCCGCCTGACCAGGCGGCGGCGGTGAGCTCGTTGGCAGCAGAGTCGGCCGTACCGGTCACCATCGCCGTCGCCGGGGAGCAGCGGCAAGTAGGTCAGCTGTCGATGCACGTGCTTGGCCCGCTGTCTGTGCCAGCCGGCGACGGATACGAAGCGAGGTCGGAGGGCTCAGCGCCGAACAACGCCTCGGTTGTGATGCTCGTGGAGGTGAACGGAAGACGGCTCCTCCTGAGCGGCGACGCCGAGCCTGAGGAGGAAGGCGAGATCCTCGCTTCGGGCGCGGACGTCCAGGCGGACGTCTTCAAGGTCGCCCACCACGGCTCGGCCGACCAAGACCCGGACTTCGTGTTGGCCACCGACGCACCGCTTGCCATCATCTCCGTAGGCTCTGACAACGACTACGGCCACCCTGCGCCAGCCACTCTCGGGCTGCTGAGCGACCTCGGCGCCCACGTCTATCGCACCGACCAGCACGGGGACATTGCTGTGGTGGAGCGGGCGGGAGAGCTGGCAGTCCTGACGTCTCGACGCCCGTGAACGCTGAGCGGTGGTCGCTCCGGTCGGCCTGTCCGGTTGAGCGCCTCGACTCATCCATCTTTGTGGACCTCGGGATCGACCCACTTCCTCAGCCGGCGGCAGGATCACTCAGCTGAAGCTCGAGCGGGAGGGCGTACGCCGTGAGAGCGCTGCGCCTACGCCGGGCTGCCCGTCGTACCTGTGGGATGGCCATGACATGCTGGGCGAGCCATGACGAAGCCGTCGAGTCTCGCCGCACTCGGGGTAACAACACTCGTCACCGGAGCCGACGAGTTCATCGCCGAGCGCACCATCGGCGCCGTGCGCCGGGCGGTGCAGACAGCCGACGCCGACGCCGACATGTCCGATCTGTCAGCCTCCGAGCTGGGTCCAGGTGCGTTCGCGGAGATCACCAGCCCGTCGCTCTTCGCGTCGATGCGTTGCGTCGTGGTCCACACCCTTGAGGATCTCCCTGACGACGCGGTGGAGCCGCTGCTGGCCTACGTCGCCGCGCCGGCCCCCGACGTGGCGCTGGTGCTTCATCACACGAGCGGCGTCAAGGGCAAGGCATTTCTCGACAAGCTCCGCAAGGCCGGCGTCGTCGAGGTCAAGGCAGCACCGCTGAAGAAGTGGGAGCTCGCCGAATGGGTGGTCGCCGAGGTTCGGGGCCACGGGGCAAAGATCGACGACCGAGCGGCCAGGGCGCTGGTCGACGCGATAGGCGAAGACATACGTGGCCTCGCTGGCGCCGCTGAGCAGCTGGCCGCTGACTGTGCCGGGGATCCGATCACGGACTCGGTTGTTCGCCGCTACTTCGGCGGACGGGCTGAGGTGAAGGGGTTCGCCGTCGCCGACGCAGCCATCAACGGCAAGACGGGCGACGCCTTCGAGCAGCTGAGGTGGGCGTTCGCCAACGGAGTCGACCCGGTTCTCATCACCAGCGCCGTGGCAGGAGGACTGCGTGGCGTCGCCCGCTACCTGGCGGCGACCCGCGGCATCGCCGAGGCCGACCTGGCGCGCGAGGTCGGCGTACCTGCCTGGAAGCTGAAGAGCCTGTCTGCGCAGTCGCGAGGTTGGGCCCTCGCGGTCTTGCCCAGGCAATCAAGGACGCCGCTCAGGCCGACGCCGATGTGAAAGGCGCGGCAGGGGACCGGCAGTGGGCCTGCGAGCGGCTCGTGATCTCGGTGCTCCGCGCCCGAGTACTGCACTAGCTCGCGCCTAGACAAGTAGCTGCGCTTGGTGCAACACCTCGCCGACGAAGCGGCCGGCAGCAGAAGTCGGCCTCAGCGGAACTCGGCGCCTGGCCGGAATGCTTCGCCCGGACATGCGACGACGGGCTGACCCGATCCAGGTCGACCGCCGAGAGAGGTGGACGCGCCGTACGGCGCGAGCCGGAGAGAGGGCGGCTCGCTTCGCCATCGCAGACTTCTTGTTCGCCGCCTGGTTCTTGTGGATGACACCCGCAGAGGCGGCCTTGTCCAGCTTTCTGCTTGCCTTGTTGGCGAGCTCGCGAGCCTGCTCGGGCTCACCGGCCTCAGCAGCCTCCTGGAAGCGGCGGATCGACGTCTTCAGCGCCGACTTGACCGACTTGTTGCGTTCGTGCGCGGCGTCGTTCTGCTTGTTGCGCTTGATCTGCGACTTGATGTTTGCCACGGGGCAGTGCCTCTTGCTTCTTCGGATCGGTGGGGTTGCTGCGACAGGCGTGGCGTAGAGCGCACGCGACAGGCAAGGCTACCAGCGGCCGACTGAGGCCACCAAATTCGCGCCGGCACCGACGCCCTTGGCGGTCGACGCGTCGACTTAGCGCCTCAGGCCGTTCCTAGGACCGGAGCACACCCTAGCTCCCGCGGAGGGATGACGCTCGCTACCGCCTGCATCGGGAAGGAGGAATCCTGGTCGGGGAACGTCGAATGCGAAGATCGGACTATGACCTACCAAACCGCGGCCAGCGAGCTGGTCGAGCAGGCACTCGACCGGATCGTCGCCGTCGACCAGCTGACCAACGCGATCTGCACCCTCAACCCGTCTGCCTCCGACGACGCGGCTGCTCGCGACGCGGAGGCGAGCGAGGGCCGGCGTCGGAGTGCCCTGCACGGGCAGCTGGTCCTGGTGAAGGACAACATCGACACCGCCGACCTGCTCACTACAGCCGGCTCGCTTGCGCTGAGCGACACACCGCCGACCCACGACGCCCCCTCGTGCAGCGGCTGCGGTCTGCTGGGATGGTCGTCCTCGCCAAGACGAACCTGAGCGAGTGGGCGAACCTGCGTGACGAGGGGTCGAGCTCGGGCTGGAGCGCGTACGGCGGCCTGACTCGAAACCCCTACGGCCTGAACAGGTCGGCAGGAGGCTCGAGCTCGGGAAGTGGCGCCGCCGTCGCTGCCCGGCTGGCGCCGTACGCCGTCGGCACCGAGACCGACGGTTCCATCACCTGCCCAGCGGCGTTCAACGGCTGTGTCGGCGTCAAGCCGACGGTGGGGCTGGTGCCGACCGAGGGAATCGTGCCCATCTCGTGGTCGCAGGACGCCCCGGGGCCGATGGCGCTCACGGTGTCCGACGCCGCAGCTTTGTTGTCGATCCTTGCGCCGAACGGCACCGACTACGCCGCGCACGCCGTCGAGGGTCGACTCACCGGCAAACGCATCGGAGTGCCTCGCAAGCTCTTCTGGGGCTACAGCTCGCACTCCGACACCATCGCCGAGGCCGCCCTGGGCCTCCTGTCCACCGCGGGTGCCACGATCGTCGACAACACCGACCTGGAGTCGATGGTCGACTACGGGTTCGACGACGAGCTGTTGGTGCTACTCGCCGAGTTCGAGGTGGGTCTGCGCGACTACCTGGCAACTCGACCGGAGGGCGGTCCCCGCTCGATGGCTGATGTCGTCGCCTTCAACAAGTCGCACGCCGACACCGAGCTCGCCTGGTTCGGCCAGTCGTTCCTCGAGCGGGCACTCGAATCTCCAGGCGTGGGTTCGGCGGAGTACGCCAAGGCACGCTCCGCCTGCCTCGCCCACGGCCAGGTCGACGGCATCGATGCCGTGCTGCGCGAGCACGAGCTCGACGCGCTTGTCACACCGTCGTACGCGCCTGCGGTGCCCATCGACCTCGTCAACGACGAGCACCACTGGGGCAGTTGCACCCAACCGGCGGCGATGGCCGGCTACCCACTCGTGACGGTCCCTGCGGGGATGGCCAAGGGACTGCCAGTTGCGGTGTCTTTCTGGGGCACCGGCCGCAGCGAAGCAGGACTCATCGAGATTGCCCGAGGCTATGAGGCGGCGAGGGACAGTGCGTCAGGGCCACTCCCCGAGCCGACGTTCCCGCAGTTCGTGTAACGGTGTCTGCCGGGGCTCGGCACCTGACCGGGCGAAACTCATTTGAGGATAGGCCCACTGCACTCGGCTCGACACCGACGTTGCTCGGAGACCCGTAGCGTGCCCTTGTCAATCGCACCGTCACGCGACGCAGAACTCGTTGCCTTCCGGGTCGAGCATCACGATATGACCGAGGTGTTCACCGTAGGACTCCTCGCGGACGGTCGTAGCCCCGGCGGTGACCAGCTCGGCTGCTTTCGCACGGATGAGCTGCTCGCGCTCGGCCAAACCATGGCGGCTCGCCGGCCACCCGGATGTCGATGTGCAGCCTGTTCTTGGCACTCTTGGCCTCTGGCACCCTGAGCCAGCCTATGGCTGGGCCGACGCCGTCCGGGTCGATGATGGAAGCACCGTCTGGGTCGTCGTACTCCGGCTCTGTCACATAGCCGAGCGCGATCGTCCAGAATGCAGCCAAGGCGTGCGGGTCGGCCGCGTCGCAACCGAGCGTCCAATGTGTCGCCATGCCCGGAGAGTACCGCCGTGCATGCTCATCGCCATGAGTGGGAGCAGTACGACGGCTGACCCAGGATCTGACTCAGCCGGACTAGCCCCTCCCAGGTGCCTACTTGGTGCTGTATCGGCCCCGCAGGAGCAGCGTCCCAAGCGCCACCCATAAAGCGCCCAACAGCACGAGGGGCACTTCAAGCACGCGCTCGCCGAGGGCGATCGCCGCAAGACCACCGGCAAGCACCGCCGGCAAGGTGACCAACCCAAGCACCAAGGGAAGAGATGCGTCTAGCCGCCGACGCAAGCTCAGCCCGGCAACAACAAGCCCACCCAAGATCATGAGGTTCGCGCTCGCCATCGCGATCCCGTAGACGACGTCGGGCAGTTCCACCAACTGATCGACGAGCACCGCACCTGCCGACACCAGCGCTGCGGTTGCAACGACAGAGGAGATAGTCCTGGGCCGACCCGGCGGTAGCTGATGTGCCAGGCCCAAGACTGCGACGGCCATGAGCAAGGGAGCCAGCTCAAAGAGAAGTGCCGGCTGCAGCCCGGTGACAATGATTGCTAGCGCTTTGACCGCCCAACACAGACCCGCCGTAATGGCGGCAAGGCCGCCGGCGGCGCCGGTAAACCTGCGAGCGCGGCTCCTGGGAGAGGCTGGGGCCCCAACCCCCAAGAAGTGCGTTCTGTCCACACCCTCAGCATGAAGCAGGTGATGATCTGCGACAAACCGGCGCAGCGTTACGGATACCGGCGGGCCGGTTACCTGTTCCGCTCAGGACTGACACCGAGTCGTCTCATGAGGCCCTGTGCGTCGTACGGCGCACGCACCTTGGCGTCGTTGTCGAAGTACACGTGAACGTCCAGGTCGCGACCGAGCCAGGCCTGCACCTTCTCGGCCCAACGGTCGAGCGCCTCGTCGGTGTAGCCGCTGACGTAAAGCTCCTCGGCGCCGTGCAGGCGGACGTACATGAAGCGGGCGGTCGGGGTCTCTATCAGCGGCCACTTCCCGGCCGTGTCGGCGACGACGAGAGCGATGTCGTGCCGGCGCAGCAGCTCCAGCGCAGAGTCGCAGACGAAGCTGGAGTGACGCACCTCCAGGGCATGACGCAACGGTCGGTCCGCCGCCGTCTGAAGGTACGTGCGGTCCGGGCTGAGCTTGTCGTCATGCCGGCTTGCGAGCGCGACCGCCTCGGTGGTCGAGCGTGGGAGCAGCTCGAAGAACTGCTCCAACCGCTCCGAGTGGTAACCGAGGTTCGGCGGCAGCTGCCAAAGGAACGGGCCTAGCTTGCCGGCGAGCGCCAGCACGCCAGACGCGTAGAAGTTGGCAAGCGGGGTCTCGACGTCAGCGAGCTTCTTCATGTGTGTGATGAAACGCCCTCCCTTGACGGCGAACAGGAAGTCCGCAGGCGTGGCCTCGTGCCAGCGTTGGTAGCTCGCCGGTCGTTGGAGCGAGTAGAAGGAGCCGTTGATCTCAACAGATGTGAAGTTCGCCGCGTTGTACTCGAGCTCGGCTCGGTGCGGCAGGCCAGGGGGGTAGAACGACCCCCGCCAGCCCGGATACAACCAGCCGGAGGTGCCGATGCGGGCTTCAGCCATGGCGCGGAGCCCGCTGCTCTCCCTGCTGCTCTCCCCGCCGGTCTTCGCGGCTGAGGCGCGTGAGGACTATGTTCGCCACGGCGTTCTCCTTCGTAGCACCCCATGGTGTGTGGCCATGCTGGGCTTTGCAACAGCAGGAGCACCGCGGCGGGACAGGTCCGTCTCGGGCAGACTGCACCCGTGAGTGTGCGCAAGTTCGGCGTCGAGGAAGAGCTGATGCTCGTGGATCCTGACACCGGAGCGTTGGCGGCGGTGTCTCATCGTGCGCTTGCGGCTCATCGCGAGCGCGCCGGGCGACGCGGGGCACCGAAAGAGCCCGGCGACGACGCAGCCCTCGAGCAGGAGCTCTTCCTGCAGCAGTTGGAGACCGGTACGGCGCCATGCACCGACATCGCCGGCCTGAGGGCCGACCTCGTCTCGTGTCGTCGCCGCGCCGCGGAGTCGGCGGCTTTTGCCGGAGCTGCGCTGGTTGCCGTGGGTACGCCGGTTCTGGCTGGATCGCAGCAACGAGTGACACCCAAGCCGCGCTACGAACGGATCGTCCATGACTTCGGCGCCATCGGCCGCGACGCCGGGGTTTGCGGGATGCATGTGCACGTGGACATCGAGACCCAGGACGAGGGAGTCGTGGTCCTCGACGGTCTGCCGCCATGGTTGCCCGTGCTCAGAGCGCTGAGTGTCAACTCTCCCTTCTGGCATGGCGAGGACACCGGCTATGCAAGCTGGCGGTCACACGTCTGGGGACGCTGGCCTACAGCCGGCCCGGCGGAGCCGTTCGGTGACCTGGCGACATACAAGGCAAGGTCGGAGGCGATGATCCGCAGCGGCGCGGCGCTGGACCACGGCATGCTGTACTACGACGCCCGCCTGTCCCGGACCTACCCGACCGTCGAGATTCGGGTCTTCGACGCCACCACGGAGATCGACGACATCTGTCTGGTCGCGGCACTCAGCAGGGCGCTCGTCCAGACGATGGCGCAGCGAAGCGGTGACGTCCCTGCATGGCGCACCGACCTGCTCCGGGCGGCGCACTGGAAGGCATCGAGGTATGGCGTCGGTGACCAGCTACTCCATCCGCTGAGCCAGGAGCCTGCCCCAGCCCGCACCGTGGTCGAGGACACCATCGCGCATGTGCGCGACGCACTGGACGCAGCGGGAGACACCCAGGCGGTGCTGGACGGTTTCGAGCGGCTCCTCGCACGCGGGTCGGGCGCCGCCAGACAGCGTGCAGCCGCCGATTCCGGTGGCGGTCTGGGCGCCGTCCTGATGGACCTGCGCGAGCGGTTCACCGCCTCCTGGCAAGACGGCTGACCGGCCGGAGTCGTCCGACCCGCTCTTAGCGCGGCGCCTTTTGCCCTGACTCCCCGATGTTTGGGGAAGATCACCCGGCCCAGGACGCCGAGGGAGCTCCCCAAGTGTCGACACCCGCGCTTAGCCGGCTCAGGCGAGGCCGAGGTCGAGCCGCCGTCGTACGCCGGCGAGGCACCTGGTCCCGACGTCGCGTCGAAAGTCCGACATGTGAGGAAGGCTCGGATGGACTGGCACAGTCGACGTCATGAGGGCCCATACGCCGAACCCAAACAAGAAGCCGGT
>JAUJOO010000002.1:8945-15699 GCA_030447585.1 Nocardioidaceae bacterium | reverse complement strand
TCGGAGCCGACCGCCTTGACGAACACTGCTCGTCCGTTCGCCGCCCGCACGCTGGCCGCCACCGCGGGCGACATGCCGCCGATCCGCGGGGTGACCTCGGCGACGGGGGCCTCGAGGTGGTCCTCGACGAAGTTGCGCACCGGCTGAGGCATCTCGGCGAACTGGGTTCGGACGCCGACCAGCCGTGACTCAGCCACCGGACTGGTCCGACCCGTAGCCGCTCGACCGCCCCGGGGGCGACCGCATGGAGTATCGAGACAACCGTTGCTCGAGCCACTCCCTCGTCACTTCCGCGTACCACGTCTGGTGGTCGCGCAAGTGCGGCGAGCCCTGGGGGACGTCGTCATGCCTGACGGCTGCCCAGAACGACCACAAGACGGCGAGCAGGCACGTGATGGCGGCCGGGTCGACGTCGCGAGTGAGTTGGTGTGTCGAGATGACGCCATCGACGTCTAGTCCGTCACCGCGAGCAGACAGCAGCAGGCACACCAGGTCCACCCACGGCGGGCCTACCACCGGCCAGTTCCAGTCCACGAACCACACCTGCCCGTCGACGCCGATGAGCACGTTGTCGTCGCGAAGGTCCATATGGACGACACGGTCGCCAACGAGCAACCTCGAGGCGTCCGCGCAGAGGCGCTCGACGGTCTCCAACCAGGCACTGTCGCCTTCCACCTGCCGGACCCGCTGGAGCCGCGAGTCGGCGCGGGTCACCAGGTGCTCGACCAGGGGTTCCAGATCGAGCTCGTCGGGCACCTGCGCGAACGTGGGCTCGGCCTCTGCGAACTTGTCGAGCACGAGCTGTAGCTCATCGCGACGCCACGGCCGGCGCGGCGGAGCGCCGTGGACGTACATGAACGCAAGCACGATCCAGCGGTCCGCGCCCACCTCGAAGCTGCGGACCCACAGCAGCGGGGGAGAGCCGACGCCGGGAGACAACAACTGCAGCTTGCGGGCCTCCTCGCGGTAGGCGTCGCTCATCGGCCAACCGTGGCGCCGGTCATCGGCGGTGGACGCCGCCTTCACGAAGATCCGGTCGCCGTTCGCCAGGTCGAGCCGGGAGGCGAACCCGGGCGTGAACCCGGTGCCGGCGGACCAGCTGTCCACCACGCGTGCGCCTGCTGCCGTCTCGATCTCGCGTCGTACCGCAGCTGGCAGCTGGTCCCACGTCGGCCGGCGCGCGGTCGCTCTCACCGGCAGGACCGCGCCGTCGCGCAGCCGGACGCGGTCGAGCGTCCAGTCGCGATCGCGGTCGCCGTCGGTCATGTGCAGCGATTGTGTCAGTCGGCCACACCGGCATGCACTGTGTTATCTGCCGATCAGCGCCGGTGGGTCCTCCACACCTGGGTGATGTACGGAAGGTCGAGGGTGGTGGCGGCGTCTCCGGCGTCTGCTGCGTACCGGTCGAAGATGTCTGCAGTGGCCCGCAGGATCTGGGTACGCCGAACGTTGTCGAGGTTGATGACGTAGGAGCGAGAGGCCACCAGCCCCACGACACCATTCCGGGTGAGCGGCTGCGACCACCGGAACTCGCGGTAGCTTCGCGGCGTGAAAAGGCCGGTCCCGTCCACGGCAGCGACGCTGCCCGCACCCCAGTGGGCCTCGAGTCCAGGTGGTTGTGCGGACAGGATGAGGGCGCCCAGCTCCCGGGTCCAGGACGTCGTCTCCGCACGGGTGTTGTACAGGAATCCGAGGGCGCCGCGCGGACGCAGCACTCGCGCCAGCTCGGGGATGGCGAGCTCCTGGTCCATCCAGTGGAAGGCGCCCGCGACGGTGACGACGTCGAAGGACTCATCGTCGAACGGCAGCTGCTCGCCGAGGGTGAGCACTCTTCGCGCGGGTGCGACGATGCCGCCGAGCCGGTGAAGCATCGCGAGGCTCGGATCGGCGGCAACGACCCAGTGGCCCAGCGTGACAAGCTCTGCCGTCAAGGCGCCGGTCCCGGCGCCCAGGTCCAGGACCTGCTTCGGCATCGTGGTGGCCACCCAGGCCGCCGCTTCGCGGGGATATCCGGGTCGGAACTTGGCGTAGGTGTCCGCGGCGCGGTCGAAGGCTCCACCGTGGCTGCGCCTCGTCTCGTCATCCACGAACGCGACGCTAACACCGGCCGACGTGCCTCCTCGTCGTCTGGCTGGCTCGCTGTGGGGGCGCAGTCTGCTGGCGGCGACGTGGGAGGATGGGCGGATCGAGAGATGCGACGCTACGGCGTAAGCATGCGTCTCGCCCCGCCAGCCGCTGACCCGGAAGACGACCCGTGCCCCTCCCGCAGAACGTGCATGTCGCACCGCAGCCAGGTGCGACTGACCCGTCGATCCTCCGAAACTTCTGCATCATCGCCCACATCGACCACGGCAAGTCCACGTTGGCCGACCGGATGCTGCAGTTGACAGGTGTCGTCGACGCCCGCAACGCCCGCGCGCAGTACCTGGACCGGATGGACATCGAACGCGAGCGTGGCATCACGATCAAGAGCCAGGCGGTGCGGATGCCGTGGACGGTCACGGCCGGCGAGAGCGCCGGTACGACGTACGTCCTCAACATGATCGACACGCCGGGCCACGTGGACTTCACCTACGAGGTCAGCAGGTCGCTCGAGGCGTGCGAGGGAGCCGTGCTGCTCGTGGATGCGGCGCAGGGCATCGAGGCGCAGACGCTGGCCAACCTCTATCTGGCGATCGACGCGGGGCTCGACATCATCCCCGTGCTCAACAAGATCGACCTGCCGAGCGCCCAGCCGGACAAGTACGCCGCTGAGATCGCCCACGTCATCGGCGGCGACCCGGACGGCGTGATGAGGGTGTCGGCGAAGACAGGCGAGGGCGTCGAGGTTCTGCTCAACGAGATCGTCGCCGTCGTACCAGCTCCGACGGGAGAGGCAGACAAGCCACCGCGGGCGCTCATCTTCGACTCCGTCTACGACACCTACCGCGGCGTGATCACCTATGTACGGGTCATCGACGGCAAGCTCCGCCACCGAGACCGTATCAAGATGATGTCGACCGGTGCCGTGCACGAGATGCTCGAGGTCGGAGTCATCTCGCCGGAGCCCGAGAAAGCTCAGGAGATCGGTGTCGGCGAGGTCGGCTACCTCATCACGGGTGTGAAGGAGGTGCGTCAGTCCCGGGTAGGCGACACCGTCACCTCTGCCGTGCGCGGCGCCACGGAGGCGCTCAGCGGTTACCGGCACCCGAATCCCATGGTCTACTCGGGGCTCTACCCGGTCGACGGCGACGACTACCCGGCACTGCGCGACGCGCTCGACAAGCTGCAGCTCAACGACGCCGCGCTGATGTACGAGCCGGAGACGTCAGGGGCTCTCGGCTTCGGCTTCCGCTGTGGCTTCCTCGGACTGCTGCACATGGAGATCGTCCGCGAGCGTCTCGAGCGGGAGTTCGACCTCGATCTCATCTCCACAGCGCCGAACGTCGTGTACCGCGTCGTCATGGAGGACGGCTCGGAGGTCGTCGTCACGAATCCCAGCGAGTACCCGGGGGACGGCAAGATCGCCGAGGTGTACGAGCCCGTCGTGCGAGCCACGATCCTCAGTCCTTCCGACTACATCGGCACGATCATGGACCTGTGCCAGACACGTCGCGGCGCCCTCGACGGCATGGACTACCTCTCCGCCGACCGGGTCGAGATGCGCTACACCCTGCCGCTGGCGGAGATCGTCTTCGACTTCTTCGATGCGCTGAAGTCGCGGACGAAGGGCTACGCGTCCCTCGACTACGAGCCGGTGGGCGAGCAGGCGAGCGACCTCGTAAAGGTCGACGTGCTGCTCCATGGCGACCCTGTCGACGCCTTCTCCGCCATCGTGCACCGAGATGCCGCCTACCAGTACGGCGTCGGCCTGACGATCAAGCTCAAGGACCTCATCCCCAGACAACAGTTCGAGGTTCCCATCCAGGCGGCCATCGGAGCCCGGGTGATCGCCCGCGAGACGGTCCGGGCGATCCGAAAGGACGTGCTGGCCAAGTGCTACGGCGGCGACATCACCCGCAAGCGCAAGCTGCTGGAGAAGCAGAAGGAGGGCAAGAAGCGGATGAAGATGGTCGGCCGGGTGGAGGTGCCCCAGGAAGCGTTCATCGTCGCCCTCAACACATCCGAGCCGGCTGACAAGGCGAAGCGGTAGCCGCCCCGTGGTGTGTGACCGCGCCATGGATCCGACTGCCACGTCGCTCAAGGCCCGCACAGTCGGATCTTGGCGCCCGGACATGCCCGATGAGAACCAGTGAGGGTCGAGGTGACCGGCCCACGAGTTGAGATCCCGCCGAACTTCGCCGCCTTCGCCGACCGCGGAGAGGACTGGGCGACCTGGCTTGACCGGCTGCCCCGGCTTGTCCGAGACGTACTGTCGGAATGGCGCCTCGTCGTCGAGGGAACAGCCATCCACGGCGATTGTGCCCTCGTCATACCGGTCGCGACAACCGAGGGGGAGCCCGCCGTCCTCAAGATCGGCTGGCCCCACGAGGAGGCCGACCACGAGCACCTCGCCCTGCGGCACTGGAACGGGGACGGTGCCGTTCGGCTGCTGCGAGCCGATCCCCATCGTTACGCCCTGCTGCTCGAGCGCGCGAACGCCGATGTCGACCTGACGACGGTGCCGATCCGGGAGGCGTGCGAGACGATCGCCGCGTTCTACCCGCGGCTGCATCAGCAGGCGCCGCCACAGCTTCGGCTCCTGTCCGCCCATGCGGCGCGGTGGTCCAGAGAACTACTGGCGATGCCGCAAAGCGCCCCGGTGCCGCGGCGGTACGTCGAACAGGCCGCGTCCCTGTCTCGCTCCTTTGCCACCGACGCCGCCACGGACGGTCGGCTGATCCATACAGACCTGCACTACTTCAACGTGCTGGCGGCGGGACGAGAGCCGTGGCTGGTGATCGACCCGAAGCCGCTGTCCGGCGATCCGTCGTACGAGATCGCTCCGCTGCTGTCGAACCGGTGGGAGGAGGCGGTCTCGTCAGGTGACCGGCGGCGAGCCATCCGCGACCGTTTTCACATGGTCATCGACGCCGCCGGCTTCGACGAGGACCGCGCCCGCGACTGGGTGGTCGTGCGCATGCTGGTGAACGTGAAGTGGTCGCTGGACAAGCTCGCTGAGCTGGGCATCGGGTACGACGCAATGCCCGCCGACGTGGTCGGCTGGATCAGCGACTGCATCACGATCACGAAGGCGGTGCAGGACTGACGAGTGGTACGGTCGTCTTCTCCACCCTGGCGGACTCGAAGTGGATGCAGCCAACGACCTGCACCTCGACCTGGCTGGTGAGATGATCGCCTCGCTCCGTGTCTCTGACGTCCCTGGCGGTCTCTGCGGCCGGTAGGTCAGGCCGGTTGCCGCGATCAATGCGCGATTGTCTGCTCTCACCTGTCATACTGGACTTGTCGGCCCGCACAGTTCTGCCTCGGGCCGGTCTTTTCGTCACAGACCACGCGCCGCAGGGCTTAGGCCCGCGCCGGGCAGGACGATCTTTCGACGTTCGGAGTTCCAGGCGGCATGCCCGCCTTTCCATCATGACCACTGTTATTTCCTCACCAGCTGTTTCCCGTCCTCACGCCGTCGGCTTCCGTGAGCTCGGACTGTCCTTCGGCTCGCGCAGGCCTTGAGCGAGGCGGGTGTCACCACCCCTTTCCCCATCCAGGCTGCGACGCTGCCTGACTTGCTGTCGGGTCGCGATGTCCTCGGTCGCGGTCGCACCGGCTCGGGCAAGACCTATGCCTTCGCGCTGCCCATCCTCGACCGACTTGCGGCCAGTCCCTCGAAACGCCTACCCGGCCGCCCTCGGGCCCTGATACTCGCGCCCACCCGCGAGCTCGCGTCACAGATCGACGCCGCCATGAGGCCGCTGGCTTGGGCCATGGGTCTGCGCACGCTGACCGTTTTCGGTGGCGTCGGCGCCCAACCCCAGGTCAACGCCCTGCGCAGCGGCGTCGACATCGTCGTGGCATGCCCTGGCCGACTCACCGACCACCTGCAGAGCGGACACGTCCGGCTCGACAGCGTCGAGATCACCGTGATCGACGAGGCTGACCACATGGCCGACCTCGGTTTCCTTCCCGTCGTACGACGGCTGCTCGACGCGACCCCCAAGACGGGTCAGCGCATGTTGTTCTCGGCAACGCTGGACGCCGCGGTCGACGTGTTGGTGAAGCGCTTCATGCGCGACCCGGTCACCCACAGCGTCGACCCCGTGACATCGACGGTGGCCACCATGGAGCACCACGTTCTTCACGTCGGTTCGGAGGCGCGTCTCCCGGTCCTGGTGGACCTGGCCTCCGCTCCGGGCCGGACGCTGGTGTTCACCCGCACAAAGCACGGCGCCAAGCTCCTTGCTCGTAAGCTGACCTCGGCCGGTGTGCCGGCTGTCGAGCTGCACGGCAACCTCTCGCAGGGGGCTCGCACCCGCAACCTCGCAGCCTTCTCCGACGGCAGCGCACCCACGCTGGTCGCCACCGACATCGCCGCTCGCGGGATTCATGTCGACGACGTCGGTCTAGTGGTTCACGCCGACCCGCCGGTCGAGCACAAGGCATACCTGCACCGTTCCGGACGCACGGCGCGGGCAGGCGCCGCGGGTACCGTCGTGACACTGATGACGGACGCTCAGGTGCGCGACGTGAGAGACCTGACCCGCAAGGCCGGCATCATTGCGACAACGACCAGGCTGGGCGCGGGTCACCCGTTGCTCGCCGAGCTCGCGCCGGGCAGGCGTGCACTCGTCACACCGTCAGCAGCGTCGGCCCAGCAGGCGGC
>JAUJOO010000002.1:2336-8845 GCA_030447585.1 Nocardioidaceae bacterium | reverse complement strand
CGGCCCAGCAGGCGGCGCAGCAGCGTCGCGGAGGCGGGCGCCGTACCCGAAGCCCCGGCGCAGACTCACGCCAAGTCAGCTCACATGGCCGCGGCGGCGATGGTCGAGCCGCAGCTTCAAGCACTCGGCAACCGTCTCGGCGCAGCCGTGGGCAGTCAGGCAACGCCGCCTCGTCGGCAAATGCCCCGGCCCGCTCGACGAGTGCTTCCGCGTTCTCTTCGGGGATGCGCGGCGGAGTCCGCCGCCGCGGTGCCCGCTGACCGGTTCTAGCGCATGGCGGTAAGCCGGCTGGCGGAGGGCGGTAACCGGCTGGAGCCAGGGATGCCTTTGTTGCGAGGATGGTCAGCATGACTGGTCGGGTACTGTCCATCAACGTCGCCACTCCCATGGCAGTCGACTGGGCGAAGCCCGTCGGGCGCACCGCCATCATGAAGAAGCCGGTCGCAGGCCCAGTGCCAGTAGAGAAGTTCGGCATAGCAGGCGACCAGGTCGGCGACACCAAGCATCACGGGGGTATCTATCAGGCGGTCTACGCCTTCGCGCGTGAGGACCTTGACGTGTGGGCTGAGCGGCTCGGGCGACCGATCGACAACGGCCAGTTCGGTGAGAACCTCACCACCGCGGGGATCGACGTCAACGAGGCCCTCATCGGGGAGCAGTGGCAGATCGGCACCGCCATCCTCCAAGTGGTCGAGATTCGCATCCCGTGTAACACCTTCAAGAACTGGATGGGCCTGTCTGGCTTCGACAACGCGGCGTGGGTGAAGCGGTTCTCGGCGGAGGCACGCCCTGGGCCGTACCTCCGCGTCCTGCAACCGGGCCAGATGTCGGCCGGTGACGACATCACCGTGATCCACAAGCCCGACCATGACGTCACGGTGTCGATGATGTTCAGGGCGTTCACAGCTGACCGCTCGCTCCTGCCGCGGCTGCTCGATGTCGGTGCCGCGCTGCCCCCCGATGTCAGGGCGCAGGCGGAGAAGCATGCTGCCGGGGCGCGGACGTGAGCCAGCCAGGTAGAGATGCTCGCAAGTCGCCTCCCACGCGGTCCATGCCGCCCGCGCACAAGCCTCGCCCATTGACGCGCTGGGCGCGTGCCGTGGGCGACGACGCCGGTGCGCGCTACCAGGCGCGGATGACTGCGCTGGCTGCAGCCGGTGACTACATGCACGGCGAGGCCGACTTCGTGACTTGGCTCGCGGAGGGTCCGGTGCGGGTGCTGGACGCCGGCTGCGGCACCGGCCGAGTAGCCGTCGAGCTCGCTGCACGGGGTTTCGAGGTGGTCGGGGTCGACGTCGACTCTTCGATGCTGGCGGTGGCGCGCCGGTTGACGTCCGGCCTGATGTGGCTGGAGCGAGACCTGGCGACGCTGGATCCTGAGGACACGGAGCTGGGTGGTGCCTTCGACATCGTCTTGTTGGCGGGGAACGTCATACCGTTGCTGGCCGAGGGCACGGAGGCTGACGTCGTACGCCGGCTGGCAGGCTGCCTTCGACCGGACGGCCGCCTTGTCGCCGGCTTCGGCACTGACGTCGAGCACCTCCCCGTCGACGACGTGCCTGTCACTCTCGACGAGTACGACGCCTGGTGCGCCGACGCCGCCCTGGTCCTTCGGGACCGATTCGGTGGTTGGGACCGAGAGCCTTTCGCCGTCGAGCACGGTTACGCGGTCTCGGTGCACGAGCCACTCAGGAACCGCACCGGTACTCGGCATACACCTACCGCGCGGTAGCCATCTGCTCTACGGTCATCCTTATGGTGGACCGCTCCGACATCCGTGCTCTTCTCGACAACCGGCCGCCCTCCGTCGGCAGGATGTTCTTCGATCGGGTGGCCGCGACACCGGACCGGGAGGCGTACCGCTTTGCGGTGGGCGACGGGTGGGAGTCGTTGACCTGGCAGCAGACGGGCGACCGTGTTACGAGGATCGCGGCCGGTCTGATCGCGCTCGGGGTCGAGGCGGAGCAGCGCGTGGCGATCGCATCAGGAACCCGGCTGGAATGGATTCTCGCTGACCTCGCGATCATGTCGGCCGGAGCCGCCACCACCACCGTCTACCCCTCGTCGATGGCTGAGGACGTCGCCTACATCCTCGGCGACTCCGACTCTCGTGTCGTCTTCGCGGAGGACGACGCACAGGTCGACAAGCTGCGCGAGCGACGTACCGACCTGCCGGCGCTGACGAAGGTGGTCACGTTCGACGGCAGCGCCGACAGCGACTGGGTCATCGGCCTCTCCGACCTCGAGCGCTTGGGAGAAGAACTGCTCTCCGACGATCCGGACGCCGTGTCCCGGCGGGTGGAGGCGACGCGTCCCGACAGTCTGGCGACGCTCATCTACACGTCCGGTACGACGGGTCGTGCAAAGGGGGTGCGGCTTCGGCACTCGGCGTGGACGTACGAGGGGGTGGCGGTCCAGAGCCTTGACATCTTGTCCGTCGACGACCTGCAGTACCTGTGGCTGCCGCTCGCCCACTCCTTCGGCAAGGTGCTGATGTCCATTCAGCTCGCGATCGGCTTTCCCACCGCGGTTGACGGACGTATCGACAAGATCATCGACAACCTGGCCGTCGTCAAACCGACGTTCATGGGTGCGGCACCCAGGATCTTCGAGAAGGCCTATGCCCGCATCAAGACGATGGCAGCCGACGAGGGAGTCGTGAAGAAGAAGATCTTCGACCGGGCCTTCAAGGTTGGCCTTGAGGTCTCGAGGCGCAAGCTGGCGGGCGAGAACGTCCCACCACACCTGGCTGCCCAGCACGCCGTGTTCGACAAGCTTGTCTTCGCCAAGATCCGCGATCGCTTCGGCGGCAGGGTCCGGTTCTTCATCTCCGGGTCAGCGGCGCTCAACCGTGACATCGCCGAGTGGTTCCACGCCGCCGGCATCTTGATCCTGGAAGGTTACGGGCTCACCGAGACCTCGGCTGCCATCTGCGTCAACCTGCCGACCCATCACAAGTTCGGCACGGTGGGTCCGCCGTTCCCTGACACGGAGGTGAGGTTCGCCGATGACGGCGAGCTGCTCATCAAGGGTCCCGGCGTGATGGACGGCTACCACAATCTGGACGACGCCACGGCGGAGACCCTGTCCGAGGGCTGGTTCCACACCGGAGACATCGGTGAGGCGGACGATGAAGGCTTCATCCGCATCACCGACCGGAAGAAGGACCTCTTCAAGACGTCTGGCGGCAAGTACGTGGCCCCCCAGGTGATCGAGGGGAAGTTCAAGGCGGTCTGCCCTTACGCCAGCCAGGTCGTCGTCCACGGCAACGCACGCAACTTCGTCTCCGCCATCGTCACGCTTGACCCGGAGGCGATCGAGGGATGGGCTGCTCAGCACGGGCTCGCAGGTAAGAGCTACGGCGAGATCGTGTCGTCCGAGGCGGCGCGCGAGATGGTCAAGGGGTACATCGACCAGCTGAACACCCAGCTCAACCGCTGGGAGACCGTGAAGAAGTTCATCGTGCTCGACCGCGACCTCTCCGTCGAGAACGGCGAGATCACGCCGAGCCTGAAGGTCAGACGCAAGGCGGTCGAGGACCACTACAAGCAGGAGCTCGACGCGCTCTACGCCTGATCTCCGAGGGGCGGTGAGCGGGCTCCGGGCGACGCAGGTAAGGACTGCGGTGCAAGACTGCTGGGGTGCCGTCGATCCCGCCTGAGGGCCAGCCCGCGCCGGTTGACGGGTCGCTTCCTGCCGAGGCGCTCGATGAGATCGGGCGCCGGCCTTTCGGCTTCTACATCCACATACCGTTCTGCGCGACCCGCTGCGGCTACTGCGACTTCAACACCTACACCGCCAGTGAGCTCGCAGATGCACCCGGAGCGTCCAGAGCGACCTACGCCGAGGCGGCGATAGCCGAGATCCGCCTCGCCCGCCGCGTCATCGGAGATCGCGACGTTGCGGTGGACACCGTGTTCTTCGGCGGCGGTACGCCGACCCTGCTCCCTGCCGCGGACATCACCGCCATCCTCACCGCCATCCGCGAAGAGTTCGCAATCGCGTCTGATGCTGAGGTGACCACCGAGTCCAACCCTGACAGCGTCAACGAGGCTGACCTGGCTGCACTGCATGCCGGCGGGGTCGGCAGGGTGTCGTTCGGGATGCAGTCAGCAGTGCCGGCAGTGCTTCAGGTGCTCGACCGCACCCATGACCCGGACCGCCTCCCACAGGTTGTGGCGTGGGCCCGACAGGCCGGTTTCGCCCAGGTCAGCCTGGACCTCATCTACGGCGCGCCGGGGGAGTCGCTCGACCAGTGGCACCGAAGTCTCAAGTCCGCGCTCTCGCTCGAGCCGGACCACCTGAGCGCCTACGCCCTCATCGTCGAGCCGGGCACTGCTCTTGCTCGCAAGGTGGCGCGCGACGAAGTTGCCATGACTGACGACGACGACATGGCAGACAAGTACGAGCTCGCCGACGGTGTGCTCGCCGACGCCGGCTACGACTGGTACGAGGTCTCGAACTGGGCTCGAGGCGAGAGTGCCTGGTGCCGGCACAACCTGGCGTACTGGCGAGGGGGTGGCTGGTGGGGTGTCGGGCCAGGTGCCCACTCGCATCTGGGGGGAGTGCGGTGGTGGAACGTGAAGCACCCAGCGGCGTACGCCGGCCTGGTCAACCGGGGCATGAGTCCGGCAGCCGCGAGGGAGGTGCTCGACGAGGAGACGAAGCGGGTCGAGCGGGTCCTGCTGGAGACCAGGCTGGTGACGGGCCTGTCGCTCGATGTTCTCGATGATGCCGGCCGATCGGCAGTTGACGGGCTCGTCCATGACGGCCTTGTGACGTTGAGCCTTGGCGACCTAGCAGAAATGACCTCGCCTGACGCACCAGCGCAGCAAAGACTGGTGCTGACGAGGCGTGGCCGGCTGCTGGCTGACGCCGTCGTGCGAGCCCTGATCGCCTGACCCAGAGGTCCGCCCACGTCGACTGGACCCGTCGCAGTCACATCCTGCCCTGACAGCGCGACTGATGCGCTCACGGCGGTCGCGTCGGTTCCAGCCCCAGTGGCGGATGCTAGCTGATGATGCGGATGGTGAGTGGGTAGCGGAACTCGTCGCCGCGGTTTGCCGCGACACTGGCCATCACAACGGCGACCAGCACAAGCACGGCTATCAAAGCGACCACCGGCACGATGACGAACAACCCGAGCCCGAAGGTCAGCACCGCGACCAGGAATGCCAAGACGGTGCCGACGAACGCATAGAGGAGGATCGAAATCTGGAAGTTCAGCGACTCCGTGGCGTGCCGGCGCACGAAGTCGGACTTCTGACCCTGGATGAGAAGCACAGCCAGGGGCGCGAGCAGCCCGAGCGCGAACCATGCGGCGACGAGGGACCCTAGGTGCGCCGCCATCGCCCAGGTGCGCTCTTCGCTTCCGGTGCCGTCGCCTGGGCCGTACGCCGGTTGGGCGTACCCAGGTGGTTGGCCAGGTGGTGATCCCGGTGGCGGGCCAGGCGGGCCTGGTGGCGGTTCTGATGGTGGATAGCTCATGACTCCCCCTCGGTTGTCCTTCCCCAGCCTACGGGTACGCGGGCTCGCGACCGGCGGCATTTTCCTACCATGAGTAGAACGTCGCGGTCAGGCCAGCGGGAGAGCCGTTCCGCCGAGCGGCAGCTCGGCTGCGGAGCGCCCCGCCGTCGGGTCACCGGCGCGGCCGGCTTCAGCCGCCAGCTGCTCATATCCGCGGCGGACCGCTTCCGTGAGCTGGGAGGCCGGGTACGGCCAGCCGTCGGAGCCGACATGCAGAGCCAGGTCCGCTGACACTCCTTGCGCGTAGAGCGATCGGATGAGCTCACCGATGTCTGAGATGTCCTGGCGTTGGTCCTGGACGAAGCCCTTGTCCACGGGGGTTCCGTGGCCAGGAACGACCACCGTCTGCGGTGTCAGCATGCCGATTAGCAGGTCGAGCGACGGCGCCCAGTCCAGTGGGAAGCAGTCCGGGCCGTACGACGGGTTGGCCGACTGCTCGATCAGGTCACCGGCGAAGACCACGTCGGCGTCGGGGACCCGCACCGCGAGGTCTCCATCGGTGTGGCCTCGGCCGGGATAGGCCAGCTCGACGTACCGGTCGCCTAGATCGATCGCCGCCGCGGACGAAAAGGTCTCATCGGGCAGTCGGTACTGCGTCTCGAGCACCTCCGCCAGCACTGCGGCGGTGATGGCCGGCTGGTCGGGGTCTGTCGAAGGGTCAGCACGGATCAGGTCCTTGATGCGCTCACCTGCGGCAACCAGGCCCGCCGCGGCGTTCTCATGGGCGTGGATCGTCGCGCCCTCGAACGCTGCGTTGCCGAAGGTGTGGTCGAAGTGCTGATGTGTGTCGACGACCCATCGGACCGGCACGGCGGGGGCAAGGCGGCGTACGTCCTCGGCGAGTCGGCGCCCCTGCGCGGCGCTGGCCCGCGTGTCGACCACGAGTACGCCGTTCGAACCGGCGACGACGCCGATGCTGACATCCCACTCCGGATAGCGCAGGACGAAACACCCTGCCGCCACCTCGAGAAGGCTGGAAGCGC
>JAUJOO010000002.1:0-2236 GCA_030447585.1 Nocardioidaceae bacterium | reverse complement strand
CACGAGGAGGCGAGAGTGCTGGATGACCGCAAGCTCGACGTGCTTCGGGCCATCGTCGAGGACTACGTGCAGACCCAGGAGCCCGTGGGGTCGAAGGCTCTGGTCGAGCGACACACCCTCGGGGTGTCACCGGCCACGGTGCGCAACGACATGGCGGTCCTCGAGGAGGAGGGTTTCATCACCCAGCCTCACACGAGCGCCGGCCGCATCCCGACCGACAAGGGATACCGGCTGTTCGTCGACAAGCTCACGAGTATCAAACCGCTCACGGGCGCCGAGAAGCGGGCGATAGCGACATTCTTGGAGGGCGCCGTCGACCTCGACGACGTCGTACACCGCAGCGTGCGCCTGCTTGCCCAGCTCACTCATCAGGTGGCGATCGTCCAGTATCCGACGCTCGGACGGTCCACCGTGCGCCACGTCGAGGTGGTGACGCTGGCTCCACGACGGCTGCTGCTGGTGCTGATCACCAGCGCCGGGCGAGTCGAGCAGCGGGTCATCGAGCTTCCCCGAGAGCTCAGCGTCGAAGCCGTCGGGGAGATACGAGCTCGCCTCAACACGGCTGTCGTCGGTCACCCGCTGTCGGATGCGGCCTCGCGCGTCACGACGCTGCCCGACATGTTCCACGGTGACGACAAGGCGGTCGTGTCCAGAATCGTTGCGGCGTTCGTGCACGCGGTGGCTGACGACCGCACGGATGAGAAGGTGGCCATCGGCGGCACCGCTAACCTCGTCCGTTTCGGTGACGACTTCGAGCAGTCGGTAAGACCACTCCTCGAGGCGCTGGAGGAACAAGTCGTGCTGCTCAAGCTTCTCGGCGAGGCCACGAGTCCCAGCCTCGTCACGGTGCGCATCGGTCACGAGGTGCCGCACGAGACTCTCGCCACCACCTCCGTCGTGGCCATCGGCTACGGTCCGGGAGATCAGGCGCTGGCCACGCTCGGGGTCGTCGGCCCCACCCGGATGGACTATCCGGGCTCGATGGCCGCTGTCAATGCGGTAGCCCGCTACGTCAGCCAAATCCTCTCCGACGCCTGACCTGCCAACCATGGCTCACACCCGAAGAACGGCAAGGTATGACGCAAGATCTCTATGACGTGCTCGGCGTGGGACGCGACGCCACGCCCGAGCAGATCAAGAAGGCCTACCGCACGCTGGCACGCCAGCTGCACCCTGACGTCAACCCCGACGCCGCGACGCAAGACCGCTTCAAGGAGGTCACGCGGGCGTACGACGTCCTCAGCGACCCCAAGAAGCGCGAGATGTACGACCTTGGCGGCGACCCGTTCACCGCGACCGGTGGTGGCGGTTACGGGCAGGGCTTCTCATTCACCGACATCATGGACGCGTTCTTCGGGCAGTCCGCCGGAACACGCGGCCCCCGTCCTCGCATGCGTCGCGGACAGGATGCCTTGGTCCGAATGCAGCTGGACCTCAGGGAGGCCGCGTTCGGCGTGTCCCGGGAGCTCAAGGTCGACACCGCCGTGAGGTGCACGGTGTGCTCAGGTGCCGGTACGGCGCCAGGCACGAGGGTTGCCAACTGCACCACCTGCTCCGGCCGAGGTGAGATCAGCCACGTACAGCGGTCCTTCCTCGGGGAGGTGCGCACGGCGCGCCCGTGTCCCACCTGCCGTGGCTTCGGCACCGTCATTCCTGACCCCTGCGGCGAGTGCTCAGGGGACGGCCGGATCCGAGCCCGGCGCGCCATCCCCGTCAAGGTGCCACCAGGCGTCGACTCCGGCACCCGCATCCAGCTCGCCGGCGAAGGTGAGGTGGGCCAGGGTGGCGGTCCGTCAGGGGACTTGTACGTCGACGTCGAGGTCACCCCACATCCCGTGTTCACGCGCAGCGGCGACGACCTGCTGTGCACGATCACGTTGCCGATGACGGCGGCCGCACTGGGTACGACGGTCGAGCTGCCGACGTTGGAAGCCGACCTGGCCAAGAAGGGCAACGAGGACATCGAGACCACGCTGACGCTCGACATCCAGGCAGGCACGCAGTCCGGGCAGCAGCTGGTCTCCCGGGGCCGCGGAGTGCCTCATCTTCGCGGCACGGGGCGGGGGGACCTGGTGACGACGATTTTGGTCGAGACGCCGACTCGCCTCGACCGGGAACAGGCGCAGCTGATTCGCCAGCTTGCGGCGCTGCGGGAGGAGGAGGACCCCGACGTCGTACCTGACTCGCAGCAGGAGCCGAAGACCGTCTTCGGACGCTTCAAGGATGCTCTCGGCGG
>JAUJOO010000013.1:75137-100674 GCA_030447585.1 Nocardioidaceae bacterium | reverse complement strand
GAGCGCGACACCGAGAGGCCGTTCCTCATGCCCGTCGAGGACGTCTTCACGATCACCGGTCGTGGAACCGTCATCACCGGCCGAATCGAGCGCGGCGTCGTGAAGATCAACGAGACGGTCGACATCATCGGCATCCGCGACAAGAAGCAGACCACCACGGTCACCGCCGTGGAGATGTTCCGCAAGATTCTTGACGAAGGTCGTGCGGGTGAGAACGTCGGCTTGCTGTTGCGTGGCACCAAGCGCGAGGACGTGGAGCGCGGCATGGTCGTGATCAAGCCTGGCACGACGACGCCGCACACCAACTTCGACGCGAACGTGTACATCTTGTCGAAGGAGGAGGGTGGCCGTCACACGCCGTTCTTCAACAACTACCGTCCTCAGTTCTACTTCCGCACGACCGATGTGACGGGCGTGGTGACCCTGCCGGAGGGCACCGAGATGGTCATGCCTGGCGACAACACAGAGATGTCCGTCGAGCTGATCCAGCCCATCGCCATGGAGGAGGGCCTCCGCTTCGCCATCCGCGAAGGGGGCCGCACCGTCGGAGCCGGTCGCGTCACCAAGATCACCAAGTAGGCCCGTTCCACTGGCTCGACCTACTGAGGTCATCGCAGCCAACAGGCCCCAGCCGGACGAGAGTCCGGCTGGGGCCTTTTTTCCACGGTCCTTCCTCTTGACCCCACGAGTCAACAGCGCCAGCGGCGCTGGCGTAGCGTGGGCCACATGAACCAGGAACCGACGCCCATCGCCTACACCGGCCTGGCCACCGGGACGCCCGTCCAGGCCAGTGACGGCACTGACATCGGCACCGTGGAGACGGTGCTCGATGTCCCTGACCTCGACGTCTTCGACGGGATCGTGGTCCAGACAGAGCAGGGCTCCCGGTTCGTCGATGCCGACGCCGTCGAGATCATCACGACGGCGTACGTGCGGTGCAAAATCACCGTCGAAGAGGCACGCGCGCTGCCGGAGCCGGATGCGGCGCCGACGTACGGCGTCGACGCTCATGCCGACGTCGGAAACTCCTTGGGGGATCGTCTGCGGCGCATGTTCGGCCGTGGTGAGTGGAAGCGCCGCCAATAGCTGCGACCGGCGCACTACCCGTGGTTGAATCCGGGACACGCCCTGACCCGCGACCCGTCCCGACCGTCTTGCGCCGTTCGAGTCAGATGAGCTCCAAGGCACCGAGTTGCCGGACGTAGCGTTCGACGGCGTGAAAGGCAGCGATGCCGAGCACCGGCAGGACGACGGCGAAGGCAGTCAGCGGCAGCAGCTCACCTTGGAGCTCCTGAGGAGACGCGTCGTTGACGACTGCGTGGACGAGAGCCTGCATCGCGTAGCCGAAAGGCAGGCAGCGGGCAGGCACCTGGATCCAGTCGGGCATCAAGGCGATGGGGTACATGGTGCCGGCCAACAAGGTGGTGACAGGGAAGAGCAGGTTGGACAGCTGGTTGGCGTCGCGCAGCGCGAGGCCGATCGAGCCCACCAGCATGCTGAACCCCCACATGCAGGAGAGCAGCAGGACGATGACGACGAGGACGCTCAGCACATTCATCGAGACGCTGAGTCCGAAGGCGGCGGCGCAGACACCGACCGTCAACGCCGCTGCCACCAAGGACTCGCCCACGGCGAAGAGCTGGAATCCGGCGAGCCACACGTACCGAGGCCCCGGTGAGGCGAAGAGATTACCGAGGCTGCCCCGCCGGCGTTCCTCGTCGAGAACCTCGCCGGCGTTGTACTGCATACCGAACAGCAGTGACAGGCCAGCGCCTGCGACGATCGCGTAGTCCCGGAGGTCGGGCGAGGCTCTGTAGATGAAGACGACGGTCAAAGCGCCGAAGAGGGGAGCGGCCATCCATACCAACGCGTAGAAGAAGATTCCGGAGGTCCGGATACGTTGCCTGGCTGCCGACTGCGCCACGGCTCCTACCAGCCGTAGGCAGGCGACCGTCCCCAGTCGGCTGCTCCCGCCGTCCGACGTCGTGTCATGGGCGCTCCCCGAAGACCCGCTTCTCGTCGTCGTACTCACAGCAGGTCCAACGTGCCTCGGCGGCGCACGACATCGTCGAGGCGGCGCAGCCCCGCCATTCCCCCGGCCAGGAAGATCAGGCTGGTGAGGGCGGTGGCTCCAAGCTGTGGCCAGATCTGTCCGACGGAGGCGCCCGACAGAACCGTCTTGTGCAGGGCGTCGACTGCGTGGGAGATGGGCAGCACGTCGGAGACCAGATGCAGCCAGTCGGGCAGAGCCGACCGCGGAACGAAGAACCCGGCGAGCAGGTAGACGGGCCCCTGGAGGAAGTTGGAGAGCGCGTTCGACTGGCGGGACAGCAGGAACAAGCCGCCGAAACCGATCCCGATGCAAAGACAGCACGCATAGAGGCACAGCAGAGCAAGCAGCGCTGCCGCCGGGTGCTCGATCCGGAAGTCCGCCCCCAGCAGGAACCCGGTCACGATGCTTACAGCGAGAGCGGGCAGGTTGAACAGCATGCTGCCGACGCCGTAACCCAGGATCACCGACGAGAGACGCTGTGGTGCAGCTACCACGGCGCTGATCGTCCCCTGGTAGATCTCGGCCTGTAGGGCGTTTCCGGCGCCCCAGACGGTGGAGGACCATACGAGCGTTCCGAGCATGCCGACGACCAGGAACCCCGTGGCATCGAGACCGGCCACCTGCTCCTGGCCCGACACGTCGTACGCCAGGTGGAACGTGAGCAGCACGAGAAAGGGACCCAACGGCCCGCGAATGACCATGATCGGGTTGGAAGCGAAGCGCAGCAAGAAGACGCGGGCGGTGGCCACCACCACCCTCGCCTGCCCGGGCCCCGGTCTCGACGGCGTCTTGACAGTGACTGATGACCGGGCGACGCTCACCTCGGGTCCTCACCAGCACCGCTCGCCGGCGGCTCGAATGCGCGCCCGGTGGCCCCGAGGAAGGCATCTTCCAGCGTCGGATCGCGAACCTCGATGGCGCGCACGGAAGCGCCGGACCGGCGCAGCACCGCCAACCCTTGGTCCAAGGCGGCGGTGCTGTCGATGCAGCGCAACGTGAGCGCGTCGCAGGCGCCAACTTCGTGGGAGATGTCGAGGACTGAGGAGAGGCCGGCCAGCTCATTGAGCAGCGCAGAGGCGCCGACGAGGGGCCCAACCACCTCGATGAGAACCTGACGGTCGACTGGTGCCGCGGCCTTGAGCTCGCCCGGCGTTCCCGCGGCCACGATCAGGCCTCGGTCGATGATTGCCAGCTCAGTGCAGAGAGCATCCGCCTCGTGCATGTCATGTGTCGAGAGCATGACGGTGTGCTCTGGGCTGAGGTCGGCGATGAGAGACCGCACCTCGATGGCAGCGGCAGGGTCCAGACCGATCGTCGGCTCGTCGAGGATCACGACCGGAGGGCGGTGGATGAGCGTCTTGGCGATGTGGAGACGCTGTTTCATCCCACGCGAGTAGCTCTCGACGCGTTCCTTGGCCCGAGTGGTGAGCCCCACCTGGTCAAGAAGCTCGTGCGTTCGCCGATCGATGAGGTCACCCGGCATGCCGTACAGACGCCCGAAGTAGCGCAAGTTCTCCCGCCCGGACAACTGGTTGTAGAGCCCCTTGTCGCCGCCGAACAAGACACCGAGTCGCCGTCGGACGTGCACCTCGTCGCGCACGACGTCGAAGCCGTCCACTTCAGCGGTTCCGGACGTGGGGATGAGGAGAGTAGAGAGCATCTTGATTGTCGTCGTCTTGCCGGCGCCGTTCGGCCCGAGGATCCCGAAGATGGTGCCGCGCCCTACGGCGAAACTGATCCCGCGGACCGCCTCCACCTGCTCTCTCGACCGCCTCCAACCCTCTCTCTTGCGATAGGTACGCCGCAGGTTCACCGCTTCGATGACGGCACAGCCTCGAGGAGAGGGTTGGTCAGCTCGGCCGGCCGGAGCGGGCGATGTCGAGCCCATGACACCACTATGATGTCATAACGACACCATGTCAACACCGGCGAAAGTCCCACGCGGTGCCGTCAACCAGCGACGACGTGCCCCATCCGCGAGCTGTGCGCGGCACGAGCCAGAACAGTCCATCACTGGTGGGGTCAGAGGGCCAGTCGTCCGTACTTGGCATTCCACGCCTCGACGATCCGTTGTCCCAAAGCCTCGTCCGTCTCGCCGTCCTCGACCACGCCGTCAACAATCACCACCTGCTCCGCGCTCTCCAAGTGGACCGCCGCGTGAGGATTCTGCGCGAGGTTGCGCGCCCACCGGGTCGTCGGCATCCCGTCGAAGTAGAGGCGGTCGTCTAACCAGACCCCCCAAACAGGGGTTACGTGTGGCCGCCCATCCGGGTGCGTCGTCCCCAGCCAATAGTTGCGCGCTTTGGCCAGCCGTTCCTGCGCGAGACCATGAAGCTTTGCAGGGGGTTAGGCAAGGGTGCCATGCCTGAGCGGTCACGTAAGCGCCCCGCGACATCAATGAGCTGGTCGCGTCCATCGTGAGCGATGCGACAGACGAGCACAACTGACCCACTACCGCGCTGGAAGCGATTTGGCGCAGGCGCCGCGATCTGGCAGACTGTCGGGGTTGCCCAGGCGGGGTCGCCGGGGCGCATCATGCGCCACTCACATGCGTGAGGAGGTCGGGTGCGCCGGACCGGAGTCGCCGCCGAGGTCGGACTCGACAGGGAGTTCCGATCCTCCAACTCCCCAAGAACAACGGCCGATCCCACCCGGTGTGGCTTGTGCCCAAAGCGCGACACACCCGACCGCGTGGGTCGGGCACGGTCTGGATCTCCTCCGGAGTTCCAGCCAGACATCCGGCGTACGAGTAGAAGGACGAAGCGAGAGCATGGCGGGACAAAAGATCCGCATCAGGCTCAAGGCCTACGACCATGAGGTCATCGACTCGTCGGCGCGCAAGATCGTCGACACGGTGACGCGTACTGGTGCCAAGGTCGCGGGCCCGGTGCCGCTTCCTACCGAGAAGAACGTGTTCGTCGTCATCCGCTCACCGCACAAGTACAAGGACAGCCGCGAGCACTTCGAGATGCGTACCCACAAGCGCCTCATCGACATCATCGACCCGACCCCGAAGACGGTGGACTCGCTCATGCGGCTGGAACTGCCGGCAGGCGTTGACATCGAGATCAAGCTCTGAGGGGTACGAACCAATGAGCCAACTGCGTAACGTCCGCGGTCTGCTAGGCACCAAGCTCGGCATGACTCAGGTCTGGGACGAGAACAACCGGGTGGTCCCCGTCACGGTCATCGAGGCTGGGTCGAACGTCGTGACACAGGTCCGTTCAGCCGACACCGACGGCTACACCGCTGTCCAGCTCGGCTTCGGCGAGGTGAAAGCGACGAAGGTGACCAAGCCGATGGCTGGTCACTTCGAAAGGGCCGGAGTCACCCCGCGCCGACACGTCGTCGAGATCCGTACGGCGGATGCCGCTGAGTACAGCCTCGGCCAGTCGGTCGGAGCGGACGTCTTCTCCGCCGGCGAGAAGGTCGACGTCACCGGCACGAGCAAGGGCAAGGGTTTTGCCGGTGTCATGAAGCGGCACGGCTTCTCCGGTGTGAGCGCCTCGCACGGCTCGCACCGCAACCACCGCAAGCCCGGCTCCATCGGCGGCGCGTCCACCCCGGGCCGGGTCTTTGCCGGTCAGAAGATGCCCGGGCGGATGGGCAACGAGACCGTCACCATCCAAAACGTCACAGTGCATGCTGTTGACGCCGACAAGGGGCTCATCCTGGTCCGGGGTGCCATTCCGGGCCCGCGCGGCACCCTCGTCCTGGTCCGAAGTGCAGCCAAGGCGAAGGGAGACGACAGGTGAGCGAGCTTGCGAGCGAACAGATGCCACAAAGCACCACCATCGACGTCCTTGACACCGAGGGCGTCAAGTCCGGCACCGTCGACCTGCCCGCCGATCTCTTCGACACCCAGGTCAACATCCCGCTGATCCACCAGGTCGTCGTCGCTCAGCTGGCGGCCGCGCGACAAGGCACACATGACACGAAGACCAGGGCCGAAGTGGCCGGCGGCGGCCGGAAGCCTTATCGGCAGAAAGGCACCGGGCGAGCCCGCCAAGGCTCGATCCGCGCTCCTCAGTTCGCCGGCGGTGGCGTCGTTCACGGACCGACCCCGCGTGACTACGCTCAGCGAACTCCGAAGAAGATGAAGGTCGCTGCTCTGCGCGGAGCCCTCTCCGACCGTGCGCGCGACGGCCGCGTCCATGTCGTCGAAGGGATCGTCAGCGGCGACTCGCCGTCCACCAAGGCTGCGCTCCGCCTGCTCGCCAAGCTGACGGAACGTCCCCGTGTGCTGGTGGTTGTGGACCGTGGCGACGACCTCGCCCGGCTGAGCCTGCGCAACGCCCAGGCCGTTCACACGCTGACTGTCGACCAGCTCAACACCTACGACGTGCTGCTGAGCGATGACGTCGTCTTCACGAAGGCGGCGTACGACGCGTTCGTCTCTGGCGGATCGACCACAGGCTCTGTCGAGGTCGTCGCCGCTGCGGCCCCGGCCACGGCCAGCCTCGAGAGATCCGCCGACACGGCTGCGTCGGAGGCAGGCCCCTACGGGGCCGGCTCGGCGGAGCCGCTGGATAGCGGTGAAGCGCCCGAGGGGTTCGCCATCAAGGGAAACAAGAACTCGATGAAGTACCACCAGCCGGACGGGCGTTGGTACGAGCAGACCGAGGCCGAGGTGTGGTTCTCGACTCCGCAGGACGCGGAGAAGGCGGGTTTCGTCGAGGCTGGGTCCCAGGCTTCCCTCGAGGCCAACGAGGACAAGGGCACCAGTGCAGATGAGGAGGACGGCAAGTGAGCAACCTCTACAAGGACCATCGCGACGTCCTCCTCTCCCCCGTGGTGAGTGAGAAGTCGTACGCCCTGCTGGACCAGAACAAGTACACCTTCTTGGTGCACCCGGACTCCAACAAGACCGAGATCAAGATCGCGGTGGAGAAGGTGTTCAACGTCAAGGTGACGAGCGTCAACACGATCAACCGTCCAGGCAAGCGTCGTCGCACCCGATTCGGTTACGGCAGCCGGCCCGACACCAAGCGCGCCATCGTGAGCGTCGCCGACGGACAGCGCATAGACATCTTCGGAGGTCCGGTCTCCTGACCGGGCTGGAGACGAGGACTGAGAGCTCATGGGTATCCGCAAGTACAAGCCCACAACGCCGGGCCGCCGCGGTTCGAGTGTCGCCGACTTCGTCGAGGTCACGCGCTCGACACCGGAAAAGACGCTGGTCACGCCCCTGCCGAAGAAGGGCGGCCGCAACAACCAGGGCCGGATCACGACCCGCCACCAAGGCGGCGGCCACAAGCGCGCTTACCGCATCATCGACTTCCGCCGCTACGACAAGGACGGCGTACCGGCCAAGGTCGCTCACATCGAGTACGACCCCAACCGCACTGCCCGGATCGCCTTGCTTCACTACGCCGACGGTGAGAAGCGCTACATCATCGCGCCGCACGGTCTCAAGCAGGACATGCAGGTGGAGAACGGTGCGCGCGCGGACATCAAGCCCGGTAACAACCTGCCTCTGCGCAACATCCCGGTCGGTACGACGGTGCATGCGATCGAGCTGCGTCCGGGCGGCGGCGCCAAGATCGGTCGTTCCGCCGGCGTCTCGGTGCAACTCGTCGCCCGCGAGGGAGGTCGCGCTCAGCTACGGATGCCTTCCGGCGAGATGCGCTACGTCGACGTGCGGTGCCGCGCCACGATCGGATCGGTCGGCAACGCCGAGCAGTCGAACATCAACTGGGGCAAGGCCGGTCGGATGCGCTGGAAGGGCAAGCGCCCCAGCGTTCGCGGGGTGGCCATGAACCCCGTCGACCACCCGCACGGTGGCGGCGAGGGGAAGACCTCGGGCGGCCGTCATCCGGTCTCACCCTGGGGCCAGAAGGAAGGCCGGACGCGCAAGCGCAAAGCCAGTGACCAGCTGATCGTCCGTCGCCGTAGATCCGGCAAGCGCTGAGAAGGGCCTAAGACATGCCACGCAGCCTGAAGAAGGGCCCGTTCGTCGACGACCACCTGCAGAAGAAGGTGGACGTGCAGAACGACAAGGGGACCAAGAACGTCATCAAGACATGGTCGCGCCGCTCGATGATCGTGCCGGCCATGATCGGTCACACGATTGCCGTCCACGACGGGCGTAAGCACGTCCCGGTGTTTGTCACCGACTCGATGGTCGGGCACAAGCTGGGTGAGTTCGCCCCGACGCGCACCTTCCGCGGACATGAGAAGGACGACCGTAAGAGCCGTCGGCGTTGACCACGGTGCCGACGACAGCAGGACCGGATCTGTGAAGAGAGTTGACTAAGAGATGAGCGTTACCGAGCGCAGGCGTGTCAGCGCCCGCCGCGAGAGCCTGCTGGGTGACCAGCCAGGCGCGTTCGCCGTTGCACGATTCGTCCGCGTGACCCCGCTGAAGGCTCGCCGTGTCGTTGACATGGTGCGCGGCATGCAGGTCGACGACGCGCTGGCCGCCTTGCGGTTTGCGCCCCAGGCAGCGGCCGAGACCGTGTACAAGATCCTCGAGAGCGCCGTCGCGAACGCGACAACCACGGAGGATCTCGAGCGCGACACTCTGAAGGTGACGAAGGCCCGTGTCGACGAGGGCCCGACCTTGAAGCGGTTCCGACCGCGAGCGCAGGGTCGGGCGACTCGCATTCTCAAGCGCACCAGCCACATCACGCTCGTCGTGCAGCCCGCTGACATCGTCGACGACGGAACTACTGGAGGTGGCCGCTGATGGGCCAGAAAGTAAACCCGCACGGCTTCCGCCTCGGTATCTCGACGGACCACAAGAGCCGTTGGTTCGCCGACAAGCTGTACAAGTCCTACGTCGGCGAGGACGTGGCCATCCGCAAGCTGCTGACCAAGGGAATGGACAGGGCAGGGATCAGCCGGGTCGAGATCGAGCGCACCAGAGACCGCGTGTCGGTGACCATTTACACTGCCCGTCCGGGAATCGTGATCGGCCGCCGCGGCGCTGAAGCGGACCGCATCCGCGAGAACCTGGAGAAACTCACCGGCAAGCAGGTCAAGCTCAACATCCGTGAGGTGCTCAACCCCGAGATCGACGCCCAGCTCGTCGCGCAGGGGGTCGCCGAGCAGCTGTCCAGTCGGGTGGCCTACCGACGCGCGATGCGCAAGGCGATGCAGACCGCGATGCGGTCCGGAGCGAAGGGCATCCGGATCCAGTGCTCGGGTCGCCTCGGCGGCGCCGAGATGTCGCGTTCGGACTTCTACCGCGAAGGCCGCGTGCCCTTGCACACGTTGCGCGCCGACGTCGACTACGGGTTCTACGAGGCCAAGACCACGTTCGGGCGCATCGGCGTCAAGGTGTGGATCTTCAAGGGCGAAGTCGCCGGCTCGCGGGCCGAGCGTGAGGCTCAGGCGGCCCAGCTCGCCCAGGTCGGCAACCGCAACCGCCCCACGACACGGGGTCGCCGCGGTGACCGCCCCGAGCCGACCGACCGCGCCTCCAGCGGCGCTCCGGCCGTGACCGAGGCACCCGTCGGCGGCGACACCGCCGTCGCGATAGCTCCAGCCGAGACCACAGGACAGGAGGGCTGACGCATGTTGATCCCCCGTCGGGTCAAGCACCGCAAACAGCATCACCCCAAGCGCACCGGGATGGCCAAGGGCGGCACCAAGCTCGCTTTCGGAGACTTCGGCATCCAGGCGATGGAGGGCTCCTACGTCACCAACCGCCAGATCGAGTCCGCCCGTATCGCGATGACCCGTCACATCAAGCGTGGGGGAAAGGTCTGGATCAACATCTACCCGGACCGTCCGCTCACCAAGAAACCAGCGGAAACCCGGATGGGGTCCGGCAAGGGTTCTCCGGAGTGGTGGATCGCCAACGTCAAGCCAGGACGTGTCATGTTCGAGCTCTCCGGCGTTCCCGAGTCAATCGCCCACGAGGCCCTTGACCGGGCCATGCACAAGCTTCCTATGAAGTGCCGCTTCATCAGCCGTGAAGGCGGTGACTTCCTGTGACGTCGGCGAAGGCAGCAGAGATGCGCCACCTCGACGAAGACTCTCTCGAGGAGAAGCTGCGCGAGGCGAAGGAAGAGCTGTTCAACCTTCGTTTCCAGGCGGCCACCGGCCAGCTGGAGTCACACGGACGCCTGCGCGCCGTACGACGCGACATCGCGCGGATCTACACGATCTTGCGTGAGCGCGAGCTGGGCATAACCGCCCAGATCACGACCGATGGTGAGGGTGCAGCATGAGTGAAGGCAGCGATGTGACCGAGACAGCCGGCCCGGAGCGCAACCGGCGCAAGGTCCGCGAGGGCTTCGTGTTGAGCGACAAGATGGACAAGACAGTGGTCGTCTCCGTGGAGGACCGCGTCAAGCACGCCCTCTACGGCAAGGTGCTTCGGCGTACCAGCAAGCTGAAGGCGCACGACGAGGCCAACGAGTGCGGTATCGGTGACCGGGTTCTCATCATGGAGACCCGCCCGCTGTCGGCAACCAAGCGGTGGCGTGTGCTCGAGATTCTGGAGAAGGCGAAGTAGTGCACGTCACGAGGAGAGAAAGATGATCCAGCAGGAGTCGCGACTCAAGGTCGCCGACAACACCGGTGCCAAGCAGATCTTGTGCATCCGGGTGCTTGGCGGCTCCGGGCGGCGCTACGCCGGCATAGGCGACGTCATCGTCGCCACGGTCAAGGACGCCATCCCTGGCGGCAACGTCAAGAAGGGCGAGGTCGTCAAGGCAGTCATCGTGCGCACCGTCAAGGAGCGTCGCCGCCCCGACGGCTCCTACATCCGGTTCGACGAGAACGCGGCGGTGATCCTGCGTCAGGACGGCGAGCCCCGCGGCACCCGCATCTTCGGCCCGGTGGGTCGTGAGCTGCGCGACAAGAAGTTCATGAGGATCATCTCTCTCGCTCCGGAGGTGCTGTAGACATGGCTCGCACCATGACCATCAAGAAGGGCGACGTTGTTCGCATCATCGCCGGTAAGGACAAGGGCGCCGAGGGCAAGGTGATCGCCGTGTTGTCCGAGCACAAGCGCGTGATCGTCGAAGGTGTCAACCGCGTCAAGCGGCACACCAAGCTCGTCAACCAAGGCGGGCGCGCCGGTACCACCGGCGGCATCATCACGCAGGAGGCGCCGATCCACGTCTCCAACGTGATGCTGCTGACAGAGGTCAAGGGCAAGAAGGTCCCCACCAGGGTCGGTGCCAAGCGGGTCGAGGTGCAGAAGACCCGTCCCGACGGTTCGAAGTACACCGCGCACCGCAGCGTGCGAGTGGCCACCAGGAACGGTGAGGAGGTCTGACCATGACAACGACTGAAACCGAGTCGACGGCGGCGGCAGTTCGGCCCCGAAGCGAGCCACCCCGCTTCAAGACCAGGTACCGCGAGGAGATCCTGCCGGCGCTCAGCGACGAGTTCGGCTACTCCAACGTCATGCAGGTGCCCGGCCTGACGAAGATCGTAGTCAACATGGGTGTGGGTGAGGCAGCCCGCGACTCCAAGCTGATCGAGGGTGCCGTCAAGGACCTGACCATCATCACCGGGCAGAAACCACAGGTGACGAGGGCCCGCAAGTCCATTGCGCAGTTCAAGCTGCGCGAGGGTATGCCGATCGGTGCCCACGTGACACTTCGCGGGGACCGCATGTGGGAGTTCCTGGACCGGCTGCTCACTCTCGCCCTACCACGGATCCGGGACTTCCGGGGCCTGTCGCCGAGGCAGTTCGACGGGCAGGGCAACTACACCTTCGGCCTGACCGAACAGGTCATGTTTCACGAGATCGATCCTGACAAGGTCGATCGCCAGCGGGGTATGGACATCACGATCGTGACGAGCGCGACCAACAACGAAGAGGGGCGCTCGCTCCTCAAGCACCTCGGCTTCCCCTTCGCGGAGCGATGAGTATGCAGAGTGCGGAGCGATGAGTATGCAGAGTGCGGAGCGATGAGTATGCAGAGTAAGGAGAACTGATGGCCAAGACATCCCTTGTCGTCAAAGCAGCACGCAAGCCGAAGTTCAAGGTTCGCGGCTACACCCGCTGCCAGCGGTGTGGTCGGCCGAAGTCCGTCTACCGCAAGTTCGGCCTCTGCCGCATCTGCCTGCGGGAGATGGCTCACCGCGGCGAACTGCCGGGCATCACCAAGAGCAGCTGGTAAACGAGACCACCGAAAACGAACAGCTGAAGGTCGGAAGCTCCGAAACCGCAGCAGGAAGAGGCCACCGGCCATGACGATGACAGACCCAATCGCAGACATGCTCACGCGTCTGCGCAACGCCAACCAGGCGCACCACGACACGGTCAGCATGCCTTACAGCAAGCTGAAGTCAGGCGTGGCGGAAATCCTCCAGCAGGAGGGCTACATCGGCTCCTGGAGACTCGACGAGCCTGCTGACACAGGTGTCGTCGGCCGGACGCTCGTCATCGACCTCAAGTACGGTCCGAACCGCGAGCGCTCCATCGCCGGCGTCCGCCGCATCAGCAAGCCCGGATTGCGGGTCTACGCGAAGTCCACGGCTCTTCCCAAGGTGCTCGGTGGCCTCGGTGTCGCGATCATCTCCACGTCCACCGGTCTGCTGACCGACCGCCAGGCCAAGCAGAAGGGCGTGGGTGGGGAAGTCCTCGCCTACGTCTGGTAGCCGGACAGACCGAAGGAGGACGACTCATGTCACGTATTGGCAAGCTTCCCATCCCGGTCCCGTCGGGGGTCGACGTAGCCATTGACGGCCAACTCGTCACGGTCAAGGGCCCCAAGGGGACGCTCTCGCACACGGTGCGTGAACCGATCGAGGTCGCCAGGGCTGACGACGGCAGGCTGGAGCTCAAGCGCCCCAACGACGAGCGCCAGAGCAAGGCGCTGCATGGCCTCTCGCGCACTCTGGTCGCCAACATGGTGACCGGTGTCACCGACGGCTACGAGAAGAGGCTCGAGATCGTCGGCGTCGGTTACCGGGTTGTGCCGAAGGGTCCGACAACGCTGGAGTTCTCTCTCGGCTACAGCCACTCGATCACGGTCAACGCCCCGGAAGGCATCACCTTCACCGTCGAGGGTCCGACGAGACTGGCGGTCAGGGGCATAGACAAGCAGGCGGTAGGCGAGGTCGCAGCCAACATCCGCAAGCTTCGCAGACCTGAGCCGTACAAGGGCAAGGGCATTCGTTATGCCGGCGAGCAGATCCGCCGCAAGGTCGGAAAGGCTGGTAAGTGATGGCGATCGCGCTCAAGGCAGGCAAGCACACCGCGGCTAAGACGGCATCGCGTGCACGTCGTCAGGTTCGTGGCCGCAAGAAAGTTCACGGCTCCGAGCAACGTCCGCGCCTCATCGTGTCGCGGTCGAGCCGGCATGTCTTCGTCCAAGTGGTCGACGACCTGGCCGGCAAGACGCTGGCCTCGGCAAGCAGCATGGAGCCCGACCTGCGCACGCTCGAGGCGGACAAGACGGCGAAGGCCAAGAAGGTCGGCGAGCTCGTCGCCGAACGTGCGAAGGCAGCGGGCATCGACTCGGTCGTGTTCGACCGCGCCGGCAACAAGTACCACGGGCGCATTGCCGCCCTGGCCGAGGGCGCCCGTGCGGGCGGCTTGGCCTTCTGATCTGGCTCGACTGACGTAACAGAGAGAAGGTAGTTCGAATGAGCGGACCCCAGCGCCGTACTGGCGGTGCCGGTTCCGACCGTCGAGGACGCGACGACCGTCGCGGCTCGGCAGCGGAGAAGACCGCCTACATCGAGCGCGTCGTGGCGACGAACCGTGTCGCGAAGGTCGTGAAGGGTGGTCGGCGCTTCAGCTTCACCGCCCTTGTCGTCGTCGGTGACGGCGACGGCAACGTCGGTGTGGGCTACGGCAAGGCAAAGGAGTTCCCGGCCGCCATCGCCAAGGGCGTTGAGGAGGCCAAGAAGTCGATGTTCAGGGTTCCCCGGATCCAGGGCACCATTCCGCATCCGGTCCAGGCTGAGAAGTCCGCCGGCGTCGTACTGCTTCGCCCGGCGGCTCCTGGTACAGGTGTCATCGCGGGCGGTCCGGTTCGAGCGGTGCTGGAATGTGCGGGTATCCATGACGTCTTGAGCAAGTCGCTCGGTTCCTCCAACGCTCTCAACATCGTCGGGGCCACCGTGGCGGCGTTGCGGATGCTCCGAACGCCCGAGTCGGTGGCCGCCCAGCGCGGTCTCACGGTCGAGCAGGTCACGCCCGCGGCCCTGCTGAAGGCACGGGCGGAGGTGACTGAGTGATGGGCCGCCTCAAGGTGCAGCAGACGCGGTCACCGATCGGTCGTAAGAAGAACCAGCGAGAGACCCTGCGCAGCCTCGGCCTCAAGCGCATCGGCGACATCGTCGTCAAGGAAGACCGCCCAGAGATCCGCGGCATGGTGGCAACGATTCCGCATCTCATCGCAGTCGAGGAAGTTGACTGACATGACTCTCAAACTCCACCATCTGCGCCCTGCCCCGGGCGCCAAGACCGCCAAGACTCGCGTGGGTCGCGGTGAGGGCAGCAAGGGCAAGACCGCTGGTCGAGGCACCAAGGGCACCAAGGCGCGCAACCAGGTGTCAGCCGGTTTCGAGGGCGGACAGATGCCGTTCCACATGCGGCTTCCGAAGCTCAAGGGATTCAAGAGTCCCTTCCGCGTCGAGTTCCAGGTCGTCAACCTCGACCGGTTGAGCGAGCTGTTCCCCGACGGTGGCGACGTCACCCCTGCCGACCTTGCGTCGAAGGGGGCCGTGCGCGACAACGCGCCGGTCAAGGTGCTGGGAGGTGGCGAGGCCACCGTCGCGCTGAACGTCACCGCCCATGCCTTCTCGGCGTCGGCGCGGGAAAAGATCGCCGCTTCAGGCGGGACCACCACGCAGCTGTGATCTGGGTCGAGGGTGCCTGATGACAGCGTCGCTGCGGTCGTGCAGCCGGTGATGGCGCCGTACGTCGGCGCATATCTCACCGGCATCACAAGTTCGGGCGCCTACCTTGGCGTTTGAGTTTGACTGTTATTGTCCGGAGGGGCGCGGCCACTCGAGGACGCGCTGCTCGAAGCTGAAGCGGATGGATCCCCCGGTCATGGGGATCACTGGGAGGACCTGGTGCTAAGCGCCTTCGTCAACGCGTTCCGGACACCGGACCTGCGGCGCAAGCTGCTGTTCGTGCTGATGATCGTGGTTTTGTTCCGGCTGGGTTCCTCGATCCCCTCACCAGGGGTGGACTACGTCAAGGTGCAGAAGGGTCTCGCCGGAGTCGGCGACCAAGGACTCTACGGCCTGATCAACCTGTTCTCCGGCGGCGCGCTCCTTCAACTGACGATCTTCGCGCTGGGCATCATGCCCTACATCACGGCCAGCATCATCCTGCAGCTGCTCACCGTCGTCATCCCCCGCCTGGAGACCCTCAAGAAGGAGGGTCAGGCCGGTACGGCGAAGATCACGCAGTACACCCGCTATCTCACGCTTGGACTTGCCATCCTGCAGTCCACCGGCATCGTGGCGCTGGCCCGCACGGGCCAGATCTTCCAGGGAGCTGGGAACCAGGGGTCTTTGCTGATCAACGACCGGCTGTCCACCATGGTCATCATGGTCATCACCATGACCGCGGGCACAGCCATGATCATGTGGTTCGGGGAGCAGATCACCGAGCGTGGGATCGGCAACGGCATGTCGATCCTGATCTTCACCTCCGTGGTGTCGTCCTTCCCCGGTGCGCTGTGGGGCATCAAGCAGGCGCGGGGCTGGGACGTGTTCGCGCTGGTGATAGCGATCGGACTCGTCATCATGGCGGCCGTCATCTTCATCGAGCAGGCCCAACGGCGAATCCCTGTCCAGTACGCCCGGCGCATGGTGGGTCGCAAGATGTTCGGCGGCACGTCGACCTACATCCCGCTCAAGGTGAACCAAGCCGGCGTCATCCCGGTGATCTTTGCCAGCAGCCTGCTCTACCTGCCAGCGCTGACCTCCCAGTTCAACCCGACCGCTGACTGGGCTGCCTGGATCGGCCGGCACTTCACGAACGGTGACCACCCTTACTACATGATCACCTACTTCTTGTTGATCGTGTTCTTCACGTACTTCTACGTCGCGATCACTTTCAACCCGACCGAGGTGGCCGACAACATGAAGAAGTACGGCGGCTTCGTGCCAGGCATCCGCGCCGGCAAGCCGACCGAGGACTATCTCGCCTACGTGCTGTCACGCATCACTTTCCCCGGCGCCATGTACCTGGGGCTTGTCGCACTGATTCCCCTCATCGCCCTGATCGTCGTCAACGCCAACCAGAACTTCCCCTTCGGTGGTGTCTCCTTGCTCATCATGGTGGGTGTCGGTCTGGACACCGTGAAGCAGATCGAGAGCCAGCTTCAGCAGCGGCACTATGAGGGGTTCCTTCGGTAATGCGCGTTGTGTTGGTGGGGGCACCAGGCGCAGGAAAAGGGACCCAGGCCAAGTACATCGCCGCGCACTACAACATCCCGCCGATCTCCACCGGCGACATCTTCCGGGCAAACATCGCCGAACGGACACAGCTCGGCAAGGCAGCCAAGCGCTATATGGACGTCGGTGAGCTCGTCCCTGACGAGGTCACCATCGGCATCGTGCGAGACCGCATCGTCAAGGACGACGCCGTGCACGGATTTCTCCTCGACGGCTTCCCGCGCACGGTGGCCCAGGCCGAGGCGCTCGGCCAGATGCTCGCCGAGCTCGGAACTGGCCTCGACGTCGTTCTCGAGCTCCAGGTCGACGACGAGGAGGTCATACGACGGCTGTCCGGGCGTCGTACCTGTCGAAGCTGCGGGCACGTCTGGCACGTCGAGTTCGACCCTCCGGCCATAGAGGGAGTCTGCGACCAGTGCGGGGGAGCGCTCTTCCAGCGCGACGACGACCTCCCCGAGACGATCCGCCGTAGGTTCGAGGTCTACTTCGAGCAGACCGAGCCGCTGATCGGCTACTACACCGACAAGAACCTGTTGCGCTCCATCACAGCCGACGGCAGCGTCGAGCAGATCACCGAGCGGGCCATCGACGCCCTCGAGCTGTCCACCCCATCCTGACGATGTTTCGCGACCGTAAGCTGGAGATCAAGACGCCCGAGCAGATCGCCGTGATGCGGCGCGCGGGCGTTGTCGTGGCAGAGACGCTGGAAGTCCTGCGCGAGGCGGTTGCGCCCGGTGTGACAACGGGTGAGCTCGACAAGGTGGCGGAGCGTCATATCCGGTCGATGGGAGCCACCCCCAACTTCCTCGGATATCGCGGCTATCCGGCCACCATCTGCACCTCGGTGAACGACCAGGTGGTCCACGGGATCCCCGGCGACCTCACCCTCCGAGATGGCGACCTGGTCTCGATCGACTGCGGCGCCATCGTCGACGGCTGGCATGGTGACGCGGCCATCACCGTTGCGGTCGGAGACGTCGGAGCGGAGCTCGGGGAGCTCATGCGTGTTTGCGAGGAGTCGCTGTGGCGGGGAATGGCCGCCGCCCGACTCGGTGGCCGGGTGACTGACATCTCTCATGCCATCGAGACCTACGTCCGAGGCGAGGGCGGGTACGGCATCGTCGAGGACTACGTCGGGCACGGCATCGGCTCCGCCATGCACCTGCCGCCAAGCGTGCCCAACTACGGCCGCGCCGGGAAAGGTCCCGCGCTTGTCCGGGGGCTCGCGTTGGCGGTCGAGCCGATGATCACTCTCGGCACTACCGAGACCGAGGTGCTGGCGGACGAGTGGACGGTGGTAACTGCCGACGGCTCCTGGTCGGCACACTTCGAGCATTCCTTCACGCTGACACCCACCGGGGCTCTCGTGCTCACCGCCCTCGACGGTGGCGCCGCCAAGCTGGCCGAGCTCGGCGTCGCCTGCGCCGCCAGCTGACACCTCCGCCTCTCTGTCAGGCGACGACGCCTGCGAGTCCCGTCGCCCTCTCCTCCCTGGGCGAGGACCGACATCCCTGGTGGGTCGGGCGCGGGCGACGGGCTCTGCGCCTTCGCTTCGCTCTTGACGGCGCTGCGAGTCCCGTCACCCTCCCTCCCTGGGGCGGTGCCGACGAGTCGACGGTGGTGACCCGAAGGGCCGTGAGCGAAGCGAAGGCCCGAGGGCGCCACCGGCGGGGCGAGGACAGCCCAGCAGACGGCCATGGTCGGGCCGGGCGGCTGGCTTGGCGTCGCAGCCTGGCGAATGCGAGTGCAACGACTCATCCCGAAGGAGGCGCCGTGACCGCTACGAGTCTCAGCCACCGTCGGACGCCGTCGTCGACGTTCCGAAGCAGCTCTTCATCGCCGGACGGTGGGTCGACGCAGCAGAGGGCGCAACGCTCGACGTCATAGACCCCTCCACGGGAGAGGTGCTCTGCGCGGCTGATGCGACGCCTGTGGACGGTCGCGCTGCCCTGGAGGCCGCCGTCGCCGCCCAACCGGCGTTCGCGGGTCTCGCGCCGCGGAGCGCGCAGACATCCTGACGCGCGCCTTCGAGCTCATCCACGAACGCATCGACGAGCTCGCGGTCTTGATGACGCTCGAGATGGGCAAGCCGGTCGCCGAGGCGAAGGGCGAGATCACCTACGCCGCGGAGTTCCTTCGCCACTTCGCCGGTGAGGCGGTGCGAGTCAGCGGAGGCTACCAGGTGGCTCCTGCCGGGGGCGCGAGGTTCCTCGTCACGCAGCAGCCGGTAGGCCCATGCCTGCTGATCACGCCGTGGAACTTTCCGCTGGCGATGGGTACCCGCAAGCTCGGGCCGGCCATCGCGGCCGGCTGTACGAGCGTCATCAAGCCGGCCGAGCAGACACCTCTCTCGATGCTCGCCTTCGTGCGCATCCTGACCGAGGCGGGGCTGCCTGATGGCGCCGTCAACCTCGTTACGACGACAGCGGCAAACGACGTGATGGAGCCGCTGATCCGGTCGGGGCTGGCGCGCAAGCTGTCCTTCACCGGCTCGACCAAGGTCGGCAAGATCTTGCTCGAGCAGAGCGCGGAGCAGGTGCTGCGCACCTCGATGGAGCTGGGCGGGAACGCGCCGTTTCTCGTGTTCGAGGATGCAGACGTCGACGAGGCCGTCGACGGGGCGATCGCTGCGAAGATGCGAAACATGGGTGAGGCGTGCACCGCCGCGAACCGGATACTGGTCCACCGAGAGATCATCGACGAGTTCGGCGAGAAACTCGCCAAGAAGATGGCAGCCATGCCGGTCGGGCGCGGGACGGACCCAGATGTGAAGGTAGGACCGCTCATCGACGAGGCAGCTCGACGAAAAGTCGCCGAGCTCGTCGCCGATGCCGTCGAGCAAGGGGCCGAGGTGCTGACGGGCGGCGAGACCCCGGCTGGCGGCGGCTACTTCTACCCACCAACCGTGCTGACCGGCGTACCCGAAACAGCCAGATGGCCCGAGAGGAGATCTTCGGGCCTGTTGCCCCGCTCACGCCGTTCAGCACGGAGGCGGAGGCGGTGGCGGCCGCCAACGACACCGAGTTCGGTCTGGTCGCCTTCGTCTACACCAACGACCTGCGGCGCGCGCTGCGCGTGGCCGAGGCGCTGGAGACTGGCATGGTAGGTCTCAACCAGGGTGTTGTCTCCAACCCGGCCGCCCCATTCGGAGGGGTCAAGCAGTCAGGGCTGGGCCGCGAGGGCGGCTCCGTGGGCATAGAGGAGTTCTTGGAGACAAAGTACGTCGGGATAGCCCTCAGCTGACAGCAAGCGCGAGATTTCGCCTATCACCGTAGTCCGCGTAGACTGGTCCGTCGGCCCACTATGGGTCCGTTTCGTGATGCCCGGCGGCCCCCTTCGGGGACGGGTATGGCGTCGCGGTCCCGGACCAGCGCTCCGCGAGGAGCACACCATCCCACTCGACGAGCTGCTACAGATTGCGGAGGATATGCCGAAGAAGGAAGGGGTCATCGAGATCGAGGGCACCGTCGTCGAAGCTCTACCGAACGCCATGTTCAGGGTCGAGCTCAACAACGGACACAAGGTTCTCGCTCACATCAGTGGCAAGATGCGCCAGCACTACATCCGGATCCTTCCCGAGGATCGCGTCGTCGTGGAGCTGTCGCCGTACGACCTCACCCGCGGACGCATCGTCTACCGCTACAAGTAGGACGCGTAGCAGCCCTAGCCAGCCGTCAACCCGTCAGGCGCTCAGCAACGTGCGCGTGACCCACATGGAGAGCTCGATGAAGGTCAACCCGAGCGTCAAGAAGATCTGCGACAAGTGCAAGGTGATCCGTCGCAACGGACGGGTCATGGTGATCTGCGAGAACCCGCGGCACAAGCAGCGCCAGGGCTGACGCAGCCACCGGAGACGGCGCCCGCCGGCGTCCGCCTCAACAGCAACACACCAGTGTGACCGCTCATCGTCACCGCTCCTAGGAGGTATGACGGTGTCGCCCCGGACCGAAGGCCGGGGCCCTGCCGATTCGGGAAGAGCCTTTCCCGAGAGGCCGACAGGGCGCGGCACGCCAGACACCTTCGACAACGGAAAGGTAATCCGCCTGATGGCACGCCTCGTCGGTGTGGACCTGCCGCGTGACAAGCGCGTCGAGGTCGCACTCACCTACATATTCGGAATCGGCAAGACTCGTGCGCACGAGCTGCTCGACGCGACAGATGTCAGTCCTGACCTGCGCGTTCACCAGCTCGGTGACGAGGAGCTGGTCAAGCTTCGCGACTACATCGAAGCGAACTTCCAGGTCGAAGGTGACCTACGCCGCGAAGTCACCGCAGACATCCGCCGCAAGGTGGAGATCGGCAGCTACCAAGGTCGCCGCCACCGCCAGGGCCTCCCGTTCGGGGGCAGCGCACCAAGACCAACGCCCGGACGCGTAAAGGCCCCAAGCGCACCGTCGCCGGCAGGAAGAAGGCAGGCAAGTGAGACCCAGCTCGGCTGTGCCCGCTGACCTGTCCCGTCCCGGTCGACTCACCAGTCACCTCGTATCCAGGAGTTCGTGAAGATGCCTCCCAAGGGTCGTCAGGCCGGCGCCAAAAAGGTGCGCCGCAAGGAGAAGAAGAACGTCGCTGCGGGCCAGGCCCACATCAAGAGCACGTTCAACAACACGATCATCACGATCACCGATCCCTCAGGGGCGGTCATCTCGTGGGCAAGTGCCGGCACCGTCGGCTTCAAAGGCTCACGCAAGTCCACTCCGTACGCCGCGCAGATGGCCGCCGAGGCAGCCGGGCGCCGCGCGATGGAGCACGGCATGAAGAAGGTCGACGTCTTCGTCAAGGCCCGGGCTCTGGCCGTGAGACGGCGATCCGGTCGCTCGGCGCGGTCGGACTCGAGGTCGGCACCATCCAGGACGTCACCCCCATCCCTCACAACGGTTGCCGCCCGCCCAAGCGGCCCCGTGTCTGACTCTCAGCCTTTTCGTTAGGAGACTGATTTACCATGGCCCGCTACACCGGACCCATGACGAAGAAGTCGCGCCGCCTGGGGGTCGACCTCATCGGTGGAGATGCGGCTTACGAGCGCCGTCCCTATCCGCCCGGCCAGCACGGGACGTGGCCGAATCCGTGAGTCGGAGTACCGCAACCAGCTCCTGGAGAAGCAGAAGGCGCGCTACACGTACGGCGTGCTCGAGAAGCAGTTCCGCAACTACTACAAGGAAGCCAGCCGCCAGGCCGGCAAGACCGGTGACAACCTGCTGCAGCTGCTCGAGGCACGCCTCGACAACGTGGTCTACCGCGCCGGCTTCGCCCGCACGCGTCGCCACGCGAGGCAGCTGGTCAACCACGGCCACTTCCTCGTCAACGGCCGCAAGGTCGACATCCCGTCGTACCAGGTGTCGGCTCACGACGTGGTCGACGTACGCGAGAAGTCGGTCGAGATGACGCCCTTCATCGTGTCACGGGAGACCCATGGCGAACGGCTCGTCCCGGCGTGGCTCGAGGTCATCCCGAACAAGATGCGAGTGCTCGTGCACCAGCTGCCGGTCCGTCAGCAGATCGACGTCCCCGTGCAGGAGCAGCTCATCGTGGAGTACTACTCGAAGAAGTAAGTCGTCGTCGCTCGCTCGCGCGACCGTAGATCTGCGCTCCCATCTGTGCTCCCATAGCGGGGGGCGCAGGAAGGAAGAATCACTGTGCTCATTGCTCAGCGTCCGTCCCTGTCCGAAGAAGTAGTGACCGATCACCGCTCCCGCTTCTCGATCGAACCGCTCGAACCGGGCTTCGGCTACACCCTCGGCAACTCGATTCGCCGAACCCTGCTCTCGTCGATCCCCGGCGCAGCCGTCACCTCGATCCGCGTCGACGGCGTGCTTCACGAGTTCTCCACGATCGCCGGTGTCCGCGAGGACGTCACCGAGGTCATCTTGAACCTCAAACAGCTGGTCGTCTCGTCCGAGCATGACGAGCCGGTCACGATGTACCTGCGCAAGCAGGGCCCTGGGGAGGTCACCGCTGTCGACATCGCTCCGCCGGCAGGTGTCGAGGTGCACAACCCCGACCTGGTTCTTGCCACCTTGAACGACAAAGGCAAGCTCGACATGGAGCTCGTGGTCGAGCGCGGCAGAGGCTACGTCTCGGCGGTGCAGAACAAGAGCGCCGACGCCGAGATAGGCCGGATGCCCGTCGACTCGATCTACTCGCCGGTACTCAAGGTCACGTACAAGGTGGAGGCGACCCGAGTCGAGCAGCGCACCGACTTCGACCGCCTGATCATCGACGTCGAGACGAAGCCTTCGATGCAGCCGCGCGATGCTCTTGCCTCTGCTGGTAAGACCCTCGTCGAGCTGTTCGGCCTTGCTCGCGAGCTCAACATCGAAGCGGAGGGCATCGACATCGGCCCGTCGCCCGTCGACGAGCAGCTGGCTGCCGATCTCGCCCTTCCGGTGGAAGACCTGAACCTCACCGTCCGGTCGTACAACTGCCTCAAGCGCGAGGGGATCCACACCGTCGGCGAACTGTTGTCGCGCAGCGAGCAGGACCTGCTCGACATTCGCAACTTCGGCTCGAAGTCGATCGACGAGGTCAAGGCGAAGCTTGCCGAGATGGCGCTGTCGCTCAAGGACAGCGCGCCCGGGTTCGACCCCAGCTCTGTCATCGACAACTACGACGACGACGACGCCAGCTTCGTCGAAGACGAGCAGTACTGACGTTGCACCTCAACTGGAACAGCTTGAGGCCGGTCGGTGGCGGCGTGGCTCAGGCCTCGCTTCGTCGACGGCGCTGCGAGTCCTCGCCGCCTCCGCCCTCCCTGCGCAGCACTTGGCGCCCTGACCGAGGGCACGAACGCACAACTGAATAGCTTGACCTTGGTCGGTCCGGCGGCGAGGCTCTTGCGCCTTCGCTTGACCTTTGACGGCGCTGCGAGTCCTCGCCGCCTCCGCCCTCCCTGCTCAGCATTGGGCCGTTGTGGTCGGACCTAGTCCACGGACCGAGGGCGCGGCGATGGCGCAGCGAAGGGCCGTCAAAGAGCGCAGCGAAGGCCCGAGGGCGCCGGCGCGACCGAAGGTCAGGCAACACTGAACCGGCCACAACGGCACCAACCGCCCACCGATCTGTCCGAGTACCTGATACGGCTCGGAAGAGGGAGTAGACATGCCAACCCCGAAGAAGGGTCCCCGTCTCGGGGGAAGCCCATCCCACCAGAAGGCCATCTTGGCCAACCTCGCAACGAACCTGTTCGAGCACGGCAAGATCACCACCACCGAGGCGAAGGCCCGTGTGCTGCGGCCCTACGCGGAGCGGCTGATCACGAAGGCCAAGCGCGGTGACCTCCACAACCGCCGGCAAGTGATGTCGGTGATCCGCGACAAGACCGTCGTCCACGTGTTGTTCACCGAGCTCGGTCCCCGGTACGCCGACCGGCCCGGAGGCTACACGCGCATCACGAAGATTGGGCCGCGCAAGGGCGACAACGCACCAATGGCCATGATCGAGCTGGTCGAGGCGGAGTTCACGCCGAAGGTGCGCTCGACCAGGTCATCGACGGCTACGGCCACCGGCAAGTCTCGCGATGCTGCATCGGCGCCTGCAGAGCCGGCGACCGACGAGAGCGCAGGCGACGTCGCAGACGGCCCCGAGGTTGAGGTAGCCGACGTGACAGACAGCAGCGAGGGTGAGGCTACAGAGTCCTCAGCCGGGGACGACGCCGCTGCGACCGGGGACGAGACCCCTGACTCAGGCGCCTTGGAGGCCGAGACGGAGCAGGTCGGGGCCCAAGAAGCCGCTGCTCAGCAGGAGCCCCGCGGGGAGACGGTGGGAGAGTTCGACGAGAGCGCCGAGGCAGACAAGAACGCCGACGGCAAGTAGTCGGTCCAGGGAACGGAGAGCCGTATGTCAGACGCCGCTGAGGAGTCGTGGTACGAGGAGGTCTTCACCGCGACGAAAGAGCTCATGGGTGAGGGAGGCGTCACCAGCGAGGAGGTCGCCGAGCGCTGTGGGCGGTCACGCCTGGAGGTCGAGCAGGCACTCAAGCACCTCTTCGAGCAGGACCGGCTCTCCGCCGCCTTCTACACCGACAAGCCTGCGCGGGTCTCAGAGATCGGCTGACCTCACTCCATGTCCGCCTGCCGCTGACTCGGAATACAGACGTCTCGGCGAGACGCGGAAATGCAGACGTCTGGCCGAAGAGCTGCCGCAGCACGAGACAATGGCCGGATGACGAGCCTGGAAGCCCTCGAGGGAGCGGTTCGGCTGCGCCTCGGTGTCGCGTATGACGGCACCGACTTCTGCGGCTGGGCCGACCAACCGGGCCGCCGAACCGTGCAGGGCACCCTCGAGACGGCGCTGAGCAGGATCTTGCGGACCGACTCGGCGAGGCTCACCGTGGCGGGCCGCACCGACGCGGGGGTCCACGCGCGAGGCCAGGTCTGCCACCTCGACACGGAGCGGCACGCCCTCCGAGCCGTCGAGGGAGACCTCGGCCGGCTTGGGCGGCGGCTCAACCGGATGCTGCCGGCCGACGTACGTGTGCGGGCTGTCTCGCCGGCCCCGGAGGGCTTCGATGCCAGGTTCTCGGCGCTGTGGCGTCGCTACGCCTATCGGCTCTGCGACTCGCCCGGCAGCGCCGACCCCCTCCTTCGCCGGCATACCCTCGCCTGGCCCCGCCGCCTGGACGACACGGCGATGAACGACGCTGCTGCCCTGCTGGTCGGGCAGCACGACTTCGCCGCGTTCTGCAAGCGCCGCATCGGGGCGACGACTGTGCGGGCGCTGCTGGAGCTCTCCTGGGCTCGTGACGGCGATGTCCTGACCGCTCGGGTGGTGGCTGACGCCTTCTGCCACCACATGGTGCGGTCGCTCGTCGGTGCGCTCATTGCGGTCGGCGAGGGTCGTCGGGCTGTCGAGTGGCCGGCGCACGTCTTGGCCGGCCGGGTTCGTCACCCCGGCGTGACCGTCGTACCGGCAACTGGGCTCACCCTGGAAGAGGTCGCCTATCCGCCCGTCGACCTGTTGGGCGAACGGGCGGCCGAGACCCGCAACAGGAGAGGCGCGCGGCGGGAGAAGCGCCCGTTGGGAGACCCGCGGAGCATTCCCTCCGCAGGCGCGCATCACGCCGCGCACGCGGACTCCGAGGGTATGACGGCGAGCGCCGGTGGGTGAGCACTACTTCTCGGCGGACCCAGACTCCGTCGAGAAGCGGCAGCTCGTGACAGC
>JAUJOO010000013.1:38268-75037 GCA_030447585.1 Nocardioidaceae bacterium | reverse complement strand
GAGAACGCGGCCTCGTTGCGGCTGGAGGACCGGGTACGGCCATCGCTTCCTGACGGCGTACCGGCAGAGCTCGAGTTCGACGAGATCTGGTCGAACCCACCGATCCGGGTCGGCAAGCAGGCGCTGCACGAGCTGCTGCTGAGCTGGCTTCCCCGGCTCAGTCCCACCGGGCGCGCGGTCATGGTGGTGGGCAAGAATCTCGGGGCCGACTCGCTGCAGCGTTGGCTCGCCGGCGAGGGCTACCGGTGCGCCCGGCTGGCGTCGGCTAAGGGTTTCCGGGTCCTGCAGGTAAGCCGCTGAGCGTCATCCGGCGACCTGGTCCGGATTGCATGGGGAGCGCGCCACGATGTTCAGGGTCTCGGGTCGTCCAGCCGGCTCTCAGGAGCTCAGCCGCCACACCTGGTACGCGAGCACACTGCCGCCCAGCGTCCGCCGGAAGGGGCTTTTGCCGCGTAGCAGCTCGTCCGTCGCCCACACGACGAGCGCTCCGTCTCCGAGCCACCGCAGCTCTGCCTCGTGCTCGTCCCAGCCGAGCGCGACGGCATGGGCAAGCGCCCAGGTCAGGATGGCGGTGTTGGGTGGCTGCACCAGCGTCACCCGACCCGTCTCGGGGTTGCGGATGAACCGGTCGACAAGGCGGCGGGAACGTTCCATCACGCCAGCATGGCAGCCTGAGCGAATTTCCGCCCGTATCGCATGCCGGGCGCCGTACCCGCCGGCACACACATCGCCACATCGTCGAAACAGAGCCCGGTTGAGAGCCTGCTCGGCTACTGGAGCACGCGGCGGAGTTCCCTGACTGAGAACCCAGCCCAGCCTCCCGCAACAAACGGCGAAGCGGACTGAGCGAGAAACTCGGGCGCTACTGCAACAAAGCCCGGCTCGGTGGCGTTGGTTGTGCATGGATGTAGGGGTGGCTGCCGACAACGCGCACCTCTTCGGCAAAGCCGGTGTGGGCGGCAGCGACGACTTCGATGCCTGGGTGCAGGCGCGCGCTACCTCGCTGCTGCGCTTCGCGTATCTGATGACGGGCAGCCAGGAGGGCGCCGAGGAGTCTGTCCAGACAGCGCTCACCAAGGCGTGTGAGCAGTGGTCTCGGGTACGCCGGCTGGACGACCGGGACGCCTACGTGCGTCGGATGATCGTGAACGCTCACATCTCGTGGTGGCGGCGCTTCCGGCGGCGCGAGGTGCCGGTCCCGTCCGCGCACCCCGGCCAGGAGGCATCCGTGAGCTCTGACGTGGCAGTCGGCGTGACGGACGCCGACAGGGTTTGGCGGTTGTGCGCCTCGCTACCCCCGAACCAGCGCGCGGCCGTGGTCCTGCGCTTCTACGAGGACCTCAGCTACCGAGAGATCGCCGCTGTCCTCGACTGCCCAGAAGCGACCGCCCGCTCGCACGTCCACCGGGCCCTCGCCGCGTTGCGAACCACGATCGAGCAGGAGAACAGCGATGAATGACGAAGAGCTCGAACAGCTCATGCGCACCGGGTTGCACACCAAGGCGGACGAGGTGGTCGACCACGGTGGACATGCCGAGCTGGCCCGGGAGGGCGCGCGTACCCGGCGTCATACCCGGGTGGGCTTGGTGGCTGCTGCGACGGCGGCCGTGCTCGTTGGCTCGGCGGTCGTCGCCAACCAAGTGGCTCAGGACCGCGAAACCACCCCGATCGCCGGGCCGAACCCGAGCCCAGGGGTCACTACCGAATCGGGCGAACCCTCCGCGCCGGTCCCCGCGGACTGGCGGGTCGAGTCGTACAACGGTGTCCAGCTGTACGTCCCCCCGGACTGGGGATGGGGTGGCGTGCCGATGAACGACCTGGCACCAGGCCAACGCTTGATGTCGTGTGGGGAGGGGGCGTTTGCCTTCCCCGGAGACGACGGGCGGACCCGGTTCGTCGATGACCGCGACATGCCGTACGTCGGGCGGGCTGGCTACTACATGACTGACGTCTGCATGAGCGGGGCGTACCCGATGGTCACGCACCCCTGGGTTTGGCTTGGCTCGCAGCTTGACGTTGGCACAGTGGAGTTGCCGAACGGCTTCAGGCAGAAGACGGTCGAGGTCGGTGGCGTTCGCGTCACGGTCGGCGACGACGACCCCGGCGAGATGGCCACCATCCTCGGCTCTGTCGAGGCAGTTGAGGTCGACGCGAACGGATGCCGCGCCACGACATCATTGCCGGAGCCGTCCGCGGAGCTCGGCCCGACCTCCACCTCGGTCGAGTCCCTGTCGGTGTGCGCCTACCGCCACGGGGAGGACGGGTCTGGCGTCACGCTCGGCTACTCGACGACGGTGTCTGGCGCGACCGCCCAGCGCGCTTTCGACGCGATTCAGGAGATGCCCGGCGTGACGCTTCGCTGCAACCCCAGCTTCCCGCCACGACTCGACGACGTCCTTCTACGCTTCCATGGCGACAACGGAGACGTCGACGTGCTGGCACGGCTCGATGGATGCGGCGGTTACTCCACCGAGACGGGGGGCATGCGACTGTTCACGCGGGCCAACGTCACGCCGTGGGTCGTCGACGGTGCGGGGCTCTACCTCTCGGGTGGCCAAGTCGGCAATGCGATCTCAGGCTTCTACGACAGGTACGGCGGCTGAGCGCCCTTCCGCTGTGGCTGAAGCTTCGTGAGGCGGCGGTCACCCTCGTTCAGCCGTTGGCGGGTGCCCCTGGCGCCTCTGCCCCACCTTCCGCTGTGGCTGAAGCGGCGGTTCGTGAGGCGGGGGTCACCCTCGTTCAGCCGTTGGCGGGGTCACCCTCGTCATCGCTGAGGGTGTTGGCTTCAGGCTGCTTCAGGGCTGCTAGGGATCGGGTGGCGGTGATCAGCACGACGCCGAGCGCGGCCACCGCCATGCTGGTGTAGAACGCCGCCTCGGATGACGGCTGTCGGCGTACGACCACGAGACCGGCGCCTGCAAGCCCAACTGCCGCGCAGAGCGAGACGACCGCCCAGCCCACGGCGGACTTGCCCCGACGACCGCGATGACGGACGCGGCAATCGCAGACAGGGAGGCGGCAACCGCCGCGCCGAACCGTCCCACCTGTGCGGAAGCCCTCTCACTCCGGTGGCCGCATCATCTCCCAGGTCAGGCAGCACGTTGCCGAAGTGGGCCGAGACCCCGATCAGACCGGCGGCCACCAGCACCCAGGGCGGTGGCCAGGCCGGTCGCTCAGTGCGAGGGTCGCGACCGCCGGCAAGGTGCCGAACGCGACGAAGAAGGGCAGCGGGGACAACGGCGTCGACTTGAGCGGGTAGTTGTAGACCCAGCCGCTCGCCACGACGCACAGCTGGGCCAGCCCGGCCCGCCAGCCGAGAGCCAGAGACGACACGACCGTCACGGTCGTGGCCACCGCTGTCGCTGCTGCCACCACGCGCGGCGACACAGCTCCGGTCGCGAGCGGCTTGTCACGGCGGCCGGACGCGGCGTCGCGGCGTACGTCGACCAGGTCGTTCGACCAGCCGATCGACAGCTGACCGGTCAACACCGCCCGTGCCACGACGACGGTGGCCACGTCGTTGCCCGCAGACACGACCAGCACCGTCCCCATCGCCGTGACCGCGACGGTGGGCACGGGGCCACCAAGACCGTCGCCATCACCACCACCGCAGCCGTGGGCACCGGCCATGGCATGCGTGCCACGCGTCACGAGCCGCTCGCTTTCGCCAGGTGCAGCGAGTGTTTGAACGCTCTTGCAGCCGAACCATGGGAGCAGCGTCCCATCCAACGCGCCGGCCAGGACTGCGAGGGTTTGGGGCAGTCCGCACTCAGGCACCCAGGCCTCCCCGCAGCGGGCTTCTCTGCCGGAGGGCGCACACACGCACAGACACGCACCACCTTCCCCGAATCACCAGCGCGAGGGGGACATCTGCCAAGTCAGAGGAGCAGGCCCCATGAGCACTGAAGTGGATGTCGTCGTCGTAGGGCTGGGACCAGGAGGGGAGTCCGTCGCCACAGAGCTGGCGAAGGCGGGACTCGAGGTCGTCGCTGTCGACAAGCACCTCGTCGGAGGAGAGTGTCCCTACTACGGCTGCGTGCCTACGAAGATGATGGTTCGCGCCGCAGACGTCCTGGCCGAGGGTCGGCGCATCCCGGCGCTCGCCGGTGGCAGCGCGGTGACGGCCGACTGGAGCCCGGTGGCGACGCGGATCCGTGACGAGGCCACCGATCACTGGGACGACAAGGTCGCGGTCGACCGGCTGGAGGACGCCGGGGTGCGCTTCGTCAGAGGGCACGCTCGGCTCGCCGGAACTCGCACCGTTGCCGTCGCAGACGCGACCTTCAACGCCCGCAAGGGCGTCGTCCTCAACACCGGGACGGAGCCCGGCGTGCCACCCATCGAGGGGTTGGTCGATACGCCGTACTGGACCAACCGCGACGCTGTCCAGCTCACTGGCCTGCCCGGGTCTTTGATCGTTGTCGGCGGCGGGCCGATCGGGGCCGAGATGGCACAAGCGTTCTCGCGCTTCGGCGTCGACGTCACCGTGGTGGAGGTCGCGCCCCGCATCCTCGGCCCGGAGGAGCCCGAGGCGAGCAAGCTGATCGGCGACGTCTTCGCCCGCGAGGGCATCCAGGTGCTGACGGACGCCACGATCTCCAAGATCTGGTACGCCGACGGGCAGTTCTCGGTCGCTGCTGGCGACCAGACCGTCACCGCCGACAAGCTGCTCGTCGCCGCGGGACGACGACCGAATCTCGCTGACCTGGGGCTTGACACCGTCGGACTGGAAGCCAGCGCCAAGTCCCTCGACACCGACGAGCACCTCCGGGTGACGGACGGCCTCTGGGCGATCGGCGACATCACCGGCAAGGGCGCCTTCACGCACGTGTCGATGTACCAGTCGGCGATTGTCGTACGCGACATCCTCGACCAAGACGGCGCCTGGGCCGACTACCGCGCTGTTCCCCGAGTGACGTTCACCGACCCGGAGGTCGGCTCGGTGGGCATGTCGGAGCAGCAGGCCCGCGACGCCGGGCTGACGGTCCGGGTCGGCTTCACCGACCTCGGCGCGTCGGCACGCGGTTGGATCCATCAAGAAGGCAACGACGGCTTCATCAAGGTCATCGAGGACGCCGACCGGGGAGTGCTCGTAGGTGCCTGTGTCGCGGGGCCGTACGGCGGCGAGGTGCTGTCGGCGCTGGTGGTGGCTGTCCACGGCGAGGTACCCACCGACAGACTCAGGTCGATGATCTACGCGTACCCGACGTTCCACCGCGCGATCGAGGACGCGCTGAAGGCGCTCGACAGTGTCCTCCGAGGGCTCCGTAGGGACCGGTAGTGCAGGGCCAACAGCGCCGGTGGGTGGCACGGTAGCGCCCACCAGTGCGGCGGGGGAGTGCGACCACGACGCACAGGTCACCGGGCCGGCTCGACGGCACAGTCACCACCACTCGCTGAAATGCGGGTGCGGCGGCGCGGTGCCGGAGGGGATCATGGCGGGTGTGGGTCATGTGGATGTGTCGGGAGTCCGGTTCGAGCTCCCGGACGGGCGGGTGTTGCTCGATGACGTCTCGTTCAGAGTTGGTGAGGGGGCAAGGGACCTCCTGAGGTCGCGCTCGTAGGCGCGAACGGCGCCGGCAAGACGACACTGCTGCGGATCATCAGCGGAGATCTGGCACCCCACGCGGGGGTCGTCAGCCGATCGGGCGGCCTTGCCGTGATGCAGCAGCTGGTGACCCAGGGCAATGAAGGCAAGACCGTTCACGACCTGCTGCTGTCGGTGGCGCCGCCGCGGGTCTGTACTGCTGCAGCGGCCGTGGAGGCAGCCGAGCTGCACATGATGGATGTCGACGACGAGTTGTCCCAGATGCGGTACGCCGCGGCGCTGGTCGACTGGGCCGACGCCGGTGGATACGACATCGAGGTGTTGTGGGACGTCTGCGCGATGGCCGCCCTCGGTGTCGACTACGACCGGTGCAAGCACCGCGACCTCGGCACGCTCAGTGGCGGAGAGCAGAAGCGGCTGGTGCTGGAGGCGCTCCTACGAGGCCCCGACGAGGTGCTGCTGCTCGACGAGCCCGACAACTTCCTCGACGTACCCGGCAAGCTCTGGCTCGAGGAGCGGATGCGTGAGTCACCGAAGACGATCCTGTTCGTCAGCCACGACCGCGAGCTGATGAACAACACCGCAACACGAGTCGTCACCGTCGAGCTGGGTGCCGCAGGCAACACGGTGTGGGTGCACCCGGGCGGCTTTGCGTCGTACCACGAGGCTCGCCGGGCCAGGTTCGCGAGGCTCGAGGAGCAGCGCAAGCGCTGGGACGAGGAGCACGCAAAGCTCCGAGCGCTCATGCTCATGTACAAGCAGAAGGCTGCCTACAACTCCGACATGGCCTCGCGCTACCACGCGGCGGTCACCCGGCTACGGCGCTTCGAGGAGGCCGGGCCACCGGAGAACCAGCCCCGTGAGCAGAACGTCAAGATGCGGCTCAGGGGGGGCCGCACGGGCAAGCGTGCGGTCATCTGCGAGCAGCTCGAGCTTGTCGGGCTGATGAAGGCGTTCGACCTCGAGGTCTGGTACGGCGAACGGGTGGCGGTGCTCGGCTCGAACGGCTCTGGCAAGTCGCACTTCCTGCGGCTGCTGGCGGCCGGTGGCTCGGACCCCGACGTCGAGCACCGACCTGTGGGGGAGGTGCCGATCCTGCCGGTTCAGCACACCGGACGAGCCAGGCTCGGCGCCCGCGTTCGCCCCGGCTGGTTCCTGCAGACCCACGAGCATCCGGAGCTGTTCGGCCGGACGTTGCTGGAGATCCTCCACCGCGGAGACACTGCGTCAGATGGGCGGGGCAGAGCGGGTATGCCGCGTGAGCAGGCCGCCCGGGCCCTCGACCGCTATGAGCTGGCGCAGGCGTCGGAGCAGAAGTTCGAGTCCTTGTCCGGGGGACAGCAGGCGCGGCTGCAGATCCTGCTGCTCGAGCTCTCAGGTGCCACCCTGCTGCTGCTCGACGAGCCGACCGACAACCTCGACGTGGAGTCGGCGGAGGCGCTGGAGGAGGGCCTCGACGGCTTCGAGGGCACTGTCGTGGCCGTCACCCACGACCGCTGGTTCGCGCGCGGGTTCGACCGATTCCTGGTCTTCGGCGCCGACGGGTCCGTCTACGAGTCGACTGAACCGGTCTGGGACGAGGGCCGCGTCCAGCGAGCCCGCTAGAGATCTCGAACGCGGAGCTGCTAGCCCCTGGCCTCGCTGACCAGACCGGTCACAGTGGACAAGGCGAGCGCCCGGGAAATCGGTCGCCAGCCGTTCGGCCACAGTATCCGGGCGGCAGCGGCGAACGCGCCGAAGTAGATGCTGAGGCACCACGGGCATGTCAAGAAGTAGCTCAGCTTGTGAGCGTCCTCCTCGTCCGGTGACCCGTAACGACGAAACACCACCTCGCGGATGTCTTCGAGGATCTTGTCGTCCTTGACGAGGGTGGTCAGCCGGTGTGTTGCCAGCGCATCGACCAGAAGATCAACCAAAGGGTCGGGGTCGAAGGCGGCTCTGCGGCCGGCGGATGTTGAGCGGGGCAAGCTGGGCATGGCGCTATGTACCCCATCCGTGGAGTTTGACGCCGTACCGTCGTGCGGGATCCGCGAACCGGAACGGTCGAAGGCCGTCCTACGGTTCGCCGATCGGCTCCACCGAGACCGCGTTGAACACAGCGTGGGTGTCGACCACCCGCATGCCGACGGAGCCGCGTGCGTAGGTCGCGTCCTGAACCTCGACGCGGTTGCCCGGATCGCCTCGCAGCTCGGCGCTCAGCGTCGTACCTACCGCCTCGACCACGAGCGTGGAGCTGGTCGACCCGCCGAGAACCACGTCGGCCCAAGCAAGCTCTTTCCACCTCCGACCGTCGGTGCGGCCGAGCACCAGGCGACCTGTTTTCGGGACCCACCCTGCGAAGTAGCCTCGCTGCGCATCGAAGCCGACCGCCGGACCGGTGACGCGGAAGAGCACTCCGACAGCACGCGACCCCTCGGCCACGAGGAAGCTCGCCGTCAGTCGCACGTCGCCGTAGTCACCGTCGCGGAGCACCACCTTCTCGCCGCTTCGATAGGCGTTGACCGGATGTTCCGGTATCCGGCCGAGGTGCAGCCCGTCGGACCGGAGCGAGACGTACTGCTGGTGCCCGTAGTAGTCGAAGTCCGCAAGCCCGCCCGTCCCGGACCCGAAGTCCCAGCGGGCGGCCTCGTGACGACGCAGGTGCACCGTCCCCGAGGGCTCTCTCAGCGGTACCCCGGCGGCAACCGGCTGCCCCAGCAGGGGCTCTCCGTCGACAGACCACCCCATCGGCTGGACCTGGAGGACCCGTTTGAAGCTGCGCTTCCGGGCGATCTTGGCGTGGTAGGCATGCCACCACTCTGACCCGTCAGGTGACAGCACGAAGGCGCTGTGGCCGACACCGAACGTCGTCTGCGTCGACGTGAACAGCGGCTCGGGCTTCTTGCGCCAGTCGGCCGGGTCGAGAGGGTCGGAGCCGACGAGTTCCAGCAGCCCCAGCTTGTACGACGGCAGCAGCGCGCTGCCGCACGAGTAGACGACGAACGTTCTGCCTGCATGCACCAGCGGCTGGGGCGCCTCGTTGATGGCGTCCGCACCGACATCGCGGACGCGCTCCCACGGATAGTCGAACGGGCTGGACAGCCGGATGCGCTTCCCGGCGAGCGATGTGGGGCTCTCCATCTCAGCGATGTAGAGGTGCTGCACCTGGGTCGCCGAGTCCGGCCATCCTGACCAGACGGCATACCGGCGACCACCGTGCTCGAGGACGGTCATGTCGATGGCCCAGATGTTGTCTGACATCCCGCCCTCGCCGTCACCGGTGTTGAACGGACCGTGGAGCGAGTACGAGCCCAGCGGGTCGTCGCTGTCAGCGACCAGCACGTAGGCGAGATGGTTCTCGTTGTTGCCGTCGGAGGCCGCGAAGTAGACGTGCCAGCGACCGTCGAGGTGGAGCAGCTCTGGTGCCCACACCTGTTTCGAGAATGGCCCCTGCGCGGGAGCCTTCCACACCACATGCTTGTGACCGAGGCTGGTGAGGCGGTCAGACCGCCAGATGGCCACGCCCACGTCACCGTCGGTCCGGCACCACAGATAACGGTCACCGTGGCGGACGACGGAGGGGTCGGCACCTTCGGCAATCGGGTTGACGAACAGCCCTTCCCCGAGTGGTCCTTCTCGGCTGTCGCCGGCGGGGACAGCCACCTGCGGAGCTTCCCCGGCTGAGTCGTGGAGCAGGCCGACCCTGCGCAGTCTGCGGCCGGCGGCGCTACGCACGCGGCGTAGCAGGCTGATGTCGGTCATGGGGTGATCTTCGCGCGATGACGAGTCAGCGGCTCCAGCGTTCTGACGCTGGGACGAAGTCGAGGTTCCGGCCCCCTGTGTAGATCTGCTTCGGCCGGGCGATCTTCTGCTCCGAGTCGTCGGTCAGCTCCAGCCACTGCGCCAGCCATCCGGACGTACGCGGGATGGCGAAGAGCACCGTGAACATCTCGGGGGGAAAACTCAAGGCCTCGTAGATCAGCCCCGAGTAGAAGTCGACGTTGGGGTACAGCTGTCGCGTGACGAAGTACTCGTCCTCCAAGGCGATCTTCTCCAGTTCCACTGCGATCTTGAGGAGCGGGTTGACGCCGGTGACCTCGAAGACCTCGTCGCATGCCTTCTTGATGATGGTGGCGCGCGGGTCGTAGTTCTTGTACACCCGGTGGCCGAAGCCCATCAGGCGCTCCTTGCCGCCCTTCACTCCCTCGATGAAGCTTGGCACGTCGTCGACAGAGCCGATCCGCCGTAGCATTTTCAGCACTGCCTCGTTGGCGCCGCCGTGGAGAGGCCCGAAAAGCGCAGCGATGCCGGCCGACACGGCGGAGTACGGGTCCACCTGAGACGAACCGACGGAACGCACCGCGTTCGTTGAGCAGTTCTGCTCATGGTCCGCATGCAGGATGAAGAGAACCTCGAGGGCGCGGATCAGCCGCTCGTCGGCCTCGAACCTCTGCTCGCTCATCTTGAAGAGCATCGACAAGAAGTTGGCGGCGTACCCCAGATCGTTGTCCGGGTAGGTGTACGGCTTGCCCTGAGCGTGGCGGAACGCCCAGGCACCCAGCGTCGGCATCTTGGCGATGAGCCTGATGACCTGCAGCTGGCGGATGTTCTCGTCGGAGATGTTTCGTGACTCCGGATAGAACGTCGACAACGCCCCGACGGAGGCGAGCAGCATTCCCATCGGGTGGGCGTCGTAGCGGAACCCCTCCATGAAGCGCTTGACGTTCTCGTGGACGAACGTATGGAACGTGATCTTGTGCTCCCATGCGTCGAACTGTTGTCTGCTCGGGAGCTCGCCGTGGACGAGTAGGTAGGCGACCTCTAGGTAGCTGGACTTTTCCGCCAGCTGCTCGATGGGGTAGCCGCGGTACTCCAAGATGCCCTTGTCGCCGTCGATGAAGGTGATCGAGGAACGGCAGGAAGCGGTGTTGACGAACCCTGGGTCGTAGACGGCGAGGCCGGGGTCTTCATCGTCTGCCTTGATCTTGGCCAGGTCGGAGGCGCGGATCGTGCCGTCGGTGATGGCGACGTCATACTCGGTGCCGGTGCGGTTGTCGCGGACCGTCAGCGAGGAGCCGGTGCCGTCGGCGGATGCCGTGTCGCTGGACGCAGTGCTGCTGGACGCAGTGTCGCTGGACGCAATGTCGGTCGAAGCGGTCTCAGTGGACACGTCGGCTCTCCTAGCGGCTTCGGCCCGTGCGCGTCTTCGCCGGGCGGGGGTACTCGACTGCTGTGTGCTGACACCAACCTATGCCCCGAGGGCGGCACCGGCAGAACGGGGATCGTCACGTGGGCTGCACCCCGCACGTGGGCATGTCGTCAATCCGGACGCTGAGCATGGTGCTCGCCTAGACAGGGGTATAGGTGGTGCTGCTTGTTGGTGCGGCGGCCGTCGACCGGTTCGCGGCGATCCTTGGTGACCCTGGGCGAGTTTAGGCTGCCGCTGAGTCGTAGTTGAGCCAGCCCGGGAAGGACTGGATCGGTGTCGTTGTTCGCGCCCTACCCTGCGGAGGCGGGGCTGATCCGTGCCGAGGCGGAGGCGTTGTTCGCCGGCTCGTCGCGGGTCTGGGACGTCCAGGCGGCTGTGGCCGGGCGGCACAGTGGCGCGGTGGCGGCGGTCGACGGATCCCTGACAGCCCCGCTTTCCTCAGCCGTACAGCCGGTGTCCCAGGTGGCGGGGTCGGTGTCTGCGGCGGCGACGGTGGCCGGTGGGGCGTTGGAGCTGTTCGCGGACGCGGTGGCGGCGTACGACGCCGGTGTGGAGGAGCTGAACGGCCGCTTCGAGGCGGCCCGGGTGGCCGGGTTCTACGCCGAGCCGGTCACCGCGGGGCCTGGCGGGTCTCTTACGGCGGCCGAGGAGCGGCAGCGCTACGACGACCGGGTCTTCGCCGCACGGGCGCGGCTGGTGTTCGAGCTGGGGGTGGAGGAGGCGCGGCTGCGCGCGGACCTGGACGCAGCCGCCGAGACGACGGCGGCGGTGCTGGGTCGGGGTCCGACGCCGGAGTCGGTGCGGTTCCTGGCGGCCAGCAAGGCCTTCCCGGCCACGACCGGTCTGGTGTTTTCGGGCGTCGGGTCTGACGACGACGACCACACCGATTATCTGGCGCCGGGGCCGCTCGAGGTCGAGGTCGACCTGTCCGACGACGACGACGACAATGACCCATCGCTGTTGGACTACCTGCGGGCCGTTCCGGCTGTGGTGGATGTCGGGACCGACTTGGCGTGGGAAGAGGCCAAAGACGCCGCGGGGGCGACTAAGGACGGCATCTCCAATGGCGCCGGCTGGATGTGGAACCACGGTGGCGAGCCGGCGTGGAACTTCCTCGCCGGCGACGCCATCAACTCCTGCCGTGAGGACATCTTGAGCGGCGGCTGCGCGTTCAACGCCGTCACGACGGTCCCGTTGTTCAAGGCGGGCAAGGCATTGAAGTACGTCGACGACGTGTTCGACCGCGGAGACGACCTGCGCGACGCGGACAAGGCGGTGGACAAGGCCAAGGACGCCACCAAACCTTCCAACATTGGGCCCAACAGGAGAGCCGGTGACGATGCCAGAGACCGGCTACGTGATAGACATCCGATCGCCAAGGTTGAACAGACGGAGAGGACTCCATTCGGTCGCCGACGGATTGACATCTTGACAAGCGACCGAATCGCTATTGAGTCGAAGGTCGGTAGAACTTCGTTAACAAAGGTCATAAAGGAACAGATCGCCAAGGATAAGTGGCTACTGGAGAACGAGAAGGTGGAAGAAGTCCAGTGGGTCTTCTCAAGGAGCGCGGTTACCGGCAAATCCGGTCCGACGGAGTCCCTGCAGGACGCCTTGGACAAGGCGGATATACCGTGGACAACTGAACCATGACGATCGAGTGGGGCGACTACGAGCTGTACGACCCGGGTGTCTCTGGCGACGCGGGCAGTTTGTCGAGGAAGGAGGCCCGGTGGGCTTTTGACAAGCTCATGGAGGAGCGCCCACTCCGGGTGCAGATGCTGGCAGGCCTCCTTCAGACAAACGGACTGCGGTTGGAGTCCAGCGATGAGGGCGTACAGGCACTGGATGACTGGTTTCGCGAAAATGTCGAAGAAGACCCCGAGATCCCCGGCAGGTTATTGCCGGAGTGGTACTCCGTTGTGACCGATATCGCGCTGTTCTTGGGAGATGTGATGATTCGACGGCATACGCATCTTCGGTGGGAGCTCTTCACAGCCGGCAGAAAGAGCGCTTCTTACCAGCGTGACGTGGTGATGGGCTTCACTCGGGGCGGAGATCCGAACATGGAGATCGACGTGGCATCGCAGGTGGCCGGCCACGGACACCGGAAGGTGGGTGGTCTCCCCGTTAAGCACGACAAATTTGTCCGCCTGCTGCGAGTGGCGGACAAGATGGCCTGACCTTCAGTGTGAGCCAGGCTCCCTGGCTCGTCTACGGACTCTGGAGTTGCGCCGGCATGGCCGAGGCCGGTGTCAGAGGCGGGTTGAAGAAGCGGGCGTGGCGGGGGTTCACGGTGGCGAGCAACTCCACAGGCAGCCACGTCGAGCTGCTTTGGTCCGTGGAATCTTCGTTTGGCGCCAGCAGGAGCGCGATGGCGTCCCGGTCCAATGGACGCTCACCCCAGGCATGAAAGGTGCCGCGTCGGCCCTCGGATAATTCGCCTCTGCTCAGGTGGGGTTTCACCATTTCCGCGTACTCCCGGGCGTACCACGTCCACCAGACCGGGTACGGCGGCAGGCCATGCCAACGACCCCCCTGGCCAGCGAAACGGTCCGCTCGGTTGTGGCTGCGTAGGAGAGTTCCCGTCCGTCATACATGAGTCCCCGGACAACCTCGGCGAGGGCGAAGAAGCAGCCCGGCTGTGCCGCGAACTCCACGAACAAACTTCGGAGGTTGTTCCTCAAGGGCGGATCGTAGAGGGCGCCTCGCTCGATCGAAAGCTTGTGAGTGATCACTGTGTCGCCTGAACTCCCGGCCGTCGACGCCAGCGACCCTCCGAAGCAGGGCCGTGTGCTGACGAAGTACAGAGTTTCGTCGTCGTGCTGCGCCGCCTGGATAAACGCTGCCTTCTCGCCGTCCGACCATTTGCCTTGAAGCGGCTCGTCACTGCCGTATCTCTTGGGCAAAGCCTCCGGCAGGTATCGGACGCAGAGGTCAACGTACCGGCGTGCGATGTCTGAGGACGCCTGTGCCCGCAAGACGTGCCAGCGCAGTTGGACGATGTCGACAGCGGCACCCGGTTGCACCTTGCTCATCCTGCGGCGCTGTCCGCGGGACCAAATTTCACCGGTCTGGTCATCTGTCGTCGCCCCCTCCACGACGACCGCCAACCTCCGAGCCAGCCGGACTGCGGCTTCCACAGCGGTCGGCATACTCCCTTCAACCGCCATGGTGTACATGAACCGGGGACTTCCCACCACCGCGGCCACGTCGACAGACACGTCATCCGGTTCAACACCGTAGGGCCCGGCCACGGAGCAGACATAGTCGCGCTCTGCGCCTACGACGACCGTCAGGACATCGTCTCCAGAGTTCGTCTGATTTGCCACGTCGAAGCACTCGGTGGATCGAATGGCATCGATGAGTTCATCTCGTGGAAGGGCTTTGGAGCCGATGATGGTGAGGTCGTACGACATGGCTCAAGCATGGCAGCATCTCGGGGCTCACTGGCTGACGTATCCGGGCGGGCGGTCGAACACGAAGTCGGCCTGGGAGCAGCAGCGCTACGACGAACCGGGTCTTCGCCGCGAAGACCCGGCTGGTGTTCGAGCTGGGGGTGGAGGAGGCGCGGCTGCGCGCGGACCTCGACGCAGCCGCCGAGACGACGGCGGCGGTGCTGGGTCGGGGTCCGACGCCGGAGTCGGTGCGGTTCCTGGCGGCCAGCAAGGCCTTCCCGGCCACGACCGGTCTGGTGTTTTCGGGCGTCGGGTCTGACGACGACGACCACACCGATTATCTGGCGCCGGGGCCGCTCGAGGTCGAGGTCGACCTGTCCGACGACGACGACGATGACCCATCGCTGTTGGACTACCTGCGGGCCGTTCCGGCTGTGGTGGATGTCGGGACCGACTTGGCGTGGGAAGAGGCCAAAGATGCCGCGGGGGCGACTAAGGACGGCATCTCCGACGGCGCCGGCTGGGTGTGGAACCACGGTGGCGAGCCGGCGTGGAACTTCCTCGCCGGCGACGCCATCAACTCCTGCCGTGAGGATGTTCTGAGCGGCGGCTGCGCGTTCAACGCCGTCACGACGGTCCCGTTGTTCAAGGCGGGCAAGGCATTGAAGTACGTCGACGACGTGTTCGACCGCGGAGACGACCTGCGCGACGCGGACAAGGCGGTGGACAAGGGCGATACCTCAGCCTTAGCTACTCCTGGCCCGGGGAAGTGGGCCAAGGCCAACGAGTCCATGTCGGAGCGTGCCCGGAAGTACCAAGCGAAGATCACCGGGCGGACCGACGGTTCCGTCTACGAAATCGACGGTGTCAGGTTCGACGGCTACCGCGACGGCGTCCTGCTGGAGGCCAAAGGGCCTGGCTACGCTAACTTCGTCAAGGACGGGGAGTTCCGCGACTTCTTCCACGGGAAGGAGACTCTCGTCGAGCAAGCCGAGCGGCAGATCGCAGCGGCCGCCGGGACAAAGATCAGATGGTCTGTGGCGGAGAAGTCGGCCGCGGACGCGATGAGAAGGTTCCTCAGGGAGAACGATGTCACGGGGATCGATGTCGTGTGGACTCCGTGAGAGGAGAGCGGTCGCCTCATGGGTAGTCACTACTTGGGTGCCTATTGGGGTGCGCGACCGGAGACGTTAGAGCAGTGCACCGACCGGTGTGTGAGCTTTCTCAAGCGCATCGGATCCGTCGACCCTGCGCTGGGAACGTGGTACCAGAAGGGTCGGTCGCGTCGAGACGCGCTGCGCAAACCGGTCGAGCCCACCCCGGTCCGGATTCGGGACCTGTTGCTGGCGGGTCGTAACCGCCGCGATCTGGGGGATCGTCCGGTGGTTGAGGAGCTCGGTTTCCGGGTCGGAATGTGGAACGGGTCCGCCTCCCCGGACTCTGTAGGGCTGAGTGTTCACTGCGGGTGCTACACCGCCGTGAAGGGTTTGGGGAATGCTCTGGTATTGAATCTCCCGTCGCCTGAGGGCGAGGTGGGACGGCGACTCTTCACCGGCGCTACCGCGGGTGCGCTAGTGGAGGCGGTGGTCGAGTCCTGGGAACCGACGTGGGCGACGTGGACGAGTCACGAGCTCGCGGACACGCAGCCGACTGATGGCGGAGTCGTCGGATGGATGACCTATCTATCGGATCCACTGATCCATCGACTGAAGGTGCCACTTGACGGCTATGACACGAAGCGGCTCGGGGGCGGCTTACTGATTACTCTCGGGGAGCATCCGACTGCCGTGTCTGCCGATGGCGTGCTCGGGCTGCGGGCGGCTTTGGTGACCCTGCGCGAGTCACCGTCCGGTGGCGAGACCAGGCGGACCGGGGCTGATCCGAGGCGGAGGCGTTTGCCGTCGTCGCTGGATCGCCACCGACGCGGTGGCGGCGGTGGAGGGGTTGTTGTCGGCGCCGGTGTCGGCGGCGGTGTTGCATCGCAGGCGGCGGGATTTGTGTCGGCGGCGGCGGCGGTGGCTGGTGGGGCGTTGGAGCTGTTCGCGGACGCGCGGCGTGAAGGCGGACGCGAGGAGCGGCAGCACTGACGACGGCTTCGCCGCACGGGCTCGGCTGGTGTTCGAGAGGAGGCGCCGAGACGTCACCAGCGCCGAATGCGCCTCGGAGGGCATGGTGTTCTCATGCGCGCGCGACCTCCCTTGGTTCAAGCTCGGCAACGTCGCCAAGACCGTCGACGGCGACGACGACAATGACCCATCGCTGTTGGACTACCTGCGGATGTCGGCGTGGGAAGGGCTGCGCCGCGGGGGCGAGGACGGCGTCCGCGACGCCAACTTCGTCATTGGTGATGCGATCAACGACTGCGAGAAGGCGACGCCAAGACCGCGAAGCTACCTCCGCGACGCCAAGAAGGGACTGGAGAAGGCGACTGACCCGAAGCTCATCCAGAATCGGCAGGGGAAACCTGACGGCCAAAGAGGCCGAAAACCTGAAGCGTTATGAGCGGAAGCTGCCTGCTGGCGCAGAAGAGACCGAGGTGACCCGACTAGCGGAGGGGTCGGTGCAGTTCTCAACCAAGGTACCCGGACGAGTTCCCGGTTCGTACGCCGCATACACGAAGATCGTTGATTCATCTGGCACGACGATCGGCTACACGAAGACAACGTATGGCCCTGATGGCAAGGTCATCCATGTGAAGGACAAGATGAGTCCGTGACATCCTGGCACCCCGACGCAGACCGCGTTGAAGTTCTCACCGATCTCGTCGAACTCAAGCCTGAAACGGCTGACACCATAGCGGCTGTGGCAGCCCTTCCATGGGATGAGGAGCAAGACCTCGTGCAGTTCACCACGCAGCACGCGAAGAGAGCTCTCGAGTCGTACGTCCAAGGCGACCTCACGGCCGAGGACTTGGAAAGCTGGGCGGAAGTCGTGCATAGCCGCGATGACATCGGTTTGGACGCTCAAGCGTCCGAGGAGTTGGCGAGGTTTCTCTACGAGGTCTCGACGCCTGAACTCTTTGGCGGTATGACGGTGGAACTCGCGATGAGCTGGCTGAGCCGGCTCCGAGAAGGCCGCTCCGATGGCGAGGAGGATCAGGTCCGCAGCGGATGAGAGGTCAGTCGCACTCGGCGTTTTGACCCTACGCAGAGTTCAACGTACCTCCGTGCGGTGTCTGAGGCGGCCTGCCCCGCAACGCGTGCCAGTGGAGCTCGACAATGTCGACCGGTCGTTCCGGCGTTGGCTGACTCATCGGGCGTGACTGCCCGTCGGACCATATCTCGCCGGTCTGGTCACCCGCGGTCGCTCCGTTCACGACGACGGCCAACCTCCGAGCCAGCCGGACTGCGGCTTCCACAGCGGTCGGCGTACTCCCTTCGACGGTCGGTGTCTGCGGCGGCGACGGTGGCCGGTGGGGCGTTGGAGCTGTTCGCGGACGCGGTGGCGGCGTACGACGCCGGTGTGGAGGAGCTGAACGGCCGCTTCGAGGCGGCCCAGGTGGCCGGGTTCTACGCCGAGCCGGTCACCGCGGGGCCTGGTGGGTCTCTTACGGCGGCCGAGGAGCAGTAGCGCTACGACGACCGGGTCTCCGCCGCACGGGCGCGGCTGGTGTTCGAGCTGGGGGTGGAGGAGGCCAGGCTGCGCGCCGACCTGGACGCAGCCGCCGAGACGGCGGCGGCCGGTGCTGGGTCGGGGTCCGACGCCGGAGTCGGTGCGGTTCCTGGCGGCCGGCAAGGCCCTCCAGGCAACGACCGGCTTGGCCGTCGTGGGGGTCGGGTCAGACGACGACACGGGCGAGGCTGTGGCATGGTCGGTGGCGGTTGGAGGTGGGCGTCGTGTCGGTTGATCGTTCCGAGCAGCGGCTGGCGTCTCGGCAACATGTGGTGGCTGCCAGGCGTGAGTACAAGGAGCATGCGCAGGGGGTGCTGGCTGATCTGCGTGCGGCCGGGTTCGACGTGGAGGCGGTGCAGGACCTGCGGGATGAGGCCGTGGGGGATGAGCGGGCGGTGCCGATCCTGATCGAGTGGATGCCGAAGGTCACTTTGGACCGGGTGCGGTCGGACATCGTTCACACGTTGGGGAGCCGGTGGGCGCGGCCGCGGCGGGTGGTGGCCCGGGCGCTGGTCGACCAGTTCAAGTCGATGCCGATCACCGACGAGCCGTCGAACCGCAATCTGCGGTTCGCGATCGGTGACTCGCTGTGCCAGGTGGCCGATGAGTCGGTGCTGGAGGAGCTGCTGGCGATCGCCCAAGACAGCCGCCACGGGTCGTCCCGCGGCATGGTCGTGGAGGCGTTGGGCAACATGCGCAAGGCCCGCGAGCGGGTGGTGCCGGTGCTGATCGAGCTGCTGGCGGACTGGGACGTCCGCGTCTACGCGGCGATCGCGCTGGGCAAGCTGAAGGACCCCAGCGCCCGGCCGCATCTGGAGAAGTACGCCGCCGAGGAGACCGACAGCTGGCGGCGCAAGGACATCGTCAGAGCACTCAACAAGCTGCCCGAAGCCCCGCCCGACTAGCAGTATCCGCCACCACCCCGGCAGAGGAGACAAACCAATGCCCTCATGGCGCGACTCGGTGTCCCAGCAGACCCAGGACGATCTGGACGGCCTGCTCGACGCCTGCCTGGAGCAGGCCAGCGTCCTGCTGGAGCGGCACGGCGAGTTCTACCCGTTCGGTGTCAGCATCGACCACGACGGCCAAGCCACCCTGCACGCACCCGACTCCGACGCAGAGTTCCCCGACAGCCAAACGCTGCTCGAGACCCTGGTCGACGGCCTAGTCCAACGGCGAGACCTGATCCGCGCCGCCGGCTGGGTCGCCGACATACGCCTTGCCGACGAACCCGGCGACGCGATCCAAGTCACGCTGGAGCATGCCGACGGGATGGCGATGACCGTCCTGCAGCCCTACACCAACACAGCCAGCGGCGTCGCCTACGCGGACCTGCGGGCGGGCCCTTCGGCTGGGCCCCGAATCTGGGTCTGAGCGCGCGACCGCTCCGAGGCGTGGTCGCATGGCCGGTCTCTGGTTTGTGAGCTGTGGCATCTGGTCAGTGCAGTGCGCTTCAACTCCGCCGCGGCCCGTCCACGCTCGGCCATGGTGGATGGTCAGTCTGTTCACCACGGCGTGCATTCCTCGTAGCCACCCCAGTCGGCGACTGCCTCCATCTCATAGTCGTTGCCGCAGTCCTCGCCGCGTCCCCCGATGGGCCCCCCGGCGAGATTCCGGAAAGGGGGGTGGCCACGGAGCAGGACAGCCGAACTGTCAGTCATCCGACGTGCGCCGCATCCGCGAGCGGCCCCCGTGCCCACCGGCCCACGTCTGCTGGTCGGCGCAGCTCCACGATCGTGAGCCGATCTGGGGGGGAGCCGGTCAGCTCCGCATGTCGCCTGCGGTTGCTCGCGTACGAGCGGCGGTGCCAGCGGATGATGTAGTCGGGATCGGTGAGGATCGTGCGCATCGGCGGCTCGAAGTTGCCGTTCCACAGCTCCTCGCGCCAAAGCCGTCGACGGACGGTACGTCGGACAACTCGGCTGAACGACACCCACCTCGGATGCAGCAGGTAGACGAGCAGGTCGGCGCGCTCGAGCAGGACCGGGCGCGCCGCCGAATACTGCCACTCTGTGACCCAGGCGTCCTGCGCGGCGAGTCGACGTACGTCGTCGAGGAAGTCCGGCCGCGGCACCCAACCCGCGCCGTGGTGCAACCCGTCGAGGTCCGTGTAGGCCAGCCCCAGCGACGTCGCGATGACCCGCGCCAACGTCGACTTGCCGGCACCAGAGCTACCCGCCACCAGAACCCGACGCGGCCGCGCAGGCAGCGCCGAGTCCGCGGACAAGGGCATCCCGCCATGGTACGACTCGCCTTGACCCGACGTGCTTCTGCTCGTTTTGACCGGGGCCGGGCCTCGTCGGTATTCTGGGCGGTCGTTGTGCTTTGTAGCCAACAAATGCTAGAGCCGCCTGGCAGATGTCCGGCGCGTCACGGCACCATGACATCACCGATTCGAGACGAAGGTCGACCACCGTGCGTACGTACAGCCCGAAGCCCGGCGACATCACGCGGGAGTGGCATGTCATCGACGCCACAGATGTCGTCTTGGGACGGCTTGCTGTCGAGGCCGCCACCTTGTTGCGCGGCAAGCACAAGCCCACTTTTGCGCCGCACGTCGACGCGGGGGACTTCGTCATCATCGTGAACGCCGAGAAGGTCTCGTTGTCCGGCTCCAAGCGCGAGACCAAGCTGGCCTACCGGCACTCCGGTTACCCCGGTGGTCTGTCGTCGACGACGTACGGCGACCTGCTCCAGAAGGACCCACGCAGGGCGATAGAGAAGGCCGTTTGGGGAATGCTCCCGAAGAACAGGCTGAGTCGTGCGCTGCTGAGGAAGCTCAAGGTCTACGCCGGTCCACACCACCCGCATCAGGCACAGCAGCCGAACAAGTACCAGATCACCCAGATCGCCCAATGACAACGCTTGACCGGCCGGCGCTGCCGGCACCATCCGCAGGTTTGAAGTGAGGAACACCCGTGGCCGAGACCACTGACACCGTTGTCGACGACGAGCTCGACGCGCCCAGCGAGTACACCACCGAGACCGCGACGAGTCCCGGCGGCCCGGTCCGGAGCGCCAACATCGCCCCTGCAGCGGCAACAGGGCGCCGCAAGGAAGCCGTCGCCCGGGTCCGGATCGTGCCCGGCAGCGGCACCTGGGCTGTCAACGGCCGCGCCCTTGACGAGTACTTCCCGAACAAGCTGCACCAACAGCTCGTCAACGAGCCCTTCGTCCTGACAGGCATGGTGGGGCAGTACGACGTCGTCGCGCGCATCCATGGCGGCGGCGCCAGCGGCCAGGCCGGTGCACTGCGTCTCGGTGTCTCCCGCGCACTGAACGAGATCGATGTCGAGGCGCACCGTCCGTCGCTCAAGAAGGCGGGCATGTTGACCCGTGACGCGCGGATCAAGGAGCGCAAGAAGGCAGGTCTGAAGAAGGCCCGTAAGGCGCCTCAGTACAGCAAGCGCTGACCCCTGCCCAGCCGGTGTCTCGACTCTTCGGCACAGACGGGGTGCGGGGGGTCGCCAACCGCGACCTCACGGCTGAGCTCGTGCACGACCTCTGCGTTGCGGCGGCGCGTGTGCTGGGCGTCGACGCCGAGACGCCGTCGGCCGGGAGCGTGGCCGCACGGGGCCGTCCCCGACCGGTGGCAGTGGTGGGTCGTGACCCGCGGGCCTCTGGTGACTTCCTCGAGTCGGTCGTGGTGGGTGCGCTTGCGTCTGCCGGGGTCGACGTACGCCGGTTGGGGGTGCTGCCGACTCCCGGCGTCGCCTACCTCACCGCGGAGACGGACGCGGACTTCGGCGTAATGATCTCCGCCTCTCACAACCCGATGCCGGACAACGGGATCAAGTTCTTCGCCCGCGGGGGGCTAAAGCTCGAGGACGCCGCCGAGGACGCGATCGAGTCGGGCATGGGGGAGGACTGGCCACGACCCGTCGGCGCGGACGTGGGACGCGTCGTCGACCTGGCCGACGCGACCGGTCGATACGTGGCGCACCTGGTGTCGACGGTGCCTGCCCCGCTCACCGGCCTGACCATCGTTGTGGACTGTGCCAACGGGGCGTCCTGGCAGGTCGCACCGGCGGCCCTCACGGCCGCGGGGGCTGCCGTCGTCGCGATCCACGATCAGCCGGACGGGCTCAACATCAACGCCGACTGCGGTTCGACGCATCTTGGGCCACTGCAGCGCGCGGTCGTGGAGCAGAGCGCCGACGTCGGCTTCGCCCTCGACGGTGACGCGGACCGGGTCCTTGCCGTGGATGCGCGCGGTGACGTCGTGGACGGCGACCAGATCCTGGCCGTTCTCGCGCTGGCCGCGCACGAGGCGAAGGCGCTGCCGCACAACACCGTCGTCGCAACGGTGATGAGCAACCTGGGTTTCGTGACTGCTCTCACCGGTGCAGGCATCAAAGTCGTGCAGGCCAAGGTGGGCGATCGCTACGTGCTCGAGGAGATGCGGGCCGGCGCCTTCGCGTTGGGCGGTGAGCAGTCCGGCCACGTGATCATGAGCGCCCACGCGACGACCGGTGACGGCGTGCTCGCCGCGCTGCACGTCGCCGCCCGAATGGCGTCTACAGGGCGCCCCCTTGCCGAGCTGGCCGCCGTGATGGCGAAGTACCCACAGACCCTCGTCAACGTGGCCGGCGTCGACAAGGCCCGCGCCCACTCCGACGAGACAGTCGCCGCTGCGGTCAAGCAGGCAGAGGAGGAGCTGGGCTCCACCGGCCGGGTCCTGCTGCGTCCGTCGGGCACCGAGCCGCTGGTGCGGGTCATGGTCGAAGCCGCGTCCGCCGACCAGGCTGACATGCTGGCGCACCGCCTCGCCGACGTGGTGAGGCTGTCGCTCGCCCTCTAACGCGAGACGCAGCGGGACCTATCCGCCACGGTCGCCGACGGCTGGTGGCGCACTATTTTTCTGTCACACCGTAACCTTCTGCGCACATCGGCGTTAAGGTAGAGAACCATCTGCCGGCCGCATCGCTCCTCGCCCAGACGAAAAGGTGCTCCACATGCCCTCACGCCTTGTCTTCCTTCGCCGCCGCAGCCTTTCGGTTGTGGCGGCACTTTCCGTTTCCGGACTCCTGCTCGCAGGCACGACGACGCCTTTCGGCGCTGCCGCCGTGTCCGAACCCGATGACGGGTCGGCAAGCGAGATCCACGACGTCTTCGGCGCGGAGGGCGGGCTCAACGACCTTGACACCCGCGCCGGACGGTTGACTCCCTCGAGCGCCGCCAAGTCACGCGTCGACGCCCTCGGTGCCCGCGTGGAGTGGAACCGATACGGGACCCCCGCCTCGCTGATCAAGACCAGCGGATACTTGGCCACTGGCCTGAACAGCAACCCCGTCACGGCCGCGAAGTCGTTCATCTCGGCCAACCGGGCGCTGTTCCGCCTCTCCGCGGCCGGCCTCGACAACCTGGAAGTGATCAACGACTCGAAGTTGACCGGCAGCCCAGCCCACGTGGTGCTGTTCCGGCAGCGCTTTGGCTCGCTTCCGGCAGCCCAGGACGGCATGATCAGCGTCGGTGTCGTCGCCGGCAAGATCGCCTACGTCTCGTCGTCAGCGGTCGGTGACGGCAACGCGCCCGCAGCACCGAGCCTCCAGCCGACCAAGGCCTGGCAGATCGCGGCCGCCAGCGTCGACAGGGCCGCCCCGGACACCGCCATCAGCGGAGTGCGGCAGGAGCGAGGCTGGACGGTCTTCGCGGTCGAGGGGTTCACCGAGCCGCAGCGGTCCCGACTGGTGGCGCTGCCCACGCCGAAGGACGGGGTGCGACCCGCCTTCGAGACCATCGTCTACCCCAACTCCTCCTCCGACGAGCACGCCTACACCGTCTTCGTCGACGCCCAAACCGAAAAGGTCCTGTTCCGCACCAACCGCACCAGCCACGCCAGCACCGCCAGCACCGCCAGCACGCTGCCCCGGACCGGAGCCCTTTCGATGGCGCCCACCGCGGGGGAGTTCTCAGGCTCCTACACCGCGACGGCCTGTGGCCCGAGGGAGCCGATCGAGGTCCCCGCCGGCACCAAGAGCATCACGGTGATTGCAGCCGCCACCGTGACGGTCAACGACATCGTCCTCAACCTGTATGACCCCAATGGCGACTCGGTCGGCGGTCCCGGTGACACCCTCTTCAGCCCCGAGTTCGTGCAGTACGACAGGAATGGCCAGGAGCTGCAGCCCGGCACCTACCACGCAGAGGTCTGCCCCTTCGACGCCAACCAGTTGGATCCCACCACCTACAACGGCGCCTACGTGACCAGCGACGTGTTCCCCAACCCCTTCAAGTCCCCGAAGTGGAAGTACTTCACCGCGAACCCGCCGCTGGGCGGCGAGAACACCGACACCCGCATCATCGGCTGCTTCACTCGCGCCGACGCCCAGACGGACCCCGGTCCCCTTCCCGCCGGCTGTGACCGTGAGGAGGGCAACCTGGCGGCCCGGGCACCCTGGGACCAGGACACCCGGACGAACACACCGTCGTTCACCACCCGCGGCAACAACGCCCGCACCGCCGAGGCCTGGTTCAACTTCCGCGGCCCCGGTCCGTTGGGCCAGATGCCGATCAGCATCAACCGCGAGTACATCTACAACTGGACCGACCAGTGGCGCGACGAGAAGTGCTCGCCGACCGTGTTCACCTCGCCGCAGCGCAACGACATCGACGCCGCGACGACGAGCCTGTTCGTGAACCACAACCGGATGCACGACTGGTCGTACTTCCTCGGCTTCACCGAGAACAACTTCAACATGCAGGAGAACAACTTCGGCAACACCTCGCCGCAACGGGAGAACGACCCCGAGGTTGGCCAGTCCCAGGCCGGCGCCATCCAGGGTGGCTTCCCCAGCTTCACCGGCCGCGACAACGCCAACCAGACCACGCTGAACGACGGCATCCCCGGTATCACCAACATGTACCTGTGGCAGCCGCTGCCTGGCGCGTTCTACGCCTCCTGCACCGACGGCGACTTCGACCAGTCCGTCATCGGCCATGAGTACACCCACGCCATCTCCAACCGCATGGTCGGCGGCCCCGATGCGGGCTTGACCTCCAGCGCCGACGGCCAGGCGCGGGCGATGGGTGAGAGCTACAGCGACCTCACCGCCGTCGAGTACCTCATGGAGTACGACTACGTGCCCACCGACGGCGAGAACCCATTCTCTGTCGGCGCCTACGTGACCGGTAACGAGCAGGCCGGCATCCGCAACTACGGGATGAACAACAGCCCGCTGAACTTCAGCGACGTGCAGGGCTACGACGGCAGTGGCCGGGAGAGCCCGCACGACGACGGCGAGATCTGGAGTGCGGTCAACTTCGACATCCGCCAGGCCATGATCGCCAAGTACAACGCACGCTTCCCGGCCAGCAACCAGGGCCTGCAGGAGCGCTGCGCGGACGGCGTGGTGCAGGCCAACAAGTGCCCCGGCAACCGGCGCTGGATGCAGATCGTCTTCGATGCCTACCTGATGATGCCGCCGGCGGTCAGCATGCTGGGGGCTCGCGACGCCTACCTCGGCGCCGACCTGCTGCGCTTCGGCGGAGCAGAACCAGAAGCTGCTGTGGGACAACTTCGCCCGCCGCGGCTTCGGTGCCAAGGCATCCACCACGGGCACCGACGACATACAGCCGATCGCCAGCTTCGAGTCGCCGAAGTCGACAAACGAGGCGACCATCACCTTCAGGCCGGTCAACGCCGCACGTGAGCTGATCAAGGGCGTCCGGATCTACGTCGGCCACTACGAAGGCAGGGTCACGCCCATCGCCGACACGGTTGCCAAGGACGCGGACCCGGCTACGCCGGAGTTCAGTGACACCGCGAGGTTCCTCCCCGGCACGTACGAGTTCGTCGTCCAGGCACCCGGCTACGGGATGACACGGATTACTCGTACGTTCAAGGCATCGGAGACCCGGCCGGTCAACTTCCTGCTGGTCCCCAACTTGGCGTCGGTGACCAACGGCGCGACTATCACGGGTGACGGGGTCAACCTGCGGAACCTGATCGACGACACCGAGAGAAGCAACTTCGTGTCCGGCAGGCCGGGCACCGAGTTCGGTGGCACCGTCGGCAACGACGCCAACACGGTGCGCGGCCGTCAGGTGACCGTGGATCTTGCGGGCAAAGCCAGCAAGCTTGTCGACGTGGTGAAGGTCAGCGCTCTGCTTCGCTCCGGTGCCCCGTGCGAAGGCGAGGAGGAGTGCGACCCGCAGGACAACTCGCAGAACAGGTTCTCGGCGCTGCGTCAGTTCGCCATCGAGACCTGCACGGTCACCGCGACGAACAACTGTAGCCAGCGCAGCACCGCTGACAACGCCGGTGCGGGCTTCAACCGGGTCTTCACCAGCCGGCCGGAGGCGTTCCCGGCCAGTGTGCCGCGGCCGCTCGCACCGAGCCTTATCCTCCGCGAGTTCGATGTGCCGGACACCCGGGCGACGCACGTGCGGATGGTCGTGCTGAGCAACCAGTGCACCGGCAACAGCGAGTACCACGGCGACCAGGACAACGACCCGTTCGTCAACTCCGACTGCCGGACCGATGGCCTGGTCTCCGCTCCGGACGAGTCACGGATCGCTCCGCAGGACACCAACGTCCGGGCCGCCGAGCTGCAGGTGTTCTCGGCCGGCGGTGACGGTGGCGGTGGCTCCGGCACCCCGATGGACCCCTTCGTGGCGTTCACGAAGACCGGTCCCGCGTTGGCGGACCAGGGGCAGACGATCAGCTACACGCTCGACTACGCCAACCTCGGTCCGGCGGCGTCGGAGCAGGCGAAGATCACCGACAAGCTGCCCAAGGGCGTCTCGTTCGTGTCGGCCAGCGGCCGGGACAGCTACAACGCGAGCACCCGGACGGTGACCTGGAAGCTCGGCAGCGTCGACGTGCTCGAGGAGGGCTCGGTCACTTTGAAGGTGCAGGTCTCCCCCGGTCTTGCCACCGGGAGTGTGCTGACCAACACCGCGAGCTTCTCGGGCGCGTTGACCACTGCCACTCCGGCGTTGGCGGCGACGTTGGTTTTGTAGCGGAGGAGCTGTGGCCGCACAGGCCGGTCGCGCTGGCCGCTTGTCCTCCAGCGCGACCGGCCTGACGCTATGCGTGGAAGGCTGGCGACATCGGGGTCAGGCGGGGGCTCGGTTTGCTCAGTGGTACGCGTCGGCCTGAATGTTGTAGAGCTCGGCGTAGGCGCCGCCCTCGCGCATGAGTGCGTCGTGGCTTCCGACCTGCGTGACCTTCGACCCCTGCAGCACGACGATGAGGTCAGCCATCCGTACGGTGCTGAACCGGTGGGAGACCAAGATGGTGATGCCGCCACTGGTGCCGGCCCTGGCCGCGTCGGCATACCGCGAGAACAACGCGTGCTCGGTTTCCGCGTCGAGCGCCGCGGTCGGCTCGTCGAGGACGAGCAGCAGCGGGTCGATCCGCATGAACCCGCGGGCGAGAGCCAGCTTCTGCCATTGGCCGAAGCTGACGTCGACGCCGCCGGGCCAGGTGGGACCGAGCTGGGTGTCGAGACCCGACTCGAGTCGTTCGACCACGTCGTCCGCGCCCGCCCTGGCGACGGCGCTGCGAACGGCGGCGTCGTCGTCGAGGGCGAGCAGGTCACCCACACCTACGCTGGTGCGGGCGGCGAGCTCGAAGCGGTAGAAGTCCTGGAACGCTCCAGCAACCTTCTTCCGCCAGGCGTCGGCCGCAATGGCGGCGAGAGGCTGGTCATCGATGAGCACCTGGCCAGCCGTCGGCTCGTACATCTTGCACAACAGCTTCACCAGGGTCGACTTGCCGGCGCCGTTCTCCCCGACGATCGCGACCACGGTCCCGGCCGGCAGCTCGAGCGTGATGTCGTCGAGCACCAGACTGTCGGTGCCGGGATACGCGAAGGACAAGTTCTGCAGCCGGATGCCGTCTGTGAGCGCGTCAGGAGCCGGCTGGTCGGCCTTCTCGGCCACCGCAGCGGCGTAGTCCTCCAGCCAGGCAAGTCGGCGCGACCCGTCGAGCCAGATGCCCCGCAGGAAGCCGATCTCCGACATCGTTGCGGCGACATATGCCGACAGTCGGGCACCGGCGGCCAGCACCAGGAGCACTTCCCCCGCGGAGGAGTCCAGACCGGCCGACACGAAAACCACCGCGCCGACGAACCCTGCTCCGAAGATCGCCCAGGCGGCTGAGTGCCAGGCGGCGCTGGTCCAGCGCGCAGCCGACACCGCCGAGTACCACTTCTCCCACTCGGCCCGGCGTCGCCCTACGAGCTCCGGACCGATTCCCGCGACGCGGACCTCCTTGCCTGCCGACGCCGTCGTCGCCGTGTCGAAGAGGTGATCGGCGAGTCGTTGGTGGGAGGCGCTGCGCTCCTCGACGGCACGCTCCACCCCTGGCCGCCACGATGACGTGACAACGGTGGGAGCGGCGAACGCGACAAGCAAGACGAGCGCCGGGTGGATGGACATGAGCAACCCCACGGTCAAGGACAGCCGCACTATCCAGCCGCTGGTGGAGAAGAGCGACATGTACATGTGGTCCAGCACGAACACCTGGTTGCGCAGGACGGAGATCCGGTCGAGGAAGTCGCGCCGCTCATGGTGCTCGATGGTGGACACCGAGGCCTGCAGCTGGGCGACATGTGACTCGAGCGCAATCGTCACCTTGTCTCGGAACCGCCGCGTGATCCTGGTCGTCGCCACCCGCATCAGCCAGGTCAGGGTGACGGAGACCGCCAAGCCAAGGACCGCGACAGTGACCAGCCTCCGGTCATCGTCGAGCAGCCCGTCCGCGAGGAGCTTGAGCCACAGCGCGAGCAGGGCATCAGGCACAGCGGCGAGCAGCGACATGACGAAGGCGAACACCAGCAGTCCCGGCTCGTGGGTGTAGCCGAGCTTGCACAGCCGCCACATCGAGGCCAGGGCGGGCGGCGGCTCGTCGGGCACGTCAGGCGAGGACGTCATACTCGACCCCCTCCTCGTCAGCCGAGGCAGTGAAGCGGCTTGCCTGCAGATCGAACATCGTGCGGTAGCGACCTTCTGTCCGCATGAGCTCGTCGTGGCTCCCCAGCTCGATGACCTGCCCCTGCTCGAGGACGGCGATGCGGTCCGCATGCCGCACGGTCGAGAACCGGTGGGAGATGAGGATGGTCGTGACGTCGCGGGTGGCCTCGAGGATACGGTCGAAGATGGCGGCCTCACCTCGTACGTCGAGCTGAGCTGTCGGTTCGTCGAGCAGCACCAGACCGGCCCCACGGCGTACGGCGCACAGCGCGCGCGCCAAGGCAACCCGCTGCCACTGTCCACCGGAGAGGTCCGTTCCTCCCTCGTACCCCTTTGCCAGCACGGTGTCGAGGTCGGCGAGGTCGGCCGCTCCTGCATCCCTCAGCGAAGCGAGGATGTCAGCGTCGGAGGCGCCGCCGGGCGCCACGTTGTCGCGCAGCGACAGGTCGAAGCGGACGAAGTCCTGGAACACCGCAGTGACCTGGGATCGCCAAGCCGAGAGGTCGAGCGCGCGCAGGTCGACGCCATCCACCTCGATCGCACCAGAGTCCGGGTCGTAGAGGCGGCACAGAAGCTTCGCCAGGGTCGTCTTGCCCGCGCCGTTCTGACCGACGATAGCGAGCGACGAGCCGGCCGGGATCGTGAGATCGAGGCCGTCGTAGATGGGTCGGTCCGTGCGCGGGTAGGTGAACCGGAGGTTGCTGATACGCAGGTCCGTGCGGGGAGCACGCGATGCCGGGATGCGGTCGCCCAGCTGGTGGAGCGCACCTGCCGGTGCCATCGCGGCTTTGAGCCGCAGCACCGCCGCGACCGGGGCCGCTGCGCCATCGAGGGCCCAGTTGAAGCCTCCGAAAGCGACGGCGCTCACCCCCACGCTCAGCTGCGCGTACACGACCAGCTCAGCCAGCGAGAGCTCACCTGACGAGGCGGCAGAGCCCAACGCCCAGAAGACGAGGCCGTTGGTTGCGGCTACCACGAGCAACGACACGAGGACCGGTTTCTGGCGGAGCCTCGTGGCCTCGTACTGCAGCTCGAAGAGGCGTCGGCGGCGCGCTCGGAAACGGTCGACGGCCCAGCCCTGCAGCCCGAACAACCGCAGCTCCTTGGCCGGCGGCGGGTCCACCGCGAGTCGGTATGCGTAGTCGGCATGGCGCTGCGCCGACCGGACGGCGTCGGTGTTGCGGTCTCGCCAGATCGAGCTCTCGCGTAACAGCCAGTGGGTGCTCGCCCAGGCGCCCCCGAGCAGCAGCGGAGCCCACCATGTGAAGCCGAGCAGCACCGCCGCAGCGGCGATACCACTCACCATCTCGACCAGGCCGGACGCGATGAAGCCGACGTTGAGGTTCATGGGCGGCCCCGTCATGCCCTGGTCGAACTCACGGGCGGTCGTCAGGTCGTTTGTGAGCTCCGGGTCCTCGAGGTGTCCGACGCCTGGCGGTTCCACACAGCTCGTGGTCAGCTCGTCGTTCAGCCAGGCGGAAAGCCGGTTGCCGAGTGCCGTACTCACCGCCTCGTGCCACGGTGCGAGCACCTGGAGCAGCACGAAGGAGGCGCCCATGGCGACGAGCGGAACGGTCAGCGACCGGCCGGCCTCGACGGCGCCGACGAGGAAGCCCATGGTCAGAGCGAAGACGGCAGGCAGCGCGCCGCGCACGAGCAGCGCTGCCCACCACAGGGTCGCCAGCCGTCGATCCGCCATGGGGAGGCTTTGGAAGAACTTCCACTCGGCGCGATGCCTCAGCTTGTCCATCACCGGGTGCTGCCCGACGGGGCGCGATGGCGCGTCACCGTGTCGTCGCCGCAGAGCAGCTCGGTCCCCTCGTCGACAAGTTGGCCCGGAACCCCGAGCCGGAGGTGGATCACAAATCCATCATGGCAGCCGACCCAGTCCACAGGCGTAGGCCGCGCAGCTGCTCACCGCGCGTACCGGCTCAGTGGTCGAGCCTGCGCTGGAACTCGACAGCCAGCTCAACCGGCTCGAAGCCCATCAGCTCGTTGATGGCGACCATGTGGTCGTTGTCCTCGGAGTTGGTGGTGACGACACTGCGGCGGTTCGGGAAGGCCTGCTGCATCGCGCGCAGGTTGCGGACCTTGACGGCGAGGCCCAACCGGTGTCCACGGTGGTCCTTGCGGACCAAGGTGCCCCACTGGTGGACCTTGCCGGGGTCTTCGGAGGGGACGGCCAGCGTGGACTGCGCCACGGCGTCCCCGGCTGCGTCGATGGCAAGCGTCTCGAAGACGGTGCGGCCCTGCTCCTTGACCTTCTGCTGTCTGATCCGGAACGTCTCGGGCGTCATGGACTCTGCCTCGAAGTCGACCTCACCGGTCGGAGCGTCGATGGCGAGCTGGTTGCTCAGGTAGCAGTACGACTCCAGCAGTTCCTCGGGCAGGTCGTCGACGAACGTCTCGATCCGGTAGTCCCGGTGGTAAGGGGCAGCCTCCTGCTCCCAGGCGTCCAGCCGCTCTGCTGGGACGGGAAGCGGCAACACCCGGCGTACCTCGACGTTGGCCAGGGAGAAGCCGTGCTTGGCGGCGAACCTGACGTAGGGATGGGTCTCTCGTTCGGCGGCCGGAACGTTGGAGTCGATGAGCAGCACGGTTCGGCCATGCTCCGCCGCAACCGCACACAGATGCTCCAGCAAGGCGCCGCCGATGCCTCGGCGACGGTTGGCAGGCGCCACGTCGACGCCGAGGTAGGCCTTCTCGGTGTTGTCGAGCAGGGTGAGGACGAGTATGCCTGTGCCGACCATTTCATCGCCGTCGTACGCCGCAAACGCCTGCCACTTCTCCCCAGGCCCTCGTGCCGGAGCATCACCTTGCACTCGTGCTCTGACCAGATCGGGGCATCCGACGTTCGTGCAGCTCGGCCGCACGCATGATCGCGTAGGACTTCGCGAACTGGTCGTCGTCGTGGACGTCCATCTCTCGAACCTGCACGTCAAGAGCGTAGGGAGGCAGCGGCGCTGACGCACCTGGTTTTCGCCCAGCACGGGAAGGCAGGTCAGAGTTTGCGGAGCCGGACGTAGCGGACGGAATGGTCGGCATCTTTGCGAAGCACCAGAGTGGCGCGGCTCCGGGTCGGCTTGATGTTGTTTTCGAGGTTCGGCCCGTTGATCGCGTCCCAGATGCGCTTGGCCTCGGCCACTGCCTGGTCCACGCTCAGATGGGCATAGCGGCGGAAGTACGACGCGGGTCGCGGAACGCCGTCTCGCGCAAGCCGCAGAAAACGTTCGATGTACCAACGGCGGATGTCAGACGTCGCGGCGTCGACGTACACGGAGAAGTCGAAGAAGTCCCGGACCGCAAGTGCGCTTCGGCCTTCGGCGGTCCGCCGCGCCTGCTGCAGGACGTTGAGTCCCTCGACCAGCAGGATGTCCGGGCGCTTCACGCTCAGCTGCTCACCGGGCCGCACGTCGTACTCCAGATGTGAGTACACCGGGGCGCTCACCTCGTCCCTGCCCGACTTGATGTCGATGACGAACCGGAGCAGCGCTCGCCGGTCGTAGGACTCGAAAACCCTTTCGGTCGAGCAGGCCGCGGCGCTCCAGCTCTGCGTTTGGGTAGAGGAACCCGTCGGTGGTGACCAGGGCGACGTCCGGGTGCTCGGGCCAGTGGGCGAGCAGCTCCACGCAGCAGCCGCGCCGTCGTCGACTTGCCCACCGCGACGGAGCCGGCGATGCCGATCACGAAGGGGGTACGGCGCGGTTGGCGGGCGCCGAGGAACGTCTCCGTCGCGTCGTGCAGCGCACCGAGGTGGCGCACGTAGAGACTCAGGAGCCGCGAGATGGGGAGGTAGACGTCAGCGACCTCAGCGAGGTCCAGCTCGTCCCCGACGCCGCGCAGCCTCTCGACCTCCTCAGCCGGACAGTGGCAGCGGCATGGACTCCGCCAAAGCGCTCCAGGCAGCCCGGTCGAGCTCGACGTACGGCGACGCAGCTTCTAGGGGCATGTGCTTCATTGTCGCCTGCGGAGACGACCGTCGGGCGAGGTGGGGCTCGGTCGGGCAGCACACCCGCCACGGGAACTGTCGCCAGCCGGGAGCGCCAGCTCCGCAACAGCTCAACCGGACCGGGTAGTGACCCGTCCGGAACGATCAGCTCGGCGATCACGACCGCAACCACTTCGGCTGGACGGATCGGGCCGGCGCGGTGGCGCGAGCCACGGGTGGAAGCGGTCACGGTCTGAGTAGTCTGTGGCCCATGTGCGGAATCGTCGGCTACGTGGGCGCGAGGCCCGCCCTCGACGTGGTGGTCGAGGGGTTGAGACGCCTCGAGTACCGCGGCTACGACTCGGCGGGGTGGCACTCACCGGCCTGGATGGCCTGTTCGTGGAGAAGCGTGCCGGCAAGCTTGCCCATCTCGAGAAGGCGCTGACCGAGACCGACCCGCCAGCGTCGACCAGCGGCATCGGACACACCCGTTGGGCGACGCACGGCGCACCGAACGACGTCAACGCGCACCCGCACCTTGGGGTGCTCGCCAGCTGGCCGTCGTTCACAACGGCATCATCGAGAACTTTGGCCTCCTCCGCGCAGAGCTCGAAGCCGGTGGCCACGAGCTCGTATCGGAAACCGACACGGAGGTCGCGGCCCACCTGCTCGAGCTGGAGATGGGCACCGGCGTCGACCTCACCACGGCGATGCGCACGGTGAGCAGCAGGCTCGAGGGCGCCTTCACCTTGGTCGCAGTCTCGAGCGCGGATCCCGACAAGGTGGTGGCGGCGCGGCGCAACTCACCACTCGTCGTCGGGCTCGGCGCCGGCGAGAACTTCCTGGGCTCGGATGTCGCTGCGTTCATCGAGCACACGCGAGAGGCACTGGAGCTCGGCCAGGACCAGGTCGTGACAATCACGCGTGACGACGTGGACGTGACCGACTTCGCCGGCAACCCTGTCGACGGCAGGCGATTCCACGTCGACTGGGACATCGTCGCCGCAGAGAAGGCGGGCTACGACTACTTCATGCTCAAGGAGATCGCCGAGCAGCCCCGAGCGGTCGCCGATACCCTCCTCGGCCGGTTCAGTGGCGGGCGGCTGTCGCTCGACGAGATGCGCCTGTCCGACGACGAGCTACGCGCCGTGGACAAGATCATCATCGTCGCCTGCGGAACGGCGTTCCATGCCGGACTCGTGGCGAAGTACGCCATCGAGCACTGGACCCGCATCCCGTGCGAGGTCGAGCTGGCGTCGGAGTTCCGCTACCGCGACCCCATCGTCGACCGGGACACCATGGTGATCGCGATCAGCCAGAGCGGCGAGACGATGGACACGCTGATGGCTCTGCGGCACGCCCGCGAGCAGCGAGCCAAGGTTCTCGCGATCTCCAACACCAACGGCTCGACCATCCCGCGCGAGTCCGACGCCGTCCTGTACACACGCCGGCCCTGAGGTCGCCGTCGCGTCGACGAAGGCCTTCCTCACGCAGATCGTGGCCTGTCACCTCATTGCGCTGTATCTGGCCCAGGTGCGCGGGACCAAGTACGGCGACGAGATCGGGCAGGTCGTCAGGGAGCTCGAGCAGGTCCCCGGCGCCATCCAGGAGGTCCTGGAGACCGTGGAACCGGTCCGCCAGCTGGCGCGGATCTCGGCGGCGCCTCGTCGGTGCTGTTCGTCGGCCGTCATATCGGCTACCCCGTGGCGCTCGAGGGCGCCTTGAAGCTGAAAGAGCTCGCCTACATGCATGCCGAGGGCTTTGCGGCCGGGGAGCTGAAGCACGGTCCGATCGCCCTCATCGAGGAAGGGACGCCCGTGTTCGTCGTCGTACCCCCGAGAGCGAGGGCGGTGTTGCACGACAAGGTGGTGAGCAACATCCAGGAGATCCGGGCCCGGGGCGCGCACACTCGTACTGGCCGAGTACGGAGACACGGACGTGGCTCAGTATGCCGACACGCTCATCGAGCTTCCGAGGGTGTCGACCCTGCTGCAGCCGCTGGTGGCAACCGTCCCGCTGCAGGTGTTCTCGTGCGAGATGGCCACGGTGAAGGGCCACGACGTCGACCAGCCCCGCAACCTCGCCAAGTCCGTCACCGTCGAGTAGGCGTCGGGTGTGGACACGAGATGATCGTCGGAGTCGGTATCGACGTGGTGGACGTCCAACGGTTCGCCGACACGCTGGGGCGCACACCGGCTCTTCGTGAGCGCCTCTTCACCCAGACGGAGCTCGCCTGCCCGATGGCGTCCCTGGCCGCCAGGTTCGCGGCAAAGGAGGCCCTTGCCAAGGCTCTCGGGGCGCCTGCCGGTCTGCAGTGGACCGACGCGGAGATCGACTCAGATGACTCGGGCCGCCCGCGGTTGACGATGTCAGGGTCGGTGGCGCGCCGCGCGAACGAGGTCGGCGCCGCGCACGTGCACGTCTCGCTGTCCCATGATGCCGGTCTCGCCTCCGCCGTCGTCATCGTGGAGAACTGATGCGCTACGCCCACTCGGTGGAGCAGGTGCGCCTCGCCGAGCAGGCGTTGATGAGCGTGGTTCCTGACGGTGCCTTGATGCAGCGGGCTGCATCAGGGCTCGCTCAGGTCTGCCTGGAGATCCTCCGCGGAGCCGATGGCCGCGGCAGGGTGTACGGCGCCAGGGTGCTGCTGTTGGTCGGCGCGGGCAACAACGGAGGCGATGCGCTGTATGCCGGTGCGCTGATGGCCCGGCGCGGCGTCCAGGTGGAGGCGCTGCTGCTGGGCTCGTCAGCTCATGAGGCCGGCCTTGCCGCGCTGGAGCGAGCCGGTGGTCGAGTGCGCCAGGACGTCGCGAAGGCTGATCTGGTGGTCGACGGCATCATCGGGATCGGCGGTAGTGGAGGACTTCGCGACGAGGCGGCGAAGGTGGTCGCCGATGTCCGCGACACCGACGCTGTCGTCGTCGCCGTCGACGTACCGAGCGGCGTGGACGCCGACAGCGGCCGCCTCGGCGCGGCCCATGTGCAAGCAGACGTGACAGTGACCTTCGGCACGCCGAAGGTCGGCCTCTTCGTCCACCCAGGCGCCGCCGCTGCCGGTGTGGTCGAAACTGTCGATATCGGGCTCGGTCCGTATCTGGGTGACGCGGAGCTCGAGGTGCTGCAGGCCGACGACGTACGACGCCTGCTCCCGGTGCCGTCGGTGCATGCGCACAAGTACACCCGAGGGGTGCTCGGGGTGGCGGCGGGGTCCGAGCAGTACACGGGAGCCGGCGTGCTGGTGGTTGCTGCCGCGGTGGCCACCGGGTTGGCGGGGATGATCCGCTACGAGGGTCCAAGTGCTCCTCTGATCCGAGCAGCGCATCCCGAGGTGGTCATCGGCCCAGGACAGGTGCAGGCGTGGGTGGTCGGATCCGGACTCGGACGCGGGCTCGGCTCGCAGGTCTCCTCGGTTCTCGCCGAGCGGTTGCCGACCGTGGTGGACGCCGACGGGTTGCGCCACCTGCCCGAGCACGCCGACGGCCCCCGGATTTTGACTCCGCACGCAGGTGAGCTGGCCGCCATGCTCGACGTAGCGCGAGCGGAGGTGGAAGACGACATGCTCGCCTCAGCCCGCGAGGCGGCCCGGCGGTGGAGCTCGGTCGCGCTCCTCAAAGGTGCCCGGTCGGTGATCGTGACCCCCGAGGGGCGGACACGGGTCAACACGACTGGAGTCCCGTGGCTGGCAACGGCCGGGGCCGGCGACGTGCTGTCAGGTGTGATCGGGACCCTCCTGGCTGCCGGGCTCGACACCTTCGACGCGGCCTCGGCGGGCGCCTGGCTCCACGGGGCCGCCGCCACCCTCGCGTCGCGCGGCGGGCCGATCGCGGCCATGGACATCGTGGCCGCTCTTCCGCACGCTATCCGACAGGTGCTGCACGGTTCTCCGTGACCTGGGTTCTCGCGCCGTCTCTCAGCTTGCCAGGTAAGCCACGCACGGCGTCCTGACAGGGCGGCTGCGCCGTGCGAGACAATGGCCAGGCCATGACTGCTGCTGCCGAGACGACACGCACGCGCCACGAGGTCAGCCGGTCTCGCGCCGAGGCCGTCATCGACCTCGACGCCATCACCGTCAACGTGGCCAGGCTGCGGGAGCACGTCGGCGGGCGTGACGTGATGGCGGTAGTCAAGGCGGACGGCTACGGCCACGGGATCATCGAGTCCGCCCGGGCCGCCCG
>JAUJOO010000013.1:23873-38168 GCA_030447585.1 Nocardioidaceae bacterium | reverse complement strand
GTCTCACCTTTCAGCGACGGCGACAGCCCCGTGCCGCTGACGGCTGCCATGACGCTGCGGTCCCGGCTGGCTCTGGTCAAACGCGTCCCGGCGGGCCAGGGCGTCTCGTACGGGCACACCTATGTCACCGCGAAGGAGACGACGCTCGCCCTGGTCCCGCTCGGGTACGGCGACGGCGTCCCCCGGCATGCGTCCGGGCGAGCCGCCGTCATGGTAGGCAGGAAGCGGTATGTGGTGGCCGGCAACGTCTGTATGGACCAGTTCGTGATCGACATCGGGGACGCGCAGGCAGCGGCCGGCGACGAGGTCGTGCTGTTCGGCCGCGGTGACAGGGGCGAGCCGACCGCGCACGAGTGGGCACAGGCAGCTGACACGATCGGCTACGAGGTCGTGACCAGGATCGCGAGTCGCGTTCCTCGCACGTACGTCGGTGGGCGGCCGGGTTGAGTCCGGAGAGCACCACCCGCAAGTACGTCGGTATCGCCGGAGCCACCGTGGGGGTGGTGGCTGCAGGGGTAGTCGGCGGCGTCCTCGCAGAGCGCAGACGTATGCGGCGGCGTCAGCCGTCGACCGAGAAGGTCCTCGGTTCCATGCGGGGGAGCCGGTTCAACGTTTCGGCAGACGACGGCCTCGACCTGTACGCGGAGGTGGAGGAAGCCTCCGACCGGGGGCCTGCTGGTCCGCGCCCCACGCTCGTCTTCGCACACGGATACGCACTCAACCTCGACTGTTGGCACTTCCAACGAGCGGCGCTGCAGGGCCGCTACCGGATGGTCTTCTACGACCAGCGCTCACACGGCCGGTCAGCCCGTTCGCGCCGGGAGCACTGCACGATCGACCAGCTCGGCCGAGACCTGGGTAGGGTCATCGACGCCCAGGCAGGTGAGGGGCCGGTGGTGCTTGTCGGTCACTCCATGGGCGGGATGACCATGATGGCGCTGGCGGAGCAGCATCCTGAGTGGTTCGGTGAGCGCGTCGTCGGCGCGGTCCTCGTCTCCACGTCGGCTGGTGAGGTGAGCGCCTCGACGCTCGGGCTTCCGGGCCTCCCCGGCCGGGTCGTCCACTGGGTCTCGCCCGCTCTTCTCGCTACGCTGGCGCGGGCGCCTCGGCTGGTGGAAGGCGGGCGACGCGTCAGCTCCGACATCGCCATCGCTGCGACCCGCAGGCTTGCCTTCGGTTCCTACGCGCCGCCGGAGTACGTGGACTTCACCGACCAGATGCTGGCAGCCACGCCCATCGACGTCGTCGCTGACTTCTTCCCCGGCTTCGACGCCTATGACAAGTTCGAGGCGTTACCTGCGCTCGCAGCCACGGCGACGGCGGTGATCTGCGGTGGACGGGATGCGATCACACCGGTGTCCCACAGCCGCCGGCTCGCTGAGCTCCTCCCCGGCTGTCGGCTGGTCGAGCTGCCGGAGGCCGGCCACATGATCATGCTCGAGTGCCATGAGGCAGTGACCAGCGCCATCGAGGAGCTGGTCGCTCGCACGGAGACCTCTCGTGCCTGACGTCCGGGTCGACGAGGTCGCTGGGTCGGACGTCGACACGTTGTGCGACGTGATCGACGCCAGTCGGTGCGCCGGTCGGTCCGCCGACCCGGTGCCAGCCACCTGGGAGGAGACCCGTACGGCGCTGTCGGCGGCGATCGGTGCAACGGGCGGGCTGCTTTGTCGCGTCGACGGGGAGCCCGCCGGCGGTCTGGTGTTCGACGACACCGACAGCGGCCTGGCGCTGCACCGGGTAAGCGTGGTCCCCCCTTTCCGACCCGTCGAAGTGGTCTCGGCCCTCGTCTGCGCCGCGGAGGAGGTTGCGGCAGGTCGCAGTCACGACGACGTACTCCTCTTGTCGGCGAACCAGCTGGAGGCGGCCGTCGAGGTGTGCGTGGCTCGCGGGTACGCCGAGCTGTCCTCGAACGGCGGCGCCCTCGCCTTGGGTAAGGCACTGCCGGTCACGCTCGACACCGCCGACGCCGACGGCACCCGGGAGGTCGGTAGGCGGCTGGCCAAGCTGACCCGCGCCGGCGATCTCGTGGTACTGGTCGGGGAGCTCGGCGCCGGCAAGACGACTCTGACGCAGGGCATCGGCGCAGGGCTCGAGGTGCGAGGCGACGTCACGTCCCCGACCTACGTCATCTCGCGGGTGCATCAGCCACGAGGTGATGGTCCATTCCTTCTGCATGTCGACGCCTACCGGATCGGCGCCGGTGCGGAGCTGGAGGACCTGGACCTGGACGCCTTCGTCGAGGAGGCGGTCACCGTCGTGGAATGGGGGGAGGGCGTGGCTGAGACGTTGGCCGACCATCGACTCGTGGTACGCCTATCTCGCGGCCGTGGCAACGAAGCCGGTGGCACCCGCAGGATCACCGTCACTCCGGTCGGTGCCCGGTGGTTCGGCGCCGGCGTCCGCTCGGCGCTGGTTGGAACGGCACTGCTTGGCCCGGCGCTGCTTGGACCGGGAAGCTGACCGTACGTGCTCCTGGCTCTCGACACGGCGACGTCCGCAGTCACCGTTGCGCTGCACGACGGCACGGTTGTGGTGGCGGAGTCCACGGTGGTCGACGCCCGGCGGCACGGTGAGCTGCTGATGCCCGGGATCCGGTGGGTCCTCTCTGAGGCCGAGGTCACACCCGTCGACGTCACCCGGATCGCGGTTGGTGTCGGCCCGGGACCCTTCACGGGGCTTCGCGTCGGCATTGTGACCGCCAAGACGATGGCTGCCGTGCTGGAGGTCCCGGTCCTCGGCGTGTGCACGCTCGACGTGGTGGCCGCGTCCGTGCGCGTCGAAGGACCGTTCGCGGTGGCCACGGACGCTCGTCGCAAGGAGGTGTACTGGGCGCGGTACGACGCCAAGGCGCGTCGCACGAGCGGGCCGACCGTGGGCAAGCCCGACGTGTTTGCCACCGGTGGCCCGGTCGCCGGCAGGGGAGCCGTGCTGTACCCGGGAGCCTTCCCCACCGCCGTGGCGCCTGAGTACCCGTCAGCCGCCGAGATGGCGCGCATCGCCCACGTCGGCGAGGTGGAGATGCTGCCCCCCGAGCCGCTGTACCTGAGGCGGCCGGACGCTGTCGAGCCGGCGGCTCGACGGCGCGCGCTATGACGGCGTACCGGGCTGCCACCTCCGAAGATCTCCGAGCAATCGTCGAGCTGGAGGCCCGGGTCTTCGCCGGAGCCGCCTGGTCCGTGGAGTCGGTCGGCGACGAGCTAGCCTGCCACGGCGTCACGCGCCACGTGCTCGTCGCCAAGGAGGGCGACCGGCTCGTGGGCTACGCGTCCTTGATGTTTGTCGGAGACGTGGGGGACGTGCAGCGGGTGGCTGTCGACAGCAGCCACCGCCGGCAGGGGATTGCGGCGGACCTGCTCATCAGGCTGCTCGAGGAGGCCGCCAGAAAAGGCTGCCGGAGTGTCCTGCTGGAAGTGGCTGCGGACAACGAGGCGGCACTCTCCCTGTACAGACGCTTCGGGTTCACGGAGATATCGCGGCGCCTGCGGTACTACCCGGGCGACGTGGACGCCGTGGTGCTGGCGTTGCCCCTCGACCAACCGGTATGACGCGGCGGGAGGGTCCCGTCCGCACGTCCGTCTTCTCGCCCACCCATCCAGTCGTCGGCGGACATAGGCTTCACTGTTGGAGACTCCGGCGTCTGACTGGGATAGATAGGGGGACTCGTGCGCAGGTCCTATATGCACCTGAGTGAAGGGGAAATGCTTGCTCACGGCTGGCAGGTCGGCCTGGAGACCGGCGACGGGACCACGGGGGAGGAAGACGACCGCTTGCGGATCTCCGACGTTGGCAAGTTGGCGCGTCGGACACGCCGGCGCATCGTGCGGGCCGCTCGGGCTGACGACCGTCCCACCTTCGCCAAGCTGCTGACCGCGCACCTCGGCGGCCTGGAGGGTCTTGAGGTAGTCGAAGAGTCCTGGCCGGCGTACGAGCACGTCAACGTGCAGGTGGCGCTGGATACGTGGCTGGAGGACGACGGCCGCGACCATGAGCTGGTCGGGATGGCCGGCTTCCGGCACCGGGAGTTCGGTTTGGCGGACCTGCTGCGCCCTCAGCGGGGTGACTACGGTCCGGTGCCCGGCAACGTCGCCTGGACGCACCTGGCCAGCGGCCCGGACGGGCAGGTGCGACGGGCCGTCCGAGCGGGGTTGTACCTGGTCGACGACGGCGAGACGCAGTCGGCGATCCTGCTGCTGGCTGGAGACCCCGAGATGGAGATGGCGGGTACCCAGATGCACGTCGTCGCCAACGGGGAAGGGTCAGCCGCCACAATCGCGGCCACTGTCCGAGCACTTGCTGTGCAGCACAACGTGTTCCGTGGGCAGGTGATCTCGTTCGGCCGCGAGATGTTCGGTGAGCGCGCGACGGTCTTGCAGTTCCATGCTCGGCCGACGATGACAGCCAAGGACGTGATCCTGCCGGCGGAGACGCTGGCGATGATCCGAAGACAAGTCGTCGGAGTCGCGGAGCACCGGGAGCAGCTGCTCGCCGCTCGGCAGCACCTGAAGCGGGGGCTGCTCCTGTACGGTCCACCAGGTGTCGGGAAGACCCACACCGTGCGGTACCTGATGAGCCAGCTCCGTAACGTCACGATCGTTGAGCTCACGGGCGACTCGCTGCGGCTGATCAGCACGGCCTGCTCCGTGGCCAGGACGCTGCAACCGGCCATGATCGTCGTCGAGGACGTCGATCTGATCGCCGAGGACCGCGGGATGCACCCAGGACAGCACCCGCTCTTGTTTCAGCTGCTCAACGAGATGGACGGCCTGGCCGAGGACGCCGACGTGGTGTTCCTGTTGACCACCAACCGTGCAGACGTGCTCGAGCCAGCCCTCGCCGCGCGGCCAGGACGGGTCGACCAAGCAGTGGCGCTGGAGCTCCCGGACGCGGACGCCAGACGCCGGCTGTACGACCTGTACCGGGGGGACCTTACCGTCGACGAGGCGCACCTGGACTCAGTCATCGAGCGGACAGACCAGGTGACCGCCTCGTTCCTCAAGGAGCTCCTCCGGCGGGCGGCGCTGATCGCCGCGGACGAGGCAACTGGCGAACGCCTCGCCGTGAGCGCTGAACAGCTCGACGCGGCGCTCGACGAGCTCCTGGACACCCGCAACGCCATGACGCGAGTGCTGCTGGGCGGACAACGCTCGACCACAAGTGCGTCCGAGCCTTGGGCCGAGTCGAATGCCGCTCACCCGGCTGTCGCTCCCTCAGCCTATTGAGCGTCTCAGCCCCGCCAGCCAGCAACGGTTCCACGCACGACATGACCCGTCACGAGCCCCTGACCCAGGCCCACCTCGACGAGCTCGTCGAAGACCTGCTGGTCGCGGGCCGCCGCCCGAACCGCCGCCGTAGCGAGGGCAGGGACCGAGACCAGCCTCGATGCCGCTGCGGTATGCCGGTGATGGCGTCCCAGCAGTGAGCGCACTGCTCGCCGGTACGTCGCTCCGGCCCCCGCCGGCTCGCCAGCCCGTATCGCCTCGACCGCCGCCCGCCCGGCCAGCACCCCGGTGGCAACGGCGTAGTAGATGCCTTCCCCGGTCATCGGGTTGATCAGGCCAGCGGCGTCACCGGCGAGCAGCACCCGGCCGGCCGGATGCCGCCACCGCCACGACGAGAGGGGCAGGTGGTGACCCAGCCAGTCGCCGCCTCCCTCCGTCGACCCGGGCAGCAACCGCGCCAGCTCGGCCAGCAGGTGGTGCCGGGTGGGCGTCAGTCGACGGCTGGTCAGCAGCTCGCCGTACCCCACGTTCGCCCACCCGTCACCGCGGTCGAACGACCACCCGTACGACGGCTGCCTCCCCCGCCCGAACACGATCACCTGCTGCCCTCGACGCGATGGCGGCGTCGGCGCGTAGCCGCGGATCGCCAGCGCCCGGGGACCAGCGGTCAGGCCGAGCGCGGCCCGCACGACGGACGAGGCACCGTCACATCCGATCACCACCTGGGCGTCGATGTCGTCGTCGACGACCACACCGCCGCCGCCGCTCCGCGCCGTCCGTACCCGGTGCCGGCGAAGGTCGACGCCGGCGGCGACCGCTGCGTGGACGAGCCGGCTGTCGAAGACGGTGCGCGGGACGACGTACGCCGGTCGGGCCATCGGCCTGTCGACGGCGGTCCGCTCATGCTCCAGGCGCAGTCGGCGCACGGGCACCAGGTCACCGAGCAGACCGGTCACACCCACACCGGCCAGGACGTCCAGGACATGCGGGGCGATGCCGTCACCGCACGCCTTGTCGCGCGGGAAGTCCGACCGGTCGAGCAGGAGCACGCTCGCGTCCGGCCTGGCCGCCTTCACCGCCAGCGCTGCCGCAGCCCCCGCGGGCCCGGCTCCGACGATCGCCACGTCCCACACAGCAAGCGACTGTACGGCGGTGCGAGCCTCGGGGTAAGCCGCTCGGCAGAGCTCGGCACGATCTCTCGAAGGTGCCCGCGCGAGGTCCGGGGTAGTTTGGACGTGCTTCGAACCAGACGATCTACCCCAAACCGGCGGGGAGGGCGCAGTGGCGACGGCTGACGACCCTCTGGTGTTGGGGATCGAGACTTCGTGTGATGAGACAGGTGTCGGTCTGGTGCGCGGCAACACCCTGCTCGCAGACGCCGTGGCGTCGAGCGTCGACGAGCATGCCCGCTTCGGGGGCGTCGTGCCGGAGGTGGCGAGCCGCGCCCATCTGGAAGCCATGGTGCCGACCATCCACCGGTCCTGCCGGGAGGCGGGGGTGCGCCTGACCGACGTGGACGCCGTCGCCGTCACCTCGGGTCCTGGGCTGGCCGGCGCCTTGCTCGTGGGCGTCGCGGCCGCGAAGGCGTTGGCGTTCACCCTGGACAAGCCCTTGTACGGCGTCAACCACCTCTCCGCGCATGTGGCCGTCGACCAGCTCGAGCACGGGCCACTGCCTGAGCGGTGTGTGGCGCTGCTCGTGAGCGGAGGTCACTCCAGCCTGCTGCTCGTCGACGACGTCACCATCGGTGTCGAGCCGCTCGGAGCAACCGTCGACGACGCGGCGGGAGAGGCGTTCGACAAGGTAGCGCGGCTGCTGGGACTCCCTTTCCCGGGCGGTCCGCACATCGACCGGGTCGCGGCCACCGGGGCGGTCACCATCGACTTCCCGAGAGGACTGACGGCGCGCAAGGACCTGGAGCGGCACCGGTTCGACTTCTCCTTCAGCGGTCTGAAGACCGCGGTGGCGCGATGGGTCGAGGCCCGCGAGCGTGGCGGCGAGGCGGTGCCTTCAGCAGACGTCGCAGCGTCGTTCCAGGAAGCGGTCTGCGACGTGTTGACCCGCAAGGCGGTGGACGCCTGCGTCGCGAACGGGGTCAGCCATCTGGTGATCGGAGGAGGTGTGGCAGCCAACTCACGGCTGCGCGCGCTCGCGGTCGAACGAGCCGCGAGACACCGCATCACCGTACGGGTGCCCCGGGCCGGCCTGTGCACCGACAACGGTGCGATGGTGGCCGCCCTCGGCGCCGAAGCGGTACGTCGGGGTCGTCAACCGTCGAGCCTGGACATGGCCGCGGACTCCTCGCAGCCCATCACCGCCGTCATCGCCTGACGGCGCCCAGGATTCCTCGGGCTTCAACAGCTACCAGATCCCGCTGGGTCGGGCGAGTCGCGAGACGCCAGGGAGCACGAGGAGTTTCAGGGGTTCGCCGTCAGCTGGTACGGCGAGGAGAGCGAGTCCGGTACGGCGGGCAGCGGGTCGGTGGCCAGCTCACACGACCCAGCCGACCGGCAGCGGACAATGGCGGAGCTGCCGTCCTCCACGGTCACGATGTCGACGGTGTCGGCGTCTTCGAACGTCGCCCTGCCGAAGGTCCCAGCTGTCGTCAGCTGCTGGACTGTTTCCCCGGTTCCGGCATCGAGCACCGCCACCTTACGGGGGCCGAACCCCTCTGTGTCGGCTGCGATCGCGAAGACGCGGCTCCCGTCGAGGGAGAACTCCTGGGGTATCCACTCGCAGGTGCGCCACAGCTCGCTCCCGTCGTCGTACGACAGCATCGCCTGGCAGTTTCGTTGAGATCCCGTCATGTCCTCGGTGCGGCCGACCATCAGGCCGTTGGCGGGGCTTGCGGCAGTCAACGAGACGATGTGCGGCCACGGCTGCTCGACCGTGGCAGGGGAGCTCGCAAGGTCGACCCGACCCACGACGCGGGTGCCGTCGGTGGTGACCGCGTTGAAGACCGCGACGGCGTCGTGCACAGCCGTCAGCTGCCTCACCGCGAGCTGGTCGGTGTAGGCGTACGCAGGCTGGCCGCTGAGCGTGTCGGTGTAGAGAACCGTCGCCGTGTCGGCGGGCTGGCCGTCGATGTCTACCCCCTTGGCGGCCCAGGCAACCGAACCGTCCGTGTCGACGGCGGGGTTGGAGACGTTGCCGCTGCTGGGCAGGCTGCTGGACGTCGTACCCGGATCGAACGTGAGGCTGCCGCGCTGCGGGTCGTGCAACCACGCGCCGGTCCCGTCGGTGAAGACGGCCGCGTCGACCAGGGCAGGCGCATCGAAGTCCTGAGGGTCGGCAGGTGCTCCCGGCACGGTGCTTGCCGAGCCCTCGTGGATCAGCTGATCCCCGGCAATGTAGGGGACCTGGGGGTCGTCGCCTCTCGGCAGCCGTGCCAACGACACGTCGACAGGCTCCTGCGCCGGTCCGGCCGACTCCAGCGACGTCTCGGCATCGGCGATGTGGGAGTCTTCCACCTCCCGCTGAAGGATCGAGGATCCGACGGGTACGGCGACGGCCGCCGCCGCGACGAAGGCCACCGCGCCAACGGCCCGACGGCGGGTCCGCATCCCGCGGGCCCGTTTCAGGGCAGCGGAGGTGAGGTCGAGCTGCGGCGCATGACCGGCCTGCTGCCGCAGGCTCGACCTGAGCATCGAGTCGAAGTCGTCACCGGGCTCGGTCACCAGTCACCTCCGAGCAGCTCAGGGTCCGCCGCCAGCCGCGACCGCATGGCCGCGATCGCCCGTGACGTCTGGCTCTTGACAGTGCCCACCGAGCAGCCGAGCACCGCGGCCGTCTCAGCCTCGGTGAGGTCCTCGTAGTAGCGCAGCACAACGGCAGCCCGCTGCCTGGCCGGAAGGGCCTGGACCACCTGCCACAGCGTGTCAAGATGCCCCCGACCCTCGTCGACGTCCGGCCCGACATCCTCGGGCAGCTGATCGCTGGGCCGCTCGTTGCGCTTCCAGGCGCGCCGCCACAGGCTGATGTTCTCGTTGATGATGATGCGGCGGACGTAGCCGTCGAGCGCGCCACGGTCACGCAGCTTGTCCCACGACAGAAACGTCTTTGCGAGCGCGGTCTGGACAAGGTCCTCGGCAGTGTGGTGGTCGGACGTGAGCAGGTACGCGAACCGCAGCAGTGCCTGCTGCCGCGCCGCGACGAAGTCGACGAAGTCCTGCTGACTCGCGTCCGTGGCAGGGGTCGACCTCATGACGGCAAAGCCTAGGGGCGTCGAGCACTCGACGGTCTGCGCAGTCATCGGCGCCTCCTTCTCCTTCCTCCACGCATCGAGGGACCAAGAAGGTTGCGTCACCCCGGCTCGACAAGCACCGCCACCGCGGAGCCGGGCGTTCGGGTGACGATGAGAGTCGCCGGGTTGGGGCCGTTCAGAGCTAGTCTCGTCCGCAGCGTCTCGGGCGTGATCTGGATGCCGCGCTTCTTGATCGTGAGCGGCCCGACGCCTCGCTCGCGCAGCGCGGCCCTGAGCCGCTTCTCCCGGAAGGGCAGCACGTCGACCACGGCGTACCGCCGGGCGAAGACAGTGCTGACATCGCGGTCCGACGAGACGTAGGCCAGATGCGGGTCGAGCAGCCAGCCGCCCACGATGTCGCTCACCGCCGTGACGAGGTGAGCTCTGATGACCGCGTCGTCAGGCTCGTATATGAACGCTCCGACCGGCCCGACGCGGACATCGCCTGCCTCGTCAGGCTCGTCCAGCGTGAACGACGAGCCGTCCGAATGCAGGATCGTGGCCCGAGCCGGTACGACGCCGGCAGCAGCTGACCACAGCGCCGCCTCCTTGAGCCGGCCCTCGAGGCTCACCCACTCTGCCTGCACGCCGGGCGGCACCAGGTCGTGGGGGATGCCCGGAGCCGCCTTCACGACCGCCGGCCCGGCAAGCAGGTCCTGCACGAAGGACCAGGGTGGTGAGTACGCCGCTGGGTCGCGGGTGCGGCCGGCGTTCGTCCGCCGGGCGGGGTCGCAGAAGCTGACGTCGTACGCCTCGCGGGGCTGATCTTGCGCCGCTGCCACCTCGACTCGGCCGTCGAGGCCAAGAGCAGCCAAGTTTGCGCTGGCGACCGCGGCGGTGACAGGGTCCCGGTCGACACCGGTAACGGCGAGCCCGTGTCTGGCGAAGGCCACGAGATCTGATCCGATCCCGCACCCGAGGTCCAGGACGCTGGCATGCCCAAGCTCTGTCACCCGCCTTGCCCGGTGCTCGGCCACCAGGGCGGGCGTGGCCTGCTCCAGCCCGTCGGTGGTGAAGAACATACGACTGGCGTCGGCCCCCAGCTTGTCGGCGGCCCTTCGTCGCAGCCGTGTCTGCGTCAGCGCAGCGGCGACATGCACCGGGTCGTGGACCCGGCGAAGCCCAGCCGCGACTTGGAGGGCGTTGGTGCCGTCGTACGCGGCTTCGACATCCGCGAGCAGCGCTGCTCCGGCATCGGTGAGCAACGCCTGTAAGGCTCCGATGTCCACCACAGCATCGTGACAGACCCGCCGTTGGCACTCGGCGAGGCAGAGTGCTAGATTGATCGCTGGCACTCTCCACCCGAGGGTGCCAACCGCGACAGCTCACGGCACCCGCGACGACGTGAACTGTGCATAGTCATATCCGTCCATGAGCACGCCTCTCTGATCAACGTGAAAGGTGAGGTCAGCAGTGTCTGTCAGCATCAAGCCGCTTGAAGACCGCATTCTCGTCCGCACGCTCGAAGCCGAGCAGACCACCGCCTCCGGGCTGGTCATCCCCGACACCGCCAAGGAGAAGCCCCAAGAGGGTGAGGTCCTTGCCGTGGGTCCGGGGCGCGTAGACGACAGCGGCAACCGTGTCCCCCTCGACATCTCCGTCGGGGACAAGGTCATCTACAGCAAGTACGGCGGCACCGAGGTCAAGTACTCGGGCGAGGAGTTCCTCATCCTCTCCGCGCGCGACGTCCTCGCCGTCATCGACAAGTAAGCCTCGCCCGGTACTGAGGCGCGTCGAGCGTCACCACAGGCGCGCCCCGGTGGTCCGAGAGGGCTCCGGGGCGCTGCCGTGCGCCGACTCTCCCCCCACGATGTGACCTGAAGATCTGACTGAAAGGGAAGTTCGCATGCCGAAGATCCTTGAGTTCGACGAGCACGCCCGACGCGCCTTGGAGCGGGGGGTCGACAGGCTCGCCAACACCGTCAAGGTGACGCTCGGCCCCAAGGGCCGCTACGTCGTCCTGGACAAGAAGTGGGGTGCTCCAACCATCACGAACGACGGTGTGACCGTCGCTCGAGAGATCGAGCTCGACGACCCGTTCGAGAACCTCGGCGCCCAGCTCGCCAAGGAGGTCGCCACCAAGACCAACGACGTGGCGGGTGACGGTACGACGACCGCCACCGTCATCGCTCAGGCACTGGTTCACGAGGGCCTGCGCGCAGTCGCCGCCGGGGCGAACCCCATGGAGCTCAAGCGCGGCATCGACAAGGCGGTCGAAGCCATCAACGACGAGCTGGTCAAGGCCGCCCGCGACGTCGACTCGACCGAAGACATGGCCCACGTCGCGACGATCTCCGCTCGAGACGCACAGATCGGGGAGCTGATCGCCCAGGCCTTCGACAAGGTCGGCAAGGACGGCGTGATCACCGTCGAGGAGTCCAACACGTTCGGCACCGAGCTCGAGTTCACCGAGGGCATGCAGTTCGACAAGGGCTACATCTCGCCGTACTTCGTGACCGACGCCGAGCGCATGGAGGCAGTCCTCGACGACCCCTACATCCTGGTCAACCAGGGCAAGATCAGCGCCATCGGCGACATGCTCCCGCTGCTGGAGAAGGTCATCCAGTCGAGTCGGCCACTGTGCATCATCGCTGAGGACGTCGATGGTGAGGCGCTGTCCACCCTTGTCGTCAACAAGATCCGGGGCACGTTCAACGCCGCCGCCGTCAAGGCTCCGGCCTTCGGTGACCGACGCAAGGCCATGCTGCAAGACGTTGCGACGCTGACCGGGGCCGAGGTCGTCTCCCCAGACATCGGGCTGAAGCTCGACCAGGTAGGACTCGAGGTGTTGGGTAGCGCCCGGCGCGTTGTCATCACGAAGGACAACACCACGATCGTCGACGGGAACGGCGACCTAGCCGACGTCAACGCCCGGGTCGCCCAGATCAAGGCCGAGATCGACAACACGGACTCCGACTGGGACCGTGAGAAGCTCCAGGAGCGTCTCGCCAAGCTCGCGGGCGGGGTTTGCGTCGTGAAGGTCGGTGCGGCGACCGAGGTGGAGCTCAAGGAGAAGAAGCACCGTATCGAGGACGCCGTGTCCGCGACACGCGCAGCGATCGAGGAGGGCATCGTCGCTGGAGGCGGCTCGGCTTTCGTCCATGCGACCGCGGTGCTGAAGGATGATCTGCAAGCCACCGGCGACGAGCGGACCGGCGTGGCAATCGTGCGGCGCGCGATCGACGAGCCGCTGCGTTGGATCGCCGAGAACGGCGGCTACGAGGGGTACGTCGTTGTCGCCAAGGTCCGTGAGGCGGGCCAAGGCAAGGGCTACAACGCGGAGACGGGTGAGTACGGCGACCTGGTCGCCCAAGGCGTCCTCGACCCCGTCAAGGTCACCAAGTCGGCCCTCACCAACGCTGCCTCTATCGCCGGCATGCTGCTCACCACGGAGACGCTCGTGGTGGACAAGCCGGCTGAGCCGGAGGAAGACGCGGCAGGCCACGGTCACGGGCACGGCCACTGACCTGGAAGGGCGAGGGTGATGAGACTCGCAGCGCCGTCAAGAGCGAAGCGAAGGCGCAAGAGCCCGTCGCCCGGGGCCGACCGGGTGCTGCTCCTCGGCCGCGTCGGTGGCGCCTTCGGCCGTTCGATTCGCGAGCGAGATTTGGAGTATCGTGCGACGCTTGCCTCGTGAGTATCCCGGGGGCTGAGCAGTGCGACCTCAGTGGACTCGCTCGCGCGGCTCAGACGGGGGGCGAGGCAGAGATCGCTGCCCTGCTGACCCGGGTGCGCGAGATCGCGCACCGCTATGCCCGCGTCAGGCTCTGCACCTACCCTTCGGGTCAGCAACTCGCAGACGACGTCACCCAGGACATCTGCCTCGCCATCTTGGCCGCACTGCCTCGATATCGAGACACCGGCAGGCCGTTCGAAGCCTTCGTGCACGGGGTCGCATCGCGCAAGGTCGCCGACGCTCAGCGCGCCATGGCCAGGCACCCCATCCTGACCGCCGACTTCGCCGACGGACCTGACGAGGATCCGAGCCCCGAGGACCATGTGGTCAGGTCAAGTGAGCTCGAGTCGGCCATGAGGCTCTTGGAGCAGCTGCCGCCGCAGCTGCGAGAGGTCATGCTCCTGCGGGTGGCCGCCGGCCTCACGGCGGAGGAGACCGGCGCGGCATTGGGGATGCGCCCAGGCGCCGTCCGCGTGGCGCAGCACCGTGCCTTGTCCAAGATGCGCGCCCTGGCCTGCCAGGTACAGGAGGTGAGTCATGACTGACTCGTTCTCCGCTGTCCAAAGGTCCGACGAGCTCATCTGTGCCCTCAGTGAGCGTCGCGACCCTCCTCTTCTCGATCCTGCCGTTGAAGCACTGCTGGCCCTCGCCGCCTACGCTGACGCGGCCCCTCGTCCGCGTCTCGAGGAAGTCCAGGGGAGACCCGTTCGACGTGCCCTTCGGGGCCGCCGCAGGCTCGGCTTGGCGATCGGCGTCGCACTGGCGTTCTCGTCCTCGGGCATTGCTGCTGCCGTCACCGGCGACCCGTTGGCGCCCGTGACCTTCGTCGTGAAGCAGCTGTCCGAGCTAGGGCAGCACCATGGCAACGAGGACAACATCTCACACCTGGGGGGAGAACCTCTCAGCCCACCGCCCCGGGCGGACGATATGCCCACCGCGGTGCTGGACAAGATCTCCGCCCAGCGAACCGACCACCCCCAGCGTGAGCACGACAGGCTGGTCGTCCCGCCGCCCCGATCGCGAGGTGTCGACGCGGTCGCCACCACCAAGCGTGCGCCTGCAAGTACCTCGTTCTCGGCCGATGAGCGGGCGGAGGCACCACAGCCCGCGGCCGAACCGGACAGCCACGAGCCGACCTCGGACACCCCGGCTGT
>JAUJOO010000013.1:15242-23773 GCA_030447585.1 Nocardioidaceae bacterium | reverse complement strand
ATGGCTCGAGAGGGCGGTCTCGGTGTGCTCCACCGCAACCTGTCGGTCACCGACCAGGCGAGCCAGGTCAACCTGGTCAAGCGCTCAGAGTCCGGCATGATCACCGATCCGGTGACAGTGGGGCCAGAGGTGACCCTCGAGGTGCTCGACAGGCTTTGCGGGAAGTATCGGGTCTCGGGGTTGCCGGTGATCGACGACCGGCGTGTCCTCGTCGGCATCATCACCAACCGCGACCTGCGTTTCGTGCCCGCCGCAGAGTGGAAGACGCGCCTGGTCAAGGAGATCATGACGCCGATGCCGCTCGTCACGGCACCGGTGGGCATCAACTCGACGGACGCCGCCTCGCTGCTGGCCAAGCACAAGATCGAGAAGCTGCCGCTCGTCGACCATGACGGTCGGTTGACCGGCCTCATCACCGTCAAGGACTTCGTGAAGTCCGAGCAGTACCCGCATGCGACGAAGGACGCCGAGGGCAGGCTACTGGTCGGCGCCGCCGTCGGCTACTTCGGTGATGCCTGGGACCGCGCCACCGCGCTGGTCGAGGCCGGTGTCGACGTCCTGGTCGCCGACGTGGCACACGGCCATGTGCGCCTGATGCTCGACATGGTGCGCCGGCTCAAGTCCGACCCCGCTACACGCGACGTCCAGGTGATCGGCGGCAATGCCGCGACCCGCGCCGGCGCCCAGGCGTTCGTCGACGCCGGGGCGGATGCCGTCAAAGTCGGCGTCGGGCCCGGTTCGATCTGTACGACCCGCGTGGTGGCGGGAGTCGGCGTCCCTCAGGTCACGGCGATCTACGAGGCGGCTCGGGCGTGCCGTCCCGCAGGCGTTCCCGTCGTCGGTGACGGCGGGCTGCAGTACTCCGGTGACATCGCCAAGGCGCTCGTCGCGGGCGCCGACACGGTCATGGTCGGGTCCTTGCTCGCCGGTTGCGAGGAGAGCCCCGGCGAGCTCGTCTTCGTCAACGGCAAGCAGTTCAAGAGCTACCGCGGCATGGGTTCGATGGCGGCGATGGCGTCCAGGGGCAAGACGTCGTTCTCAAAGGACCGCTACTTTCAGGCCGACATCGCCAACGACGACATGCTCGTTCCCGAGGGCATCGAAGGCCAGGTGCCGTTCCGCGGTCCATTGGCTGCCGTTGCCCATCAGCTCATCGGTGGTCTGCACCAGTCCATGTTCTACGTGGGTGCGCGGACCATCCCAGAGCTGCAGGAGAAGGGCCGTTTCATTCGGATCACTACAGCCGGTCTCAAGGAGTCCCACCCCCACGACATCGCCATGACAGCCGAAGCCCCCAACTACAGCGCTCGCTGAGCCGTCCGGAGGGGACACCTGGCATGGACATCGAGATCGGTAAAGCCAAACGCGGCCGACGGGCATACTCCTTCGACGACATCGCCATCGTCCCGAGCCGGCGCACCCGGGACACGGAGGAAGTGTCGGTCGCCTGGCAGATCGACGCCTACCGCTTCGAGATCCCGGTGCTCGCAGCACCTATGGACTCGGTCATGTCGCCTGCCACTGCGATCGCGATAGGCAGAGCCGGCGGACTGGGGGTGCTCGACCTCGAGGGGCTCTGGACCCGGTACGACGATCCTGAGCCGCTGCTCCACGAGGTCTCGACGATGCGCGGCCAGGACGCCACCCAACGGCTTCAGCAGATCTACCGAGAGCCGATCAAGCCTGACCTGATGTCCGACCGAATCAAGCAGGTGCGCGAGTCGGGTGTCACTGTCGCCGGGGCGCTGTCGCCTCAGCTCACCAAGGAACACGCGCAGTCAGTCATCTCCGCCGGGCTCGATCTCTTCGTCATCCGAGGCACGACCGTATCGGCGGAGCACGTGTCGGGGCAAGCCGAGCCGCTCAACCTGAAGCAGTTCATCTACGAGCTCGACGTGCCCGTGATCGTCGGTGGTTGTGCGACGTACCAGGCGGCTCTCCACCTCATGCGCACCGGTGCTGCCGGCGTGCTCGTCGGTTTCGGTGGTGGGGCGGCGCACACGACCCGCACGGTGCTCGGCGTGGCGGTCCCCATGGCGACCGCCGTGGCTGACGTGTCAGAGGCGCGTCGCGACTATCTTGACGAGTCGGGCGGGCGCTATGTGCACGTCATCGCAGACGGTTCGATCGGCCGCTCCGGTGACGTGGCGAAGGCCATCGCGTGCGGAGCCGACGCCGTGATGATCGGGTCGCCGCTTGCCCGTGCACGGGAGGCGCCGGGGCGGGGGTTCCACTGGGGTGCGGAGGCGCGACACCTCTCACTGCCTCGTGGCGAGCGGGTCGAGATGAGCACGGTCGGGACGCTCGAGCAGATACTCCATGGCCCCTCCCTCGTCTCCAACGGCACCATGAACCTTGTAGGAGCCCTCAAGCGGGCCATGGCCACCACTGGGTACACCGACCTCAAGGAGTTCCAACGGGTCGAGGTCGTCGTCCAGTGACGGCCGCGCCGGTGGAGTCGCTGAGCGACCTCAGGGTCGCCGCGGTGCAGGCCGAGTCACGCGCCGGCGATGTGGAGCGCAATGTCGAAACAGCCGTCGCATGGGCCACCAAGGCGGCGGCGAAAGAGGCAACGCTGGTGGTGCTGCCTGAGCTCTTTCTCTGTGGCTACCATCCGCAGACCTTGCGTGCTGAGGCCGACCGCTGCGACGTGACGCCCGAGGATCCACGGCTGGCTCCCCTCGCCGGGGCTGCCCGAGACTGCCGCATCACCGTGGTCGTGGGTGCCTCCGTACGCTCACCCAACGGTGAGCGGTCAGTTGCCCTGCTGGTGGTCTCTGCGGCCGGGGAGGTGCTGGTCGCCTACGTCAAGCAGCATCTTTGGGACGAGGAGCGCAGCATCTTCACCCGAGGGCGAGGCGGTGCCTCCGTCCTGCTCGGCGGCTGGCACCTCGGGATGGCGGTCTGCTACGACGGTTGCTTCCCCGAGCACGCCCGGGCGGCTGCTGAAGCTGGCGCCCTCGCCTACCTGTGCCCGTCGGCGTACGTCGTCGGCAGCGAGCACCGGCGCGACCTCTACTACGCAGCGCGGGCACTGGACAACGGCATCTACGTCATCTTCTCGGGGCTTGTCGGCGCCTGCGGAGACCTCGAGTTCAGCGGCGGCACGGCCATCTACGACCCGCAGGGACGCCCTGTCGACAGGGTCGCATCGGGGGAGGGTATCGCGGTCACCGATCTCGACCAGACGAGGCTCGAGGAAGCCCGTCGCATCAACCCCTACGACCGCGACCGGCCCACCTCACTGGGCGCCCGATCCCTCATCCGGCTCTAGCCTGCCTCGATGCGTGCCTGCCTCAGTGCGTGCTGACGACCCTGCCTCAGTGCGTGCTGACGACCAGGTAGCGCTCGTCGTCGATCGGCCCACCCCACAGCAGCGGCTCCGGCAGATGGCGGACCGTCGCCGAGGCCCGGTGGCGGAGGACCAGGGCCTCACAGTCGACCGCGGTCAGGCCGGCGCCGGTCGACCAGCTGCCTTCGACCAGGATGAGGCGGCCGGTCGGACGCAGGAGAGCGACCCACCTGGCCATCGCGGCGTCCGGGTCGGGCAGCGCCCAGACGACGTGCCTGGCAAGCACCACGTCGTACGAGCCCCGCTCCAGAGGCGGCTGCGACGCATCAGCCTGCGCGAACTCGGCCGGCACACTCGCGGCTGCGGCCTTCTCGACCGCCGCGGCGACCATGCGGTAGGACAGGTCAACCCCCCGGACGGCATACCCTGCCTCGGCAAGCAAGATCGAAAGACTGCCGGTCCCACAGCCGAGGTCGGCCACGGTCGCCGGCGCCGGCGGCAACACCTCCATCAACAAGTCGCGCCAGGCCGCGCGGACGTTGCGGTCTCGCAGCCCGTGATCCACCTCGGCGTCGAACGTCGACGCCTGGCTGTCCCAGTACTCACGCGATGCCTCCGTCATGCTGCCCGTGGTCGAGCGGACGGGACGCGCCTCCGCGGGAGGTTGAGCGGGGTACGTTCGGCAGATGGCATTGACTCGATCCTACGCCGAGGCACTCGACCATGCCGACCCGCTTGCGGAGTACCGAGACAGGTTCGTGATCGAGGACAAGGACCTGATCTACCTCGACGGCAACTCGCTCGGCATGCTTCCTCTCGTGAGCAGGGACCGAGTGCGGCAGGTCCTCGAGGACGACTGGGGCAGGCACCTCATCAGGTCGTGGGAGGACCGCTGGCTTGACCTGCCGACCCGGACGGGTGACCTGATCGCCGAGTGTGCCCTCGGCGCCGGACCCGGTGAGACGATCGTCGCCGACTCCACCACCGTCGCCCTCTACAAGGCGGTCTCAGCTGCCCTCGACGCCCGACCCGGGCGCCAGGCGGTGGTGATCGAGAGAGACAACTTCCCCACCGACAGGTACGTCGTCGAGTCGCTTGCCCGGCAGCGGGGGCTCGAGATCCGGTGGGTCGACGAGGCGGGTCCGAACGGCGTTGAGCTGGAAGCGCTTCAATCGGCGCTCGATGAGTCCGTGGCCGTGGCCGTGCTGTCGCATGTCGACTACCGCTCAGCCGCACTCCTCGACATGCGTCGCTACACCCAGGCGACCCACGACGTCGGCGCCCTTTGCGTGTGGGATCTCTGCCACTCGGTGGGGGTGGTGCCGATCGACCTGACCGGCGACGGAGTGGACGTCGCCGTCGGATGCACGTACAAGTACCTCAACGGCGGCCCGGGTGCGCCGGCGTTCACCTACGTGCGAGGCGACCTGCAGGTGCAGCTGCATCAGCCGATCTGGGGATGGTGGGGCAGGGCCAGCATGTTCGACATGGAGCAGGGCTACCAGGCCCAGACAGACATGCGCGCATGGCTCAGCGGCACTCCCGGCCTGTTGTCGTTGTGCGCTGTCGAGCCTTCGGTCGCGATGATTGCGGAGGCGACCGTCGTCGCCATCCGGCAGAAGTCGCTGTCGCTGACCGCTCTGGCGGTCGAGCTGTACGACGAGGTGCTGGCGCCTGTTGGTTACGGTCTCGGCACTTCTCGGCACCCGGAGCGCCGTGGCTCGCACGTGACCCTCACGCACCCTGACGCGCAGGCGATCACCCGAGAGCTGATCGGTCGGGGGATCATTCCCGACTTTCGTCGCCCCAGCGGGATCCGTGTCGGTCTTTCGCCTCTGACGACGCGATTCGTCGACGTCTACGACGCCTTCACGCAGATGGCTGTGCTGCCTGATCCCGCGGGACCTGACGATCGTCGTACCGGTGCGGCAGGACCGAGGACCTCGTGATGGCAGGCTGGGACCATGCGGCGACGGACCTTCACCTGTCTCCTTGCACTCACGCTTCTGCTGGCCGGATGCTCAGAGCCGGACCGCAGCGCGGCGTCGGAGAGGCTGGCTGACCGGATCGGCAAGCTCCCCGGCATCGGGGAGGTGAACGACTCCTACATCCCTGACAGCCTCGAGTTCAACGAGTCCACCGCGCTGCTGGCGCTCGTTGAGCAGGGAGCGACCGCCGAGCAGGCCTGCGCAGCCGTGGCCACTTTCATCGAGAGCTTCCCCGACACCGGCATCGCCGCCGACCAGTCAAGGTTCGAGGTCCGCGACGAGTCCGGTGATCCGACCTGGGAATTCACCGTGACTGCGGAGGTGTCCGATGCCGAGGCGGCCACAGAGCGGTGTATCGCGTCCGGGCAGGCACGCGCCATCCCCCATGCGTACGCCGTCCGGGTGCAGGTCGAGGCTGATACCGACCTGACCCGCCCTCTCGTGTTGGTCTACTTCCGAGGCACGGAGGTCCGCACCCCTGAGGCGGGGCTCAAGCTTGCCCGGCAGAACGTCGCCAACTTCGACGAGTTCGAGTGGCGGATCCTCAACGTCTGCGGCGAGGGCCTGTGCTAGCCGCACTGGGCCGAGCGGTTTGCCGACGCGGGCATGAAAGGGTGGTGTCGTGTTTCGAGTGGCCATCGTCGGCTCCGGCCCGGCGGGCGTCTACGCGGTCGAGGCGCTGACCCGCCGAGGCGACGTTGCCGTGGACGTGTTCGACCGGCTGCCGTCCCCGTTCGGGCTCGTCCGGTACGGCGTCGCGCCCGACCACCCGAAGATCCGGTCGATCAGTGCGGCGCTGACCGGCGTGCTCGAGCACCCCGACGTGCGGTTCCTCGGCAACGTCGATGTCGGCAGAGACATCAGCTTGGCGGAGCTGCGCAGCTACTACGACGCCATCCTCGTCGCGAGCGGAGCCGCGGTGGACAGGCGGCTCGGCGTACCCGGCGAGGACCTTGCGGGGAGCTTCTCCGCGACCGAGTTCGTCGCCTGGTACAACGGGCACCCGGACGCACCGATCGACGCTTTCACCGTCGACGCCCGAAGCGTGGCCGTGGTGGGGATGGGCAACGTGGCGGTCGACGTCGTACGCCTGCTCGCCAAGACCGCTGACGACCTGCGGTCCACCGACATGCCCGACCACGTGCTCGCGGTGCTCGAACGCAGCCACGTGACGGACATCCACATGGTTGGCCGCCGAGGCCCCGCGCACGCCAAGTTCACGACCCGAGAGCTCCGCGAGCTCGGTGAGATCGCGAACGCCGACGTGCTCGTCGACGAGGCGGAGCTCGAGCTCGACCCGGTCAGCGAACAGCTGCTGGCCACTCAACCGGCGACCCGCCGAAACCTCGATGTGCTGCGAGGCTGGGCGACTCGCCAGCCGAGCGGTAGGCCTCGTCGGCTGCACCTGCGGTTCTGGCAACGCCCGGTAGAGGTGGTCGGGGACCGTCGGGTGGCAGGTCTTCGGACCGAGCACACCCAGCTGGATGAAGCCGGCAACGTGGTCGGCACCGGCCACATCTTCACCATTGACGCGCAGATGGTGCTGCGCTCGGTCGGCTACCGCGGGTTGCCCGTCCCGGGCCTACCTTTCGACGAACGCACCGCAACGGTCCCGAACGACGAGGGCCGGGTCGTCGGCACCAAGGGTCCGGAGACCGGCTTGTACGTGGCGGGGTGGATCAAGCGTGGACCAACGGGCGTGATCGGCACGAACAAGCACGACGCGCGACAGACCGTTGCCTCGATGCTCGAGGACGCGCCGAACCTTCCGCCGGCGCCCGTTCGAGACCCCGAGGCCGTGCTGGCGCTTCTCGCCGAACGCGGCGTCGTCGCGGTCGACTGGGCGGGCTGGCTGGCGATCGAGCTGGCCGAGGTCGAGCTGGGTCAGCAGCGGGGCAGCGCCCGAGCCAGGATCACCCAGCGAGACGCGCTGCTGCAGGCGGCAATGCGCGGAGTTATACCGCAGACAACCCCGGCGGGCGGTGACGGGCCGTGAGATCACCATCGCGCACACGGCTCGCCAACGCTCTGACCACTGCAGAGCGAGCCCTCGACCGCCGCCTTGGCGCAGCCTTGCTTGAGCGTCCCGGGTGGTGTCTCACGGTTGTGCCGTATGTCGGTCACGGCACCCTCAGCCGGCTGCACCTGCGCGCTCGCGCGGTGGCGAGACGGCGGGAGGCATGGCAGCACAGTGGTCCGACAGCCGTCTTCCTGACCGCCGTGGGGCGCTATCTCAGCGCCGAGGTAGCCGGGGCGCAGCTAGGCGTCGAGGTCGGCGGTCGCACGCAGCGGGCGGTCAGCGACGACGAGGGCTACGTCGACGTCTCACTCGAAGTGGACCTGGCCCCTGGCTGGCAGCCGGTGACCTTCCGGCTCGACGAACCGGGGGTGAAAGATGTCGTCGGCAAGGCGCTGGTTGTGGACCCCGCCGCACGGCTGGGCATTGTCAGCGACATCGACGACACGATCATCCACACCGGGCTCACCCGGCTGGTTGAGGCGATCCGCACCACCTTGTTCGTGGCCGAGGACGCTCGCGTGGCGATACCAGGCACAGCAGAGCTCTACGCCGGTCTCGTTTCCGCCGACGGCGGACGGGCCCCGGCTTTCTACGTATCGACCGGTGCGTGGAACCTGCACACCTTGCTCGAGCGCTTCCTCGACCGGCACTCCTTCCCGGCAGGCCCGATGCTGATGACCGACTGGGGGCCGGGCGGCGAGTGGCTGTTCCGCGAGGACAGCATCGTCTTCAAGTCACGCACGATCCTCGCACGCATCGACGAGCATCCACAGCTGCGCTGGGTACTCTTCGGCGACAGCGGCCAGCACGACCCCGAGGCGTACGCCGCTGTCGCCCGCGCCCGCCCGGATCGCCTGCACGCGATCTACATCCGGGAGGTACCGCCGCTGTCTGCTGGCCGACGCCAGCGGGTACGGGAGATCTCGGCGGAGCTGGACGCCCTTGGGGTGCCCCTGCTGTTGACCCGCGACAGCCTTGAAGCGGCCGAGCATGCGCGCCGGTTGGGACTGCTCGATGAGGCGCAGGTCGCGCGGGTGCGACTCGCGGTCGGCGAGCCGGCGTAGCCCCTCACACTGCCTCGGCACGAAATCTGATGCGCTGTTGCGGAACGCAACACTTGACGCAACAACCCGAGGTACGACAGTCTCGAGTCTAGCGAGGTCGCCCTCGTCGCACCCACGAGGGGCGCCACCCGTCTGCCGGGTGGCGCTCCTCCTTGCTTGGTGCGATA
>JAUJOO010000013.1:0-15142 GCA_030447585.1 Nocardioidaceae bacterium | reverse complement strand
CTTGCTTGGTGCGATAGGTGGGTGGTGCGTCGAGCTCAGCGCACCTGGAGCACATCGACGGTTCGGACGTCGCGGAGGGGAGACTCCGTGCAGCCCCCGATGCCGTAGATGCTCGAGTCGACGGCCACATAGCCGAGTCCGTGCCGAGACGACGTCAGCGGATTGGCCGGCGACCACGTCCCCTCCTCGAGGTCGAGCACGAAGGAGAACTCGTGCAGGGACACCCAGAGCCGACCGTCGAGCGCCGCGGCACCGCCCCGTGACATGGGCTCTGGCAGCGGCTCAGCCCTTCCCCAGCTGTCTGCCTCAGGATCGTAGGTCTGCACCAGGTCGGATGCACCGGAGCCGAGCCAACCGCCAAGCACGTAGATCACGCCGCCGGCCGATACCGCATCATGTGAGCCACGGGCCTTGGGCATCGCAGCGCCGGTCGACCACTTCTCGGTGTCCGGGTCAAAGATGTCGATCACCTCCACCGGCCCGTTGCCGCCCTCACCACCTATCACGTAGATGAGTCCGTCGTGGAAGGTGACCGTGTGGGAGTACCGTGGAACGGGGAGCGGGGGGAGCCGCCGCCACTGTCCGCTCGAAGTGTCGAGCACTGCCGAGAAGCTGCTGGCCTCGCTGCGCCGGTCCAGCCCGCCGAACAGGAATATGTCGTCGCCGATCGCCGCGGCTTCAAAGGAGGCGATCCCTTCGGGCAGGTGTCTGCGGAGAAGGCGCCACCTGTCGGTGCGCGTGCTGTAGACCTCGATGGTGTCGAGGCGGTTGCCCCGATCACCAGTCAGCCCACCGAAGACCCAGATCTCGTCATCCACCACGGCTGTGGCGAAGTCGTCTCGTGGAATGTTCAGCCCCGACCGGGCCTGCCACTCCGGCAGACCTGGCGCGGCCGTCGCCGAGCCGGGAGACGAGTTCGACGGTGAAGGCGGCATCGGGCCGCCACCGGTAGTCGGATCTGGGGAGCAAGCGGCGGCACAGAGCCCGATCAAGGCGCCGCAGACGCCCATGATGGCTTGGCGACTGGGGGACATCAAGCCTGGGATCCTGGCACTGCCGTCGGCAGGCTCGGACGAGCGGTTGCGCCGTCAGTCTCCGGGCTCTCCGTGGTCGGCATGTCGACGGCGTGGATGACGTCGCGCTCCTCCGCGAAGTGGCAGGCCGACGGGTGCGGTGAGGTGCTCCGGACCACCAGCGCCGGTACCTCGGCGGCGCACACGTCCTGCGCCTTCCAGCAGCGGGTCCGGAAGCGGCATCCCGACGGCGGGTTGGCGGGACTCGGCACGTCGCCCTCGAGCACGATGTGGTCACGGTGTCCACGCAGCCGCGGGTCAGGCACCGGCACAGCCGACAGCAGCGCCTGTGTGTAGGGATGCGTTGGGTGCTCGTAGATCTGCAGCTCGTCGCCGACCTCGACCACCTTGCCGAGATACATCACCGCGACCCGGTCCGAGATGTGGCGCACCACCGACAGATCGTGAGCGATGAAGACGTACGACAGGCCGAACTCCTCCTGCAACCGCTCGAACAAGTTGACCACCTGTGCCTGCACCGACACGTCGAGCGCCGACACCGGCTCGTCACACACGATGATCTCCGGCCGCAGCGCGAGCGCCCGAGCGATGCCGATACGTTGTCTTTGACCGCCAGAGAACTGGTGGGGGAAGCGGTTGATGTGGTCGGGGTTGAGGCCGACGACGTCGAGCAGGTCCTGCACCGCCTTGCGGCGGTCCTTACGTCCCAACACGTCGGTGTGGACGTCGTACGGCTCGCCGACGATGTCGCCTACCGTCATCCGGGGGTCCAGCGAGGAGTACGGATCCTGTAGCACGAGCTGGATGTTGCGTCGCATCCGGCGCAGGCCGCGTGGGTCCAGTCCAGCCATCTCCTCGCCGAGCAGCTTGATAGAGCCTTCGGTAGGGCACTCGAGCCCCATGAGCAGCCGGCCCAACGTCGACTTGCCGCAACCCGACTCACCCACCACCCCCAGCGTCTCGCCGCGCTTGAGCTCGAGGCTGACGCCGTCCACGGCCCTGACGTGGCCGATGGTGCGTTTGAACACGATTCCGCGGGTCAGCGGAAAGTGCTTCTTGACATCGCGCACCGTGAGCACCACATCGTCGCCGGTGTTCTCAGCGGCCTGCGCTGTCTCGGTGACGTCGGCGCTCATGAGCCCAGCACCTCCTCCCAGTAGTGGCAGGCGCTGAGGCGGTTGCCCGGTACCTGGTACAGCGGCGGCTCGTCGGTCGTGCAACGGTCTCGGGCGAAGGCGCACCTGGGGTGGAAGGAGCAGCCCGGCGGCGGGTCGACCAGTGCCGGCGGAGTCCCTTGATGACCGTGAGCTCTTGGCCCTTCTGGTCGACACGGGGGATGGACTCCAGCAAGGCCTTGGTATACGGGTGTGCCGGGCGTTCGTAGATCTCGTAGACGTCGGCCTGCTCGACGGCGTGGCCGGCGTACATGACGCAGATCTTGTCGGCGACGTCGGCCACCACACCCATGTCGTGCGTGATGAGGATGAGGCCCATCCGCATCTCCCGTTGAAGGTCCGACAGCAGCTGCATCACCTGGGCCTGCACGGTCACGTCGAGGGCCGTGGTCGGCTCGTCTGCGATGATGATGTCCGGCTCGAGTGCGAGCGCCATCGCGATCATCACCCGCTGGCGCATGCCGCCGGAGAACTGGTGCGGGAAGTTGTTGATGCGATCTGCCGCGCCGGGATGCCGACCAGCTCGAGCAGTTCAACCGCCTTCGATTTGGCCTGCGCCCGGCTGGCACCGGAGTGCTGGCGGAAGAGCTCGCCGAGCTGCCAGCCGACGGTGAACACCGGATTCAGCGACGACAGTGCGTCCTGGAAGATGATCGCGATCTTGTTGGCCCGGATGTGGCGCCGGGTCTTCTCGTCGAGCTGGATCAGGTCGACGCCGCGGTAGCGCACCTGCCCTCCGGCCACCCTGGCAGGCGGGGTATCGAGGATGCCCATGATGGCCTGGGCCGTGACCGACTTGCCGCATCCCGACTCACCGATGATTCCCAGTGTCTCGCCTTCGCACAGCGTGAAGCTCACGTTGTTGACGGCACGAGCGATCCCGTCTCGGGTGTGGAACTCGACCTTCAGATTCTCGACGTCCAGCAGCGGGGCGGAGTCGTCGAAGTTGACCTCGCTCAGCGGCGACTTCTTCGAGCGTTTCCCGGGCTCGGTCACGGTCTCGGTCATGTCAGGAGCTCCTCATCGGGTCCGCGGATCGAGGGCGTCACGCAGCGCATCGCCGAGCAGGATGAAGCTGAGCACGGTAACGACGATGAAGGCACACGGTATGACGAGCAGGTGCCAGTAGCCGGCGAGCGCCAGGTTCTGGCCTTCGGCAACCAACAGCCCCCAGGAGACCGTGGGTCGCTGGTAGCCGACACCGAGGAACGTGAGCGTCGCCTCGGCGCCGATGTAGGCGCCCAACCCGATGGTGGCCAGTACGATCACCGGCGCAATGCTGTTGGCCAGGATGTGCCTGCGGATGATGAAGAAGTTGCTGGCACCGAGTGCTCGAGCTGCGTCGACGTAGTCCTTCTGCTTGGTCGCGATGACGCTGCCCCGCATGACGCGGGTCAGCGACGTCCAGCCGAAGATCGCCAGGACGAGCGAGATCGTGAGCACGTTGCGCTTGGGGAACAGCGCTAGGAACACGATCGCCCCAAGGATGAACGGCAGGCCGAAGAAGACGTCGGTGATACGGCTGACGATCGTGTCTCCGAAGCCGCCGAAGAAGCCGGCCAGCGTGCCCAGCGCCACTCCTGTGACCAAGGTCGCCACTGTCACCAGGATCGCCACGATCACGGACTTCCCGGTGCCCCACACCACCGACGACCACATGTCACATCCCGTTGCCGTGAAGCCGAACGGGTGCTGGGAGCTCGGTCGCTCGCGGTAATGCGACAGGCTGCAGGCACCCGACGCGGTCGGTGACGTGGAGGCCCACAGCTGTGGCGCGAACGCCATCGACAAGATGACCAGGACCAGCACCGACGAGATCCAGAAGACCGGGTTGCGCATGAGCTCGTAGCGGACCTCCCCCCAGAGGCTTCGGTTCTTGTCCCCTCGGGTGACACCTTCTCCGGTGCCGGTGTCCTGGGCTGCCAACACGTCACTCATAGCGGATCCTCGGGTCGAGGGCGGCGTACAGGATGTCGACCGCCAGGTTGGCGACCAAGAAGACGACGGTCGGGATCGTGACCACCCCGAGGATCACCGTGGAGTCGTTCGCCTGGATGGCCTGGAACACCAGCTGCCCCACCCCTGGGATGTTGAAGATGCCCTCGGTCACCAAGGCGCCGCCGAGCAGCAGCCCGATGTCGATTCCGATGTAGGTCACCACCGGGATCAGGGAGTTGCGCAGCGTATGCACGCCCACCGTCCTCGACACGGTCAGCCCCTTCGCGCGCGCGGTGCGGACGTAGTCCGAGCGCAGGTTCTCGATCAGGCTGGTGCGGGTCAGCCGGGCGATCGCGGCGAGCGAGAACGCCCCCAGCACCAGGCCAGGCAACATCAGGCTGAGCCACGGGTACTCCGAGTTGTAGGTGACGGTGAACATCTGGGCAAACCAGGATGGGACCCAGTCGGCCTCTCGCAGCCGCAGACCCATCTCCAGACCGATGAAGACCTGTGCCAGGGTGCCGAAGACGAAGACAGGGAACGCGATCAGCAGCACAGTGGAGAAGCGGACGAGGTTGTCGACGAACTTGTCCTTGCGCAGTCCAGCCAGACGCCGAGGGTGATGCCGACGACCGTCTCGAAAGCCAGCGCGATGACGGTCAGCCGCACGGTAGCCGGCATGCGTTCGATGAAGAGCTCTGACACCGGACGCCCCGGAAGTTGATGCCGAAGTCACCGGTGGCGTACTGGCCCATGCGTTCCACGAAAAAGGGCGAAGCATGGGTTGCCTGTGGTCTGGAGGCAGTCGTCGTCCAGGTTGTAGTCGGCGCGCATCTGGTCGAGGATCGCCTGCGGTGGGGCGTTCTCGGGGAACAGGGCACGGATGGGGTCGCCGACGACCTGGATCGTCACCACGCTGAGCAGGTGCAACAAGAACAGCGTCCCGATGATGACGGGGACGAACTGCAGCAGGCGCCTGGCGACGTATCTGCCCATGCGGTGCGATCCTCTCTCACGGCATCAGCGTGGGGGCCGGGCACGATGCCCGGCCCCCAACCTTGAGGCGTTGATGCGATTATCGCAAGCGCCGGATCACTGAACGACGGTGACCTCTCCGTAGGCGATGTCACCCTCGGTGACGTCGTACCGGACGTCTCCGACCTCATCCGACGAGGCGATCGCAGTCACGCCGCTCCACATCGGAAGAATCGGCATCTCCTCGAGCGCGATGTCGCCGGCCTGCTGGTAGGACTCGATGCCCTCCTCCAAGGTGGCGGCCCGGTCGCCCTGCACGAGCAGCTCATCGAGCTGCGGGTTGGAGTAGCCGGTGTAGTTGGAGTCGCCACCGGTTCCCACGATCGGGCGGATGTAGTTCTCCGGCGACGGGTAGTCCATCCCCCACCCGAGGCGGAACGGACCGGTGAACTCCTGCTTGTCCAACAACTCGAGGTACTGCGCCCACTCCGTGGACTGCAGCTCGTAGTCGATGCCGAGGTTCTCCTGGATCTGCCGGGCCGCAGCCTCTACCCACTGGTCGTGGCCCGCGTCGGCGTTGAAGTAGTACGTGGCGGTCATGCCCTCCACGTCGACTCCGACTCCGCGAGCAGCTCCTGGGCGCGCTCCGGGTCGTACTGGCAGTACTCGCAGGCGTCGTCACGTGCGCCCGGGAGCGGCGGCGTCACGATGTCGGTCGAGGGATCGGCCAGCCCGTTGAGGATGCTCTCGGTGATCGCCTCGCGGTCGATCGCCAGCGACATCGCCTGGCGGAACTGCACGTTGTCGTACGGCGCCTCAGTGGTCGGGAAGCCGAGGTAGGTCAACGTGTTCGTCGGCTGCTCGATGATCTCGTCACCGAGCTGCTGGCTGGCCTCGGGGTAGACCTCGGGGGCGATGCCGAGGACGTCGACGCCACCGTTCTGGTAGTCACGGAAGGCCGCGGTCGGGCTGGTGAACATCGTGAACTCGATGGTGTCGGCGTTTGCCGGCGCCTCACCGGCGTAGTCCGCCCACTTGCTGACCGTGATTTTCTCGTCGTGCTTCCACTTGCCGTCCATCTGGTACGGACCGGTGCCGATCGGCTTCTCGTTGCACTCCTTGAGGTCGTCGAGGCACTCCTCCGCCAACGGCGCGAACGCCGGGCCGTAGCTCATCTGCTGCCCGAACTGAGAGAACGCGCCGTCGAGCGTGACCTCGAAGGTCAGGTCGTCGATCTTCTTGATGCCCTTCATCGTGGCGCCTTCGCCAGCACCCACGATGCGCGCCATGAAGCCAGCCGTCGCCTGGGCGTTCTTCGGGTCCTGCGAGTAGTTCCAGCCCCGGAGGAAGGCGTCGGCGTTGACCGGCTCGCCGTTGTGGAACTGAAGGTCCGGCTTGAGCGTGACCGTCCAGACGGTCTGCTCCGCGTCGGCCTCGATGCTCTCGGCCAGCCCGTTGAACTCGAGCTCACCTTCGCTGCCGACGTCGACCAGCGGGTCGTTGATCACACTCAGCACCGCGCCGCACTCCGACTCGTAGCAGTTCGAGGCGGGTGCAAGGTACGTCGGCTCGGTCAGCTCGACAGAATAGGTGCCACCCGGTTCACCTGTCGGCTCTCCACCTGGGTCCGCCGGGTCGCGGGTGTCGGTGTCGGTGTCTCCACCACCACAGGCTGTCAGCACAAGCGCAAACACTGCCGCTACAGCGCTCACCCGGATGCGGGTTCTGACTCGCATACGTCCTCCTTGTTCGGTTCAGCACCAAGTTGCGTCCGACCCCATCCTGTCCGCGATCCCAGCTGCACACAACCGCCCCCCGGCCATCGTTACCTGACCGTTCCCCGGTATCGGCTTCGCGACCTTGGTGCTGGACGCCGCGCGGCCTGCGCTCTCAGCTCGACTCGACCTGTTGCCACGCGACTCGCCAGCGTGTTACCGGCGGGTACCCATCGGGCGGCGAGCGCCGTACGCTCGGTCTATGACCCTCCATCCCGGCGCCGGTACAGCGGTGCCGGCGGACCCCGAGCACGACCCCACGGCTACCTACGCTCTCGATCCTGCAGTCGTGCGGAGGTTGACCTCGCGGATTGTGTCGACCACCGGAGAGGCTCAGAAGTCGACCGCACCGTTCACCGGCCAGCCGATCGCCTCGCTCCCTGTCTCGAGCCCGGCTGACGTCGTCACCGCAACGGCTCAGGCCCGGGCAGCGCAGCGGTCCTGGGCCACGGTGCCGCTCGACCTGCGTGCTCGAATGCTGCTGCGCCTGCACGACCTGGTGCTGGACCGACAAGACGAGATCCTCGACCTGATTCAGTGGGAGTCGGGCAAGTCACGCAAGCACGCCTTCGAGGAGGTAGCGCACGTGGCGATGACGGCGAGGTACTACGGTCGCACCGCACACCGACACCTGGCACCGAGTCGGCGGATGGGTGTCTATCCCGGCCTCACCCGCATCGACGTCAACCGCATCCCCAGGGGAGTCGTGGGGATCATCTCGCCGTGGAACTACCCGTTCACGATGGCCTTGTCCGACGGTCTTGCGGCATTGCTCGCCGGCAACGCGGTGGTCCACAAGCCCGACTCCCAGACTCCGGTCACGGCACTGTTCGGTATCGACCTACTGACCCAGGCCGGGATGCCCGGCGACCTCTGGCAGCTGGTGTACGGACCAGGTGACGTGGTCGGCTCGGCGATCGTCGACAACACCGACTACGTCTGCTTCACCGGGTCTACCCGGACGGGGCGGGCCGTTGCGACCCGAGCGGCCGAGCGCCTCATCGGTGCGTCGCTCGAGCTCGGTGGCAAGAACCCCATGCTGGTGCTGCGCGACGCGGACCTCGATCGGGCGGCCGAAGGTGCCGTCCGGGCCTGCTTCTCCTCGGCCGGCCAGCTCTGCGTCTCCCTGGAGCGGGTGTACGTCGCCGACCAGGTCTTCGAGCCGTTCATGAAGCGTTTCGTGCAGCGGACGGAGGCGATGAAGCTGTCCAGCGCCTTCGACTACTCGGCAGACATGGGTTGCCTGATCTCCCAGGCCCAGCTCGACACCGTCGTACACCACGTCGACGACGCGCGCGACAAGGGCGCCACCGTCGTCACCGGCGGCCGGCCTCGCCCTGACGTGGGCCCACTCTTCTACGAGCCGACCGTGCTGTCGGGCGTGCGACCCGGGATGTCATGCTTCTCCGACGAGACCTTCGGCCCGGTGGTGTCTGTCTACCGATTCTCGGACGAGCGGGAAGCCGTCGAGCGCGCGAACGACGGCCAGTACGGGCTCAACGCCAGTATCTTCACGCGGGACGGCGCCCGCGGCCGCAGGCTCGCGAGCCAGATCAGATGCGGAACTGTCAACATCAACGAGGGCTACGGCGCGACCTTCGGGTCCGTCGACTCACCGATGGGTGGCATGCGCGACTCCGGGCTCGGCCGCCGCCAGGGTGCGGAAGGAATCCACCGGTACGTCGAGCCGCAGGCCGTGGCAACCCAGCGGCTCCTTTCGCTGCGCCCCGTCCTCGGGATGTCGCAGGAGCGGTACGCGAGGACGTTGACGACGACGCTTCGGCTGTTGAAGAAGGCGCATCGTCCGTGACCTACGACTACGACGTCGCCGTCATCGGCTCGGGTTTCGGGGGCTCGGTCGCGGCGCTTCGCCTGGTCGAGAAGGGCTACCGGGTCGGTGTCCTGGAGGCTGGGGCACGTTTCGACGAGTCGTCGTACCCGAAAACCTCGTGGGATCTGAAGAGGTTCCTGTTCGCGCCTGACATCGGCTGCTACGGCATCCAGCGCATCGACATGCTCAAGGACTGTTTGATCTTGTCCGGTGCCGGTGTCGGAGGCGGATCGCTGGTCTACGCGAACACCCTGTACGAGCCGCTGGACGCGTTCTACCGCGATCCCTCGTGGAGCCACATCACCGACTGGAAGGACGAGCTCGCGCCGTACCTCGACCAGGCGAAACGGATGCTCGGTGTCGTCGAGAACCCGACCAACACTCCGAGCGACGAGGTGATGCGGCAGGTGGCCGAGGAGATGGGTGTTGTCGACACGTTTCGGCCGACCCCTGTCGGAGTGTTCTTCGGTTCGCCTGGTGAGACGGTGAAGGACCCGTACTTCGGTGGCGTCGGGCCAGATCGTGCTGGTTGCATCGAGTGTGGTGGCTGTATGACGGGTTGTCGCTACAACGCGAAGAACACCCTGACCAAGAACTACCTTTTCCTCGCCGAGCAGGCAGGCGCCAGGGTGCACCCACTCACCACGGTCACGGCTGTCCGGCCGATGGCCGGGGGCGGGTATCGAGTGATGACGCGCCCGACCGGCGCCAGGTACCGCGTCCGTCGCGGCGGCCACCCGGTCACCGCTGAGCAGGTGGTGTTCGCGGCGTCGGCGCTCGGTACGCAGCGGCTCCTCCACGCCATGCGGGACCGCGGGATACTCCCCGATGTGTCGCAGCGGCTGGGACACCTGACCCGCACGAACTCCGAGTCCATCCTCGGCGCGGTTGCCGCCGCTCGAGATGTCGACTACAGCGTCGGCATCGCCATCACATCGTCGTTCCACCCCGACGAGCACACGCACATCGAGCCGGTCCGCTACGGCAGGGGAAGCAACGCGATGGGCCTGCTCCAGACCGTGCTGACCGACGGCGACGGAGACGTCGAGCGGTGGAAGGTCTGGCTGAAGGAGATGTGGCGTCAACGACGCTCGGTGCGCGACCTTTACGACGTGCGTCACTGGTCCGAGCGAACGGTGATCGCGCTGGTGATGCAGACGCTCGACAACTCGATCACCACGTTCACCCGACCGACCCGGGCCGGAGGGCGCAAGCTCACGTCTCGGCAGGGCCACGGTGAGCCGAACCCTACCTGGATCCCGGTCGCCAACGAGGCGGTCCGACTGATGGCACGCGTCGTGAAAGGCACCCCAGGCGGCACCATCGGTGAACCCTTCAGCCGACCGCTCACCGCGCACTTCCTGGGCGGCTGCACGATCGGCGACTCGCCGCGTACCGGGGTGGTCGATCCTTTCCATCGGGTGTACGGCCACCCGGGTCTGCACATCGTCGACGGCTCGGCAATCTCGGCAAACCTCGGTGTGAACCCGTCCCTCACGATCACCGCCCAGGCGGAGCGGGCGATGGCCCTGTGGCCAAACCACGGCGAGACCGACCACCGTCCGCGACTCGGGCAGTCCTACCGCCGGGTATCACCTGTCGCCCCGCGGCACCCTGTGGTGCCTCAGCAGGCGCCTGCGGCGCTTCGGCTGCCTATCGTCTCGGTGACCTGACCTGCACGGTTCGCGAGCGCCTATCGGGTCCGGTCGTGCGGGACCCCGATCGCGAGTCCACTCTCGCGCTGTCGTCCGCCGCTGCGTGCTGACGCCTTCAGGCGTCGGCTGGGCCAGGCGCTGACCGGCCCGACGACGGTGAGCAGGGCTGGCATGAGAAGGAACCGCACGACGAAGACGTCGAGCAGGATGCCGACGAACATCGCGAATGCGAGCTGGCGGAAGGGCACGAGGGGGACGACCGCCAGCAGGCCGAAACTGGCCGCGAGCGCCATCCCAGCGACGGCGATCGCTCGCGTGGTGGCCGGCATGGCGGAGGCGATGGCGTCTCTCAGGGGGCGATGTCGGGCCTCGTCCCAGACGTGTCCCACCCCGAAGATGTTGTAGTCGGAGCCGAAGGCCAGCAACAGCACCGCCGCGGCGAACGGCACGTAGAAGGTCAGTCCTTGCCCCGGGGTGAGATGCTCGAAGAGCAGGGTCGTCAGGCCGAGGGAGGCAGCCACCGACAGGAGTGACGCCGCGAGGAGATAGAGCGTAGCGACTACAGCACGCAGGAAGAGCAGCAGCATGAGGAGGTTCGCCGAGATCGCGGTCACGGCAATGCGGACGAGGTCGCGCTTGGTGTCGGCGACGATGGAGGAGACGGTCGCAGTGTCTCCGGCCAACCCCGCCGTGGCGTCCGTGAGCTGGCTGCGGGCGAGAAGTTCGGGGAGTCGGTCAGCCAGGCCGTCCACGTTGTTGATCGCAGTGGCGCCGAGAGGTGCGTCTTCGAGCACCACGAGGTACCTCGCGGCGTCACCGCTTCTGGCCAGCAAGACTCCGACCTCGCTCCGTAGCGGCTGGTTGCCCGGGCCCAGCACGCCGGCGACCCCCGGTTGCCGTCTCAGCAGGTCGCCCAGCTGAGCCAGCTCCCGGCGCTGCGCCGTGACGCCATCCCCCTCCACCAGCACCACCGTGGGTGACAAGATGCCCGGAGCGAAGCCGGTCTCGGCGGCGAGAGCGGTCTGTCGTACCTCGGATTCTCGGGGAAGAGAGCCGACGAAGGACACCCCGAGCTCAAGTCGAAGCAGCGGCAGCGCGCAAAGCGCCAGCCCCGCGACGGCTCCGGTCACGATGACGGCTGCCCAGCCGCGGCGGTGGGCGATCCAGGCGCTCGGAGCATGGCGGTGGGACGACCTTTCCTGGTCAGGCTCGGCCTCGAAGCTGGTTGTCTTGGCTGCCAGGTTTCTCGTCGGCCAGAAAACTGCGGCGCCCATGACCGCCATGACGGCGGGAATCAGCGTGACGGCGACCAGGAGTGCAACGAGGATGGTGAAGACGAGCGCTGGACCGAGTGCCCTGAAGAACGCAGACTCGGCCGCGAAAAGTGCCGCGGTCCCGGCGGCGACCGCCAGCCCGGCGACGGCGACGATAGGACCGAACCGCGCCGTCGCCGCCCGGGCAGCATCGTGCTTGTCAGCACCCGCCCTCAGCTCGGTGCGCAGGGCGGAGAAGAAGAACACTGCGTAGTCGGTGACGACGCCGAGCAGCATGGCAACCACCACAGGTTCGAGCTCGCTCGGAGTGGAGACCCCGAACGCCGTCGCCAGTAAGCCGGAAAGTCTGAGGGTGACGACGTACGACACGGCGATGACGGCGAGCGTCGTGGCTGGAGCAGCGATGGACCGAAACGCCAAGCCGACGATAGTGATGATGGCGAGCAGCGTCGCCGTCTCGACCAGCGGCAGATTCTCACCGATGATGCGGCCCTGCGAGGCCCGCGCCGGCACAGAGCCAGTGACGCCCACGACATCATCGCGAGGCTTGAAGTGCCGGTCGGCGTACGTTTCTGCGGCTCTTGTCTGACGCCAGAAGGCCACGCTCGGATCGAAGAAGAGATACGTCAGCGCAGTGGTGTCGCGTTCACGCGAGGCGGGAAACAGCGACAACGCGTTGGTCAGCGGCAGGGCACCGAGGATCGGCCCGAGATCGTCGTACTTGCGCTGGTTCACTGCCACCGCGTTGGTGACCGTGCGAGCCTGGTCGTAGACGGTGAGCCCCTCGGGGTTGCGCTGGACCAGTACGGTGCGTGCCAGCAGCGGGAAGCCGAAGATCTCCAGGGACCGTAGTTCGTTGCGCACCGCTGGCGCGTCACCGCGCAGCAGGCCCTTGACTCCATCTCCGCCCGGGACCTCGGACAGGCTCGGGAGCAGGGCTTGCGAACCCACGGTTGCGAGCAGCCAGAACCCGATCACCCACCACCTCAGCGCGACGACGAGCCGGGCGTACGCCGTGGAGAGACGACCGGCCCCCGGGCGGTCTGCCGTCACCGGCCCCGGTGACTCCACCGGTCAGGTCCCCCGTCGCCGCAGGCCGAGCCGAGCGAGCTCGGCGTCGGCAAGAGTGCGCGCATCGCCGTCGGAGATCTCGTGGGCGGGGCTGCTGCCGAGAGAGAGGACTGCCATGAACGGCAGGTTGTTCAGCGCCCGCTCGGCGAGGTGCCGGTCGAGCTGCGGGTCGTCGCCGTGCTGGTCCAGGGCACGGCGGATCTCGGCAACCTCACGGCGCCGAGCGAGCCGCAACGGGAAATACAAGCCGACGACCGGCGTCGTCGGCATGAACATGATGGAGAGCCCGAGCATCACGGCAAGCCGGCGCAGGTCGCCCTTGAACTCCTGACCGCGCTCGGAGATGTTCGCGGCCGTCGTCACGACCTCCTTCCCCAGGTCGCCCTCGTCGCCGATGACCGGGATGCTTCCAATCTTGCCGAGCGCCGCTCCCGCGCTTTCGAGAGCTTGCCCCGAGTTCGTGATCGTGTCGCCGATGTCTGAGGCCTGCCAGATGGTCACGGCAGACCAGACGCCGATCGTCAACCAGAGGGCGACCCAAAACATGACCAGGCCGTCAAGCAGTCGGATCGTGGCTTCGTCGGTCGTCCTGATGGCGGCGCGCATGCAGCGTGTCTACCCGATGACCGACGGGAGGCACAACACATCCCAGCGCGTAGGGTGGGTGCCCTGGGATCGCGCGCAGAGACGGCAAGGAGGGGCTGGTGTCCGACTCTGACACGACGACGACCGGCTGGCTGTTGCGGGCGCTGCCGGCGCTCACGTTCCTGGTGGGACTGGCGGTCGGCGGCGGTTTCGTCTGGGTCGGGGTCGACAAAGATGATTCGGCGTCGGACCGGTCCACGGCCGAGACAACGGAGCCCACCGGGACCGACACCACCCCAGACACGGCGGTCGTCGTACCTGCTGCATGCTCGGACGCCGCGGACGCCGTGACGGAAGCGGTCGAGCTCATCCGTGAGGGCGCGTCATCGGTGCGCGACTTCCAGCCCGAGGAGCTGATCCGGGTGCTCGACGACCTGGAGGCGCTCGACCCCCGGCTGCAGGCGCTGGCGAAGCAATGCGCGGCCGTCGACGTGAGTCCGGTGTCTCCTCCACCCACCGAGTGACGTGCGGCCCCCGACGCCGGCCTCGAATCCCAACGACCCGGAAGAGATGGTTACGGCGGAGCCGGGAGCACGCCGCGGGGATAGGGGCGCGGATAGACTGTGGCAACCCGCCGGAAGCGATGGGCACCGCTGAAGCGAAGGGGTGTGGGTTGACCACCGACCACGACTTGGTCCTCGTCGTCGACTACGGCGCGCAGTACGCCCAACTGATCGCGCGTCGGGTCCGTGAGGCGCGGGTGTACTCGGAGATCGTGCCCCACACCATGCCCGTCGACGAGATGTTGGCGCGCGGACCCAAGGCGATCATCCTCAGCGGCGGCCCCGCATCGGTGTACGCCCCTGGGGCGCCGGTGCTCGAGCCGAGCATGTTCGACTCGGACGTCGCCGTCTTCGGCATCTGCTACGGCTTCCAGGCGATGGCGCTTGCACTTGGTGGCGACGTCCGCCGTACCGGATCCTCCGAGTTCGGCCGCACCCCCGTGGCCGTGAGCGGCGGCGGCACCTTGCTGACCGGTGTGTCTTCGGGGCACCGGGTATGGATGAGCCATACGGACGCCGTCACCGTGGCACCGGAGGGGTTCACCACTCTCGCGTCGTCGCCGGGGGCACCGATCGCCGCGTTCGAGTCTCTCGACCGTCGAGCCGCCGGCGTCCAGTGGCACCCCGAGGTCATGCACACCGAGCACGGTCAGCAGGTGTTGGAGCACTTCCTGATCGATATCGCCGGCTGCCGCCAGACGTGGACGATGGTGAACGTCGTCGAGGACCAGGTGGAGAAGATCCGCGCAGCGGTCGGCGACAAGCAGGTGCTCTGCGCACTGTCGGGCGGGGTGGACTCGGCCGTTGCCGCAGCGCTCGTCCAGCGTGCCATCGGCGACCGGCTCGTCTGCGTGTTCGTCGACCACGGGCTCTTGCGCAAGGGAGAGGCCGAGCAGGTGGAGCGCGACTACGTCGCCGCGACCGGCGTCGACCTGCGCGTGGTCGAGGCGGCCAAGACGTTCGTGTCGGCATTGGAAGGGGTCAGCGATCCGGAGCAGAAACGCAAGATCATCGGGCGCGAGTTCATCCGCTGCTTCGAGTCTGCCGCCCGTGACATCGTGGCGGAAGCGGGTGCCGACAGTGCAAGCCCCCCGGTCGAGTACCTCGTGCAGGGGACGCTGTACCCCGACGTGGTCGAGTCGGGCGGAGGGGCCGGCGCCTCGAGCATCAAGTCGCACCACAACGTCGGTGGCCTGCCGGACGACCTGCAGTTCACGCTGATCGAGCCGCTGCGCACCTTGTTCAAGGACGAGGTACGGCGGGTGG
>JAUJOO010000012.1:62778-69787 GCA_030447585.1 Nocardioidaceae bacterium | reverse complement strand
CGGACCCACTTTGCAGCGCTACCTCGAGGGCGGTCGCTGAGATCGCGCCGACCGGCGGGGTACCCGCCAACCTTGGAACCTTGCCAGCCAGCTGACGGCAGGTTACTGGTTCGCTACCCCCCATCTGCCTTGCGGGCAAGGAGTCTGCTCAGTGAGCAAGGCAAGCTTCTCCGCACGAAGGCTTTCCCCTTGACCAAGTGAGTAGCCCAGAGGACATAATTCATTTCATGATGAATTCAATGTCGGCGGGACCTGCGGCGAGATCCGTTCCCTTCGGGTGGTTCGCGGCGGCCGGGTGGTGCTCCCCAACCTGACAGCCGCCATCCTTCCGGGGAAAGTCACGGGGCTGCTCGGTCCCTCGGGATGCGGCAAGACCACGCTGATGAGGTGTCATCGTCGGTGTCCAGAAGTTCCAAGGTGGAACCGTGCGAGTGCTCGGGGAGGAGTCGGGCCACCCAGCCTTACGCCACCCTGGACAGCGGCTTCGGGCTGGACATCGCCGTCATCACCGGCTTCATCGTTGCCGCGATCACACTCGGCGCCGCAACGCTCCGCCGGCGTACGAGCTGAGCGGCCGCCGGCAGAGGGTGGCCGACGGAGCCCGGGTTCAGACCGCGTAGATGTCGCGCCGGGGTGGATCAGGCTGGGGTCGATGTGGCGTCCGGCAGGCGGGTCAGTCTGCGTCGATGTCGGCTATCAGGTCGCCTTCCGTGACGACATCACCCTCGCTGACGCCGACCTCGGCGACGGTGCCGGCGACCTCCGCCTGGACGGGAATCTCCATCTTCATCGACTCGAGGATGACCAAGGTGTCCTCCGGTTCGACCCTGTCCCCCGGCTGCGCGACCACCTTCAACACGTTGGCGACGAGTTCGGCGTTCACGTGGTGACCCATGAGCGCGCCTCCCTTCGTCGGACATCGGCAGCCGTCGACGGCCGCGCAGCGACGATCCTAGTGATGGTGCCCGTCGGCTGCCTCCACGGTCGAAGCAGCCAACGCGTAATCTGTGGGGCGCGTCAGCCGCCGCAGCCGGGCAGCCCCCGGTCGTCAGAGACGAAGGAGTACCGCGTTGCTGCGCCGTTCGCTGCTCGTCATGTCACGAAGCGACATCCTCAAGAGCCTTGTCAGTTCGACGCCGGTCACAAGCGGCATCGTGTCCCGCTTCGTCGCCGGTGAGAAGGTCGAGGACGCTGTCGACGTGACCCGGCAGCTGGAATCCGAAGGGCTTCTCGTGAGCCTGGACCACCTCGGCGAGGACACCCTCGACCGGGCTCAGGCTGACGCTACCGTAGCGGCGTACGTGGAGCTGCTGGCACGCCTCGACGAGGGATCGCTCGCCGAGGCCGCGGAGGTGTCCGTCAAGCTCTCTGCGGTCGGGCAGGCGCTGGCTGGCGACGGGGAGCAGATGGCACTCGACAACGTCCGGATCATCGCTCAGGCGGCCGCAGAGGTGGGCACCACCGTGACGGTCGACATGGAGGACCACACCACAACGGACTCGACCCTGAGCATTCTCAAGGACCTACGTCAGGACTTCCCGGCGACGGGCGCTGTCGTACAGGCGTACCTGCGCAGGACGGAGGCTGACTGCAGAGAGCTCGCCTATGCCGGGTCGAGGGTGCGGTTGTGCAAAGGCGCCTACAAGGAGCCGGAGTCTGTGGCGTTCCAGGACAAGCGCGACGTGGACAAGTCCTATGTACGGTGCCTGCGCATCCTGATGGAAGGCCAGGGCTATCCGATGATCGCCACGCACGACCCGAGACTCATCGAGATCGCCGCTGCGCTGGCAGCACGTAACGAGCGGGGCACGAACAGCTATGAGTACCAGATGCTGTTCGGTGTGAGACCAGACGAGCAGAAGCGTCTTGCTTCGCAGGGTGAGCAGGTTCGTGTGTACGTACCGTACGGCGACGAGTGGTACGGGTACCTGATGAGACGCCTCGCGGAGCGCCCAGCCAACCTGGCATTCTTCGCACGGTCTGTCCTGACCAAGGGCTGACCTCAGCGGGATTGGAGAACCACATGTCGGTGGCGGTCCTCGGCGCCGGAGTCATGGGCGAGACAGTGGTGTCGGGGCTGTTGAGGGCGGGCCGAGACCCTGACACGCTCCTGGTCTCGGAGCGCCGACCTGAGCGCGCCCACGAGCTGCGGGAGCGCTATGGGGTGGAAGTGGTGTCGAATATCGAGGCCGCCACCCGGTCGTCGACGCTCGTCGTGGTCGTCAAGCCTCAGGACATGCCCGAGCTGCTGGACGAGATCGCCCCTGTGGTCCGGTCGGGACAGGTCGTGGTATCGCTGGCGGCCGGCATCACGACTTCCTACATCGAGTCGCGACTTCTGGACGGCGTTGCCGTCGTCCGGGTCATGCCCAACACTCCGGCGCTCGTGGATGAGGGCATGGCGGCCATCTCTGCCGGTGCTCACTGCGACGAGGCGCATCTCGTCGAAGCCGAAGAGCTCCTTCGGGCCACCGGCAAGGTGTTGCGAGTGCCGGAGAAACAGCAGGACGCCGTCACGGCCATCTCGGGCTCGGGCCCGGCATACCTCTTCTTCGTCGTGGAGGCGATGATCGAGGCGGGTGTCCACCTGGGACTGCCCCGCTCGACAGCCACTGAGCTCGTCGTGCAGACGATGGTGGGTTCGGCGACGATGCTGCGGGAGACCGGCGAGCATCCGACCGTGCTGAGGGAACGGGTGACGTCGCCCGGCGGCACGACAGCGGCTGCCATCCGTGAGCTGGAGGACCACAAGGTGCGTGCCGCCTTCATGACAGCCCTGGCCAGCGCCGCGCGACGATCGCGGGAGCTGGCCGGCGGCGCCGACGCATGAGTCTTTCGATACGGAGCCCGGTCCAGGACAAGGCCGGGTTCTCCAGCACGGTCGGCGACGAACACCGGCGTCGAGGGCTTCGGCGGATGCGCGCCGTGGCGGGTGCCCTGTTGGTGGCAGCCGGCGTTGTCTATGTGCTGACGCTCGACCGCGGCGGTGCCTGGGCTTACGTGCACGCCACGTCCGAGGCGGCAATGGTCGGCGCCATCGCCGACTGGTTCGCCGTCACCGCGCTCTTTCGCCATCCGCTGGGGATTCCGATTCCGCACACGGCGATCATCCCCACCCGTAAGGGAGCGCTTGCGCGCAGCCTGCAAGACTTCGTGACTGACAACTTCCTCGCCGAGTCTGTCGTGCGCGACCGGGTGAAGGCTGCCCAGGTGTCGCTGCGGGTGGGGCGCTGGCTTGGCGAGCCGGAGCACTGTTCGCGCGTCGTCGCGGAGGGGTCGTCTCTCGCCCATACAGCGCTCGGCAAGGTTCGCGACGAGGACGTCAAGGCTCTGCTCGAGCAGGAGCTGATCCCTCGGCTCGTCGAAGAGCCGCTGAGCGAGATCGCTGGTCGTCTCCTCGACGACATCGTCGACGACGGCGCCCACCACGGGCTCGTCGACCTCGTACTGGCGGAGATGCACAGCTGGCTGCTGAACAACCCCACGGCCTTCGCCGAGGCGCTCACGACGCGAGCTCCCTGGTGGTCACCCCAGTGGCTGGACGAGCGGGTCATCGCAAAGGTCTACGTCGAGCTCCTCGACTGGGTTGCAGACATCCGCGACGACAGCCGGCATCAGGCACGAGAAGCGCTGGACGCACTGCTACGACAGCTCGCGCAGGACCTGCAGACAGACCCCGACACCATTGAGCGGGCAGAGCGCCTCAAGGCCCGGCTGCTCTGCCAACCGCAGGTACTGGTCACCGCGGCCTCCTTGTGGCGCGCCCTGCGTGCAGTTCTGCAGGAGTCACTGGAGTCACCGGACAGCGCCATCCGCGGCCGTGCGACCGCCGCTCTCGGCGTTCTCGCCCAGCGTCTCAGGGAAGACGACGAGCTGCAGCGCCGATGTGACGACCTCGCCTCCGACGCCGTGGTGTTCCTCGTGGACAGGTACGGCATGGAGCTGACCACGGTGATCACGGAGACCATCGACAGGTGGGACGGGCACGAGGCCGCTCGCCGGATCGAGCTCCACGTCGGACGGGACCTGCAGTTCATCCGCATCAACGGCACACTGGTGGGCGGCCTTGCCGGCCTCGCCATCTACGCCTTGACCCGGGCGCTGTGAGGAGTGGCGCTATGACCGGCTCGGCAGGCGTCGTCTTCGACGAGTCCCTGACGTCGTACGACTTCGGACCGGGACATCCGCTGGCTCCGGTGCGAGTCGACCTCACCATGCGGTTGGCGAGTGAGCTACGGGTGCTCGATTTGCCGAACGTCACCATGTACGACGCACCGGTCGCGACCGAGGATCAGCTCGAGCTGGTTCATCGCAAGGACTACATCGAGGCCGTCAAGCGCGCCGGAGCCGATCCGTCTCGGACCGACGTCCGCTACGGCCTCGGCACCGGGGACAACCCCACCTTCGCGGGCATGCACGAGGCGTCGGCGCACGTCGTCGGCGCCACTGTCGAGGCAGCGCGGCTGGTGGTGGCGGGCGAGGCTCTGCACGCCGTGAACATCAGCGGCGGCCTGCACCACGCGCTCGCCGGCTCGGCGAGCGGCTTCTGCATCTACAACGACCCTGCCGTCGCAATCGCCTGGTTGCTCGACCAGGGCGTCCGCAAGGTGGCTTACGTCGACATCGACGTCCACCACGGCGATGGCGTGCAGGCTGCCTTCTACGACGATCCACGCGTGTTGACGGTGAGCCTGCACGAGAGTCCAGAGACCCTGTTCCCCGGCACAGGGTACGTCTCAGAGAGCGGTGGCGCAGGCGCCGAGGGCTTCGCGGTGAACGTGGCCTTGCCGCCCGGCGCCGGGGACAGCGACTGGCTGCGGGCATTTCATGCAGTGGTGCCGCCCCTGCTGCGCGCGTTCGGCCCCCAGATCCTCGTGTCACAGCACGGCTGTGACTCGCACATGGACGACCCGCTCGCTCACCTCATGCTGAGCGTTGACGGCCAGCGCGAGGCCCACCTGGCGCTGCACGCGCTCGCGCATGAGACTTGCGCAGGCAGGTGGCTGGCTACCGGAGGAGGCGGATATGCGGTCACGTCTGTCGTCCCCCGCAGCTGGACCCACCTGCTGGCCATCGCGGCCGGCGCGCCGATCGAGCCGGCCACCCTCACACCCACGTCCTGGCGGGACCACGTTGAGAGGCTGAGCGGTCACCAGGCCCCCACCTCGATGGGCGACGGGCGGCGGGCGCAGTATGCCGACTGGCCCTCGGGCTACAACCCCGACGCCTGGCTCGACCGGGCGGTCGAAGAGGTGCGTCGGCGCATCTTCCCTCATCACGGGCTCGATCCTGGCCACTAGCTCGAGGTGCACTCAATGTGGACATTCGACGGCAAGCCCCCGGGACACGCCGTAAGTCCGGCTCGATGATGGAGCCGCCGCACAGGATATTTTCAGCGTTCGCTTCCCCATCAGCACCAGCAGCCACTACCCTCACGCTATCGCACGGACGCCTGATCTTCGGTGGGGAAGCCGAAGAGCCTCCGTGCCGGAAGTTGGTGCGTCGTGGCCTCAAGCACGTCCGGAGATGACATCTCCGAGGTCAAGTTCCTCACCGTGGCAGAAGTCGCCACGGTGATGAGGGTGTCAAAGATGACTGTCTATCGCCTCGTTCACGCGGGGAGCCTTCCCGCTGTGCGGGTCGGCAGGTCTTTTCGAGTGCCCGAGGAAGTTGTGCACGAGTACTTGCGGAAGTCGTACTTCCAGGCGGGCTGAGCTCACCTCGAGCGACGGGTCCGCCTGACCGAGCATCCGTTGCCTTCGGGCAAGTCGACGGAACAGCGCTTCAACAGACGGCGCGCGCGAGCACATTCGCATTCCTGCATGTCAGCCAGGTAGCTCAGTGATGCCCGAGGTCGATGACGCCGATCCAGGTGCCATTGGGCTTCCGGGTGGCGGCGATGCCAGCGAACGCGAAGTCGCGGCTGAGCATGATCCGGCGGTGTCCAGGGGAGTTCATGAACATCCTGATCATCCGGCGCGGGCTGACTCGCCCCTGGCGAGGATCTCGCCGGCGGTCGACAGCGAGCACGAGCGCATGATCGGTCCGAGCTCTTGGTGGTAGAAGGAGTTGCTGGTCGCCAACAGGAGCGACCACGACTCTGCAAAGCCGTCTACGCATGAGTTGACGCCGATCCTTCGCGCGCCGTGGTTCTCACGTGCGACGTTCATCCAGTGCTTAAGGCGACTCTCGTACGTGGCCGACGTCAAAGAGGCGCTGCCGAACAGACCGGCCTGACCTGCCGAAGTGGAAGCGGAGATCGTCTCGGCCCTTGCGGGGCTGGCGTTGGCTCCGGAGACCGGGGCGATGATCGCGAGAGCGGCGATGGAAGCGACGACTGCACCACGGCGCGCCTTGCGGTGACTCGAAGGAGTGGGAGAACCGGGAAGTGTGCCGTTCTGACGATGGGACATAAGTCGGTACGCTGCGCCGAATATCGATGCGTGTTGGGTTGCTGGTACGGGGACGGAACCACCTGGCGGTAGGCTGAGCCGGTCGCGCCTTCGGCGTGGCATGTCTCCAGCGCGGGCGGTGCACCGCCCGCGCGTCAGTGCCCGAAAGGTGGACCGTGGGGTCAGTAATCAAGAAGCGGCGCAAGCGGATGGCGAAGAAGAAGCACCGCAAGCTGCTCAAGAAGACCCGCATTCAGCGGCGTCGCCAGGGTAAGTAATCTTCTTCAGCCCAGCAGACTTCTACCCGCCGCAGATCCGAAACGGACGCCCAAAACCCTCCTGAGCCAGCGCCGCTCAGGGCAGTGGTACATCCACGACCGGTGCCTTTTCGACCGTGACCGCTGACGGTGAAGGGAGCGCCGGCGCAGTCGGCGCGTCGTCGACAACGGTGGGTGCTGGAGGCGCGCCCACAACCACCGTGGTTGGGGCCGGAACCGTCGGTGCCGGCTCGGCCTGCTGGGGAACGGTCGGTGCCGGGTCGTCTTGCTGGGGAACGGTCGGTGCCGGGTCGTCTTGCTGGGGAACCGTCGGTGCCGGGTCGTCTTGCTGGGGAACCG
>JAUJOO010000012.1:56781-62678 GCA_030447585.1 Nocardioidaceae bacterium | reverse complement strand
GCCGGGTCGTCTTGCTGGGGAACCGTCGGTGCCGGGTCGTCTTGCTGGGGAACCGTCGGTGCCGGGTCGTCTTGCTGGGGAACCGGAGGTGGCGCGCCAGTGTCGATGGGTGCTGTCGGCTGCGGCTGCACCGCCGGCGGAGTCGACCGGCTTGTGTCCACGCTGCTGGACGGAGCAGCCGCCGGAGGGCTGTTGCGCTGGCTTGGGGGAGGAGCGTCGGCGCCCTCGGCTTGGCTGTCTTGTGCCGTCACAGGCGCAGACGCGGACGTGGGCGCCGGCTGAATCGGCCTGGCGCTGAGGCTTTCGGCCGCGTCGCGTACGTCCATCAGTGTGCCCGGCAGGTCTAACGCGGGGAGCGAGCTACAAGCCGGGCAGATCTGTCGGGCCTCCTCGTCGACAGAGGTCAGCCCTTCTGCGGCTGCCAGGACGTCGTCGCGAAGCTCGTCCGGCAAAGAGTCAAGCAGGTCGTCGAGACGTTCGGTTGACTCGTCGGTGAAGTTCCGGAGGTCGGCGATGCTCGTCTCGTTCGGGTCATCGAGGTAGGCGCGGATGAACTCGTCAGCACCGGCCTCGACAGCGGCAGTGAAGTCAGCGAGCGTGTTGTCAACGAGTGCCGGCGTTGTGAGGTCGTCCGGCCGTGTGAGGGCCAGCACCTCGATCTCGGTCAGCCTGGTGTCAGCGTTCTCGAGGTACTGCTCACCACGCTCGACCCCAGGCCCGGCAGTCTTCACCTGCAGCTGCTCGACCCCCCTCTTCACCGGGTACAGCGGGTCACCCGGAAGGGCGGACTCGCTTGCCGCGGCGACGCCACCACCGGTGCCGAGCACGATGCAGGAGATCGCTGTCAGCGACACAGCACGGCGGCGGCGGGCGGCACGTGGATCGAAAAGTGTCTCGCGGACGGCACCGCCGGCTGAGTCGGGTACTTGAACGGCGAGGGCGGAGGGGGCAGCGGCCATCAGCCGGGTGCGCAGGTCGGCGGCGAAGTCGTCAGCCGGCGTCGGCTGCTCCACCTCGCGCAACCGCAGGACGATCTGGAGGAACGCGTCGACATCCGCGCCCGCGGGCGGCGAATCGCCGTCGACCGCGGCCGCAAACTCCTCCGCGCGTCTGCGCGCGGACACGTAGCCCCTCATGAACTCAGCCCTCTGGTCAGTCCTCGTGGATGTCCTGGTGCCTCTGGGGAGGAAAACGAGGCAATCCGGGCAAGAGTTACGGCTACGACCGGGTATATATCTGGACGGCTCATCGCAGTCCCTCAGGTAGCAGCGTCGCCAGGTTACGAACCGCCCGCAGCTGCAACTGCTTGATAGCTCCCTCGCTGCGACCGAGTGCTTGTGCGGTTTCCGCAATGGAGCGGCTGGCGAGGAACCGCATAACGAGGCACTCCTGCTGATCGGTGGGCAGAGCGGCGAGCGCCTCCCGCAGGATGTCGTTGGTTAGCCCCTCGATCACTTCATGCTCTGGTCCCTCCGTCACCCCTTCTTGCCCGCTGAAGTCGTCGGTGGCGGTTTCGAGGCGATTGCGACCCGACTTGTAGTGGTCGATGACGAGGTTGCGGGCGATGGTCATCAACCACGCGCCGAAGTCCTTACCCTGCCACTGGAATCGCGCCATCGACCGCAGGGCGCGGAAGAAGGTCTCGCTGAGCAGGTCCTCAGCCAACACCTGACTGCTCACCCGGTAGTAGATGAAGCGGTAGACCGGCTGGCTGTAGTGGTCGTAAAGGGCACCGAATGCTTCCGAGTCCCCGTCGCGGGCCAAGTCGACGAGTGCCGCGATTCGAGTGGCCTCCCCAGGCTCGCTTGGACCCGGGTCTCGGAAGGAGCTGCCCGGGCCGCTCGCAGGCGACGTCGTCGCAGCAAACAAGGGCCCGAGAAGGACGGACGCAACAGCGCAGCGCAGAGAGTCATAACCCCCGAACTCCACATCCTGTCGCGACACGACGCTCCTTCTGACGGCAGACACGCCGCTCCGCTCTCAGATGGTACGCGGTAGACCTGCGGAACGTGAACCGATCGGCAACTATGCGGTCCTACTGGCCGGTACCCGGAAACGAGCACCTCGTAACCGCTCTGGAGCGACGGCGCAGGTACACCACCGCGGCTACGCTGCCCGCGGTGGCGCCGCCGACGGCTGCCGCAAGCATGCCTAGCCGGGCAGCTTTACGCCCGGTGCGGTAGTCGCGTATGCGCCACTGGTGTCGCCGCGCGTGGTCGCGCAGCCTTTGGTCGGGGTTGATCGCGCACGGCTCCCCCACCATGACCAACAGAGGTAAGTCGTTGTACGAGTCCGAGTATGCAGAGATGGAACAGCGAAGCACCTTGCATGAGCGTGTTGTCTACGTCGAAGAACGCGGCTGCAGAGGGGTCCTGCGGTGTGAGCAACGACGCCTCGACCTCGGCGTTCGCTGCGGCCGCCTCACCGGCCATCACCGACTTCGAGCGCAGCTTCACAGCCGCGTCGCGCGTGCCTGCCCGCTTCACGGTGCCACCCTAAGGCGGAGGTGGTCCGGGCAACACTCGTCCGGGCTCCGGCCAAGGCGGGTATGCCAGACTCGCCTGGTGAAGATCCGGATCCCGGCCACCAACGTCTCGGATCTGTTGCGGCAAAGGGCCGGCCAGGTCGGCGGCAAGCTGGCATTGGTGGAGGGCAACCGTCGTCTCACGTGGCAGCAGCTGGATCTCCAGGTGGATGCGCTCGCCCGCGGACTCTCGACCAGCGGCCTACTGGCGGGTCAACGGGTTGCGGTGAGCCTGCTCAACGGCATCGAGCTCGTGGTGTCGTACCTGGCGACGGTGCGCGCCGGGATGGTCGCCGTACCCCTGAACCCCACCTCGTCCGCCGGGGAGGTGGCCCGGATCCTCTCCGACAGCGGGGCACGGCTCTGCGTCTGTGAAGCTGACACGGCAGATACGGTCCGCGCGGCTGTCGAGGGCATCCGGAGCGCCGGCGAAGGGCTCTCTGCTACCGGTGCTGCTGGCTCCTTGCCTCGGGTCGTGGTGGCCGGGGCGCCGCCTGCTGCCGGTGAGATGGCGTACGCCGAACTGGCCGTCCCTGGTGCGCCGGTCTTGTCTCCACTCGACGCAGAAGCGCTTGCCGTCTTGCTCTACAGCTCCGGCACAAGCGGTCGACCTCGAGGTGTCATGCTCAGCCACCGGGCGTTGTTGGCGAACATCGACCAGTCGTCCCAGATCCGCCCGGCACCTGTCAGGCGCGACGACATCGTCCTGGGAGTGCTCCCGCTCTTTCACGTGTACGGCCTGAACGCGGTTCTGGGGCAGGTTCTGCTGGTAGGAGCCACCCTCGTGCTGAGCAAGCACTGCCACCCGCAGGAGACGTTGCAGCTCGTGTCAGCCGAGGAGGTGACGTGCCTCCCGGTGTCACCGCCCGTCATTGCCGCCCTGGTCGACCGACCCGATACGGTCGAGGGGCTCGCCACCGTGCGGATGCTCCTGTGTGGGGCTGCCCCATTGCCCGAGGCGCTGTGGCGCAGGTTCGAGGAACGCGTCGGACAACAGGTCGAGCAAAGCTACGGCCTGACGGAGGCAGCGCCGGTCGTGACTACCACCGTAGGTGCGCCCGTGCACAAGCCTGGCTCTGCCGGTCGGGCGCTGCCTGGCGTGGAGGTGCGAGTGGTCGACAGCGCGGGCGACGACGTCGGGGTCGGGGACGCCGGAGAGATAGTGGTGCGAGGTGCGAACCTTTTCAGCGGCTACTGGCCGAACGGCGCCGAGGCGCCGGCGCACACCGGCTGGCTGCGGACAGGCGACATCGGGTATCTCGACGGTGACGGGGACCTGTACGTGCTCGATCGCGCCAAGCAGATCGTCACCGTATCCGGCTTCAACGTGTACCCGTCGGAGGTCGAGGCGGTGGTCTACGAGGTGCCCGGAGTGCGCGAGTGTGCGGTGATCGGCGTACCCGACGAGCGCACCGGGGAGGCGGTGCTCGCGTATGTCGTCGCGGCCGACCGCCACGACGCCGCGACGCTCGAGGCAGCGGTGCGGTCCCATTGCGAGCTGCGGCTGGCCCGGTTCAAGGTGCCGGCTGCCGTCGAGGTCGTGGGCGAGCTCCCGCACTCGGCGACTGGGAAGGTGGCGAAGGACCGCTTGCGAGCAGAGCACCAACGGCGTGAGACGAGACTGGCCTGATGGCCGCCGCGGCGGCTCGGGTGCACTTGCTGTCCAAGCCTGGCTGTCACCTCTGCGACGGTGCGCGAGCGGTGGTGCGACTCGTCTGCGACGAGCTCGGGGAGACCTTTGACGAGGTCGACATCTCTCGAGACCAGGAGCTGATGGCCCGGTACGGCGAACAGATCCCGGTGACGTTCGTGGATGGTGTCCAGCACGACTACTGGCGGGTCGACCCCGCTCGGCTGCGGGCTGCGCTTGACCAGTCCTCGCCCAGATCGCCGAACCTGTAGAGGCCTGGTCGACGAGTTCCGGACACGTCGAGCGACGACGCCTGGGTGACGTGCGTCACCGGGGGTCGCGGCCGGCGGAGGACGATTTTGTTCTCTCGTTCACAAACTTCTACAGTGGGTTCACGCAACCGGTGCAGCGCCTCGACAGCCGAGGCCTTCCACTGCGCCGAGCTTTCAGGAGCCCAGTGACGTCAGCACGCAGCCGCAAGAGCGGTCGAGCCGGCGACGACCGGGCCGAGCGGGGGATTCCCGAGGCAACAGTGGCTCGGCTCCCCGTCTATCTTCGTGCGCTGACTTCGCTGTCCGACGGAGACGTCGCCACCGCGAGCAGTGCGGACCTCGCCACAGCCGCCGGAGTCAACTCCGCCAAGCTTCGAAAGGACCTCTCCTACCTCGGTACCTACGGCACCCGTGGGGTGGGGTACGACGTCAACTACCTGCGCTACCAGATCGCCAGGGAGATCGGCCTGACTCAGGACTGGTCGGTGGTGATCGTCGGGATCGGTAACCTCGGCCGAGCCCTGGCGAACTACTCGGGTTTCGCCTCGCGCGGCTTCCGGCTCGCCGCCTTGCTCGACTCCGATGGCGCGCGAGTCGGTGAGGTGATCGGTGACCTGAAGGTCTCGGCTGTCGAAGACCTGGAAGCGGTCGTGCGAGACAACGCCGTCGCGATCGGTGTCATCGCCACCCCGGCTGAAGCGGCCCAGGACGTCTGCGACCAGCTGGTGAGCGCCGGCGTGAGCAGCATCCTCAACTTCGCTCCCGCCGTGTTGGTGGTTCCGGACCATGTCGACGTACGCAAGGTGGACCTGTCGATCGAACTTCAAATCCTCGCGTACCACGAGCAGCGCAAGGCGCAAGAGCTCGGAGCACTCGAAGCCGGTGCAGTGTGAGCATCCTCGTCGTCGGTGCGTCTCACCGCAGCGCGCCTGTCGACATCCTCGAACAGCTCGCTGTCGACCCAGCCGGCGCAGCGAAGCTGCGCGCGGCCGTGCTCGACACGGCTCACGTCAACGAGGCGGTTGTGCTGGCTACCTGCAACCGGGTCGAGATATATGCCGATGTGGACCGCTTCCACGGCAGCATCGAGGATCTGACCTCGCTGCTCGTGCGGCGCACCGAGCTCTCGGCAGACGCGCTCACCGCATCGCTCTACGTCCACTACGACGAGGCCGCCGTCGCGCACCTGTTCTCCGTCGCTGCCGGACTCGACTCGATGGTGGTTGGCGAGAGCCAAATCCTCGGCCAGGTCCGGGCCGCCTTGAGACGAGGCCAGGATGACGGTTCTGTCGGCACCGCCCTGAACGCCTTGTTCCAGCAGGGGCTCCGGGTCGGCAAACGCGCCCATGCCGAGACAGGCATCGACCGGGCCGGACAGTCGTTGGTCTCGGTCGCGCTCGAGGAGGTCGCTGAGGTACTGGGTCCCCTCGAGGGTCTGCGGGTCCTCATCGTAGGAGCCGGGTCGATCGCG
>JAUJOO010000012.1:34710-56681 GCA_030447585.1 Nocardioidaceae bacterium | reverse complement strand
TCGAAGATGTCGCAGCCGTCCACGAGATCGTCGCCGAAGAGGTCAGCGCCTTCGTCGCTGCCCGCGACGCGACAAGAGTCGCCCCGACGCTGGTGGCGCTACGGACGATGGCAACCGACGTGGTCGCCGCTGAGCTTGAGCGGCTCTGGAGCCGTCGCGACGACCTCACACCGGACCAGCGCGACGAGATCACCCGTACCGTACGTCGCGTCGCGGAGAAACTGCTTCACGAGCCCTCGGTTCGTATCAAGCAGCTGGCCGGCCGCAGCCCGGAGTCCTCCTACGCCGACGCGCTTGCCGAGCTGTTCGCACTTGACCCGGTGGCAGTAAAAGCGGTGACCCAGCCGGGAGAGGCGCCATGACCGTGCTGCGGGTCGGAACCCGTGCGAGCACGCTCGCACGAGCCCAGAGCTCCTTCGTCGCAGCTGCGCTGGAGAGAGCGCTCGGTGTGGACGCTGAGCTCGTCGACGTCCACAGTGAGGGCGACCGCTCGAGCCGGCCGCTGGTGGAGATCGGTGGTCGCGGGGTTTTCGTCGGCGCCGTTCGCGAGGCACTCGTCGCCGGCTCCGTCGACGTGGTAGTGCACTCACTCAAAGACCTCCCCACGTTGGTCGACGAACGTGTCACGCTTGCAGCGGTACCCGAGAGGGGTGACCCGCGAGACGCGCTCGTGGCGCGCGACGGCTTGACGCTGGCGGAGCTCCCGGCGGGCTCGCACATCGGCACCGGCTCCCCTCGGCGCGAGGCGCAGCTGCATGCGCTGGGGCTGGGTCTCGAGGTCGCCGCCATCCGCGGAAATGTCGACACCCGGCTGCGGCTGGTCATCGACGGGAAGCTCGACGGGGTCCTGCTGGCGCGAGCGGGTCTTGTACGGCTCGGGCGCGAGGCCGAGATCACCGAGACGATGGACCCGATCCAGATGCTGCCGGCGCCCGGCCAGGGTGCTCTTGCCGTCGAGGTGTCCGCGGCTGCGGGCTCACTCGCCGACGATGTAGCGGCGGCGCTCGACCACCCGGCCTCGCGTACAGCCACCTGTGCCGAGCGAGCTCTGCTGCGAGCCCTGGAAGCGGGCTGCACCGCGCCAATCGGTGCGTTGGCCGAGGTCGCCGAGGGCGACGACGGACCCGAGGTGTGGCTGCGGGGTGTCGTGCTCGCACCCGACGGCAGCCACCTGGTGCGGCTTTCCGCCTCAGGACCCGTGCGCGATCCGGCCGGGGTCGGCCAGCGGCTTGCGGAGGAGATGCTCGCGGAGGGCGCCGCCGGGCTCATGCAGGAGCGGGCCTCATGACCCCCGGGACATCACCAACCACCACAGCAGGAAACCAACCATCCACGAAGAGCAAGACGGTGAAGAAGAACATGGCAAAGACCGCCGCCGCCAAGACGTCCGCCGATTCAGCAGGCGCACGCGTCGACAAACCCATCGTCGCCCCTCGTCACGTCGGCTCGGTGTCGTTCGTGGGAACCGGTCCAGGGGACCCGGGCCTGCTTACCGTGCGCGCCGCCGACCTGATCCGGACGGCCGACGTGGCCATCACCGAGTCGCCGGAACATGTCGCGATGCTGCAGAGCCTTGTCGGTTCACGGTTCGACCAGCTGACCGTCGTGGACGGCGGCTACGGGGACGACGGGCAGCCGTTGACCCACTCATCCCGCGCCAAGCTGGTCGTCAAACACGCCAAGGCAGGCGGCAACGTCGTACGCCTGATCGCCGGTGACCCGTGGATGTACGCCACCGGTGCCGAGGAGGCGGCTGCCTGCGCGAAGGCCGGCGTCGTCTTCGAGATCGTGCCCGGCGTCAGCTCCGTGACAGCGGTCCCTGCCTACGCGGGCGTGCCGCTGACCACTCGTACGTCGCGGGAGGTGACCGTGCTGAACGTCGCCGAGTCGAGGATCGACTGGAACCAGCACGCCGGCGCTCAGACGCTCGTGCTGCTGTCGGCGGTGGACTCGCTCGCCGAGATCGCGGCGGGGCTACGGGCCGCCGGCCGCGACGCCGAGACCCCCGTCGCCGTCACGAGCGTCGGTACTACCACCGAGCAGCGCACCGTCGTCTCGACGCTCGAACGCATCGCATCGCAGGTGCACGATGCCGAGCTCGCCAGCCCTGCCGTCGCAGTGGTCGGAGACGTGGTTTTGCTGCGTGAGGCGCTGTCCTGGTTCGAGACCAAGCCGCTGTTCGGTTGGCGCATCCTCGTGCCGCGTACGAAGGAGCAGGCCGGCTCACTGTCCGCGACCCTGCGGTCCTACGGTGGCGTCCCCGAGGAGGTGCCCACCATCTCCGTCGAGCCGCCTCGCAACCCGCTGCAGATGGACAAGGCGGTGCGCGGCCTGGTCGAGGGCCGCTACGAGTGGATCGTGTTCACGTCCGTGAACGCCGTCAGGGCGGTCCGCGAGAAGTTCGACGAGTACGGCCTCGACGCTCGTGCGTTCAGCGGCCTGAAGGTGGCCGCCGTCGGTGACAAGACCGCTGAGGTCATCGTCGCGTGGGGGATTCGTCCTGACCTGGTGCCCGACGGCGAGCAGTCGGCTCGAGGTCTGCTCGAGGAGTGGCCGCCGTACGACGACGTGCTGGACCCGATCAACCGGGTCTTCCTGCCCAGGGCCGACATCGCGACAGAGACCCTGGTGGCCGGTCTCCACGAGCTGGGCTGGGAGGTCGACGACGTCACCGCCTACCGCACCGTCCGGGCTGCGCCTCCGCCGGCGCCGACGCGCGATGCGATCAAGACCGGCAAGTTCGACGCCGTTGCCTTCACGTCCTCGTCCACGGTGCGCAACCTGGTCGGAATCGCCGGTAAGCCCCATGTGTCGACGGTGATCGCAGCGATTGGTCCCGCCACTGCGAAGACCTGCGAGGAGCACGGTCTGCGCGTCGACGTCATCGCCCCTCATCCGTCGGGAGAGGATCTCGCAGTAGCACTTGCCGACTTCGGGGCAGCCCGCCGGCTGGAGCTGCTCGAGGCGGGCGAGCCGGTCACGAAGCCGTCCGAGCGCCGGTCCGCGATCCGCCGTCACGTCCCCTGATGCGGACACCGTCGGCGCGACCGCGGCGTCTGCGCACGACTTCGGCGATGCGGCGGCTGGTGGCCGAGACATCGTTGTCTCCACGTCAGCTTGTGCTGCCGTTGTTCGTCGCTGAGGGTCTGTCAGAGCCGCGGCACATCCGCAGCATGCCCGGGGTCGTGCAGCACTCACGCGACTCACTGCGCGCAGCCGCCGCCGAGGCGGTCGAAGCCGGCGTCGGTGGAGTCATGCTGTTCGGCGTACCTCAGCACCGCGATGCGCGCGGAAGTGGCGGTCTCGACCCCGAAGCGATCTTGAACGTCGCGATCGGCGACGTCGTCGCAGAGGTCGGGGATGACACCGTCGTGATGAGCGACCTGTGTCTCGACGAGTTCACCGACCACGGCCACTGCGGCGTGCTGTCGGACGACGGCACCGTCGACAACGACGCCACCTTGGAGCAGTACGCCGTGATGGCGCTGGCGCAGGCAGCTGCCGGCGTCCACGTCGTGGCGCCGAGCGGCATGATGGACGGCCAGGTCGGCGTGATCCGGGAGGCATTGGACACGGGCGGCTACCGGGACGTCGCCATCTTGGCCTACTCCGCCAAGTACGCGTCGGCATTTTACGGCCCTTTCCGGGAGGCGGTGTCGTCAACGCTGCAAGGGGATCGACGCACCTACCAGCAAGATCCCGCCAACCGGCGTGAAGCACGTCGAGAGGTCAGCCTCGACCTGGCAGAGGGTGCCGACTTGGTCATGGTCAAGCCGGCGCTCGGCTACCTCGACGTGCTGAGTGAGGTGGCTGCGCTCTCCGACGTGCCCGTCGCCGCGTACAACGTGTCGGGTGAGTACTCGATGATCGAGGCGGCGGCGGCGGCGGGGTATCTCGACCGGGAGACCGCGGTACTCGAGGTGTTGACGTCGATTCGGCGTGCCGGCGCCGACATCGTGCTGACGTACTGGGCGAGCGAAGCCGCGGGATGGTTGTCGGCGCTGGCGCCGTAGACCCAAGACCTCGAGGCGCCTTCCTTCAGCAGGGTTGACCGGGGACGGGCACACACGGGGTGCCGGGATCTGGCAACAGACCCTCGAGCCCTAACCGGTTGAGTACCTCGGCCAGTGAGCCGGACAGCGAGCTGGCAGCCTGCTCCTCCGTCTCGCCAACGAGCGCCTCTCCGCACGCCTTGATCATCTCCTGGGTCGGCTCGCCCGGCAGGTGAGACGCACAGTACTGGGTCGCCTCGGCGAGAGACTCGAGTGCGTCGACCACAGGTTGCACTGCGGTCGGCGGAGCCGGAGCAGGGGGAGTGGGAGACGGTGGCGGAGGGGAGGATGGAGGAGGCGAAGGGGGAGGCGGCGAGCTCGTGGGCGGGTTTGCCGGTGTCCGCCGGGGGTCGCCGTGGTCGCGGCTGTCAGGAGGCTGCGCTGGCGGGGCCGGCTGTGCAGGAACGACAGCGGGTGGTGCCGGGCTCGGGGAATCAGCTGCCGGCGGAGTCCCACGTGGCGTGGGAGGCTGTTTGCCGGACGTCTTGTCGGGCCGCTCGACCGGTTCGGTCGCCGAGATGAACTGGGTGCTGGGCAACCCGTCAGCGACGGTGGTGTAGTCACCGCCTCGGTACGCAGCCATGACCGACAAGACGAGATCGACGTATGCCGCAGAGTGGTTGTAGCTGCGCACCGCAGCTCGTCGGCCGCTGGTGGTCGAAAGGTCCTGCTCGCCAGCACACAGGTAGACCGCTGCCGCGAGGGCCCCGTCGTCGATGTCTTGAGGGTCGCGAGCCCCGTCTCCGTCTGCGTCGACCCCGACGATGTCCCAGGTCCCGGGGATGAACTGCATCGGACCGACAGCCCGGTCGTAGACGGGGTCGTTGTCGTACTTGCCGTTGTCGGTGTCCATGACTATGGCGGTGCCATGGCTGCCGTCCAACGCGACGCCGTAGATGCCGGGTCTCGCCTTACCGTCGGTCCCCACCACGCTGCCCGCGTAGCGGCCATGGTCGGACTCGACGCGGCCGATGGCGCCGATCAGCGCCCAGGAGATGTGGCAGGACGGGTCCGCCTTTTCCAGGACCGACTCAGCATGCCGGTAGGCCGCCATGGCGACCGCCGGGATGCCGCTGGCCGACTCGCCGGACAGGTTGTCCAGACCGCGCGCGTCGACAGCGGAGTCCGAGGCGGTGCCGGCGTCGACAGCCGACGGCGACGTATAGCTCGCCGGCTGGTCGAACGACGTCGTAGGAACAGCCGGAACCCCCGGGTCCTGAGCGGGGGAGTTCGCGCTGGCCGTGTTCGACGCGCCGATGCCTGCAGTCCACGCTCCGGCGAGCAGGGCAAGCGGGATGGCGGCGGTGGCCTGCTGCCAGCGCGCGATGCCCCGCTTGTTCTTGCCGCTGTGGCGGCTTGACGCCATCTTCCCCTCCGAGTCCTGCGGCCCTCCCAGCACGTGCCAGCACGCGTAGGCACATGTCCGTCAACGAACAACGGTGCCTTTAGGTTACGGCCGCCGATGCCCACCTGGTTCGGAGGAACTTATCGGTTGTCGGCGGCGTCGGTTGGCCGTTCTGAAGTCAGTTGCACGAGCGGCCGACGACGGGGACGCACGGCTGGTCGGGCAGCGGCAGGAGGCTCTCGAGACCCAACCGGTTGAGCACATCGTCCAACGACCCCGACAGCTGGCGTTCGGCCTCCTCGACCGTGCTGCCGACGAGCCTCTCAGCACATGCCTGCACCATCTCGGGGGTCGGTTCGCCCGGCAGGTGAGAGGCGCAGAACCTCGTGGCCTCGGCAACGGTCTCGAGCGTCTCGACGACAGTCGCCACCACCACCTCCGGGTCCGGGGTCTCCACGTCGGGGAGCTCCGGGGCAGGCGGCGGCAGAGTAGGCGGCTGCAGGGTGGGCGTCGGCGGAGGTAGGCGGCTGCAGGGTGGGCGGCGGCAGAGTAGGCGGCTGCAGGGTGGGCGTCGGCAGAGTAGGCGGCTGCAGGGTGGGCGTCGGCAGAGTAGGCGGCTGCAGGGTGGGCGTCGGCAGAGTAGGCGGCTGCAGGGTGGGCGGTGGAAGAGCAGGCGGCTGCAGGGTGGACGGCGGCAGAGCAGGCGGCTGCCGGCTGGGTGGCTGCGAGGTGGGGAGCGCCGGTGGAGAAGCCGAGGGGACCAACGTCGTAGGAGGCGGAGGAGGAGGCGTCGTAGGCGTAACACTCGGGTCGGCCGGCGCTGACACCGCTGTCTCAGACGCGGGTGCGGTGGTGGCCGGTGGCACTTGACCGGCGGCCGCCTTGGGCGGCGGTGGGACTAACGCCTCGGGCGCAGGGACCGCCCTGGGAGTCAATGCTTCTCGCGGTTCACCGGCGCGCGTCAACTCGGGGGCCTCGACGGATGTCGTGGGGAGGGCAGCAGCACCCGGCTCATCTGCCGAGGGGTTGCCGGGGGCGGCTTCGGGGGCTTCGAGGCTCGCGATCCACGCGCCGGCAAGAAGCGCCAGGGGCGCCAGCGCAGTGGTCTTCTCCCACCGCGGCATGCCGTGACCTGTCCCAAGTGCGATCGAGCTCCGCCGCTTCGTTTGTCTTCCGGCAGCAGCAGTCCACGCGCCGGTGGCCTTGATGCCAGAACGGGAGAGCACGCGGTCAGGGTACGTCTCATCGCGAACACCCGCAACGGATTGTCAAGATGCAAGGCTCGGCGCGTTGTCGAACAGGCCGATGAGTGCCTGGCTGCCGGCTCAGCCACAATGGAGCCCATGACCTCCCTCGACTCGCCCACCGCACCGTCCGGCACTGCGTCGTCCGCGTTGTTCGCCCGCGCACTGGAGGTCACCCCGGGTGGCGTCAACAGCCCGGTGCGCGCGTTTCGCGCGGTCGGCGGCACTCCCTGTTTCATGAGCAGCGGTTCCGGGCCCTATCTGTACGACGTCGACGGCAACGAGTACGTCGACCTCATCTGCTCCTGGGGTCCGCTCCTTCTCGGCCACGCCCATCCGGAGGTCGTCGACGCCGTTCAGCGGGCGACCAGCCGAGGTACGTCCTTCGGTACGCCGACCCTGCTCGAGGTGGAGCTGGCGGCCGAGATCGTCGACCGCACCCCGGTGGACCAGGTGCGGCTTGTCTCGACGGGCACCGAGGCGACCATGTCCGCGATCCGGCTCGCCCGCGGGTTCACCGGCCGCGAGCTCGTCGTGAAGTTCGTCGGGTGCTACCACGGCCACTCCGACGGTCTGCTGGCCGCCGCAGGTTCAGGGGTCGCGACGTTCGGCTTGCCGAGCAGTCCTGGCGTGCCCAAGGGTTCGACCGCCGCGACCGTGGTGGTCCCCTACAACGACACCGCAGCCGTCAAGGAGGTGTTCGCGTCCTACGGCGAAGAGATCGCCTGCGTCATCACCGAGGCGGCCTGCGGCAACATGGGCGCCGTGGCGCCGGTCGAGGGTTTCAACGCGACGTTGAGCCGCCTGTGCCGTGAGCACGGGGCGCTCTTCATCAGTGACGAGGTGATGACAGGATTCCGCGTCACCCGCTCGGGCTACTGGGGCATCGATGGCGCCGTCGAGGGATGGGTGCCCGACCTGATGACGTTCGGCAAAGTGATGGGCGGTGGCTTCCCGGCCGCTGCCTTCGGTGGCCGCCGCGACGTGATGAGCCAGCTTGCGCCGGTCGGCCCCGTCTACCAAGGGGGCACCCTGTCCGGCAACCCGATCGCCACCACGGCCGGCCTGACGACGCTGCGGCTGGCCACCGACGAGGTGTACGCGCGGCTCGACGAGGTGGCAGGCACCATCGCCCACCTGGTCTCCGACGCGCTCGGTGCAGCCGGCGTGCCGCATGTCGTGCAGTGGGCAGGGAACCTTTTCAGTCCGTTCTTCGTCGACCCTGCAGAGATCGCGGTCGTGCAGAACTTCGACGATGCGAGCCGCCAGTCGCTGCACCGGTTTCGGGCGTTCTTCCACGCCATGCTCGACCAGGGCGTCTACCTCCCGCCGAGCGCCTTCGAGGCCTGGTTCGTCAGCGCCGCCCACGACGACCGCGCTCTGGACAAGATCGCGGCGGCTCTGCCTATGGCCGCCGCAGCCGCAGCCGCAGCCCGACCCGACGAGGACCGATGAGCTCGAATGACGTGACAGCCGACGACGGCGCCAAGACCGTCGTACACCTCCTGCGCCACGGCGAAGTCCACAACCCTGAGGGCATCTTGTACGGCCGGCTCCCGGGCTTCCACCTCAGTGACATCGGCAACCAGATGGCCAAGCGGGTAGCAACGACGCTGAGCGGTCGCGACATCGTCCAGATCGTGGCATCACCACTGGAGCGGGCACAGGAGACGGCGAAGCCGTCCGCCGACGAGTTCGGCCTCGACATCGTCACCGACGGGCGGGTGATCGAGGCAGGCAACAAGTTCGAGGGCCAGCAGTTCGGGGTCGGCGACGGATCACTGCGCAAGCCCGCCATGTGGAAATACCTCTACAACCCGTTCCTGCCGTCGTGGGGTGAGCCGTACACGGACATCGTCGTACGCATGCTGGCCGCCATGCACGACGCCCGCGAGGTCGCGGCCGGGCACGAGGCCTTGATCGTGTCGCACCAGCTTCCGGTATGGGCGGCGCGGTGCTACATCGAAGGGCGCCGCCTGTGGCACGACCCCCGCAAGCGCCAGTGCAGCCTCGCCAGCCTGACCACCTTCACGTACGACGGTGACCGAGTGGTGTCGGTGTCCTACTCGGAGCCTGCTGCCGACCTGGTGCCCGTTCGTGCCGACAAGAAGTTCACGGCCGGGGCCTAGCGGTGTGGCGTGAGCGCCGTACCCGGCGTCTGAAAGCAGCGGTGGCAACACTCGCAGCAGCTGCGCTGGCAGCCGGGTGTACGACGGCCGGCCAGTCGAGCACCGGCGGCAAGGGCTACATCACCGGCGAGGGAGTCGTGACGACCATCGCCGCCGAGGACCGCGAAGACGCCCCGGAGCTCCGCGGGAGGCGGCTCGGCGGCAGTGGGGAGATCGCGCTCGACGACTACTCCGGCAGCGTCGTGGTCCTCAACGTGTGGGCGTCGTGGTGCGCTCCGTGTCGCGCGGAGGCCGCCGACCTCGTCGAGGTCGCCCGCGACATGCCGGACGTGAAGTTCCTCGGACTCAACGTGCGAGACCAGGAATCCGCCGCGGAGGCGTTCGTCCGGCAGCGGGCGGTGCCCTATCCGAGCGTGGTCAGCCAGGACGGCTCGTTGATGCTCGAGTTCTACGGCCTGCTGAACCTCGCCTCGATCCCGTCGACACTGGTCGTGGACGCCGAGGGTCGGATCGCTGCCCTGGTCCTCGGCCCGGTCGACGCGGCCACGCTGCGGGGACTCGTCAGCGGAGTCGAGAAGGAGTCCTGACCGACATGCGCACCGCAGCGCCGATCGCCTCTATCGGGTCGTGGTTCGCCGACACCGCGCTCGACGGACCGATGCTGCTGGCGGTGCCGGTTGCGCTGGTTGCAGGCACGGTCTCCTTCTTCTCCCCCTGCGTCCTGCCGCTGCTGCCCGGCTACCTGTCCTACGTGACCGGCCTGTCAGGTGCCGACATCGTCGCCAACGGAAGCACCGGCGTGCGCGGCAGGATGGTGACCGGCACACTGCTGTTCATCGGGGGCTTCTCGTTGGTGTTCGTCGCTGTGGGCGGCGCGTTCGGGCAGGTCGGCTATCTACTCATCGACCACCAAGCCGCGCTGACGAAGATCCTCGGCGTCCTCACGATCGTGCTAGGTCTCGTCTTCGCAGGCGTCGTGCCCTGGCTGCAACGTGACGTCCGCGTCCATGCGGTGCCGGCGGTAGGGCTGGGGGCGGCGCCGCTGCTGGGGATCTTGTTCGGACTCGGATGGACACCCTGCATCGGCCCCACCCTCGCCGCCGTGCTGTCCCTGTCGGGACTCGGAGGCTCACCGACGCGGGGCGCTTTCCTGGCGTTCGTGTACTGCCTAGGACTGGGTATGCCCTTCTTGGCGGCCGCCGTCTCGTACCGAAAGATGATGGGCGCCGTCGGGTGGGCGCGACGCCATCAGACCGGCGTGATGCGCTTCGGCGGCGCCATGCTCGTCGTGGTCGGCATCCTGCTCGTCAGTGGCGTGTGGAACTCCTTGATCGTCGACGTCAAGACCTGGGTGGGTGGCTTTGAGACCGCCGTCTGACACGACGAGGACTCAGGTCGAAGACGGTGTCCTCGACACGGACCGCCGACCGGAGGGGCACGCGTCGGAGAAGCCGCCGAGCGAGCAGGGTCCCTCCACGGGCCGAGGCGGCACTGCACCCGCGTTGAGACCGGTCGAGTTCGGGCGCTGGCTCTGGCGGCAGCTGACGTCGATGCGCACGGCGCTCATCTTGCTGTTCCTCCTGGCGGTGGCGTCGGTACCAGGCTCGATCGTCCCTCAGCGGCGCATCGACCCCTCCGCGGTCCAGCTGTTCAAGGACGACCACCCGACGCTGTCGCCGCTGTTCGAGCGGATCGAGATGTTCGACGTCTACAGCTCCGCCTGGTTCAGCGCCATCTACCTGTTGCTGATGCTGTCGCTGGTGGGCTGCATCATTCCGCGACTACGTGTGTATGCCGCTGCCGTACGCGGCATGCCCCCGAAGGCGCCGCGCAACCTGTCGCGCCTCCCGGCATACGACACCTGGACGACCGACGAGGCGGACGCGGGCGTGGCGAAGCGGGCGCAGGCGCTGCTGCGGTCCCAACGGCGCCGGGTGCGGGTGTTCGCTGACCCGCCGGCAGGGGACGTGGTGGTCAGTGCCGAGAAAGGCTATCTACGTGAGGCCGGCAACCTGCTCTTCCACTGCTCTCTGGTCGTCGTGCTTGTCGGTGTCGCGGTCACCGGCCTCTTCGGCTTCAGGGGCAGTGCATCGGTGATCGTGGGGAACGGGTTCTCCAACACCTTGACCCAGTACGACGACTTCACGCCCGGCGCGAGCTTCGACGAGACCTCGCTGACCCCTTTCACGTTCACCGTCGAGGACTTCCATGTCCAGTGGCAGCGGGATGGCGCAGCTGCCGGGACTCCTCTCACGTTCAACGCAGACCTCGCGGTGACAGACCAGCCGGGTGCGCCACCGCGCGACTACCACCTGCGCGTGAACCACCCGCTGGAGGTCGACGGCACCTCGGTGTTCCTCGTCGGCCACGGGTATGCCCCGCGCGTCACGGTACGCGACGGCAAGGGCAACGTCGCATTCTCCGGACCCGTCGTCTTTCTCCCGCAGGACGGGTCCTTCGTGTCGTACGGCGTGGTCAAGGCCCCGGACGCGGCGCCGTCACAGCTCGGTTTCGAGGGGTACTTCTTCCCCACCGCCGACCTGTGCGAGGGTCAGCCCTGCTCGACGTTCCCGGACGCCGACAATCCGGTGCTCTCGCTGCTGGCCTACCAAGGTGATCTCGGCGTCGACTCCGGGCAGCCGCAGTCGGTCTATGTGCTCGACAAGGACGACCTGAGCCCCTTCACCACTCCCGGCGGCAATCCGCGGGCGCTACTGCTTCGCGTCGGCGAGCAGGCGCAGCTGGGTGACGGCGCCGGTTCGATCACGTTCGACGGCTACGACAGGTGGGTGCGCCTGCAGGTGAGCAAGTCCCCGGCCAAGGTGGTGCCGCTCGTAGGAGTGCTGGCGGCCATCGTCGGGCTGCTGGGGTCGCTGTTCGTGAGACCTCGACGGACCTGGGTGCGGGTGACTCCTCGCGACGGGCGTACCTTGGTCGAGGTGGCCGCGTTGGACAGGGTCTTTGGTGGTGACCCTGCCGACCACGTGGCTGACGTCTCCTCGTCGTTGCGCCCCTCGAGCGCAACGGCCGCGGCCGCACTGCCAGCCCAGCAGGAGGATCTCCGGTGACCGAGACGCTCGCCACCGTCAGTAACAACATGCTGTACTCGGCCACCGTCGTCTACGCGCTGGCCCTGCTCGCTCACGTGGCTGAGTGGGCGATGGCTCACAAGCTTCCGGCCGACGACGAGGCGGCCGGATCCCGGGGAGGCGCCTTGGTGGCCACCGGCTCGGTCTCATCGCCGGTCGCCAGCAGCGCCTCGCCGTTGGGCGCGACCTCACCCGAGACTCGCTCGGTCAACGAGGTTGAGCGCAGCGACAAGTACGGTCGAATCGGACTCTCGCTGACCGCGCTCGCGTTGATCTTGCATGGCGTCGGCGTCGTGTCTCGCGGCTTGGCTGCCGACCGGGTGCCGTGGGGCAGCATGTACGAGTTCTCGATCACGGTCTCGCTGGCGGTGGCCGCGGCATACCTGTATCTCGTGCGCCGGTACCGGGTTCGCTGGCTAGGCCTGCTTGTCACCGGGTTCCTCGCCCTCGTCCTCGGCATCGCGGTCATCGTCCTCTACCGGCCGGTTGGGCCGCTCGTGCCTGCCCTTCACTCCTACTGGCTCGTCATCCACGTCTCGGCCGCGGCAATCGCCGGCGGCGCGTTCACGGTGGGCGCGCTTGCCTCCGTGCTCTTCTTGCTGCGCAGCCGGCTGGAGGCCAGGGCGTCGGCACGTCCTGAGCTGCCGCGAAGCGGCTTCCTGTGGCGCATGCCCGCCGCTTCCGACATCGACAAGGTGGCGTACCGGGTGCACGCTTTCGCGTTCCCGCTGTGGACTTTCGCCGTCCTCGCCGGCGCGATCTGGGCGCAGTACGCCTGGGGGCGCTTCTGGGGCTGGGACCCCAAGGAGGTGTGGGCGTTCATCACCTGGGTGGCCTACGCGGCATATCTGCACGCGCGCGCCACGGCGGGCTGGCAGGGTCGCCGGGCGGCGTACGTCGCACTGTTCGGCTACGCGACGTTCGTCTTCAACTTCGTCGGGATCAACATCTTCGGCTCCGGGCTACACGCCTACGCAGGCCTGTAGCCGCTCGGTGCCTCCTGGACCGACCAGAGATCGACCGTGCGGAAGGCCCCAGCCACCTGCCCGTGGGCAGGCCACACGCGCGTGCTCGACGGGCGGTCGAGCAGGGACCGCGCCAGCGTCTAAGCGGCAGGTTTGTCGTCCTCGGGCGGTGGAAGCCGCTTGCGCAGACTTCTCAGGAAGTCCGGGTCGTCGTCGGGGGCGACAACACGTGGTCGCGGCTTCGGCGGCGTCTGGACGACCTCACTGCCGTTGGGGCGGCCGAAGATGAGCCATAACGCCGGACCGAACAGGGGGATGATCACGATCAGCGCCCAGGCCCAGCGGGGCAGCTGGCGCACCTGATGGGGCTTCGACTGGGAAATCTCGATCCAGGCGTAGACCAACAAGACGATGATCAGGATCGGGAAAAGAAATCTCATCGCCTACGACCTCCTCGTCGAGTCGGGCTGACCGACTACGCCTCTTACCAATGTAAACCGACGTACCAAACGCGGCTCCGGCGCTCCGCGACCAGGTGTCGACACCGGTGCGACGGCTAGGGTTGCCGCGATGACTTCGGCAGGTCGCCCCACCGCTGCAGACGTTCGGTCCGCTGCGAACCGCATCGCGGGCGCGGTACGGCGGACGCCCTTGCTCGAGTCGGGGCTCGGGACCTCAACAGCGCCGCTTTGGTTGAAGGCGGAGTGTCTGCAGCTCGGCGGATCCTTCAAGCTGCGCGGGGCTACCAACGCGCTTGCCCAACTGAGCGACGACGAGCGCGCCCGCGGAGTCATCACCCACTCGTCCGGTAACCATGCGCAAGCGGTCGCGCGAGCCGCCCGATCCTTCGGCGTCAAGGCGACCATCGTGATGCCGGTCCAGGCGCCCGAGATCAAGCGCAAGGCGACGTTGGCTCTCGGAGCCGAAGTCGTGGTCGTGGACATCTCCCAGCGTGCGAAGGAGATGGAGAGGATCCGGGCCCAGACCGGGGCGGTGTTCGTCTCACCGTTCGAGGATGCTGCTGTCATCGCCGGGCAGGGCACGATCGGGCTCGAGATCCTCCAGGACCTTCCCGAGGTGGCGACGGTCCTGGTTCCCGTGAGCGGCGGCGGACTCATCAGTGGCGTCGCCATCTCGGTCAAGGACGCCCGACCGGACGTACACATCATCGGCGTCGAGCCGGAGCTGGCCGGCGACCTCGCCGAGGGGTTCGCCAAGGGTGAGCGGGTCACCTGGGACAGCGCCGACACCGGTCGCACGATCGCCGACGGACTGCGGGTCCAGGCGGTAGGTGAGCTCAACTGGCACATCATCACCGAACTCGTCGACGATGTGCTGACGGTGAGCGAGGCAGAGATCCGAGCGGCCATGCGCACCACGGTCATGGAGAGCAAGGTGGTCTGTGAGCCGAGTGGCGCCGTCTCAGTCGCCGGCTACCTCTCGGCTGCCGGTCGTTTCGCGGGCGGCGCCGCCGTGGCCGTCGTCTCCGGTGGGAACGTCGATCCCGCCTTGCTCGTGGACGTTCTCGCAGAGCCGGCTCGCTAGGCTTGACGTGGCCGAACTCCACCCGCCGGGGGCTCGGTTCTTCCCAACTCGAGTAGTGAGAGGTCCGTGAAGATCTTCGCTCTCTACACGCTGGCCCGGCTGCTGCTCTTCCTGGCGGTGTACGGGCTGCTCTGGCTCGTCTTCGGTCGATGGGTCGACTGGACCCCCGTTACCGCGCTTGGCACCGCGCTGATGGCCATGCTGGTCTCCTCTGCCATCGCCCTGGTGGCGCTGCGCTCGCTGCGCAACGACCTGGCCGTCGAGGTGGCCGCCCGCGCCGGCCGGGCCAAGGCGGCGTTGGAGGCGCGCAGGAGCGCTGAGGACGACCGCGCCTCCTAGTGTTGGGGCGGCGCCACGGTGCCGAGCCTCAGGGCAGCACGGATGCGCCGCCGACATAGCCGGCGAAGATGCCGGCCGCGTACAGCAGCTCTGTCAGTCCGGTGTCGCGCAGCACCGGGATCAGCTCATGACCGCTCGCCCCTCGGCGTACGACGCGCACAGCTCGTGCGGACAGTGGCAGGGCCGCACCGGCCAGCAGCAGCCACCACGTCTGGGCCGCCGCCGCGGCGACCGCGAGCGCATAAGCAGCGGCGTGGAGGCCAAGGTAGAGGTGGCGGGTGGCCGCATCGCCCACCCGTACTGCCAGTGTGCGCTTGCCCGAGGCGTCGTCCGTGGGGATGTCACGCAGGTTGTTCGCGACGAGGATGGCCACGACCAGGCAACCGATGCCCGAGGCGACCAAGATGGAGCCGGCCGGCGCCCGCTCGACCTGGACGTAGCAGGTCCCCAGCACTGCGACCAGGCCGAAGAAGACGAAGACGCTCACCTCGCCGAGTCCCTGGTAGCCATAGGGTTTCGAGCCGCCTGTGTAGTACCAGGCGGCAAGCAGCGACGCGGCCCCGACCAGCAGGAGCCACCAGCTTGTCGTCACCGCCAGGGACAGGCCCGCCACCGCGGCCACTGCGAAGCAGCCGAAGGCCGCCAGTCTGACCTGCCGTGGCGTCGCCGCGCCTGAACCGACAAGGCGCAGTGGCCCCACCCGGCCTGAATCTGTGCCGCGGATGCCGTCAGAGTAGTCATTCGCGTAGTTGACGCCGACTTGGAGCAAGAGCGCGACGACAAGAGCGAGCCCGGCCTTCCACCAGACCGCGCCGCCGGCGTGGATCGCTGCACCTGTTCCCGCGAGCACGGGTGAGACCGCCGCAGGCAGTGTGCGAGGGCGGGCACCCTCGATCCACTGTTGTGTGGTGGCCATGACGGCGGCAAGTCTCCCACCCCGGATGCGGCTTCCTTGCCCTCGGCTCCCGAGTCGGGCACGGGCGGCGCACCTGTAGTTGGCGTCGCCTGCTGCGAAGTAGCCTGACGTGGTGACAACCGGCCGGGCCCGCGGCGGCGCCTCGTTGTTCCCTGTGACTGGGACAGCTCGGGGGGTGGAGCGATTGCTCCGCGACTGGCTGGAAGAGCCGACCGCCGGACCGCTCTACGTCGAGACGTCGGGGTCCACAGGTACGCCGAAGGCGGTGATGTTGTCGCGTGAGGCCTTGCGAGCGTCCGCTGCTGCCACCTTCGCCCGCCTTGGCGGTGGTGGCCAGTGGGTGCTCGCGCTCCCTGTGCAGCATGTGGCGGGGATGCAGGCGGTGTGCCGGTCGGTTCTCGCCGGCACCTCACCCGTCGTGCTCGGCGAGCATGCGGACCTCGCCGGCGCGACAGCGGCCCTCACCGGCGGTCGGCGCTATCTCGCCGCTGTGCCGACGCAGCTGCATCGCTGGCTGACCTCGGCCGAGGACGTCGACGCGCTTCGCCGGTACGACGCAGTGCTGATAGGAGGTGCGAGCGCCTCGGAGGCTCTGCTCGACGAAGCCCGCCGACAGGGCCTCGCGGTCGTCGCGACGTACGGCATGACCGAGACGTGTGGCGGCTGCGTGTACGACGGTGTGGCCCTCGACGGGGTCGAGGTCTCACTCGGGCCGACGGGCGATATCCGGATCTCCGGGCCGATGCTCTTCGACGGGTACGTCGATCGACCCGACTTGACCGCGAGCGTGCTGAAGGACGGTTGGCTGCACACTCCGGATCTTGGCCGGTTCACCTCCGACGGCAGGCTCGAGGTGCTCGGACGCGTCGACGATGTGGTGGTGACCGGTGGAGTGAACGTGAGGCTTCCTGTGGTGGAGCAGCGGCTCGCCACGATGCCGGGGGTGGGTGAGTGCGCTGTCGTCGCAGTTCCAGACATCGAGTGGGGAGCCCGGCTCGTTGCGGTCGTGGCTGTGTCGCCACCGGCAGCCGTGCAGGGCACCGGTCCGGGGCTGACCCTTGCCGCCGCCCGGGACTTCGTCGCCGAGGCGTTGCCGCGCACCTGGGCGCCACGCGAGCTGGTCGTCGTCGACGCGGTGCCGACCCTGTCGTCGGGGAAGGTCGACCGCCGCCGCGTCCGGTCCCTCGTCCGACGCAACCGATTCGTCCGGCCCGAGCCGGCAAGCAGCGCCTCCCGCGGCCGGACGAATCGGGAACGGTCGACAGGTGAGGCCAACGGGCGGGGCGGCCGAGCGGGAGGTCGAGGTCTACTCCGTGCCGTTGAACGTCCGCTTCCGCGGGGTGGACCACCGCGAAGGGGTGCTCGTCCACGGCATGGCGGGCGTGGGCGAGTTCAGCCCCTTCTGGGACTACGGGGTGGAGGAGTCGGCGAGCTGGCTGGCCGCTGCTCTGGAGGCCGCGGACGTCGGCTTCCCCGAACCTGTCAGGAGCAGCGTTCCCGTCAACTGCACTGTGCCGGCAGTCGCCGCGCCGCGCGCCGCCGAGATCGTCAGCGGCCCGCACGGCTGTCGGACGGCGAAGGTCAAGGTGGCCGAGCCGGGGCAGCGCCTCGAGGACGACGTGGCGCGGGTCGCTGCGGTGCGAGCTGCCCTCGGCCCGGAGGGGAAGGTGCGGTTGGACGCAAACGGGGGCTGGTCTGTCGCCGAGGCGGTCACCGCGCTGCGAGAGCTTGACGCGTTCGACCTCGAGTACGCCGAGCAGCCGGTCGCCAGCGTTGAGGACCTTGCCCAGCTCCGGCGTCGGGTCGACATACCGATAGCTGCGGACGAGTCCATCCGTCGAGCCGAGGACCCGCTTCGGGTGAAATGGCTGGGAGCCGCCGACATCGCGGTCCTGAAGGTGCAACCTCTCGGCGGTGTACGGGCGTGCCTGCGCTTGGCCGAGCAGCTGGAGATGCCGGTCGTCGTGTCGAGCGCCGTCGAGACATCGGTCGGGATCGCGGCCGGGGTGGCGTTGGCAGCGGCTCTGCCGGCGCTTCCGTATGCCTGTGGGCTGGCGACCACCTCGATGCTGACCACCGACGTGGTGACACATCCTCTGGTCCCGGTCGACGGAGAGATCTGTGTGCGTGCGGTGGCGGTGGAAAGGTGCCATGTCGACGCCGTCCGGGCGGACGCCGACACCAGCCGTCGCTGGCGTGAGCGGTTCGCAGCCTGCGAGGGCGTGCTGCAGAATCGGCTCCGATGAACTCCGCCGCCTCCGTCGCTGCGGCCGCGATTCACGCGCTACTCGACGGTGGCGTGCGCGACGTGGTCCTCGCCCCCGGCTCGCGTTCGGCGGCTCTGGCTGTCTCCCTCCACGAAGCCGATGTGGCGGGGCTGCTGCGACTGCACGTGAGGGTCGACGAGCGCACGGCCGGCTTCCTCGCACTGGGCCTGTCGAAGGGCTCCCACCGCCCGGTCGCTGTGGTCACGACGTCTGGGACTGCCGTCGCGAACTTGCATCCGGCGGTCCTCGAGGCTGCGCACAGCGGCGAGCCGGTCATCGTGCTGTCGGCGGACCGGCCGGCCAAGCTGCGCGGCGCCGGCGCCAACCAGGCTTCGGAGCACCAGCCGCGGATGTTCGGCTCCGCGGTGACGGCGTACGACGTCGCCCCGGGCGACGAGGTGGGGGCTGTGCAGGCGATTGCCGACGCCGCAAGCCGCAGCGGACCTAGCCACGTCAACTTGCAGTTCTCAGAACCCCTGCTCCCGGACGACATGCCCCTTGGGCTGCGACCCTCCTCACCCGCCGACCACGTCGCGGAGGAGCCGCCACGCCACATTCCCGAGCCCGGTTCAGTGACACTGGCGAGCGGTCCGCGCACGGTGGTGGTGGCGGGGACGATGCCGGCCCGCCCGCCCGGCTCATGGCGCAGGCGGCGAACTGGCCGCTGCTGGCCGAGCCGACGTCGGGGGCTCGAACCGGCAGCCACGCGATACGGACGTACCGGTTGCTACTCGGCTCGCCCCTCGCCGACGCCATCGAACGCGTCGTCGTCACCGGTCACCCGACGCTGTCCCGGCCGGTCACCGAGCTCATCTCCCGGTCCGACATCGAGGTGGTCTCGGTCAGGTCGCCGAGTGGCGTCTGCACCGACCCCGGTCGGGTGGCCCGACACCTCGACGCCGTCCCTCGGGTGGAACGCCGAGACGATCGGGAGTGGGTCGACGCTTGGCGGGCAGCGGACCGGGCGATGTCGCGCCACCTGGACGCCCTGGCCGCCGAGGGAGGCGACGCCCTGCCGCTGCAGGTGGCCGCCGAGGTGGGCAGAGCGGTGTCCGCCGAGGCTCTGCTGGTTGTGGGCTCGTCCCAGCCGATCCGCGACCTCGACCTGATGGCGCCGGTGTACGCCGCCGGCCAGCGTCGGCTGGTCATCGGAAACCGTGGACTGTCGGGCATCGACGGCACCGTCTCGACGGCGATCGGCGCCGCACTCGGCCGCCGGTCCTCCCGCGCGCTGGCCTACGTCGGAGATGTGACCTTTCTGCACGACATGGCCGGCCTCGTCCTCGGCCCCGACGAGCCACGCCCCGACCTGACCATCGTCGTGGCCAACGACGACGGCGGCGCCATCTTCGCCACCCTCGAGCAGGGGGCCAGTGCTTACGCGAAGTCGTTCGAGAGGGTGTTCGGGACCCCGCACGGGGTCCGGACCTGAGGGCGTTGTGTGAGGCGACCGGGACGGCGTACCAGCGGGTGACAGACCCAGCAGCGCTCGTTCCTCGGCCATGGCGCGTCCGCCTCGACCGGGACGTGCACGGCATCACCGTCGTGGAGGTGCCGATCCCCCGTAGCGGTCGACGTGCCCTGGCCGACCAGCTGCTGGCGCTGGCGCAGCGAGCATGACCCTGCAAGAACGATCCGACCTTGTCGTCAGCGCCGTAGCGTTCCTCGGCCATGTGCGCGAGGTGTGCGACCAGGGTCAGCGCCCTGGACGAGACGTTCGTCGAGCCAGTGCTCGCGGTGATCACGGGCCCCTTGGGCGTCGCAGTGCCGGCCACGGGCTTTCCGATGGCGACGCGGTCTGCGATCAACCGCAGATCTTCACCTATGGCGGCATGATCGCGCACGTGCTGACGTTCGCGGCGTACCGCCGGTGCAGGCGCTCGCCGTCCTCGGCGTCAGCGACCTCGGGTCTGGTGACCCCATGCGGTGGCTGGCAGAGCCCGCCTGACGCTGCCGGCTACCTACCTCGCCTGCCTGTTACGACTTCGAGATACGAGATGTGGCGGCGGTCGTCATCCGGCTCCCCCTTTGTGTGCAGGGGTACAAACTAGATCAGGTGGCACATTCCCGCAGCCGGCGAGGTGTGCGGCGGTGCCACCGGCCGGCGCTCCCAGTACGGCACTTCCACCACGGTCGGTGCTTCGGCCGCTTTCAGGGGGGTCCGGGGCAGAGGGCGTCGCGGACCGGGACGAACTTGGCTGCTGCCTCGGCCAGCTCGGCGCTCGGATCGGAGTCCGCGACGATTCCGCAACCTGCGAAGAGGCGGACCCGGGGTCCGTCGTACTCGGCTGCGCGAAGGGCGATGCCCCACTCACCATCGCCGGAGGAGTCCATCCAGCCGACCGGTCCGGCGTAACGTCCGCGGTTCATCCGCTCGAGCTCGGCGATGAGCCGAACGGCGACGTCGGTCGGCGCGCCCCCCACGGCCGCCGTGGGGTTCAATGCAGCGGCCAGGCCGAGTGCGCTCGTCCGGTCGTCGAGCACCCCTGTCACGTCGGTCGCCAGGTGCATGACGTTCGGCAGGTGAAGCACGAACGGGCTCTCCGGCACGTTCATGCTCGAGCAGTACGGCGCCAGCTCGTCGGCGACGGAGCGCACCGCGAACTCGTGCTCTTCCAAATCCTTCGACGACCGCGCCAGGGTGGCGGCGAGGGCAAGGTCGTGCGCGTCGTCACCGGTACGCCGGATGGTCCCGGCAAGGACGCGGCTGGTCACCAGACCACGCTCTCGGCGTACGAGCATCTCAGGGGTCGCACCGAACAGGCCGTCGACATGGAACGTCCAACAGGCCGGATAGCGGTCCGCCAGCCTGGCCAGCGGCACGCGGACGTCGAGGGGCGCGTCGAGCTCAGCCACGAGGTCGCGAGCCAGGACGACCTTGTCGAGCTCACCGGCGCGGATGCGGCGAACGACGTCGGCGACGACTTGCTCCCACTCGGCTCCGGTCATGGCGCCGTCGCTGAACGCCACCGCGCGAGGGCCAACCGGTGCAGCGGTGACGGCGAGTGACGGGGCTGCAGTGAGCGAGCCGCGCGAGATTGTCGTCACCCAGGCAAGGTCGCCGCGACGACCGACCACGACCTCTGGAACCACGAGCACCGACTCGCCCGGGTCGTCCGCGTTGGCGAACGAGCCGAAGCAGACGAGTCCACTGCCGGGCACGTCAGCCCGATCGCGGACGAGACCGTGTTCGGACACGGCGCGCCACCAAGCCTCCGCGGCCGTGAAACGGGTAGGTCCGGACGTCGTGCAGCGCGCCACCTCGCCCCACCCAACCAGTCCATCGTCTCGGTGTACCCAGCACAACGTGGCGGCGGGCGGAAGAAGCGACAACAGCGGCCCAGGATCGTCGACGACGACGGTTCGGGCCACCAGCGGCGTCTGCTCGGCAGCTCGCGCGGCGACGGTCGTCACAGCCACCAGCCTAGAGGCCTGCTCTGACGTGCACGTGCGAGGCTGGGCGCCATGAGCAGAGCAAGCTTGGCCAAGCGGCCGCGCGAGGTCGCGGCGATGTTCGACGAGGTGGCCGAGCGCTACGACCTCATGAACGACCTGCTCTCCCTGGGACAGGACCGCCGGTGGCGCCGAGCAGTAGTCGACGCCGCCGACGCCGGCGCCGGCGACCTCGTTCTCGACCTGGCGGCAGGCACCGGCACCAGCACCGTCCCGTTCGCCGGCCAGGCTGCGCTCGCGGTGGCCTGTGACTTCTCGGTCGGGATGCTCAAGGTCGGCAAGCGCACCCGACCGCGCCTGCCGTTCGTGGCAGGCGACGCCACCCGGCTGCCGTTCGGGGACGCTACCTTCGACGTCGTCACGATCTCGTTCGGGCTGCGCAACGTCTCCGACTACCGCGTCGCTCTGGAGGAGATGCTCCGGGTGACGAGGCCTGCGGGCAGGCTGGTCGTCTGCGAGTTCAGCCGCCCTACCTACGCGCCGTTCCGCAAGGTCTACACCGAGTATCTGATGAAGGCGCTGCCCACTGTCGCCAAGTCCGTGTCGTCGAACCCCGACTCCTACGTCTACCTTGCCGAGTCGATCCAGGCGTGGCCGGACCAGCAGGCACTCGCCACCGCCATCGGT
>JAUJOO010000012.1:28642-34610 GCA_030447585.1 Nocardioidaceae bacterium | reverse complement strand
TGCCGAGTCGATCCAGGCGTGGCCGGACCAGCAGGCACTCGCCACCGCCATCGGTACAGCCAGGTGGCGATCCGTCGAGTACCGCAACTTGTCAGGGGGCATCATCGCCCTCCACCGGGCTCGGCGCTGACTCGCCCGACTGCTGAGCGGCGAGCTTTCAGAGACCCGACTCTCAGAGGGTCAGGGCACCGTGAGAGTCGGCTCCTTGCCTGCAGGGGTGGGCGCACAGTGCCTTGTCGGAGGCCCTACACTGTGACGAGCCAACGTTAGTGAACCTTTTCACTTGGTGCCCGGACCAGACAGCGCCCACTCTTCGCAGCACCTCAGTCGATCCTTTGACGACCTGCCAGACCGGCTGCAGAGCAGAGAGGAACGAGTCATGACCAAGCCCTCCGCCAGTGAGCGGCAGGCTGACGTCATCGTCGTCGGAGCCGGGCCTGCTGGCTCCACTGCGGCTACCTACCTCGCCCAGGCAGGAGCCGACGTCCTGCTGCTGGAAAAGACGGCCTTTCCGCGCGAGAAGGTATGTGGCGACGGGTTGACACCGCGGGCAGTGCGGCAGCTCGTACGGCTGGGCATCGACCTGGACGAGCCTGGCTGGGTCAGGAACCAGGGCCTGCGCATCGTAGCCGGCGGGTTCCGCCTTGAGATGCCCTGGCCCGACCTCGCGACGTACCCGGCCTACGGCCTCGTGCGCACCCGACTCGACTTCGACGACATCCTCGCCCGGCACGCGCAGAAGTCCGGAGCCCATCTCCACGAGCGCACAGCCGTCACGGGGCCGCTCATGGATGAGAAGAGTGGCCGGATCGTAGGAGTCACCGCTACGACTGTGGACGACGCCGGCCGCAAGGACGGGGACGAGATCACGTTCAGGGCGCCTCTCGTCCTTGCCGCCGACGGCAACTCGACGCGCCTGAGCCTAGCCATGGGTCTGCGCCGGCGGGAGGACCGGCCGATGGGAGTGGCCGTGCGGACGTACTACACGAGTCCTCGCCACGGCGACGACTGGCTGGAGTCGTGGCTGGAGCTTTGGGAGGGCCAGCCGGGGAAGAGTTCGCTGTTGCCCGGCTACGGCTGGATCTTCGGGGTGGGTGACGGCACAGTCAACGTGGGTCTCGGCGTCCTCAACACGTCCACGGCTTTCCAGAGCGTCGACTACAAGGACCTGCTCAAGCGTTGGCTCGACCAGACACCGGAGGAGTGGGGGCTGCGCGACCGCAATCGGACCCAACCGGTCCGCGGCGCAGCGCTGCCGATGGGGTTCAACCGCAAACCGCACTATGCGAACGGGATGCTGCTGGTCGGCGACGCCGGCGGCATGGTCAACCCCTTCAACGGTGAGGGAATCGCCTACGCGATGGAGTCCGGCGAGATGGCGGCCGGCGTCGTCACCCAGGCACTCAGCCGTACCTCCCCGGCCGGTCAGGAGCGCGCTCTCCAGGGGTACGTCAGCGCGCTTGACGAGCGATACGGCGGGTACTACACCCTCGGCCGACTCTTCGTGAAGGCGATCGGCAAGCCGCAGGTGATGAAGTTGGCCACCCGACACGGCCTGCACCACGAGGCGCTGATGCGTTTCACGCTGAAGCTGCTCGCCAACCTCACTGATGCCCGTGACGGTGACGTCATGGACCGCATCATCAACGGCTTGTCCAAGGTCGCTCCGGCGGCGTGAACGAGGCAGTTCTAGGATGCTGAGACCGATACGACCTGAACGCTCGAAGAAGGAAGAGGGGCGTACGTCGCGATGAACCCGTACCTCCCGATCCTGGCGCTCGGCGCGTTGGCTGCGCTCTTCGCCATCGGCTCCGTGGCCGCCAGCTCCCTGCTCGGCCCGAAGCGCTACAACCGGGCCAAGCTCGACTCGTACGAGTGCGGGATCCAGCCGACGCCGCAACCGATGGGGGGTGGCAAGTTTCCCGTCAAGTACTACATCACGGCGATGCTTTTCATCGTCTTCGACATCGAGATCATCTTCCTGCTGCCCTGGGCCGTCTACTTCGACTCCATGAAGCTGTTCGGGCTCATCGAGATGGTGTTGTTCATCGGCACCATCTTCGTCGCCTTTGCCTATGTATGGCGGCGCGGCGGCTTGGAATGGGATTGACCATGAGCGAACGGAGTGAGCGAGTCATTCGGCACAGCTGTTATCGGGCCCCGCGTCAGCGGGAGCGGAGCGAGGGCTGACGTGGGCATAGAGGACAAGCTTCCGTCCGGCGTGCTGCTGAGCACCGTCGAGGGTCTCGCGGGCTACTTCCGCAAGGCGTCCCTGTGGCCGGCGACGTTCGGCCTCGCGTGCTGTGCCATCGAGATGATGACGGCCGGCGGTCCCCGGTACGACATGGCCCGGTTCGGCATGGAGGTTTTCCGTGCGTCGCCGCGGCAGGCCGACCTGATGATCGTGGCCGGGCGCGTCAGTCAGAAGATGGCGCCGGTGCTGCGTCAGATCTACGACCAGATGCCCAACCCGAAGTACGCCCTGGCGATGGGCGTCTGCGCGAGCAGCGGCGGCATGTTCAACAACTACGCGATCGTCCAGGGCGTGGACCACGTCGTTCCCGTCGACATGTACCTCCCGGGGTGCCCGCCGCGGCCGGAGATGCTGATAGATGCGATCTTGAAGCTCCACGACGACATCCGGCACTCGAAGCTCGGATCGAACCGGATCGCGGAGATCGAGGCGGACGAGAAGTCGGCGTTGACGGCGGGTCCCACCTCTGACATGACGGGGCTGTTGCGGTGAGCGACGAGAAGCCGACTCAGGTTCCGCCGGCGGGCAAGCCCGAGGGCGTTCCTGAGAAGCCGGTGGCGGAACGCTCGATGGACGACAAACCTGCGAGCGACACGTCCATCGCAGACAAGTCGCAGCACGACAAGTCGATCATCGTCAGCGACGACCCGGGGCCGCTGCCGCCCCATCAGGACCTCGACGTCGTGGACGTTCGGACGGGCATGTTCGGGGCCAGCAGCAGTGGAGACACCTCCGGCTACGGGGGTCTCGTACGACGTGTCGCCGTGCCCGGGGCAACGCAGCGGCCGTACGGCGGCTGGTTCGACTCGGCAGCTGACAGCCTCGAACGGTCGCTCGAGACCGCGGGTCTTGCTGAAGCGCTGGAGAAGGTTGTCGTCCACCGTGGCGAGATCACCTTCCACATCCGGCGCGAGCATCTGCGCTCGGTGATGCAGACGTTGCGAGATGACCTCCAGCTGAGGTTCGAGTTCTGCTCCGGTGTAGGGGGCGTCCACTTCCCGCACCATTCCGGCGCGGAGCTGCACGCCGTCTACCACCTGCTGTCCATGACCCACAACCGACGGATCCGCGTGGAAGTGACCTGCCCCGAAGCCGACCCGCATATCCCGTCGGTGGTCGGCGTCTATCCGACGAACGACTGGCATGAGCGCGAGACGTACGACTTCTTCGGGATCGTCTTCGACGGTCATCCTGCACTCACGCGCATCGAGATGCCAGACGACTGGCCGGGGCACCCACAGCGCAAGGACTATCCCCTCGGTGGAATCCCCGTCGAGTACAAGGGCGCGGTCATTGCGCCCCCCGACCAGCGGAGGGCGTACAGCTGATGACGCAGGCGACCGGCATGGGTGGCCGGGCAGACCCCTACGCCCCCGGGCAGGACACCACCTCTGGCAAGGTGTTCACCGTCACCGGCCAGGACTGGGACTCCGTCGTTGCCGGGATCGACTCCGACGCGGAGGAGCGAGTCGTCGTCAACATGGGCCCCCAGCACCCGTCGACCCATGGGGTCCTCCGGCTGGTGCTGGAGCTCGACGGGGAGACGGTGACCGAGTGCCGGTGCGGTATCGGCTACCTGCACACGGGCATCGAGAAGAACATGGAGTACCGCAACTGGATCCAGGGTGTGACGTTCTGCACCCGGATGGACTACCTCTCGAACTTCCACTACGAGACGGCATACAGCCTCGCCGTCGAGCGACTCCTCGACATCGAGCACGACATTCCGGAGAAGGCAACGGTCATGAGGGTCCTCCTCATGGAGGTGAACCGCATCTCATCCCACCTCGTCGCCATCGCCACGGGCGGCATGGAGATCGGTGCGCTCACCGTCATGACGATCGGGTTCCGGGAACGCGAGATCTGCCTCGATCTGTTCGAGCTGATCACGGGCCTACGTATGAACAACGCCTTCATCAGGCCCGGCGGAGTCGCGCAGGACCTGCCGCCCGGAACGCTCGACAAGGTCGACGAGTTCGTCGCCCTGATGCGCAAGCGGCTGCCGGAGTACGCCTCCTTGTGCAACGCCAACGCGATCTTCAAGGCTCGGCTCGTCGATGTGGGCTACCTCGACCTTGCGGGCTGCCTGGCGCTCGGGGTGACCGGCCCGGTGCTGCGTTCGACCGGATACGACTGGGATCTACGCAAGAAGCAGCCCTACTGCGGTTACCAGGATTACGACTTCGACGTGGTCACGCGCAACACCGCCGACGCCTACGGACGTTTCCGGATCCGTCTCGACGAGATGTGGGAGTCGCTGCGGATCATAGAGCAGTGCGCTCAGCGTCTGCAGGCCCTCGAGGGTGCCCCCTTCATGATCGGTGACAAGAAGATCGCCTGGCCGAGCCAGCTCGCCGTCGGCTCCGACGGCATAGGGAACTCCCTTGACCACATCCGGCACATCATGGGCGAGTCCATGGAGGCGCTCATCCACCATTTCAAGCTCGTCACAGAGGGCTTCCGGGTGCCGACGGGCCAGGCGTACACCCCCATCGAGTCGCCCCGAGGGGAGCTCGGGTGTCATCTCGTGTCCGACGGCGGGACCAGGCCCTACCGGGCTCACTTCCGCGACCCCTCGTTCACGAACCTGCAAGCGGCCCCCGCGATGTGCGAGGGCGGTCAGATTGCCGACGTCGTCGTGGCGGTAGCCAGCCTCGACCCGGTGATGGGGGGAGTGGACAGGTGACCGAGGTGAGGGCGACTGCGGCGTCCGCGTCACAGCTCGGCGGCCCGCCGCCGATCACCGCGCAGACGGTGTCAGAGCTGCGCGACATCATCGCCCGCTACCCGCACAGCCGCTCGGCGCTGCTGCCCATGCTGCACCTGCTGCAGAGTGTGCAGGGCCATGTCACCCCTGAGGGCATCGAGACGTGCGCAGCGCTGCTCGGACTGAGCACCGCCGACGTGTCAGGTGTCGCCACGTTCTACACCATGTACAAGCGGCGTCCGGTCGGCGACTACCACGTCGGTGTGTGCACCAACACCTTGTGCGCGGTGATGGGCGGCGACCTCATCTTCGAGCGTTTGAAGAGCCACCTCGGCGTGGGCAACGACGAGACGACCGACGACGGCAAGATCACCCTCGAGCAGGTGGAGTGCAACGCAGCCTGCGACTACGCCCCTGTAGTGATGGTGAACTGGGAGTTCTTCGACAACCAGACCCCCGGTTCGGCCGTCGACCTCGTCGAGGACCTGGTGGCAGGCAACGACGTCCGAGCGACCCGCGGCGCCCGCATCTGCACCTGGCGGGAGGCAGAGCGGGTGCTCGCAGGCTTCACCGACGGACGGGCGGGCGAGGGGCCGGCGGCAGGACCGGCTTCGCTGGCGGGCCTGCAGCTCGCCCGAGAGCGCAACTGGCAGGCGCCAAAGGCAGCGCAGTCCTCGGCGAACGGGCACGACATCGGCCGGGAGCAGACCGCGGAGGCCGTCCGTGACGAGCCGGATGTCGCGGTCGCGTCGTCGCCGGCCGACACCCGTCACGTAGACCACGAAGACTCGCCTTCCAACTCCGACCATACCGACGCCGGCAACGGAAAGAACGGCCCATGACCGACACCCTGACGCCGGTGCTGACGGACAACTGGGACAGCCGCCGCGCCTGGACACTGAAGGCGTACGAGAAGGCGGGCGGCTACGCCGCGCTCAAGCAGGCGCTAGGACAGCAGCAGGACGACATCATCGAGCTCGTGAAAGCGTCCGGGCTGCGCGGACGCG
>JAUJOO010000012.1:16053-28542 GCA_030447585.1 Nocardioidaceae bacterium | reverse complement strand
CAGCAGCAGGACGACATCATCGAGCTCGTGAAAGCGTCCGGGCTGCGCGGACGCGGGGGTGCCGGATTCCCCACGGGTATGAAGTGGGGGTTCATCCCCCAGGGTGACGACAAGCCGCATTACCTGGTGGTCAACGCAGACGAGGCGGAACCCGGCACCTGCAAGGACATCCCGCTCATGATGGCGAGCCCGCACACGCTCCTCGAAGGGATCGTCATCTCGTCGTACGCGATCCGCGCCAACCTTGCGTTCATCTACGTCCGCGGAGAGGTCCTGCACGTCATCCGCCGGCTGCAGAACGCCGTGAAGGAGGCCTACCGCGCCGGACACCTCGGCGCGGACATCCACGGCTCCGGCTACCACCTCGACGTCGTCGTGCACGCCGGAGCCGGGGCGTACATCTGCGGCGAGGAGACGGCGCTCCTCGACTCCCTGGAAGGCCGCCGCGGCCAGCCGCGGCTCCGCCCACCGTTTCCTGCCGTCGCGGGCCTGTACGCGTGCCCCACCGTCATCAACAACGTCGAGTCGATTGCGTCAGTGCCCAGCATCGTCACCAACGGCGCTGACTGGTTCTCCAGCATGGGGACCGAAAAGAGCAAGGGCATGACGCTGTACTCGCTCTCCGGACACGTTCAGCGGCCGGGCCAGTACGAGGCGCCGCTCGGCATCACACTTCGCCAGCTGCTTGATCTTGCAGGAGGCGTCCGCGAGGGCCATGAGCTGAAGTTCTGGACGCCGGGCGGCTCCTCCACTCCGCTGCTCACCGCCGAGCACCTCGACGTCCCGCTCGACTACGAGTCGGTGGGCGCTGCGGGGTCCATGCTCGGCACGAAGGCACTGCAGATCTTCGACGACACCACCTGCGTTGTCCGCGCGGTGGCCAGATGGACCGAGTTCTACAAGCACGAGTCGTGCGGCAAGTGCACCCCGTGCCGGGAGGGCACCTGGTGGCTGGTGCAGACCCTCGACCGACTGGAGCACGGGCAGGGCACCGAGGCCGACCTGGAGTTGCTGATCGACCTGTGTGACAACATCGTCGGGCGCTCGTTCTGCGCTCTCGCTGACGGGGCAGCTGCTCCTATCACCTCGTCCATCGAGTTCTTCCGCGACGAGTACCTCGCCCACCTCCGGGGCGGAGGTTGCCCCTTCGACCGGGAGGCGTCAACCTTGTTCTCCACTGCAGGAGCGAGTGCATGACCGTCGACCAGGCCGCCGAGCACGCCGTTGACAAAGCCGCTAAGACGGTCACCCTGACCATCGACGACGTCGAGGTGACTGTTCCTGAGGGGACTCTCTTGATCCGCGCGGCCGAACAGATCGGTGTGCAGATCCCCCGCTTCTGCGACCACCCGCTGCTCGAGCCGGTCGGAGCCTGCCGACAGTGTCTGGTCGACATTCCCGACGGCGGCAACGGGCGCCCCCATCCCAAGCCGCAGGCCTCCTGCACCATCACCGCCGCCGCCGGCATGGTCGTCCGTACGCAGCACTCGAGCCCGGTGGCCGACAAGGCCCAGCAGGGAGTCATGGAGTTCCTGCTCATCAACCATCCCCTCGACTGCCCGGTCTGCGACAAGGGTGGCGAGTGCCCGTTGCAGAACCAGGCACTGTCGAACGGCCGCGGGGACTCGCGCTTCACCGAAGCCAAGCGGACCTTCACCAAGCCGATCCACATCTCGCCTCAGGTGTTGCTGGACCGGGAGCGCTGCGTGCTCTGCGCCCGCTGCACCCGGTTCAGCGAAGAGATCGCCGGCGACCCGTTCATCTCGCTCGTCGAGCGTGGCCCGCTGCAACAGGTAGGCATCTACGAGAAGGAGCCGTTCGAGTCGTACTTCTCCGGCAACACGATCCAGATCTGCCCCGTGGGTGCGTTGACATCAGCCGCGTACCGCTTCCGGGCGCGGCCGTTCGACCTGATCTCGACACCTTCGGTGTGCGAGCACTGCGCGTCAGGTTGCGCGCTGCGCAGCGACCACCGGCGCGGCAAGGTCACCCGCCGACTCGCCGGCAACGACCCGCTGGTCAACGAGGAGTGGAACTGCGACAAGGGTAGGTTCGGCTTCGTCTACGAGCGGCTCGGCGATCGCCTCACGCGCCCGCTGGTGCGCGACGACGAGACAGGTGAGCTGCGACCCGCATCCTGGCCGGAGGCGTTCGCCGTCGCCGCACGCGGCCTTGCCGCAGCCGGCAGCTCGGTCGGCGTACTGGCCGGTGGTCGGCTGACGACCGAGGACGCGTACTCATACGGCAAGTTCGCGCGTGCTGTCCTCGGGAGCAACGACCTCGACTTCCGGGCTCGGGCCCACTCAGTCGAGGAGGCGGAGTTCCTCGCCACCCACATCGCGACGAGGGCCCTGGTCACCTACGAGGAGCTGGAGCACGCGAGTTTCGTGCTCTTGGTGGCGTTCGAGCCCGAGGAAGAGTCACCCATCGCGTTCCTGCGGCTGCACAAGGCCGTACGCCGGCACGGGACACGGGTGGCGTCGGTTGCCTCTCACGCGTCCCGCGGGCTGCAGAAGCTCTCAGGCCGGCTCCTCCAGGCCCGCCCGGGGCAGGAGGCCGCACTGCTGAGTGGTGTTGACAGCGACGCTGAGCTGGGGCTGCAGCACGGTGGGCTCATCCTCGTCGGAGAACGCGCCGCCAGCTCCCCCGGCCTGTTGAGCGCTGTCGTGGCACTTGCCTCCTCCACCGGCGCCAGGCTCGCGTGGGTACCCCGGCGTGCGGGGGAGCGTGGCGCCCTGGAGACGGGCCTGCTGCCCAACCTGTTACCAGGTGGACGACCACTCGGCGACCCGGCTGCGCGGGTCGACGTAGGTGCGGCGTGGGGGGTGACGATCCCGTCCACGCCGGGCCGCGACACCAACGCCATCCTCGCTGCGGCCGCCTCGGGTGAGCTCCTGGCGCTCGTCGTGGGAGGTGTCGAGGTCGCCGACCTGCCGGATCCGGTAGCGGCTCAGGACGCCTTGGACAAGGTGGGGTTCCTGGTCAGCCTCGAAGTGAGGACCTCTGCGGTGACGGCGGTCGCCGACGTGGTCCTTCCGGTCGCGCCGGTCTCCGAGAAGGCCGGGTCCTTCGTCAACTGGGAAGGCAGGGTCCGCCCGTTCGAGCAGGTTCTCGAGTCGTCGGCGTTGACGGACACCCGGGTCCTCGCCGGCATCGCCGAAGAGCTCACCGGCTCGCTCGGTTACCGCGCCATCGAGGAGGCGCGCAACGAGATGAGGGAGCTAGGTCCGTGGGACGGGGAGCGCCCCGCCATGGCGACAGTCGCGGCCCCTTCCCCTCGGCAGATACCTGACGGTCGATTCGTCGTCGCCAGCTGGCGGCAGCTCATCGACGACTCCAGGGCAGTTGACGGGGAGCCGCATCTGCAGGCGACTGCGCGTAGGCCGGTGGCGGTCATGAGCGCCACAGCACTTGCCCGTCTCGGGGTGGGGACGGGAGACTCGGTCACCGTGTCGACCGACCGGAGCCGGTTGACGATGCCGGTTGTAGCTGCCGACATCGACGAGTCGGTCGTGTGGTTGCCGGCCAACTCCGGCGGGGTCAATCTGGGCGGCGACCTCGGGGTGGCAGCGGGTGACAGTGTGACGGTTGAGAGAGGTGCAGCGTGACGCGCACGGTCGACCTTGCGGTAACCGACGACCTGTCCGCCTTCGGGCACGACCCCTGGTGGGTCATCGGCATCAAAGTCGTGCTGGCGTTCGTGATCCTGCTCGTGTTCACGCTGTTCAACATCTGGCTGGAGCGCAAGGTGGTAGCTCGGATGCAGCACCGGGTCGGCCCCAACGTCCACGGCCCCTTCGGCCTGCTGCAGAGCCTTGCCGACGGCGTCAAGCTGATGCTCAAGGAAGATCTCGTCCCGAAGTCGGTCGATCGCGTCGTCTACATCGCGGCACCGCTGCTGGCCGCCATACCGGCCTTCCTCGCGGTAGCGGTGATCCCCTTCGGCCCCGAGGTCAAGATCCCCTTCAGCGACGTCGTGACACCGCTGCAGCTCACTGACCTTCCGGTCGGCGTCTTGTACATCCTCGCCATCGCCTCCATCGGCGTCTACGGCATCGTGCTCGCCGGCTGGTCGAGCGGGTCGACGTACTCGCTGCTCGGCGCCCTGCGCTCCTCGGCTCAGGTGATCTCCTACGAGGTCGCCATGGGTCTCTCGCTTGTCGCCGTCTTCCTGTACGCCGGCTCGATGTCCACGTCGGGCATCGTGAAGGCTCAGGAGAACCTGTGGTTCGGGCTCATCCTGATGCCCTCGTTCGCCATCTACATGGTCGCAATGGTGGGCGAGACGAACCGGGCGCCGTTCGACCTGCCCGAGGCGGAGGGCGAGCTCGTCGGCGGCTTCCACACCGAGTACTCCTCCATCAAGTTCGCGTTCTTCTTCCTCGCCGAGTACATCAACATGGTGACGGTCTCGATGCTCGCCACCACGATGTTCCTCGGCGGCTGGCGCGCTCCCTGGCCGCTCTCGCTGTGGGACGGCGCGAACCAGGGCTACTGGCCGGTGCTGTGGTTCCTCGCCAAGGTGTTGCTCTTCGTCTTCTTCTTCATCTGGCTGCGCGGCACCCTCCCCCGCATGCGCTACGACCAGTTCATGAAGTTCGGCTGGAAGTTCCTGATACCTGCCGCGCTGCTGTGGACAATCGCGGTGGGGACGGTCCGGGCGCTCAGCCTCGAGCAGCCCATCGACCGCCGGTACCTGCTGGCCGCCGCCGCAGTCGCCATCATCGTCTTCTTGGTGCTCGGGTTCTTCGGTGACGACGACGAGCCCGAGCCGGAGGCTGCACCCGAGATCCGGCACGACGACGTCGAAGGCGGGTACCCGGTGCCACCGATGCCCGGACAGGAGAGCATGCGTGGCTAAGCAGAAAGAACACTTCTGGGACCCCGTCGCCGGATTCGGGGTGACCTTCCGAACAATGTTCAAGCGTGTCGTCACTGAGCAGTACCCGTTCGAGAAGAAGGCGACTGCGCCGCGATGGCACGGACGCCACCAGCTGAACCGCTGGCCGGACGGCCTGGAGAAGTGCGTGGGATGCGAGCTGTGCGCCTGGGCGTGCCCCGCCGACGCCATCTACGTCGAAGGCGACGACAACAGCGAGGGTGGACGGTTCTCCCCTGGGGAGCGGTACGGTCGCGTCTACCAGATCAACTACCTGCGGTGCATTCTCTGCGGGCTCTGCATCGAGGCGTGTCCGACGCGAGCTCTCACGATGACGAACGAGTACGAGCTGGCCGACAACAACCGGGCCGACCTCATCTACGAGAAGCACGACCTCCTCGCGCCGTTGCTGCCTGGCATGGAAAGGCCGCCGCACCCCATGCGTCTCGGCGAAGACGAGGCCGCGTACTACAGGGGGGTCGGTGCGAGCGTCCACCAGACCGAGGACGGGGAGGTGCCCGCATGATCGCCTTCTGGGTCCTCGCGCCTGTCATGGTTGTCTGTGCGGTGGCCATGGTGATGGCACGCAAGGCGGTCCACGCTGCGCTGCTGCTGGCCGTCATCATGGTCTCGCTCGCGATCCTGTACGCCGCCCAGAACGCTCCTTTCCTGTTTGCCGTGCAGATCATCGTCTACACCGGTGCGGTGCTGATGTTATTCCTCTTCGTGCTGATGCTGGTCGGCGTCGACTCGTCCGACTCTCTTGTCGAGACGTTGCGCGGCCAGCGTCTCGCCGCTATCGGCATAGGGCTGCTGTTCGGCGTCTTGTTGGCCACCTCGATCGCACAGACCACGTTCGGGCCGGCTGTCGGGCTCCAAGGGGCCAACGCCGAAGGAAACGTCAACGGGGTCGCCTCCGTGCTCTTCAGCAAGTATGTCTTCGCCTTCGAGGTAACGAGCGCGCTCCTGATCACAGCGGCTCTGGGGGCGATGGTGTTGGCGCACCGCGAGCGGCTGACACCGAAGACGACGCAGCGCGAGATGGCCGTCAAGCGGATGCGCGACTACGCCGCGACCGGCGCTCATCCCGGCGGTCTGCCCAACCCGGGCACGTTCGCCCGCCACAACTCGGTGGACACGCCGGCGCTGCTTCCCGACGGCACACCGTCCGAGCTCTCCATCTCCCGGGTCATGCGCGCACACGGCACCGTCCGGGACATCCGCGACGAGCGCCTGCTGGCCACCGAGGTCGAAGACGAGTCCCGCCAGCTCGAGGAGGGCGGTAGGTGAGCGTCACCCCGTTCCTGGTCTTGTCGGCGGTCTTGTTCGGCGTCGGTGCGGTCGGCGTACTCGTGCGCCGCAACGCCATCGTGGTGTTCATGTGCGTCGAGCTGATGCTCAACGCCTGCAACCTGGCGTTCATCACGTTCGCTCGACAGCACGGCAACCTCGACGGCCAGATCGCGGCGTTCTTCGTGATGGTGGTCGCGGCGGCGGAAGTCGTCGTGGGGCTCGCGATCATCATGACCATCTTCCGGACGCGACGCTCGGCCTCGGTCGACGACGCAAGTCTGCTCAAGTACTAGGGGGATCGATGGACCTTCTGTACTTGATCATCCTGATCCCCGCGGTGAGCGCCGCGGTGCTGCTTCTCGGGGGAGGCGCCACCAAACGGTGGGGGCACCTGCTCGGCACGGCAGCGCCCCTCGTGTCGTTCCTGCTCGGTGTAGTCGCCTTCGCCCGCCTTGCGGCCGGAGACGAAGAAGCACTCACCCAGCAGCTGTTCACCTGGATCGACACCGGCGGCTTCCACGTGGAGTTCGGTTTGCTCTTCGACCCGCTGTCTGCGCTTTTCGTGCTCCTCATCACCGGCGTCGGTGGGCTCATCCACGTCTACTCGATCGGCTACATGGAGCACGACGCGCGGAGGCCCCGTTTCTTCGGGTACCTCAATTTGTTCGTCGCCGCGATGCTCACCTTGGTCCTGGCCGACGACTACCTCGGCGTGTTCCTCGGCTGGGAAGGTGTGGGGCTGGCGTCATACCTGCTGATCGGCTTCTGGCAGCACAAGGACTCGGCTGCCGTCGCTGCCAAGAAGGCGTTCATCGTGAACCGCGTCGGCGACCTGGGGATGGCGCTGGCCATCATGTTGATGTTCGCCACATTCGGCTCGACCACCTTCGCCGGTGTCGAGAGCGGCATGCCCGAGGTGTCAGCCGCGACGGCTACCGCACTCGGCTTGCTGCTGCTGCTCGGTGCCTGCGGGAAGTCTGCCCAGGTGCCGCTCCAGAGCTGGCTACTGGACGCCATGGAAGGCCCCACCCCGGTGTCGGCGCTGATCCACGCCGCCACCATGGTGACCGCCGGGGTCTACCTCGTGACCCGGTCACACTTCGTCTACGAGCAAAGCCAGGCCGCGCAGCTCGCCGTCGTGGTCGTCGGCCTCGTCACGCTGCTGTGGGGGGCGATCATCGGATGCGCGAAGGACGACATCAAGAAGGCGCTCGCCGGCTCCACGATGAGCCAGATCGGCTACATGATGCTGGCGGCCGGGATCGGCCCGGCAGGATATGCGTTCGCCATCTTCCATCTGCTCACCCATGGGTTCTTCAAGGCGAACCTGTTCCTCGGTGCGGGCTCGGTCATGCATGCCATGAACGACGAGGTGGACATGCGCCGCTACGGTGCACTGCGGGCCGTCATGCCGATCACGTTCCTCACCTTCGCCTGCGGCTACCTGGCCATCATCGGCTTCCCGGGCTTTGCGGGGTTCTGGTCGAAGGACGCAATCATCGAGGCTGCCTTCGCCGAGCACATCGTGGTAGGCATCGGGGCACTCGTCGGTGCCGGAATCACGGCGTTCTACATGACCCGGCTGATGATCATGACCTTCGTGAGCGAGCGACGCTGGGCCAGCGAGGCGCACCCGCACGAGTCGTCGCTGGTGATGACGGTTCCCCTCATGGTGTTGGCGGGTCTGTCGGTCTTCGGCGGCGTACTGCTCCTCAACGGTTGGATCGTCGACTGGCTGGAGCCGGTGTTCGGCCCCGAGGAGCATGTCGCGCTGCCGATACCGGTGGTGGTCATGACGCTGCTGACCCTGGCGGTGGTGGTCGTCGGGGCAGGAACGGCATTCCTGCTTTACGCGCGCCGAAGGGTCGACGTCGTCGCGCCGCGTCGCGTCTCACCCCTGACAAAGGCGGCGCGGGCCGACCTGTACGGTGACGCCCTCAACGAGGCAGCGTTCATGCGGCCGGGACAGTACCTCACCCGCTCGATGGTGTACGCCGACAACCGCGGGATCGACGGGGCTGTCAACGGGGTTGCCGCCCTCGTCGGTGGCACCTCCGGCCGGATCCGGCGCTGGCAGAGCGGCTTCGTACGTAACTACGCCTTGTCGATGCTCGCGGGCTCCGCTCTGCTGGTGCTGGCCGTGTTGGCGGTGAGGCTCGCATGAGCGGAAGCGAGGCGGCCATCCCGTGGCTGACGATCCTTGTCCTGCTCCCCCTGCTGGGCGCCGGAGCGGTTCTTGCGACGCCTCGTCGCGGCGCCCTGCCCAAACAAGTGGCGTTCACCGTCTCCCTCGCGACCTTTGTCGTGTCGGTCGCGGTGGCTTTGCAGTTCGACGTCGACGAGGGGTTCCAGTTCGTCGAGGAGTACAGCTGGATCGCGACGTTCGGCGCCCACTACGCCGTCGGGCTCGACGGGCTCGGCCTCGTGCTCGTGCTGCTCACGACGATCTTGACCCCGCTGGTCATCCTGGCGTCGTGGGACGACGCGGACAGCGGACGATGGAGCGTCAACTCGTTCTTCGCCTGGATGCTGGTCCTCGAGAGCCTGTCCATCGGCGTCTTCGCTGCCACCGACGTGCTCTTGTTCTATGTGCTCTTCGAGGCGACGCTGATCCCGATCTACTTCCTGATCGGCGGTTTCGGCGGTGCGCGACGCTCGTACGCCGCCGTCAAGTTCCTCCTGTACAGCCTGTTCGGCGGCTTTCTCATGCTGGCGTCCGTCGTCGGTCTCTACGTCGTGACGGCTGCCTCGGCAAGCGGGCCGTCGTACCTGCTCGAAGACCTCATGAACGCCGACATCAGCACCAGCACGGGCCGGTGGCTGTTCCTCGGTTTCTTCATCGCGTTCGCTGTGAAAGCGCCCATGTGGCCCGTGCACACTTGGCTCCCGGAGGCCGCCAGCGAGGCGACCCCCGGCACATCGGTGCTGCTGGTGAGCGTGCTCGACAAGATCGGCACGTTCGGGATGATGCGCTTCTGCCTCAACATCTTCCCCGAGGCGTCGAGATGGGCGACTCCGGTTGTGATGACGCTTGCGGTCATCTCGGTGATATACGGCGCACTGCTCGCGATCGGGCAACAAGACATCCGGCGGCTCATCGCCTACACGTCGGTCTCTCACTTCGGCTTCATCGTGCTCGGCATCTTTGCGATGACCACCCAGGCGCAGGCTGGCGCGGCGCTGTACATGTTCAACCACGGCCTGTCGACGGCCGCGCTGTTCCTCGTCACGGGCTTCTTGATCAGCCGACGCGGCTCCAAGATGATCGACGACTACGGGGGCGTCGAGAAGGTGGCGCCAGTTCTCGCCGGGACGTTCCTGCTGGCCGGACTGTCCAGCCTCTCCCTACCAGGTCTCTCGCCGTTCGTCAGCGAGTTCTTGGTGCTGGCGGGCACGTTCACGGTGTCGATCACCGCGGCGGTGGTCGCGACACTCGGCATCGTGCTGGCCGCGCTGTACATCCTCTACATGTACCAACGCACCATGACCGGGCCTGTTCGCGAGTCGACTCAGAACCTGCCAGATCTACGGCCGCGTGAGATCGCGGCACTGGCGCCTCTGCTGCTGTTGATCGTCGTCCTGGGGTTCTTCCCCAAACCCGCCTTGGACGCCTTGAACCCACCCGTGGACAGGCTGCTCGAGCAGGTCGGCGTCAGCGATCCGGAGCCGACCGTCGCCTCAGATGAGGAAGGCCCGTCGAAGTGAACGCGCTCGCAGTCGAACCCTTCAACGTCCCTCACATTTCGTACGGGAAGCTCTCCCCTCTCCTCATCGTCTTCGGCGTCGCCTTGGTGGGCGTGCTGGTTGAGGCGTACGCACCGCGCGAGCGTCGTTACCTGATCCAGTCCGTGCTGGCGACACTGGGTCTCGTCGCCGCCCTTGCCGCGGTCGTCGTGGTGGCCGCCCAGGCGTCCGCCAACAACGACGGGTCGTCGCTCGGCACCATCGAAGCCGAGGGTGCGATCGCGGTGGACGGTCCATCACTGTTCATCTGGGGCACCGTGCTCATCTTCTCGATCATGAGCATGCTGTTGTTCGCAGAACGCCGTCTCGAGGGAGGTATCACCGCCTTCGCCGGTCAGGCAGCAGCGCTTCCAGGCACCGAGGCCGAGCGCGAGGCAGCGCTTCGAGGCATCGAGCACACCGAGGTGTTCCCGCTGGCGATGTTCGCGATCGGCGGCATGTTGTTGTTCCCCGCGGCAAACGACCTTCTCACCATGTTCGTGGCCCTCGAGGTTCTGTCACTGCCGCTGTACCTGCTCTGTGGCCTGGCCAGGCGCCGACGCCTCATCAGCCAGGAGGCGGCGCTCAAGTACTTCCTCCTGGGCGCCTTCTCGTCGGCGTTCTTCCTGTACGGCATCGCCCTCGTGTACGGGTATGCCGGCAGCTTCGAGCTCGCCGAGATCGACACCGCTGTCTCCTCCACCACCGGTGCGAGCGGCCTGCTGCTCACTGGGATGGCGCTGCTGGCCGTCGGGCTGCTGTTCAAGGTGAGTGCGGCTCCGTTCCACGCATGGACGCCCGACGTCTATCAAGGCGCGCCGACCGCGGTGACGGCCTTCATGGCGGCATGCACGAAGGTGGCCGCCTTCGGTGCACTGCTCCGGGTGTTCTATGTGGGTCTGGGCGGCGCCCGGTGGGACTGGGAACCGCTGATGTGGCTCGTGGCGGCGTTGACGATGGCCATCGGCTCGATCATCGCCATCACTCAGACCGACATCAAGCGGATGCTCGCCTACTCGTCCATCGCCCATGCCGGCTTCCTCATCACGGGCTTCATCGGTGCTCAGCAGGGCTTGAGCATCGCCGGGGAGGAGATCAGCAGCCTCCAGGCAGTACTCTTCTACCTCGTCGCGTACGGCTTCACCACAATCGGGGCGTTCGCGGTCGTGACGGTGGTGCGGGACGCGGGGGGTGAGACGACCCACCTGTCACGGTGGGCGGGGCTCGGCAAGGAGGCGCCGCTGGTCGCAGGTGTGTTTGCGTTCTTCCTGCTCGCCTTCGCCGGCATTCCGCTCACCTCAGGCTTCACCGGCAAGTGGGCGGTCTTCACGTCGGCCTGGTCCGGCGGGGCTTGGCCGCTTGTCGTGGTCGCCGTCTTGATGAGCGTTGTCGCCGCCTTCTTCTACGTCCGCGTCATCGTCGTCATGTTCTTCTCCGACCCTGTCGGCGACGGCCCCACGGTGGCCGTGCCGAGCGCCCTGACGACGGTTGCCATCACCGTCGGAGCGGCGATGACGCTGTTGTTGGGCGTCGTACCACAGCCGGTGTTCGACCTGGCCCGGCACGCGGGTGAGTTCATCCGCTGATGGCTGGGGACGTGCCTTCGACCGCAGGATTCCCAATCGTCGATCCTGACCTGGAATCGAGGGTCAGGACCCGGCTGACGGAGGTAGAGAAGGAGCTGGCCGCTGCGGCGGCCTCCGAGTTCGACGTCATCGACGAGGCGTCTCACCACCTCCTCCAGGCCGGAGGCAAAAGGTTCCGGCCCTTGCTGTGTCTGCTGGCCGCCGAGTTCGGCGACGCCGACGCGCCAGGTGTCGTCCCGGCCGCGCTCGTCGTCGAGCTGACACACCTTGCCACCCTCTACCACGACGACGTGATGGACGAGGCCGAGCTGCGGCGGGGAGCTCCGAGCGCGAATGCGCGCTGGGACAACTCGATCGCGATCCTGACCGGCGACTACCTGTTCGCGCAGGCATCGGAGATAGTAGCCGGGCTCGGGCCGCAGGCTGTCAGGATCCAGGCCCAGACCTTCGCCCGTCTGGTGCAGGGGCAGATCCGTGAAACGATCGGTCCCCGCGCTGACGAAGACGCACTGGCACACTACCTGTCTGTCGTGGCGGACAAGACCGGTTCGCTGATCGCGACGTCTGCGCGCTTCGGTGCGATGCTCGCCGGGGTTCCGGTGGACGTGGAGGAGACGTTGACAGCGTTCGGGGAGCAGATCGGCACGGCGTTCCAGCTCTCCGACGACATCATCGACGTCGCCAGCGACTCCGGAGACCTCGGGAAGGCCTCCGGCACGGACCTCCGTGAGGGCGTTGCGACGTTGCCGACGCTGTTTGCGCTGCAGTCTCGAGATGCCTCCGACGCTCGGCTGCGTGAGCTGCTGTCGAGCCCTATCAGCGACGAACGGCTGCGCTCGGAGGCACTCGCGCTGCTGCGCAGCAACCCTGCCATGGGCCTGGCCCGGGCCGAGGTCGAGCGACGTACCCAGGCCGCTCGTGCGCTTCTCTGCTCGCTGCCCGAGAACCCGGCGCGGACGGCCCTCACAAGCCTGTGTGACCTCGTCACCACCCGGACCTCCTGACTTG
>JAUJOO010000012.1:11231-15953 GCA_030447585.1 Nocardioidaceae bacterium | reverse complement strand
CGGACGGCCCTCACAAGCCTGTGTGACCTCGTCACCACCCGGACCTCCTGACTTGATTCGCTCGCTCGACGTGCCTCGCCACTTGCCTTGTTGACAAGGCAAACGTCAGCACGATGCACCGCCTCAGCGGGGCAGTCGCTCGCCAACCTCCCCAACCTCGCGAATCTGGCCGGCTGGAGGCTGCGGCGCCCCGCCGATGCAGGCAGGATCGATCACGGCGGACGCTTCCACGGCTTCCGCTCCGACCGGCGCGGCGGCGGTACTAGGCGCGCCCGCGTCGACGTCCGACGTGCGACGGCTGGCCGCGACCGACTCGACCGTGAAGACCATCAGCGCCAGCCACACCAGCGAGAAACCGATCCACCGTGTCGGCGTCATCGACTCCTCGAAGACCAGCACGCCGAGAAGGAACTGCAACGTGGGTGCTATGTACTGCAGCAGTCCGAGCGTCGTGAGGGGGATCCTGTTGGCGGCCCCGGCGAAGCACAACAAGGGCAGGGCAGTCACGACCCCCGTCGTCATCAGCAGACCGACGTGGCCGGCGCCGTGAGACCACGCCGAGGCCTGACCTACCACTGACAGCCAGACGCCGTACCCGAGCGCCATCGGCGCAAGGACTAGGCCCTCCCAGGTGAGCCCTTCGATGGGCCCGACTGCCGCCTGCTTCTTCAACAGACCGTACGTGCCGAAGCTGAAAGCGAGCACCAAGGAGATCCACGGTGGACGCCCCAACCCGACGCTCAGCACCAGCACCGCGGCAAAGGCGATGCCGAGTGCTATCCACTGCCAGCGCCGCAGCCGCTCGCCGAGCACGACGACACCGAGCAGCACCGTCACCAGTGGGTTGATGTAGTAGCCAAGAGATGTCTCCACCACGTGGCCGTTGTTGACGCCCCATATGTAGGTGAACCAGTTGACCCCGATGACCACGGCCGCACCGGTCATCGCCAGCCGCACACGCGAGTGTCCCCAGATCGACCGCAAGGTCGCGAACCGCCGGGTCGCTGCAAGCAGCGCCCCACTCACTACGAGGGACCAAGCCACCCGGTGAGCGAGGATCTCACTGGCTGCGGCCGGCTCGAGCAGTGGCCAGTAAAGCGGGAAGAGGCCCCAAAGACCGAACGCAGTCGCTCCGAGGAGCACTCCGCGACGGTCTTCTGACATAGCGTCCGAGCGTACCCGCCGAGACAGAGCCGTCGGGGGTTTGTCCATGACGAGACGACGGCGCGTGACACGCCGCATGCTGCGTGATCAGCCGGCGAAAGGCGCCTCGCAAACGGAGTCTCACTCAGCCACTGTCCAGTGGTCGCGCCCAGCTAGCAATGCGGCCAAGTCGCCCTCGCCCTCTCGGCTCTTGGCCAGGTGGACCTGCTCGCGGACCTGGTCGTCGTAGGTCGGTCGGGATACCTGGCGGAAGATCCCGATCGGGACCTGTGCCATGGTGCCGTCGTCCAGCCTGGAGATCTCGAACGCCTGCGACGGGTTCGGCGCGTGGGCGTCGTGGACCCACTCCCGGTCGCCGATCCGCACCACCTCGCCGTGTTGCAACCGAACGAGGCGTGCGGCGGCCTCGTCCTTGTCCTTGAGTACGTCGAACGCGCCGTCGTTGAAGATCGGGCAGTTCTGGTAGATCTCCACCAACGCCGTGCCGCGGTGAGAGGCGGCCGCGGTGAGCACCTCGGTGAGGTGGGCGCGGTCGGAGTCCACAGTACGGGCGACGAAGGTGGCTTCGGCGCCGAGCGCCAAGGAGACCGGGTTGAACGGAAAGTCGACCGAACCGGCCGGGGTCGACTTGGTGATCTTGCCTGGCTCCGACGTGGGTGAGTACTGCCCCTTGGTCAGCCCGTAGATGCGGTTGTTGAAGAGCAGGATCGTGATGTTGACGTTTCGCCGCATGGCGTGGATCAGGTGGTTGCCGCCGATAGACAGTGCATCACCGTCCCCGGTGACCACCCAGACGTTGAGGTCGGCCCGCGAGGTGGCGAGACCGGTCGCGATCGCCGGCGCCCGGCCATGGATCGAGTGCAGCCCGAACGTGTCGAGGTAGTAGGGGAACCGCGACGAGCAGCCGATCCCCGAGACGAAGACGATGTTCTCCCGCTTCAGGCCCAGCGACGGCAGAAAGCTCTGGACGGCCGCCAGCACGATGTAGTCACCGCAGCCCGGGCACCACCGCACCTCCTGGTCCGAGGTGAAGTCCTTGCGCGAACTCTGGACATCGGAGACCGGTACGTCCCGCAGTCCCGAGGGGGTGAGGTCTGTGGTCATGAGCTCATTTCCTTGAGAGTGGTGGTGAGAACCTCTTCGAGCTCGCTGGCCGTGAAGGGGAGGCCGCGCACCTGGTTGTAGCCGACGACATCGACGAGGTACCTCGCCCTGAGCAGCAAGGCAAGCTGGCCGAGGTTCATCTCCGGCAGGATGACTTTGTCGTAGCGTCGCAAGACGTCCCCGAGGTCGCGGGGGAAGGGGTTGAGATGGCGCACGTGTGCCTGCGCAATGGACAGCCCGAGCTGGCGCACCCGGCGGCACGCGGCACCGATGGGGCCGTAGGTGGAACCCCAGCCGAGGACGAGCAGCTCGGCGTGACCGCTCGGGTCGTCGACCTCGACAGGAGGAATCGTGTCGGCCACCCGGTCCACCTTGGCCTGGCGGGTGCGCACCATCAGGTCGTGGTTGGCGGGCTCGTAGCTGATGTTGCCATGGCCGTCGGCCTTCTCGAGTCCGCCGATGCGGTGCTCCAGACCAGCGGTCCCCGGGATCGCCCAGGGCCTGGCCAGCGTCTGCGGCTCGCGTTGGTAGGGCCAGAAGGCTCGGTCTCCCGACTCGGTCTCGTGGTTGGGTGCCGTCGCGAAGCCGGGGTCGATGAGCGGGAGCGTCTCGATGTCCGGGAGGTGCCACGGCTCCGAACCGTTCGCCAGGTAGCCGTCCGACAGCAGCATGACCGGTGTCCGATAGGCGACGGCGATCCGCACCGCTTCCAGGGCTGCATCGAAGCAGTCGGTCGGTGACTGGGGAGCGACGATCGGCACCGGTGCCTCCCCGTTGCGGCCGAACATCGCCTGCAGCAGGTCCGACTGCTCCGTCTTGGTGGGCAACCCGGTGGAAGGACCACCGCGTTGGACGTCGATGATGACGAGCGGTAGCTCCAGGGAGACGGCCAGTCCGATGGTCTCGCTCTTCAAGGCGATACCGGGCCCGGAGGTGGTGGTCACGCCGATGGAGCCGCCGTACGCCGCTCCGAGCGCCGCGCCGATGCCCGCGATCTCGTCCTCGGCCTGGAACGTCGTGACCCCGAACCGCTTGTGCTTGCTCAGCTCGTGGAGGATGTCGGAGGCGGGGGTGATCGGGTAGGCGCCGAGGAAGACCGGAAGACCCGAGCGCACCCCGGCAGCGACCAGACCGTAGCTCAGTGCCAGGTTACCGCTGACGTTGCGATAGGTGCCGGCCTTCATCGGAGCAGGGTTGATCTGGTATGAGACGGCGAAGCCCTCGGTCGTCTCACCGAAGTACCAGCCGGCATGGAAGGCGGCGAGGTTTGCGTCGCGGACGGCGGGGTTTGTCGCGAACCGCCTCGTCAAGAACTCCTCCGTCGACTTGACCGGCCGACCGTAGAGCCAGGAAAGCAGTCCGAGCGCGAACATGTTCTTGGCCCGCGCCGCATCCTTGCGGCTGAGACCGAAGGCCTTGACGGACTCGACAGTCAGTGATGTGAGGTTGACGGCGTGCAGACGGAAGGTGTCGAGCGAGCCGTCCTCGAGTGGGTTGTCGGCGTATCCCGCCCGCTTGAGGTTGCGGTCGGTGAAGTCGTGGGTGTCGACGATAACGGTGGCACCCGGCTTGAGGTCGCTGATGTTCGCGCGCAGCGCCGCTGGGTTCATAGCGACCAGGACGTTCGGGGTGTCGCCTGGGGTGAGGATGTCATGGTCGGCGAAGTGAAGCTGGAAGGACGAGACGCCCACCAAGGTGCCCGCTGGAGCACGAATCTCCGCCGGGAAGTTGGGAAGCGTCGACAGGTCGTTCCCGAAGCTGGCGGTCTCTTGGGTGAACCGGTCTCCGGTCAGCTGCATCCCGTCGCCGGAATCGCCGGCGAATCTGATGACGACCTGCTCGAGCTGTTCGACCTGTTTGGTCACCGAGCCCATCTCCTGCGGCCTTGTCTTCGTGCTGTCCAGTAGTTCCGAGCTCTTTCAGTAAACCCCGAGTCTACGGGCATCTCCAGCCCCTGAACCACATCGCGCGTTCGGCGTTCCAACGACGACATGCCGACTCGGCCAAGGTGACAATGCGGAACTTGGGGGCGTCGTCAGGGGCGGTGGTGGGAGCATGTGGCGGAGCGCACGCGTCGAGGGGAGTGATCGTGATCGCGGCTGGTCTCGCACTCTCGGTCATGCGCAAGGACGCCACCGACTGACACCCCATTTCGGAGGAGACCTCCTTCGAGTGACCGATAGTGGCCCCGAGACGCCGTCGTCTCGAGGCCACCGCGGTGTCCGCTGCTGTCGCTTCCGACCGACGTCCTTGAACCAGGCAACCGTGACTGTTGGCGTCAGACAGCGACTGGCTGACCTCCGTGCAGTTAAGGTGGTCAGGACCTCGACTCGACGCGCTGCGATGAACGATGTGCGCGACCGCAACCACCTCGGAAGCCACCATGTTCTTTGACGATAACCCGGAGTTCCTGGAGACGAGCGAGACAGCGGCGGCGCAGGATCGGCTGAACCT
>JAUJOO010000012.1:0-11131 GCA_030447585.1 Nocardioidaceae bacterium | reverse complement strand
TCTTCAACGACCCGACCGGGCAGTTCGCCAGCAAGCTCGCCCTGATGAACCACGTCGAGGCCACCATCGACAGCACCCCGCAGGGGGCGACCATCCTGATCTCGACCTACCTCCTCGACCGCAAAGCCACCGTCGACAAGCTCATCAGGGCGGCAAAGCCTATCGCCGAAGGTGGCCGTGCAAACAGCGTGCAGGTGGTCATGGATAAGTTCATCGACAACAGGCAGAGTCGCCGGCTCATGAACGCACTCAACGCCGACAACGACACCCCCGTTGACCTGCTGGGCCAGCGCACCCGCGGAGGTCCGGACCGGAGCTTCGCATACAAGTGCGTCGGCAGCTGCCGCGGTGCTGGTGGGAACAACCACGCCAAGTTCTACGCGTTCTCGGCGGCCGGCACCTCGTCCCACGTCGTGATGGTCAGCTCGGCGAACCTCAACGCGGGCGGAGCGTTCCTCGGGTACAACGACCTGTTCACGATGGCGGGCAACAAGGCGATCTACGACAAGTACGCCGTCATCCACAACGAGATGCGCGACGACACCGACAAGGACGTGGACGCGTATCAGACGTTCAACAGCGGACGGTTCGAGAATCGCTTCTTTCCGATGCGCTACCCGACGAAGGCGACCGACCCGGTGATGCAGGATCTCTCCCGAGTCAGGTGCCTCGGCGCCACCGGAGCCGCCGGTCGCAACGGCCGAACCGCGCTCAACATCTCCATGTTCTGGTGGGCCGGCGAGCGTGGCATGTACATCACCGACCGACTGCTTCGCCTACAGAAGGCGGGCTGCATCGTCTCGGTGATCATCGGTGCTCCGTCGAGGGAAGTTGCGGCGGTGCTGAGACACGCCGCCTGGCAGGGTCGGATCAAGCTCTACGACACCCGCGTGGACCGCAACGGTGACGGCAAGATCGACCTGCGAGTCCACTCGAAGTACCTGCTCATCAACGGCAACTACGCCGGCGACACCTCAGCGTGGCAGGTCTACACCGGCTCACAGAACTGGACGAACGGGGCGCTTCATCGCGCCGACGAGATCATGCTGGGAATTAAGAGCAGGCATGCCTACGCCACATACATGACTAACTGGAACAACATCCGGCGTACGGCATCACGCCAGATCGGCGGCTGAACACGGCTGGTCGTCACCTCGGCTCAGCGGTAGTTGGTGAACTGCAGGGCGAAGTCGTAGTCCTGACCCTTGACCAGTGCGATGACGTCCTGCAGGTCGTCGCGCTTCTTGCTGCTGACGCGCAGCTCCTCGCCTTGGACCTGCACCTTGACGCCCTTGGGGCCTTGGTCGCGGATGAGCTTCGAGACCTTCTTCGCCTGTTCCTGGGTGATGCCCTCCTGCAGGTCGATGTGTATCTTGACGTCCTTGCCGGACTGGCGAGGCTCGGAGACGTCGAGGATCTTGAGTGACTGCTGGCGCTTGATCAGCTTCTCCCTGAAGACGTCGACGACTGCCTTCGCCCGCTCCTCCGCGTTGGCAACCACCTCGATGCTGTGGTCACCGTGCCAGGAGATGCCCGCGCCGGTGTTCTTGAAGTCGAACCGCTGGGAGATCTCCTTCGCCGCCTGGTTCAGGGCGTTGTCCACCTCCTGACGGTCGATCTTGCTCACGATGTCGAATGACGAGTCGGCGGCCATGGTCTCTTCCTCCTCGAGCCCTCTCGGGCCACAATGCGAATGCCACTCAAGTGGCGAAGGATGCGCTGCGAACCCGGGTCTGGTGTGCCCCGATCGTAGCCGGACCCTCTCATCGACCCGCCGCCGGCGAGGACTCCGGGAGCGAGGCAGCTGGGCAAGCGCGTACGCCGCGTCGCGCGCGTTGGGCGGCCCGCCTCGAGTGGGCTATTGTTGCGCTCGCTGCCCGGCCCGTCGCCGGATCGGCAGCATCCCTGGCAGGTTGCCCGAGTGGCCAAAGGGAGCAGACTGTAAATCTGCCGGCTGATGCCTACGCAGGTTCGAACCCTGCACCTGCCACCATCGCCCGGTCCACCCAGGACCGGGCGTTGCACGTCTGCGGGACGACGACTCAGTGCTTGTTGACGTCGTCGCGCCACGCGACGAGTTCCCGGGTCCGCCCCAGGTCGTAGTCCGGGCCACCGGCGCTGATCGTGAGCAGGCGAGTCCCCACCTCGTACAGCTCGTCGGCGCGTTTGGCCACGTCGACGTCGCCCGGCACACCGCAAGAGCGCTCGATCTCGCCGGGGTCGCGCCCCACCTTCGAGCACCACTCATCGAGGACCGCGTGCTTGTGCGAGATCGTCTCTGCGTCGCCGAACCCGTGCCAGGTGTCGGCGTGCTCGGCGACGTGGCGCAACGTCTTCTTCTCTCCGCCTCCGCCGATGAGCACGGGGATCCGTCTCGTGGGTGGTGGGTTCAGCCGAGACAGGCGTCTCTGAATGCGCGGCAGCGCCTCGCCCAGAGCATCGAGCCGCGAACCCGCGGTACCGAACTCGTAGCCGTAGTTCTCGTAGTCCTTCTCGAACCAGCCGGAGCCGATCCCGAGGATCAGCCGTCCGCCGCTGATGTGATCCACGGTGCGAGCCATGTCGGCGAGCAGGTCTGGGTTGCGGTAGCTGTTGCAGGTGACCAAGGCGCCTATCTCGACTCGCTCGGTCGCCTCGGCCCAGGCGGCCAGCATGGTCCAGCACTCGAAGTGCTTGCCGTCGGCGTCGCCGTACAACGGATAGAAGTGGTCCCAGTTGAAGACCACGTCCACGCCGAGGTCCTCCGCCTGCGCTACGGCTTGTCGGATGGCGGCGTAGTCCGCGTGCTGGGGCTGCAACTGCAGGCCGATGCGAGCTGGGCGGGCGGCGTACGGCCGGTTGTCGAGGGTGCTCGTCGTCACATCCCTGACGTTAGTCGACTCGTGGCTGTGCAGGCTGGCTGCGGTGGCCGAGACCGGTGGCACGATTACCGATCCCGGCTCGGGCCTGTGTATCCTCGTACGTCGCTTGCCCCTTTAGCTCAGTCGGTAGAGCGTCTCCATGGTAAGGAGAAGGTCTACGGTTCGATTCCGTAAAGGGGCTCTGGAATCGGTGACGCGCCTGAGCTGTCGGGCGGGGAGCTCGAGACCGGCGGCGGGGTAGCTCAGGTGGTCAGAGCACACGGCTCATAATCGTGGTGTCGCGGGTTCAAGTCCCGCCCCCGCTACGAGCACGACGGCAGCACCGCACCACCCGACCCACCTCCAGGCACGACGGCAGCATCCGAGCAGAGCGAGGCATTCCCGTGGCCAGCAAGAGCACAGACATCCGTCCCAAGATCACCTTGGCGTGCACCGAGTGCAAAGAGCGCAACTACATCACCCGAAAGAACCGGCGCAACGACCCCGACCGGCTCGAGCTGAAGAAGTACTGTCCGCGCTGCCGGACGCACCAGTCACACCGCGAGACGCGCTGACGCGCGGGTGCTGCCCCGCCTCGATCCGATAACGTCGGGGCATGCCGCTCGACCAGGCTCTCGCGGGTCGCACCTTCGCCTCGACGCCTCCCTACACGGTGAGCGTCGAGAAGATCGCAGAGTTCACCACCGCCATCGGGGCTGACACCAGCCAGGGCGCGGAGGTCGCTCCGTTGACGTTTCCGATCGTGGTGGCCTTCCGCGCGATGGCAGCTCTCCTGACAGATCCAGAGGTCGGGATCGAGCTGCACAACGTCGTCCACGGCGACCAACGGTTCGCACAGACAAGGCCGATCCGAGCCGGCGACGAGATCACCGCCACGCTCACCGTGGACAGTCTGCGCTCCGCTGCCGGGATGGACATGATCGGCACGCGCACCGAGATTGCGTCGGTCACGGGTGAACACCTCGGGACTGCCCATGCCACGCTCGTCCACCGCGGAGGCGGGAAGTGACCTGGGAGACCCATCATGAGTTCGCCGCGCAGACGTACGTCGTGACCAGAGCGGACCTGGTGAGGTATGCCGGCGCGTCTGGGGACTTCAACCCGATCCACTGGAGCGACCGAGTCGCCATCTCGGTGGGGCTGCCCGGCGTCGTCGCCCATGGCATGTACACCTTGGCGCTGGCGAGTCGAGCACTCACCAGCTGGGTGCAGGACCCAGCCAGGGTCGTGTCCTTCGGTGGCCGCTTCACGAAGCCTGTCGTCGTTCCCGACGACGACGAGGGGACTGAGGTCGTGGTGAGCGGCCGGGTGACCAGCCTCGACGACGGCATCGCGACGATCGGGCTCACCGTGACGAACCGGGGTCAGAAGGTGCTCGCCAAGACAGAGGCCACGGTGCGGTGCTGAGACGTGCCGCCGAGCCACTGGCCGCATGGACGACCCTGCGCCTCGGCGGTCCTGCGGCGAACTTCGTGGAAGCCGCCTCTCGCTCCGAGCTCTATGACCTGGTCTCGGCAGCCGACCAGGCCGGACAGCCGGTCCTGCTCCTCGGCGGCGGCAGCAACCTCCTGGTCGGCGACGTAGGTTTCGACGGGACGGTGGTGCGGGTCGCCACTGCCGGAGTACACGTGGGCGCGGAGGACCGGTCCAGCGTGGAGGTGACCGTCGAGGCAGGAGAGAGCTGGGAGCCCTTCGTCGACCGCGCCGTCGAGGCGGGCTGGAGCGGTGTCGAGACGCTCGCCGGGATCCCAGGCACGGCGGGAGCGGTGCCCGTCCAGAACGTCGGCGCCTACGGCCAGGAGGTCTCCGACACCATCACGTCGGTGCATGTTTACGACCGAGCCCAGCGCCGTACCCGGACGTTCGCCGCTGCCGACTGCGGCTTCGGCTACCGGACGAGCACCTTCAAGCAGACGCCGGGACGGTACGTAGTCGGAGCCGTGACCTTCCGGCTGCGTCGAGGGCGGCTCGGTGCCCCGCTCACGTACGGTCAGCTGTCGGACAGTCTTGGGGTGGCGTTGGGAGCGCGCGCACCGATCGCCGCCGTGAGCCGTGCCGTGCTGGCGCTGCGCCGCAGCAAGGGCATGGTGCTGGACGAGCGCGACCATGACACCTGGAGCGCCGGGTCGTTCTTCACCAACCCGTTCGTGCCAGCTCACGCAGTGCCTCCGGGAGCCCCCGCTTTTCCGCACTCGGATGGGCGCGTCAAGACGAGTGCCGCGTGGCTCGTCGAGCAGTCCGGGTTCTCGCGTGGCTACGGCAACGACAAGGTGTGCGTCTCGACGAAGCACACGCTGGCACTGACCAACCGGGGAGCGGCATCGACCGAGGACCTCGTGGCGCTCGCCAAGGAGATCCGCGACGGCGTGGAGCAGGCGTTCGCCATCACGCTGGAGCCTGAGCCGGTGCTCGTAGGCTGCTCCCTCGACTGAGCGTGGAGTGCCGAACCGGTCGGCAGACGAGGGCTGCAGATCAGGTGGTCAGCCGGCCAGCCAAGCGTCAATGTCGCTCAGCAGCCGACGTCGTACGTCGTCCGGGGCGCATGAGCCACGCACCGACATCCGCGCCAGCTCGGCGATCTGCTCGTCGCTGAAACCATGCACGTCGCGTGCCGTCTCGTACTGGTCGAGCAGGCGGGACCCGAAAAGCAAGGGATCATCGGCGCCAAGCGCGATCCGGACACCGGCCTCGAAGAGCTGCCGCAGCGGGACGTCCTGCGGCCTTGGGTAGACACCGAGCGAGACGTTCGAGGCGGGGCACACCTCCAACGTGGTTCCCGCCTCCGCGAGGTGGGCGACAAGGCGCGGATCCTCCGTTGCTCGCACGCCATGACCGATACGTCCGGCGCCGAGGCCGTCGAGACACGACCAGACGCTGTCGGGCCCGCGGAGCTCGCCGCCGTGAGGAGTCGCCACCAAACCGGCGCGACCGGCGATCTCGAACGCCTTGGCGAACGACAGTGCCTCGCCGCGGCGTTCGTCGTTCGACAGTCCGAACCCCACCACCCCCCGCCCGGCGTACTGCGCGGCGAGCCGGGCCAGCGTTCGAGCGTCGAGCGGGTGCCGAGTCCGGTTGGCGGCGATCACGATTGCCACGTCGACGCCGGTCTCCCGACCAGCCGCGGCAGCGGCGTCCAGCACCAGTTCCGTGAACGCGCTGATCCCTCCGAACGCGGCGGCGTATCCGCTCGGGTCCACCTGGATCTCCAGCCACCGGGAGCCCTCGGCCGCATCGTCTCGCGCCGCCTCGAGCAGCAGGCGTCGTACGGCCGCCTCGGACTTCAGCACCGAGCGAGCGATGTCGTAGAGGCGCTGGAAGCGGAACCACCCCCGCTCGTCGGCCGTCGACAAGGCCGGTGGCCAGTCCTTCGTGAGCGAGTCCGGCAGAACCACCCCGACCTCGTCGGCAAGCTCCAGCACGGTCGTGTGCCGCATCGAGCCAGTGAAGTGCAGGTGCAGGTGCGCCTTAGGGAGGGCCGAGAGCGGACGCCGCTCCTCGCCCTCGGTGGACACGGCACTCACGGGTCAGGCGAGCAGCTTCTGGATCCGGGTGACGCCCTCTCTCAGGTCGTCGTCCCCCAACGCGTAGGACAGGCGCAGATACCCCGGGGCGCCGAACGCCTCGCCCGGCACTACCGCGACCTCTGCCTGCTCCAAGATCAGCTCGGCAAGCTCTGCCGATGTGGAGGCGGTCCGGCCGCCGATCTCGCGTCCCAGCGCGTCGTTCACCGCTGGGAACGCGTAGAAGGCGCCGTGCGGCTCGGGGCAGGTGAAGTCCCTGACATCGTTGAGCATCGACACGATGGTCGAACGGCGGCGGACGAAGGCGGCACGCATCTCGTCGACGGCGCTGAGGTCGCCGCAGACAGCGGCGAGGGCGGCCCGCTGGGAGATGTTGGACACGTTCGACGTGGCGTGCGACTGAAGGTTGGTAGCCGCCTTGATGACGTCGGGTGGCCCGATCATCCATCCGACCCGCCACCCCGTCATCGCGTAGGTCTTGGCCACACCGTTGACGATCACCGCGGTGTCGGCGAGCTCGGGAACCTCCTTGACGATCGAGGAGCTTCTCGCGTCGCCGTACGTCAGGTGCTCGTAGATCTCGTCCGTCACTACCCAGATGTCATGGTCGTGCGCCCACTCACCGACGGCCCGTACCTCGTCGGGTGCGAAGACCGACCCGGTGGGGTTCGACGGCGAGCAGAACATCAGCGCCTTCGTGTGCTCGGTGCGGGCTGCCTCCAACTGATCCACGGTGACGAGATAGTCCTGGGTCTCATCCGCAAAGACCTCTACGACGGTTCCGCCCGCGAGGGAGATGGCCTCCGGGTACGTCGTCCAGTAGGGAGCCGGCAACAAGACCTCGTCGCCAGGGTCGAGCAGGGTGGCGAACGTCTGGTAGACCGCCTGCTTGCCTCCGTTGGTCACCAGCACCTGGGCCGCCTCGACCTCGACATCCGAGTCGCGGTGAGTCTTGGCCGCGATCGCCTGCTTCAGGTCGGGGAGGCCTCCGGCCGGTGTGTAGCGGTGGTTGGCGGGGTCTCTCGCCGCGGCGACGGCTGCTTCGACGATGTAGTCGGGTGTCGGGAAGTCAGGTTCGCCGGCGCCGAAGCCGATCACCGGCCGGCCGGCCGCCTTGAGCGCCTTCGCCTTCGCGTCCACAGCGAGCGTGGCCGACTCGGCGATGCCCCCGATCCGCCGCGACACGCGACGGGGGCCGGACGGGACATGGGCGCCTTCGGTCATGACCTCATGGTCGCATCCCCGACCGGGTGGCACCTGCCGGGTCCGTCGGCCCAACCACTCGGGTTCGACCCAGCCGCCCAGACGCCGTACACTCGTGCCTTGGTGGCCTTTGCACCCTCCTTTGTCGCGCCCGCTGTCAGTCCGCGTCGCATGGCGGACAGGGGCCCACCGGAGGGCAGTGGCTCAATTGGCAGAGCACCGGTCTCCAAAACCGGCGGTTGGGGGTTCGAGTCCCTCCTGCCCTGCGAGGAACCAAGTCGACGAAGGGAAGGACAGGCGTGACAGAGATTCGTTCCACGAGCTCGTCAAGTGAGCGGCAGCCCGCCACCAAGGGCCGGACCAGTCTGGCTCTGTTCTTCCGTCAGGTCATCGCCGAGCTCCGCAAGGTCATCTGGCCCACGCGCGACCAGCTGGTCACCTACTTCATTGTCGTGTTGGTGTTCGTGCTGTTCTTCCTTGCGTTCGTGTCGCTGTTGGACTTCGCGTTCAACTCGGCGATGTTCCGCATCTTCGGCTGAGGCATCCGCCGGCTGAAACTCGAGAAAAGTTTGTGAGTGACCAAGAAGTGACCGAGCAATCCTTGTCAGGGACCGTGTCCGACGACGCGCCGCCTGCCGACTCGACCGGCCCCGAGAGCGTTGTCAGGGCCGGCGAGGAAGCGGACCTGCCGCTTCCGGCGTCGACGCTGGCGGGTCGGATGACGCCGACGGGTCTGTCGACGCGCCGGCTGCTGATCCCCTCGAGGAGTTCCGCGAGGCTCTGCGTTCGAAGCCGGGCGACTGGTTCGTGGTGCACACCTACTCGGGCATGGAGAACCGCGTCAAGACGAACCTCGAGAACCGCATCACCTCCCTCAACATGGAGGAGTTCATCTACGAGGTGCACGTGCCGCAGGAGGAAGTCTCGGAGATCAAGAACGGTCAGCGCCGTATCGTGCGCCGGACCGTGCTGCCTGGCTATGTCTTGGTGCGGATGGACCTCACGGACGAGTCGTGGTCGGCTGTGCGGCACACGCCGTCGGTGACCGGGTTCGTGGGCCACAGCCATCAACCGGTCCCGCTGAGCCTGGCCGAGGTCGAGGCGATGCTCGCCCCGGCGGTCATGGAGGACAAGCAGTCGCCGCAGCAGCAAAAGCACAAGCAGGTCGAGTTCACCGACTTCTACGCCGGCGACTCGGTCATGGTCGTCGACGGCCCGTTCGCGACCTTGCATGCCACCATCACGGAGATCAACGTCGACGCCCAGCGAGTCAAGGCGCTGGTCGAGATCTTCGGGCGCGAGACGCCCGTCGAGCTCAGTTTCACTCAGATCCAGAAAGTCTGAGTTCGACCGCCGCGATCAGCCGAAGTCAGCGCGCTGACGAGGCAGACCACCCAAGTACCGGACCAACTGCAAGGACCCTCACCATGCCCCCCAAGAAGAAGAAGAAGATTTCGGCGCTCGTCAAGGTGCAGCTTCAGGCCGGCGCGGCAACTCCTGCTCCACCCGTCGGGACCGCCCTAGGCCCGCACGGCGTAAACATCATGGAGTTCTGCAAGGCATACAACGCAGCCACCGAGGCAATGCGCGGCAACGTCGTCCCCGTCGAGATCACGATCTTCGAGGACCGGTCGTTCACGTTCATCACGAAGACGCCGCCGGCTGCCGAGCTCATCAAGAAGGCCGCCGGCCTGCAGAAAGGGTCGTCCGTTCCGCACAAGGACAAGGTTGGCCGGATCAACCGCGACCAGGTACGTGAGATCGCGACGACCAAGCTTCCCGACCTCAACGCCAACGACCTGGACGGCGCCATGAGAATCGTTGAGGGCACGGCCCGTTCGATGGGGGTCACCGTAGACGGCTGACGTTGTACAGAGCACGACAGCCCGTCGTTTCTCGTACGCTCACCTAGCAGTCGTGGCAGTCCATCGCGAAAGGAACCACCCATGCAGCGCAGCAAGGCTTACACGGCCGCCTCGGCCAAGATCGACCGGGACAGGCTCTATACCCCCCTCGAGGCTCTCAAGCTCGCGAAAGAGAGCAGCATCGTCAAGTTCGACCCCACCATCGATGTCGCCATGCGCCTCGGGGTCGACCCGCGCAAGGCGGACCAGATGGTCCGCGGCACGGTCAACCTCCCCCATGGCACCGGCAAGACAGCTCGAGTCCTCGTCTTCGCCAACGCCGACAAGGCCGACGAGGCCAGGGCCGCCGGTGCGGACGTAGTGGGGGGCGACGAGCTGATCGACAAGGTGAACGGAGGTTGGCTCGACTTCGACGCTGTCGTCGCGACACCGGACATGATGGGGAAGGTCGGCCGCCTGGGCAGAGTCCTCGGGCCGCGCGGACTGATGCCTAACCCGAAGACCGGCACCGTCACGCCGAACGTCGCGAAGGCGGTCAGCGACATCAAGGGCGGCAAGATCGAGTTTCGTGTCGACAGGCACGCCAACCTGCACTTCATCATCGGCAAGGCGTCGTTCGAGACAGAGCGGCTCGTGCAGAACTACGCCGCGGCGCTCGAAGAGGTACTGCGGTTGAAGCCCGCCAGCTCGAAGGGCCGTTACCTGCAGAAGGTCACGGTCTCAACCACCATGGGCCCCGGCGTCCCGGTCGACCCCAACCGCACCCGTAACCTCACCGCCGCAGACTCCGACGCCTGACAGCCGATGCGGGGGATGCGCTCAGTGCGCGGCGCCGGCAGTCCCGGGAGGTTCGGCTGGTCGTGGGCACGTACGCTGGTCCTTACCATCACGACAACAGGGGGCATCTGATGAAAATGCGGCACCTGGCCGTGTCCGTGCTCGCAGCCGGTCTGCTGGCCGGCCTGGCAGGCTGCAGCGACACGAGCACCGACGAACTGACGAGCGACGACGGCAGCACCTCACCGAGCAGCTCGCCGAGCCCCTCGTCTGAGGGCCCACCCGTCCTCACCGAGGACAGCTTTGCCCAAGAGATCGCCGCTGCCCAGGCCGAAGCAGGCTCGGCCCACTTCGAGGCGGACGTCCAGGGCACCGGCATGTCCTTCGACATGTCAGGTGACATCGAAGGGATAGGCGACCCGAGCGCGCTCAGCATGGCTGCAACCACCAATATCCAGGGCCAACCGGTGGAGATACGTCTGATCGACAGGGTGTTCTTCCTCAAGAATGAACAGCTCGCCCCGGCCGGCAAGGAGTGGCTGAAGATCGACCTCACCGACCCAAACGACCCTATGGGTCAGATCTTGGATGCTGCGAACCCGAGCAACTTCATCGCCTTCCTGGAGGGCATCACCAAGTTCGAGGAGTCGGGGGTCGAGACGGTCGACGGTGTCGAGACCCGCCACTACACCGTCACGGTGGACACGGCCAGGATGCTCAAGTCGAACCCAATTTTCAGGGGCCAGGACGCCTCCACCTTGGGTCTTCCTGCCGAGGTGAGCAGTGAGGTGTACGTCGACAGCTTGAACCGCCCCGTGCAGATCCAGGTGGACCTCGGTCAGACAGGCACCTTCGACGTCCACTTCAGCGACTACGGCAAGGACGTCTCGGTCAAGGCGCCAGA
>JAUJOO010000032.1 GCA_030447585.1 Nocardioidaceae bacterium | reverse complement strand
TGATCCGTCGACCGGGCGGGAGACGCCTTGGCACGGCCGCTGGTGGAAGTGACCTAGTAGGAGCCTGCTGCAACAGGCCCGTCCCTGTCCTGTCCGACCGTCAGCTCGCGCCGTGCCCGCCCTTGCCCTTACGCACAAGGACGGACCATGCCCACTTTGACAGCGACCGACGTCATCGTCACCGGCGGCGTCGACACCCACCAGGACCTGCACGTCGCCGCCGCCCTGGACCAGCTCGGCCGGGTGCTCGGCACCGAGTCGTTCCCGACCACTGTCACCGGCTACCGGCGGCTCCTGGCATGGCTACGCCGACACGGCCAGCTCGACAAGGTCGGCGTCGAGGGAACCGGCAGCTACGGCGCGGCCCTGGCCCGACACCTCACCGACGCCGACGTCGACGTCATCGAGGTCACCCGACCGAACCGGCAGGTCCGACGCCGCTACGGCAAGACCGACATCGTCGACGCCATCGCCGCGGCCCGCGCAGTCCAGTCCGGAGAGGCAACCGGCAAGCCCAAGAGCCACGACGGACCGGTCGAAGCGTTGCGGACCCTGAAGGCAGTGCAGCGCAGCGGAAACAAGGCCCGCACCCAAGCGCTGAACCAGATCCACCAGCTCCTGGTCACCGCGCCCCAGGACCTACGCTCTCGGCTCCGACCGCTGCATCGCGCCGAGCTACTGGCTACCTGCGCCGCCTTCCGCATCAAGGCCGACGACGACAGCCTGCAGGCCATGACCCGGCTCGCGCTCCGGGAGCTCGCGCAGCGCGTCCTGCACCTCGACGAGCAGCTGGCGCTGGTCACCAAGGGGCTGCACCGCATCACCACCGACGTTGCTCCCAGCTGACAGCCATCAAGGGCGTCGGGCCCGAGGTCGCCTCGACGCTGTTGATGACCGCGGGCGACAACCCCCACCGCATGCGCTCGGAGTCCGCCTTCGCCGCGCTCTGCGGCAGCAACCCGATCCCGGCCAGCAGCGGCAAGACCAACCGACACCGCCTCAACCGCGCCGGCGACAGACACGCCAACGCAGCCCTCTGGCGCATCGTCATCGTTCGTCTCAGCTGCGACCCGCGCACCCGCGACTACCTCGCCAGACGACAAGCAGACGGCAAGACCAAGGCCGAAGCGATCCGCTGCCTCAAGCGCTACGTCGCTCGGGAGGTCTTCAACGCGATGCCCTCAATGACCGTTGTTTGACAGTAGGAGCATCACTCACGGGTGGTCATGGACCGGGACTCCGTCGGCAACCGTGAAGAAGGTGAGCAGCCCTGGCTCGGGCACGCCGTCCTCGATGTAACCGACCTCGCAGCAACCGTACGGCACCGCCACCTCGCGCGGGTGCTCTGCCGAGAAGGCCGTGGCACGCTCGATGACTAGCCGCATGTCTGCGAGGAGAGCCCGCTCCTCATCGCTTCCCCGTGGCGGTATGGGCACCTGCCAGTAGGCACCGGCCTGCAAGTGCACGCCGTCCTCCTGCGGCTCGTCATCCGGGTGCTCGGGGCCGGCAGGAACTGCAAGTCGGAGGTCAGTTCCACCGCCCACGTTCGCAACGCAACGGCGACCTGGGGCATCGCCCCCCCCGAGCCACAGGCCGAAGACCGTCTCCACGAACCGAGGCTAGCGCCGGTTCGACCCGAGGGGGGAGCTACCGGCCACAGTGTCGCTCGGGGCTATCGGCGCACCTATCCACCGTCCTGGTGGAGGGCCGGGGTCGCATCTGTCATGCGGTCGCGGTACTTCGAGCGAAAGGGCAGCGGCGGAAGCGTCGCCAGGTCTTCGCGGACCTCGGCAAGCAGTTGCCGTGCGGAGCCGGGCTCGGCGGGAGCGATGCGCGCCCACCGGTGGCCCTCCTCGTCCTCAACGACTTGCGGCGGTCCTAGCCATCGTCTAGCGAGGCGGACTGTGAGCGTCAGCCCCACGGGGACCAGTAGTCGCCGGGAGCAAGACGGCGACGGCCCGACCCCTCGAACGTGCATGTGGCGCAGACAAGGAGCCATGGGTGCGAGCCAGGTGTGGCGGGTCCACTGATGGCCGCACCCGGGGCACAGTCCTTGGCGCACGCGAAGACGCTATCGGCTCACCGCAGGTTGTCGGGCCGCACTATCCGGTGATGATGGAGAGGGCATCTACGTGAGCCGGTAGACCATGCACGGCCTCGTACGCCACGTCCTCCAGTTCGCAGTCAGGCTTCGCGAGCAACTGCACCGCGCTTGCGGCTCGCGCTCGGCGGAAGGAAGTCTCGTACTGGTCCTGCGTCGCGTTGCCGCGCTCGACTTCCTCCTGCATATCCCATGCCTGCTCGTCCAGGTGCTCGACTTCACCCGGTGCGATGGCGACGGCTGCCGTCATGCCGTTCGCGTCGAGAGCGACGGCGACGAGGCGCTCAACGGCTGCCCGCTGCTCGACCGCGTCGTCCTGTGCAGCGAGGGCGCGGTGCAGGTTCCCGTACTGCTGCGCGAGACGGCTCACGAACCGAGCCTAACGATGCTGCGGGAGGGTCGCGGTCGTGCTTGGCTTGATCGTGCTGAGCGTCCGCCTCACCGATGCCTTGCTAGAGGCGGTTCGCCCGGGCGAGCTCGACGCGGACCTCCACGGGCTAGACGTGGTGCTGCAAGGACGCGGCCTACGGGTCGCGACGTTCCTGCACAAGCACCTGAGCCGGGGCCGGGTGGCCCTGTCGCGGCAGACCTTCGTCGCGGGCCGCCTTGCGGCGGTCGAGCGTGCACTAGGTCAGCTCGGTATCGAGCCGCCGAGACCGGACGACTATCCGGTAGAAGCGAATCCTTGGTTCGGCCGTGAGATCTGGCCGAGCACCTTGGGAGCGGCCAGGGCTCGCGTCGAGGACCGCGGGGAGGTGCTGTTCATCAAGCCGCGCGCGCAGGTGAAGCGCTTCACGGGGAGGGTCTTCGCCTCGGCTGAGGACTTCCGGGGCCTAGGGGTGGCTAGTCCGCGAGCGGAGGTGTGGTGCGCCGAAGTCGTCGAGATCCTTACGGAGTACCGCGCGTACGTCGTAGACGATGTCGTTGTTGGTCTGCGGCATTACGACGGCGACGGCGGCGTGATGGTGGACGCGAGAGTGATACACGATGTGCTGGCCGCGTTGGCGACCAGCCTTCCCGCCGGCTGTGCTCTGGACTTCGCCGTGCTGGGTGACGGCCGGACTGTGTTGCTCGAACTGAACGACGGCTACGCGCTCGGCAGGCATGGACTCGATGGCGAGGCGTACGCGGATCTACTGCTCGCCCGATGGACCCAGTTGCTGGGCTAGCGCCACCTACTGCTGGTCGGCACCCTGCTGAAGTAGGTGCCTCGTCAGTACGTCGATGACCGTACAGACAACTCGCCGCGCCTACTCCTGCGACTCGCAGCGGCTGTAGTCGCAAGGGTGTTGCCGATGGACTCGACGAGCGGTTCGTCCCCGTCCAGCCATGCGTGCAGGGCGTCCACGACATCTTGTGCAGTCCGAAGCACCGGCGTGTTCACGGACCAAGGCTAGTGCCGCACCTACCCGCCGTGGAGCAGTCTCGACTTGATCTTCTCCAGGTGGCGGCCGGTTTGCTGCGCGTGCCGCAACCAGATCTCGCCGTCCCCCTGATCCCACAGTCGGCACCAGGGCAGCGTCTGCTCCTGGTGTCCTCGGAGCAGCAACCCGTACATGCTCATGATCCGGGGGATCAACAGGTCGCACAGGCCCAACCGCCCTGCGTCGTCCAAGCCGTAGCCGTCCGCCAGAGCGGCGAGCCCGTCCACGGCCTGCTCCACCGAGGTCTCGGGCGCAAGGGGAACGAACCCGTGCGCTGCATAGGCCAGGTCCCAGAGTCGTGAGCCGGGTCCGGAGTTGTCCCAGTCGATGAGTACCCACCGTGTCCCCGCCACGAGGTTCCAGGGAGCAGCGTCGTGGTGAATAACAAGACCCGAGTGATCAGGCGGGATGACCACGTTCCACACAGCGTCCTGCGGGATGACGAACTCCTCCGCAGCGTCGTGGAGATCACGTACTAGCCTGCCGACCCGTCGTAAGGCGGCTTGTGGCTCGGGGTGGACGAAGGGCATCAGTACCGGCCCTTCGACGTACTCCACAACGTGGCGTCCGAGGTCGTCGAACCCCAACGTCCGAGGTGCCCCCGAGTAGCCGACGTCGTTCAGGTGCTGCAAGAACGCATGGACTGTGACGGACGCGGGGGTTGCCGGGCAGCGCACGGTGTTGCCGACGCGGACAACCCTATGCGTCGTGTTGCCACCACGAAGGGGCGTCTCGACTGCGTCTGGGCGGGCCGTCACCCGCCGAAGGTATCGCCGGTTCTGCCCGACGGGGGGAGCTACCGGCCACAGTTTCGCGCTCGGGGCTATCGGCACTTATGCCCCTGCCGGTGGCCTAGCTGGTCGCGGTCAGCGGACGGCCAGTGATCCCGTCTATGACCTGTCGGCTGCCAACAGGTTCGCGCAGTTCAACGCTGACTCGCTGCAAGATCAGGTCGGCGGTGCAGAATTCGTCGCCCGGCCGCGACGCCTCCGGTTTCGAAGGTGGACGTGCGACGCGGGCGGTCAACCTGATCCGCTCCAGGCCTTCCTCAACGGCGACTGCCGCGGTTCCCGTTGTCTCACAGCCGCCCCCGACCGGAACGCTGACAGTTAGGCCGTCACCGCTGACGGCGTACCGCCCTCCGTCGATGGTCGCAGGCTCGCCCGGCACCCCTTGGGTGTCCACGCTGCCCTGGCCGGGGTCGGCGGATCGGCGTTCGGTGCTCGCGTTGCCGCAGCCCGAGGCTGCGATCGTCACGGCGACGCTAAGCAAGAGCAGGCGGTTCACGGCTGTACGACGGACCGCGCCGACCTCGGGTTCCCCCTCTCGTGCCAGAGGCATCCTGCGGCGTCCTGGTTCACCTGGCGCAGCATGGCTGATGCCGGCTGGCCGGGCTCGTGCCGCCTTGCGACCGGCGCCTACCCTCACCGCGTGCCGTGGGACAAGGAAGGTCACGTCCTCTTCATCCCAGACGACCTGACCCATCTCGCTGGCACGGGACGAAGGCTAACGCGTGGTGCATACGATCCCGACGGATGAGAGCGGCGCCCTTATCCGCGGGACGAACTGCCCAGACCGCCACGCAGACCCAGGTTGTGGGCGTCCTTGTTGAGCAGGAACCGACCAAGAAGGTCGGGACGCGCCTTCAACTCGGCGACCGTGCCAGTGTTGGACAACGCTGTGGTCACGCAGGAGTCGAGCACGTCGCGGAACTGCTTACGGCGCTCGTCGTCAGACAAGCCGCTGTTCAGGTCCAGGAAAGGCTCCTGGCGCTCGTCGTCGTCAGGCGTGGGCCGCAACTCGGCCAACCGCGTGCGAAGGTGGCACTTGTTCTCCTTCGGAGCAGGGTCGTCGTCCCCCACCGCCTTCAGCCACAAGGCCACGTTCAGGTAGTAGCGGCCCCCATAGCGGGACGCCTGGAGGTTGACAACGGCGACTGTCTCCTCTTGGTCCCGGTAGAGGGTCGTGCCCTTGCGCCGAAAGCCGTTCCCCTTGCCCCACTCGCGGAAGACGAGGGTTGGCACAGCGGTGGGCACGAACCGAGGCTAGCGCCGGCGCACAGCTCGAGGCGGGTAGCGGCTTAACCGCCTTCCACCGTGACCGTCGCATCGGACCGACCCAGGACCGTTGACAAGTACCGCGCGAGCCGCTCGGCTACTCGGTGGCAAGGGCGTCGCCGGCGACGATGGCTCGGACAAGGTCCAGCTCATCAAGGACGGTCTGCACCTGCTGCCGGTTCAGCGTCACCGGCTCGTGGCCGCCCAACATCGGTAGCAAGTGCAGGTCGTACGCCCTGGCAACCGCAGTCAGCCGCCCGAACAGGCGCTCGGGGACCCAGATGCCCTCCGGGTCATCAACCTCCGTGAAGACGCCCACCGGCTCATCGTCCACATACGTGCTGGCCTGGAACCGGTCGGAATACCGCCCGGGCCCGACACTCATAGCCGAACGCTATCGCTTGAGGCGTGAGATCCCGACGGATGAGAGCATCCCTTATGCCGGTGGCGCCCGACCAGGTCGTTCGCTCGTCGGCGGCACTCACGCAGCAGCTCGTCCGGGTCGGTCCCGCGCATCTGGACACTCCGGCCTTGCAAGTCAACGCCACGAGCGAGCCAGACACCGGCTGATGACTCCTCGACCGTGAAGGTCCACCCCTCGGGTGCCTCGGGCCGCGTCACGGTCCGACGGTAGCGACCAGCCTCGCTAGCCGACGAAGCGCAGGTCCACTGCCGGAGACACCACAGACGCGGTACCCCAATCGCCCTCCAACACCGAGCGGCCAGAGTCTTCGACCAACCAGGTGTCGATGTGGCCGAGGTCCGTCTCGTCTGAAGGGCCGATAGCGGGAGGAGCGCCAGACAGGTCAACGTGCAGTTCGTCACCGGTGACGACGAGGTGCGCCCGCCTGTAGTCGTGCTGCTTCCCAGGCACCGGCCCTACATACTTCGGATGGGATGGCGTGAGGACTACGTCGAGGTCGAAGGCGAGAGACCCATCGGCCGGCCACACGGACAGGACCCAGGAGTCCTCAAGGAGCACGTCGCGCAGCACAGCGAACGCCTTGTCGTAGGTCGCCATCTACCGAGGCTATCGCCGCCAGCTCTACGGAGCAGAACGGCACATAGCCGCCGTAGGCGGCAGCGGGTCGCGCGGAACGAGGTGGGGCGTCGGAAGACGCGGCGCAGCGGTTATACGCCCGGCACGGCTTCATCCCCGCCGGGGTGGGAGCGGCTTGGGAGCGGCTACTACCAGCGCAGGCGGTGAGGGCGCCGTGATCACGACGCGCCGGCCCTGAGTGGTCAGGGCCGCATC
>JAUJOO010000011.1:32611-99529 GCA_030447585.1 Nocardioidaceae bacterium | reverse complement strand
CAATACCGAGCTTTCGCGGTTGACGCGTTCTGATGATGAGACTGAGTGAGGCAGCAGCGGGCGTATGGGGAGCGCGCTCACCATTGCACGGTATTGCGCAGTGGCGAGGCGCTCCAAGGCCTCTTCCTTTTTGTGTGCGGCCTTGCGCATGGTGGCCACTGCGCCACAAGTCACCCCGGTCAGCGGGAAGCCCGCACTCGCTGGTGAATGAGTCGGAGCGCCGAAGCCGGTGGTAAGGCAGCGACCGGGCGGACTCTCCAAAGTGTCGGGATCGCGTCGTATCGTCACCACATGAAGCGGGCAGATGGGGCGACGGCATGCTGAATGTTCACCGGGCCGAGCGAGCGGATGGCTTGGTGGCAGGGCTCGCCGACGCGCTCAGCGACCTACCTGCCGACCCCTTCGTGCGCGACATCGTGTCGGTGCCGTCGAAGGGCGTGGAGCGCTGGATCGCGCAATCGTTGTCGGCGTCGCTGGGAGCAGCAAGCGGCGAGGCGGACGGGGTCTGCGCAAATGTCGACTTCCGTCCTCCCAGCCGACTCGTCCGTGAGGTGCTGGTCGCGGCCACTGGAGTCCGCGCAGACGACGATCCGTGGGCGGAGGAACGGTTGCCCTGGGCGCTGCTCGAGGTCATCGACGACTGCGCCGGCGAAGACTGGTGCCGCACCCTCGGCCGGCACCTCGGGCTCGTCGAGGGCGGCGTCAACCGTGGCCGGCGCATGGCGGTTGCGCAGAAGCTCACCGGCCTCTTCACGGCGTACGCCGCCGAGCGCCCGACCATGATCACGGACTGGCGAGCCGGCCAGGACACCGACGGGTACGGCGGCCGGGTCGACGCCGACCAGGCCTGGCAACCTGAGCTGTGGCGACGACTGAGGCAGCACATCGGGACGGACAGCCCGGCGGAGCGGCTCCACCCCGCATGCAGACGACTGCGGGAAAAGCCGGACCTCGCGGATCTTCCCGAGCGGCTGTCGATCTTCGGGCCGACAAGGCTGACCACCGCGCAACTGGTGGTGCTCGACGCGTTGGCTGTGCATCGCGACGTACACCTGTGGCTCCCTTTTCCGTCTGACGGGCTGTGGCGGCGGCTGGGCGAGATGGCCTCGACAGGCGCGACCACCGAGGGAGCCGGCTCGACCACCGGCGAGGTGGTCTCGACAGTCTCGACCACCGTAGGCGCCGTACCGACGCGACGCACTGACCCGACCGCCGAAGTGGCGGCTCACCCGCTGCTGCGGTCGCTCGGGCGGGATGCGCGGGAAATGAGCGTTCGGCTTCGCGCACACATCACTCCGGCGACGGACGAGTATCTGCCCGCACCGACCGCCGGCAGCGGCTCGCTGCTCGACGCACTGCAAGACGACCTGCGTGCCGACCGGCCACCCGGCGGCTCACACGTCATGGCGGACGGCGACACGACGGTGCAAGTGCACGCCTGCCACGGCCGCCACCGGCAGGTCGAGGTGCTCCGCGAGGTGCTGCTCGGGCTGCTCTCCGACGACTCGACGCTCGAGCTGCGCGACATCATCGTCATGTGCCCCGACATCGACGCCTACGCCCCGCTGATCAGCGCCAGCCTGGGCATCGAGGTGCTCGACGACGCAGATGACCCGGCGGCAGCGTCGCAGGTCCACCCAGGGCACCGGCTCACCTTCCGGCTGGCCGACCGCTCGTTGCGGCAGACCAACCCGGTCCTGGAAGTCGTCGCCAGGTTGCTGGAGCTCGCTGACTCCCGACTGACCGCTTCAGAAGTTCTCGACCTGGCGGCGATGCAGCCGGTGCGGCGCCGATTCCGGTTCGACGAGGAGGCACTCGAACGCATCGGTGACTGGGTACGCCGCGCTGGCGTCCGCTGGGGGCTCGACGCACAGGCGCGGGCCGGCTACGGCCTCGCCGGCGTCGGGCAGAACACCTGGGCGCACGGGCTGGACCGTCTGCTCACCGGGGTGACGATGGACGAGGAGGACCTCCGCCTGGTCGGCAGCGCGCTCCCGCTGGATGACGTCGACAGCAGCGAGATCGACCTCGTCGGACGACTGGCCGAGCTGCTCGACCGGCTCGACGCCACTCTCGCCGCGCTCCGACAGGAGCAGCCGCTCGAAGGATGGGTGCAAGCGCTCACCGAAGCCGTCGACCTCTTCACCGACGTGAGCCCGCGCGACGCCTGGCAGGTCACCCAGGCGAAGGCGACCCTCGCCGGCGCGCGGGCTGGCGTCGCGTGCGGGGGCGCATCGACACCGCGAGTCCGGCGGAGCGGTTGGCCTGCCCCGGCATGCCAGCGACTGCGTCAGGAGCCGGACCTGGTCGACTCCCCGAGCGGTTGTCGATCTTCGGGCGGCCAGGCTCACAACCGCTCAACTGGTGGTACTGGACGCGTTGGCTGTGCATCGCGATGTACACCTGTGGTTGCCGTTTCCGTCCGACGGCTTGTGGCGGCGGCTTGCGGATGGCCTCGACAGTCGACCACCGAGGAGCTCGACCACCGTCTCGACTCGGACCACCGTAGGACCCGACGCGACGCACTGACCCGTGCTCCGAAGTGGCAGCTCACCCGCTGCTGCGGTCGCTCGGGCGGGACGCGCGGGAGATGTACGTTCGACTTCATGCGCACACCAGCCCGGCGGCCGACGAACACCTGCCCATCACGACAACGGCCAGCGGCACGCTGCTCGATGCGCTGCAAGACGACCTGCGTGCCGACCGGGCGCTGCCCGGCTGGCACGCCTTGGCAGACGACGACATGACTGTGCAAGTCCACGCCTGCCACGGCCGCCACCGGCAAGTCGAGGTGCTGCGCGAGGTGTTGCTGGGCCTGCTCTCCGACGACCCCACGCTCGAGCTGCGCGACATCATCATCATGTGCCCCGACATCGACGCCTACGCGCCGCTGATCAGCGCCAGCCTGAAGGCTCGAAGTCCTCGACGACTCCGACGATCCGACGGCCGCGGCGCAGATGCACCCGGACACCGGCTCACCTTCCGGCTGGCCGACCGTTCGCGCACCGCGACAGACCAACCCGGTGCTCGATGTCGTCGCCAGGCTGTTGGAGCTCGCCGACTCGCGCCTCACCGCTTCGGAGATCCTTGACTTCGCGGCCATGCAGCCGGTGCGACGCCGATTCCGCTTCGACGAGGAGGCGCTGGAACGTATCGGTGACTGGGTACGCCGCGCCGGCGTCCGCTGGGAGCTCGACACGGCCCGTGCCGGCTACGGCCTCATCGGCGTCGGGCAGAACACCTGGTCCCACGGGCTCGACCGCCTGCTCGCCGGCGTCGCGATGGATGAGGAGGACCTCCGCCTGGTCGGCACCGCCCTCCCGCTCGACGACATTGACAGCACCGAGATCGACCTCGCCGGCCGGCTCGCCGAGCTGCTCGACCGGCTCGACGCCACCCTCGCGGCACTCCGGCAGGAGCAGCCGCCGAGGATGGTGCAAGCGCTCACCGGAGCCGTCGACCGCTTCATCGATCGTGAGCCACCCGGACGCCTGGCAGGTGACACAGGCGAAGGCGACCCTCGCCGGCGCAACGGCTCCGCCGACGCGCTGGCCTTGGCCCAACCGGCCCGGCTGGAGCGCACCTTGTCCGACGTACGGGGCGCTGCTGCGCGACCGCCTGCGCGGACGCCCCACCCGCGCCAACTTCCGCACCGGCCACCTCACCGTGTGCACGATGGTGCCGATGCGGTCGGTGCCGCATCGCGTCGTCTGCCTGCTCGGCCTCGACGACGGCGTGTTCCATATGCAACAGCATCGACGGTGACGACATCCTCGCCCGCTCGCCGCGGGTGGGAGCGCGACCGGCGGTCGGAGGACCGGCGAGGAGCTGTTCCTCGACGCGATCTTGGCGGCCAAGGAGCGCCTCGTCATCCTCTACACCGGCGCCGACGAACGCACCGGTGCCGAGCGACCGCCCGCGGTCCCGCTCGGCGAGCTGCTCGACGTACTCGATCGCACGGCCAGCGTGCCGCGGTGCCGGGCCCGGGACCGAGTGCTGGTGCGCCATCCGCTGCAGCCGTTCGACCCACGTAACTTCACGGTCGATGAGCTGGCGGCGAGCGCTCCGTTCAGCTTCGACAAGGCGTCGTACGCCGGCAGCGTCGCCCGACAGCTTGGCCAAAGTGAGCCGCGGCCCTTCCTCGACGGACCGCTGCCCCGAGCTTCAGCAGACCGACGCGGTCGAGCTCGAGAAGCTGATCCCGGTTCTTCGAGCACCCGGTCCGCGCCTTTTTGCCGCGAGCGGCTTCGAGCTGCGCACCGCCGACGAGGAGGACGAGCCGTCCGACGCGCCATCCCCCGTCTGCCCCAACAAGCTGGAGGAGTGGGCCGTCGGTGACCGGCTGCTGCGAGCCGGCCTCGCCGACCTGGCCGTCGACGACGCCCAGCAGGTGGAGCGGCTGCGCGGCGAGCTCCCACCGGGCACGCTCGGCGGCTCAGTCCGCCAGCCGATCGCCGGCAACGTCGCCGCCGTGCTCGACAAGAGCACCGGCCTGCGCGCGGGCGAGCCCAACACCGCGGACGTTTCGATCTTTCTGCCGTCGGGCACCCGCCTCGACGGGTCAGTGCCGCGCGTGTACGGCGACCGCGTCGTGCGCATCAGTACTCGCGGCTGTCAGCCAAGCACCGCATCCGAGCCTGGCTGCAGTTGCTCGCCCTCTGCGCACACGACCCCGGCACGCACGTGGAGCGCCGTCGCAGTCGGCCGGGGGACAGGAAGAATCCGGTGATCGGGTCGTTCTTGACGGGTCCCGTCCGCCGACGTCGCCGGCAACATCTCGACGCACTGGTCGCCCTCCACCGGCTCGGCCTGACCCGGCCGCTTCCAGTGCCGCCAGAAGAAGGCAATGCGCCTATGCCGACAAGCGCCGCTGGCACCCGTGCTCCCGCAACGCGGCGGGCTTCCTCGCCGGCCCGGGGTGGGAGAACAAGGGCCAGGAAAGAACGCCTACGGTGAGTTCGGCGACGGCGACCACCGGCGAGTACGGCTGACGACGCTGGGCGACCTGCTGGCGGAGCCGGCGTACCCCGACGCGACTACGCCGACGAGCCGCACCCGCTGGGCAACTGGCCCGCACGATCTGGACACCGCTGCTCGAGGCGGAGGTCATCGAATGACGGAGGCAGATTTCCCGTCTTCGCGCCGACCAGCCGCTGCCGGACGGACGACGGTGCTGGAGGCCAGCGCCGGCACCGGCAAGACCTACACGATCGCCGGCCTGGCTGCGCGCTATCTCGCCGAGGGCCAGCGCGGATGGACGAGATGATGCTCGTGACGTTCGGCCGGGCTGCCACGGCCGAGCTCCGCGAGCGAGTGCGCGAACGACGGACCGCGGTGACGGCTGCGCTCACGGACCCCGCCGCCCGCGGCTCCACCGACGACGTCGTGCGCCTACTGGCCGACGCGCCCGACGACGAGGTACGCCGACGGCACCGGCGGCTGGCCAGCGCGGTCGCCGACTTCGACGCCGGCCACGATCGCCACCACACGGCTTCTGCTCGCAGATGCTGGCCGGGCTGGGCATCGCCGCCGACCTCGACTCCGACGTCACGTTCGCCGAAGCCACCGGCGACCTGGTCACTGACGTCGCCACCGACCTCTACGTCGCCGACTACGGCCGCGACGACAGCCCGCTGCCGCCCGACGCCATGCCGTTCGGCGCGGCAGCTGGGTTGGCTGCCGGCGCGCGTCGGCGATCCGGCCCGCCGGCTTTCGAGCCGCACGACGCCGAGCCGGGGCCCCCGCATCGCTACGAGTTCGCCAAGCGCGCGCGCGACGAGGTGGCGAAGCGGAAGCGAGCCATGCGGGTGATGGACTACAACGACCTGCTGACCTACCTGCGCGCGGCGCTCATGCTGGACACCGGCGAGGAGGCCTGTCAGCGCATCCGCGCCCGCTACCAGATCCTCGTGCTGGTCGATGAGTTCCAAGACACCGATCCGCTGCAGTGGGACATCCTGGAGCGTGCTTTCCACGGCCACCGCACCCTGATCCTCGTCGGTGACCCGAAGCGAGCGATCTACGCCTTCCGCGGCGCCGACATCGTCACCTACCTGCAGGCCAAGCGGGCCGCGTTGGGCGAGGCGACGCTCGGCACCAACTGGCGCAGCGACCAGCCGCTGGTGCGGGTTGCGGCACCTGCTCGGCGACGCCGCGCTCGGCGACCCCCGCATCCGGCTGTACGACGTCAACGCCGCGCACCGCGAGCCCTCCCTGCTCAGTGCTCCCGTCAGCGCGCCGGTGCGCGTGCGCCGAGTGCCCGCGAAGAGTTCGACGAGTCGACCTCGGCCAAGCTCACGGTGGCCAACGTTCGCCCGTTCGTCGCGCGAGACGTCGCCGCCGACATCGTCCGGCTGCTGGCGTCGGGCGCCGAGCTCGTCGAGCGCGACGGCGTACGCCGCCCGCTGGAAGGCGGCCGACGCAGGCCGTGCTGGTGCAGCGCAACGACACCGGCGCCGCCGTACGCGACGCGCTGGCCGCGGTCGACGTACCCGTCGTGCTCGGCGACCAGCTCGGTCTTCGCCTCCGACGCGGCGCGGAGTGGCTCGACCTGCTCACCGCGCTGGAGCAGCCGCAGCGCACCGGGCTCGCCCGCAACGCCGCGCTCACCAGCTTCATCGGCTGGACCGCCGTCAGCTTGGCCACGGCCACCGGGCCACGCCAGGAGGAGCTCGGCGCCCAGCTGCGTCGCTGGGCGGAGACGCTCACCGACACGGGCGTGGCCGCGCTGATGGAGGCGGCGACCGCCACCGGGCTGGCGGAGCGAGCTGCTGGCCGCGACGACGGTGAGCGCGACCTCACCGACCTGCGACACATCGGGCAGGCGCTGCACCGGGCCCGCACCGAGGGCGGCGGCGTCGTCGCTGGTGCAGTGGCTCCAGCACCGGATCGCCGAAGCGGCCGGCGACATCGACGAGGAACGCAGCCGGCGGCTCGAATCCGACGCCAAGGCGGTGCAGGTCATGACGATCTGGCGGGCCAAGGGCTGGAGTTCCCGGTCGTCTACGCGCCGTTCCTCTGGGACCGCTGGGTGGGCGGCAATCCGGAGCAGATGCGGTCGCGCACGACGAGGACGACGAGCGCGTGCTCGACGTGGGCGGGTCGACCGGCCCGTGGTACGCCGAGCGCCGAGGCACGCCACGGCAAGGAGGAGGCGGGGGAGTCGCTGCGGCTGGCGTACGTCGCGCTCACCCGCGCGCGGTCTCCAGGTCGTCGCGCATTGGGCGCCTACCAACAACACGCCGGGCGCCCCGCTGCACCGGCTGCTCTTCGGTGACCGGTCCGACGGGGGAGCGGTGCCCGACTCGGTCCCGCTGCCCGACGAGAACGGCACCCGCAAGCGCTTCGCTTCGCTGGCCGCCACATCGGGTGGGCTGGTGAGCGTCGAGGTCACGGGTCCGGTGGCGACGGCGCCGTTGACCGCTCCGGACGGGTCGGCGGTCGACATGTCGGTGCGCGACTTCGACCGCCGGCTCGACACGGCGTGGCGGCGGACGTCGTACACCGGGATCACGGCGGGGCTGCACGAGGCGTCCGGTGCGACGGTGGCGGTGAGCGAGCCGGAGACGCCCGGCATCACCGACGAGCCCCCCGACCGGCCCGAGGTGGAGGCGACGCCCGCCGGTCACGGGCCGCCCGGTGTCGCCGATGGCGGACTTGCCGTCGGGGGCGGCGTTCGGAACGCTCGTGCACACGGTGCTCCGAGCGCACCGACTTCACGACTCCCGACCTGTCCGCGGCGCTGGAGGCGGCGCCGCGGAGGACTCTGAGCGGTTCGGCGCCACACCGCCGGCCGAGCTGGCGCAGGCGTTGCTGCCGTCGCTGCATACGCCGCTCGGGCCGCTGGCTGCCAACCGGCGCCTGGTCGACATCGCGAAGTCCGATCGGCTTGACGAGCTCGACTTCGAGCTGCCACTGGTCGGTGGCGACGTCCCGACTGGTGAGGCAAGGTGCGCCAGATCGCCGCTCTGGTACGCCGCCACCTCCCGCCCGGCGACCTCCTCCAGGGGTACGCCGACGACCTCGACGTGCCGCTGATCGCCGGTCGCAGCCTGCGCGGCTATCTGGCCGGCAGCATCGACGCGGTTCTGCGGGTGCGGGACGCCGGCACCGGGACGCCGCGCTACCTCGTCGTCGACTACAAGACGAACTGGCTCGGCAGGGGCGATCAGCTCACGGCGTACGACTATCGGCCCGAGGCGATGGCGCGCGAGATGCGGCACGCACTACCCTCTGCAGGCGCTGCTGTACTGCGTGGCGCTGCACCGCTACCTGCGCTGGCGGCAGCCCGGCTACGACCCCGAGCAGCATCTCGGTGGGGTGCTCTACCTCTTCCTGCGCGGCATGTGCGGGCCGGAGACTCCGGTGGCCGACGGCGTGCCGTACGGCGTCTTCTCGTGGTCACCGCCGGCGGCCTTGGTCACCGACCTGTCGGACCTGCTGCACCGAGGGCGTCGTCGTGACGGCCGTGGTCGGGAGTCGGTGGAGCGTGCGCTACGGGCTGAGGGGCAGTTGGCTCCGGAGTTCAACCGAGCCGGCGTGCTGACCAGTGCCGACGTGCACGTCGCCCGGCGGTTGCAGCGGTTGTGCGGGGAGAACGACGAGCGGGTGCTGCTGGCGGCGGCGCTGGCCGTGCGCGCCGTACGCCACGGCTCGGTGGTGTTGGAGCTGGGCGACGTTGCGCAACGGGTGGCCACCGACGGACTGACGGTCGACGGATGCCCTTCCGTGGCCGGACGCTGACGACTGGGTCGCCGCTGTAGAGCACAGCTGGTGGCGGTGGGCACGCACGGACCTCCCGACCGACCGCTGCGGTGGGTCGACGGACTGCTCTACCTCGACCGCTACTGGCGGCAGGAGCGGGTCGTCGCGGCGCACGTCGACGCGGCGGTGCTCGCACAACCGCTGACGCCCGACCCGGAGCGGCTGGACGCCGCGCTGCGACGGCTCTTCCGGTCAGAGCAAGCGGACCGCCAGCGGCTCGCGGCGTACGTCGCCGCCCACCGCAGGTTCAGCATCGTCGCGGGCGGGCCGGGCACGGGCAAGACGACGACGGTGGCGCGGCTGCTCGCCGTCCTGCAGAACCTCGCAGATGGCGCGCTCCGGATCGCCCTCGCCGCACGGACGGCAAGGCCGCGGCGCGGATGACGACGGCGGCAGCAAGCGAGGTGGCCGACTTCGCGCTGCCAGACCAAGCGCGCATCGGAAGGCTCAGCGCATCGACACTGCACCGCCTGCTCGGCAACCGGCACGGCGAGCGCACCCGGTTCTGGTACAACCGCGACAACCGGTTGCCCTACGACGTGGTCGTCGTCGACGAGGCCTCGATGGTGTCGCTCACGCTGATGTCACGGCTCATCGAGGCGCTGCGGCCGACGTGCCGGCTGGTCCTCGTCGGCGACCCCAACCAGCTGTCGTCGATCGAGGTCGGCGCGGTGCTCGGCGACCTGGTGCAGCGCGCGGCGCCGCCGGGCGTCGTACCGCTCGCGGTGGACACAGCGCACGTGGGCCGTGACCTCGAAGACCTGTCGGTTGAGGAGCAGCACGCGGCGCGAACCGTCGGGATGGTCAGCCTGACGAAGGTGCACCGCTTCGGCGGGCAGATCCAGCAGCTCGCCGAGGCCATCCGGCACGGCCACAGCGACGAGGTGCTCGGGTTGCTGGCCGGAGGTCACGGTGACATCGAGTACATAGACCTCGACATCGCATCAGCGGAGAGTGACCTCGCGACGCTGCGGGCCGACGTACGCCAGGCCGGCCGGACGCTCATCGCCGCTGCCCGCAACGGCCACGCGGAGAATGCCCTAGCGGCGCTCGGGAAGCACCGCGTGCTGTGCGCCCACCGGGAGGGACTGTACGGAGTGGCGCACTGGAGCAAGCAGGTGCAGGACTGGCTCAGCGACGCCGTGGACGGCTACGCCAGCGACGGGTTCTGGTACGTCGGCCGGCCGCTGCTCGTCAGGTCGAACGACTACCAGCTGCGGTTGTTCAACGGCGACACCGGCGTGATCGTGAGCTCCGACGGTCAACCGCGAGCCGCCTTCTGGCGCGACGGGGTGCTCGACCTGCTCGCGCCGAGCCGACTGGGCGACGTACAGACCGTGCACGCGATGTCGATCCATCGCAGCCAAGGCAGCCAGTTCGACAAGGTCAGCATCGTGCTGCCGCCGGCAGGGTCGCCGTTACTGACGCGGGAGTTGCTCTACACGGCGGTGACGCGCGCCAAGCAGCACGTGCGGATCATCGGCACCGACGCGGCTGTCCGGGCGGCGGTCGAGCGGCGCATCAACCGAGCCAGCGGCCTCAATCGGGCGAGCAGCCAGCCATGAGCCGGCTCCGGTTCGCCAAGCTGGGCCGACGGTGCTGGTCTATGCGGTGGGAAGCGAGCACCGGGCGAGCCTTGAGATCTGGCGCCAACATCCCGACATCGGATGCTTCGGCGCGGTTCTCGCGGCGGTGGCACGAGACATCGGAGCGGCAACGATCGTCTCGGCTGATCGTGCCTTCGCCACCGTTCCGGGCGTCGAGCACACCTTTCCCGACGAGACCGCAGGTGGCAGCCTTGCTCGCGACTCCTCTCGGAAATCTCTGAGTCACGAGGCGATCAATGAAGCCGGAGAACCGCTAGAGCAGCGGCTCTACATCGACGCCGAGCTGGCGGTAGGTCCCCAAGGCCCGAAGATCGCTGGTCACAAGAGGCAAGCCGTGCTCAGCCGCGGCCGCGCCAACGAGGGCGTCATAGACAGACCCACCGGCGATGTTGCGCCGGGGAAGTGAGGCGAGCAGGCGCCCGGTGGCCCCGGGACCCAGGTATCGCGTGTGCGGAAAGTTGGACTCAATGAGTTCGACCGCGGTGGCGGGGCCCAAGCGGCTCGCCGCCGGCAACCTCGTCAGCACAGAGAACGTCTCGAAGGTGGCGTGTCCGGCAAGACCAAGGTCACGATCGGCCAGGGCCTCAAACACCAGATCGTGTTGCGAGTGATCACTGACCAAGAAAGCAATGGCAACGCTGGTGTCCAGCAGACATGAGGGAGGGCTACCGCTGGTCGAGGTCACGCAGCACCTGTACGTCGTCGGGACCCAGCGTCGCGCCGCTGCTGGCAACCACGAGACGTCCCTTCCTGGTGGAGAGATCGCCCACCGCGACCGGCTCGACTCGCAGGCCCGCCCCATCCGCGTGCACATCCACCACGCCAGGGGAGAGCCCTAGCCGGTCCCGGAGTTCCTTGGGGATAACCAGCCGTCCTGCCTTGTCAATGGTTGCTCGCATGCCACAACGATACCAGGCAGTAGGCATGCGAGCTCCTGAATGTCGGCGTCCATCACCGTCGCGCCGACGTAGTCAAGGAGTCCCAAGACATCGGCAGCGCAAGCTGTTGAAGGACCCTCGAGCGTCGCCAGCTGGGACGACACCAGCAGGTCGTCACCCTGCCCGTGCAGGTGAACGTGGTGCCTGGTGACGAGGCCGCCGGTCGCGTCGTCGACCCAACGGTGCAAAGCGAGGTGCTCTTCCAGGAGGCACAGCAGGCGAAGCGTCGCGCGTCAGAGGCGCTGGAGCAGGGGGATCGCCAGGCTTCGGTCGGCCTCTTCGCGGACGCAGAAGACAATATCGGGCAGGCGTTGTCGGTTGCTCCGTCAGAGCTGCTCGCGGACTTGCAGCAGGAACAGTCCGACCTCACCGGGATGCGTCAACAGGCCACCTGGGACGACACCAGCCGCGCGTCGAAGATGACCCGCGCGTCGTACCACGAGCGCAACCGCAAGCGCGGGCGTGTCGACCCAGGCGACTGCCACCAGTGAGTGGTTTGGCGCTGAGAGCACCGCCGCATGAAAGAGCTGATGTCCACCGCGAACCGGCCGTCCGCGTTATGTTTCCGTGAATGACCGCCCGAAGTTATCCACCTGAGCCGAAGTTCGCCACGAACTCGGAACGCGAAGTGTGGCAACGCCTGCTTGACACGCTTGCGGGAGACGCGATCCTGCTCGCCAACGTCCGGATCATCGACGAGGTCAAGGACCACGAAGCCGACCTTGTCGTGCTCCTGCCGGACGAAGGTGTGGTCGTGCTGGAGGTGAAGGGCGGCTCTGTCTACCACGACCAACGTGGCTGGCGACAACGCGCACAGGGCGACGATCGGTCGATTCACCCGGTTGAGCAGGCGTCGGGTTCGAAGTACGCGTTACAGCACTACGTCGAACGCGATCCGCGTTGGAGCAGGGGGCGGATCACCTGGGCACATGGTGTCGTGACGCCGTACTCGGACTTCCCGGCCGACTTCGAGACACCGGACTGTCCTCGCTGGTCGCTCCACGCCAGGGCTGACATGGGAGATCTCGCGGATCGTACGGTGGAGAACGCCAGACGGTCTCGGCGGGGCGCCAAGCCGCCGACGTACGACGACGTGGAGCTGGTCAGCGAGATCTTGCGCGGTCGGGGTTTCACCCGCCATGACTTCAACGCCGAAGCTCTGGAGCATCAGGCCATCGCCGACCGGCTCACCGCCGAGCAGGCAGACCTGCTCAAGGTGACCCGGCTGCTCAACCGCGTGGAGGTCAGAGGCGGCGCCGGCAGCGGCAAGACGGTGCTGGCTCTGGCTCAAGCCAAGCAGCTCACGGCTGGGCGCCACGACAAGGCTCCTCAGCGGGTTGCGCTGCTGTGCTACTCGATCGGCCTTGGCGAGTTCCTCAAGCGTCAGGTGGAGCAGTGGCCGCGGCGCCAGCGGCCGGCGTTTGTGGGCACATTCGCGGAGCTCGGCCGATCCTGGGGGGCTCCCGACGGTGACCGGGAGAACAGCGACTTCTGGGAGGTCGAGCTCCCCGCCCTGATGGCCGAGCTGTCGAGCGGTCTCCCGAACAACGTGAAGTTCGACTCGATCATCGTCGACGAGGCCCAGGACTTCGCCGATTCCTGGTGGACGCCGCTGATGCGGTCACTGCGTGACGAGGACTCCGGAGGAGTCTTCATCTACTCAGACGAGAACCAGCGCATCTTCTCGAGGTTCGGGCAGCCCCCGGTGCCGCTGGTGCCGCTCGTGCTCGACCACAATCTGCGCAACACCAAGCAGATCCATGACGCTTTCGGCCCGCTTGCGCCGACGCGCATGTCCGCGCGAGGCGGAGACGGCGCCGACGTTGACTTCCTCCCCGGCGGCGACCATCCGGTCTCGGTCGCAGACGACGCCGTCGAACTGTTGCTCGAGGTCGGCTGGCACCCGGGAAACATCGCCCTGCTCACCACCGGAACCCGTCATCCCGTGCAGGTCGAGCTGACGGAGTCCGAAGGGCAGAAGGCCTACTGGCGCAGCTACTGGGACGACGAGGTGTTCTACGGCCATGTGCTCGGTTGCAAAGGCCTGGAGAGGCCGGCGGTGGTGCTCTGCGTGAACGAGGCATCCGCTCGCGACCGCTCCCGCGAGAAGTTGTACGTCGGCATGTCACGCGCCACCGACCAGCTGATCGTGGTCGGCGACCCTGTGCTCGTTCGGGAGATCGGCGGCGACGCGGTAGCTCGACAGCTCAGGCTCCGGTAGCAGCTAACGCTGACGACGAGGCTCGGGGCTGTCGGGACATCAGGATGGTCGATCCGAAGTACCTGCTTCTGTCCACGGAGCACCGAGAGGAACGGTGTAGGTCTTCAAGCGGCTCTCGACGTTTGGGGACTGGGCCAAGACGACCCGACTGATCCGAGGCAACAAGCAGGCAGTGCATCCCAACCTGGTAGCGTTATGGTATGACTCGCCAGATCGCGGTTCGTCTTCCCGACGACATCGTGGACTTCATCGACCAGGCCGTGGCGGACGGGCGAGCGCGCAGCCGGGCCGCGGTGGTTTCCAAAGCGGTCGAACGCGAGCGCCGCCGCCAGGTAGCCGCTAGGGACGTGGAGATCCTGACTGGCAGCGCTCCGGACGATGACGACTTGGACGGCCTCGCGAGGTACGCCGGGAAAGTGCCTCTCGAGCTCGACTGATGCGACCCATCCATGTCGCGCACCTCGACAAAGCCCGGCCCGTTCTCATCCTCACCCGCGCCTGTCCGGCCTCACCTGACGCGGGTGACGGTCGCGCCGGTAACCAGCACCATCAAGGGCCTGTCAACCGAGGTGCCAGTCGGGACGCCTAACGGTCTGGCGCAGGCGAGCGTCATCAGCTGCGACAACATTGTCACCGTGCTGAAGGAGGCAGTGGGCCGCCAGATCGGCTTTCTGCTCGATAGCCAGGAACCGGAGTTGTCCGAGGCCATCCGCGCGGCATTCGACCTCGACTGGGGTAAGCCCACTGCTGGTGGAGGCCGGCGGGAAACGCTCTAAGTTGTTGGATATGACACCGGCTAAGAGCAAGACACCCGCAGTGGAGCTCGAGGTCGGCCACCGCACCGTGCGGATCTCCAACCCCGACCGGGTGTACTTCCCCGCAACCGGCGCGACCAAGCTCGACCTCGCCAACTATTACATCAGCGTCGGCGACGGCATCGTGCGGGCGCTGCGCGAACGGCCCTGCATGCTGCACCGGTTCCCCGACGGCGTCACCGGCGAAAAGGTTCACCAGAAGCGCCTGCCGCACGGCGCACCGCCGTGGATGGAGACCGTCCGCGTCGAGTTCCCCCGATACGGCCGCCACGCCAACGAGCTGTGCGTCACCGAGCTAGCCCACGTCATCTGGGCGGTGCAGATGTCCACCGTCGAGTTCCACCCCTGGAACTCCCGCCGCGCCGACACAGAGCGCCCCGACGAGTGGCGCATCGACCTCGACCCAATGGAGCAGTGCGCGTTCGACACGGTACGGCGCGCCGCCCACGTCAGCCACGAGATCCTCGATGAGCTCGGCGCCGTCGGATGGCCGAAGACCTCCGGCGGTCACGGCCTGCACGTCTACGTCCGGATCGAGCCGCGCTGGGGTTCGCCGACGTACGCCGGGCAGCCCTGGCCTTCGCGCGCGAGGTCGAACGCCGGTCGGCCGGGGACGTGACCACCACCTGGTGGCGCAGGACCGCGCTCCCGACCAGCTCTTCGTCGACTACAACCAGAACGCCCGCGACCACACGATTGCCTGCGCGCGTACTCCGTCCGCGGCACACCGAACGCGACCGTCTCGACGCCGATCAGCTGGGACGAGGTCGACGACGTCGAGCCCGACGACTGCACCATATCGACGGTGCCTGATCGGTTCGCCAAGCTCGGCGACCTCCACGAGGGCATCGACGACGCGGTCTTCTCGCTCGAGCCGCTGCTGGAGTGGGCCGAACGCGATCAGCGAGCCGGCGAAGTCGGCCCGCCGCCGCCAGTTGACGAGTAGACCGGTGGAACCAGACACGAAGCCCACACAGGGGTACGGCGATCGCGAGCCGGCGACGTGAACCGCCCAGTCAGATGGGTTTCCGAACGAGGAGCCCGCCTCGCGCGCGTTCTCCGAGGCACGTCGACCGCAGCGGGCACGAGTCTTCGTTCTCAGCGCCAACGGGTCCGTCGCACTCATCGAGCGGAAGAAGAAAGGTCTGCACTACTGGGCTGTCCCCGGCGGAGGGATAGAGCCGGGGAGTCCCCGAAGACGCCGCCAGGCGAGAGGTCAAGGAAGAGCTCGGGCTCGACGTGTCTCTAGAGCGGCTGGTCGACCGGCAAGGCCTGCAGGTCTTCTACCTCGCCAAGGTCTCCACCGAACAAGAGCTGTCGCTCGGCGGTCCCGAGCAGCTCCGCAACGCGCCGGGCAACTCGTACCAACCGGTGTGGGTGCCGATCGCCACGGCGGCGACGCTGTGGCTCCGGCCGCCCGGAGCGGCGGCTGCGCTGGCTCTCATCCACGACTGAGCCTTCGCTCCCCGCCGCCATGCGCGTCGCCCCGCCGCCGTGCCTCCGTGTCGCCGCCGCAGATGTACCGCCGTGCAGGCGTGGCAGGATTCCGGCCGTGCCCAACGCGGAACCCCGCCTGAACCAACTCGACCCGACCGCTGTGGCCGCGGCGGCCGAGCAGGAGCTGCGAGCGGCCGGCACTGACGAGCGCGCCGTGCACGAGAAGGCCTATCTCAAGAGCTCGCTCGAGCATGCGGGCACCTCTCCAGACCATCCGGGCGCTCGCCAAGCGCATCCGCCGCGAGCATCCCGGCCTCGACACTTCGACGGTGTTCACGCTGGCCGCTGAGCTGTGGGCGTCACCACTGCACGAGCGTCGAATGCTCGCGGTCAGAGTGCTCGAGCAGTACGCGGCCACCATGGTCGCGACCGACCTCGGCATGATCGAGCCACTGGTCCGCGACTCCTTCACCTGGGCACTCGTGGACGGCCTCGCGGGCGACGTCGCGGCGACGATCGTGCTGAACGGGGCCCACGACCCGGTTGTCGACACCACGCTGCGGCGGTGGGGCGTCGACGAAGACTTCTGGGTACGCCGCTCCGCCCTGCTGGCCCACCTCAAAACGCTCGGCCGGAAAGGCGAGTTCCACGGCTGGGACCGATTCTGCGATCTCGCGGATGCCATGCTCGAGGAGCGGCAGTTCTTCATCCGCAAGGCCATCGGCTGGGTGCTGCGCGAAGCCGGCAAACGGCAGCCGCAGACTGTCGCCGGGTTCCTTAAGCCTCGGATCTTCCGTGTCTCCGGGGTGACCATCCGAGAGGCGGTGCGCTACCTCGAGCCGGACCGTGACGCGCTCATGGCGTCATACCGCGCTCAGTCGCGACGGTCGGGGGACTCGTCAGCGCCGCCGCCGTCACGCCGCGACGCGTCGCGACGGGAGCGGCTGCCCAACGCCCGCCGTCGTGATGCCGCCCGGGGGTGGGGCGGCCTGGCGGGAGCACCTTCCAAGCCCGTCACACCGGACCGTACGGTACGTATGTAAGCCGGAAAGGGGACGCAGTGAACCGCACCGAAATCAGTAGTCAGTGCCTCCCGGCCGGTCAGCGCAAACGACCGTGGAGGCGTTTCGGTCAACCTCAGTACGCCGGCAGGTCCGTCCTCGCTCCCGAGTTGCCGGTGGTCACCGTCACGGGCACCGTGCGTCGGCCTCAGCAGGTCACATGGCCACAGCTCGCCGATGGGCTGACTCGCATCAGGCAGACGAGTGACCTGCACTGCGTGATGACCTGGAGCGCTGTCGGCATCAGCTGGGAGGGCGTCCGCTTCCGCGACCTGCACGAGAGGTTAGTCGCTCTGGCTGCGCCGTCGTCCCGCGCGGCGTGGGTCACGTTCCACGGGCTCGACGGGTATCGCGCCTGTCTGCGACTCGACGACGCGGTCGCCGACAATGTCCTCGTGGCCACGGCATTGGACGGCGCTCCACTCGACGCCGCCAACGGCGGCCCGCTACGACTGACCGCGCCGGCGCAGTACGGCTACAAGAGCGTCAAGCACCTGAGCCACATCGAGTACGCCGTCAGCTACGACGGCGGGCCACGACCGTGGCTCGTCCATCCTCGCGGCCGAGTTGCCCATGAGGAGCGCAGCCGCTGGCTACCCGGATGGGTGTACCGCCACCTGTGGCGGGCGTTGCTTCCTCGGGCGCTCGCGGCTTACGACGCCGGGCTGGCTCGCAATTTCTCTCAGTCCAGTGGCAGCGACGTGCCGTAAATGTCCGCTCCTTTCGCGGCTGATGTGTCTGTGACGAGACCACGCCGACCGGTGGCCAGTCGACGCCGTTCGTCGAGACTGCCGCGTATGTGGCGACCACGTCGTCTCCTGGGGGCACCGCCCCCCCACGCGTGTCCAACCGGTTCCCGATCGGCAGCCGGCGGCTGTAGGCGTCGTCGGTGCGGTTGTCCTGCCATACGGCGACCAGGCGGCCGTCGTACGCGTCGACGTCGCTGAAGTACTGATGGCCAGCTCCCCCGTGGCTGACAAGGCTTGGACGCACCGGGACCCCGCAGACTGAAGGTCGGCGGGGCCAGTGCTGCGTCTTGTCTTACTTGGGTGCTACCAGCAGGTTGAGCTGATTGCCGTGCTTGGCGCTGCTGACCACGCGGATGGTCGTGCCCGTCTTGGGCACGTCCACGCCGTACCAGCCGGGTTGGTAACGACCAACGTGCGACCCGGTGGCCGCATGCTCGTCGCTGCTGTACCACCACGTCTGCGTGTCGTCGAACACCGAGACAGCAGCCTGTGACGGGATCGTCGTGGGTTGGCTGTTCTTGTGCACGGTGATCGCGTCGGTGCGCTCCAGCCCGAAGGTTGAGTCGAACGTCAGGATCCGCGGCCGGAGCAGGTGGCCGTCGTACGAGTGGTGGAACGTCGGGTGGGCATCCACGGGCAAGATGAGCCCGCCGCCGGGATGTTCTCCGACGTTGTTGTCGCCGAACGACGTGTCCCAGTAGGAGATGAGCAAGCCGTCCTGGTACGGGAAGGTCTCCACCCAGTCAGGCCGGCTGTCCAGGAACCCGAAGTTGTACGCCGTCCGCAGCGACCGGTCGTACAGGTCGTACTGACGGTTCTCGGCGACGTAGGCGTTGAAGTAGCTGCTCTCCTCGAGCCCCGTCGTACGCCGGAAGCCGTCGAAGGCCCAGCCCTCGGTGTCAGTCTCCGCCGTGCCGACAAGGGTGCCGTCGATGGCGATGTCGTCGATCAGGAAGCCGGGGTCGGCCACTGCCCCGTCCGTTTGGTAGCGGACCCGCAGCGCGTTCGTGCCCGCGGGCAGCGTCGCGGTGAGGTCGACGTAGGCACCACTCGCGTAACCGGCCGACACCCCCGTGATCCCGGTCTTGCTGGTGTTGAAGCCGCTCTGGTCGCCACTGGTGTCGGAGAGGTTGGTCGCCACCGGCAGCCAGGTTGCACCGCCGTCCTTCGAGGCCTCGACGAACGCGTAGTCCCAGTCCTCCTCGATGCTGTAGCGGACCTTGGCGGTCAGCGCACCACCGCTGATGCCTGCCGTCTTGGTCATCGTGTTGTTGAGGTCGTCACCGGATCCGCTGTAGAACATGTAGCTTCCACTCGCCGGGTCACCGATGTCGTCGACCACCTTCTTGTTCGGAAGCACGACGAAGAGGGCCTGCTTCTTCTTCGTCGCCGGGACGTTGGGACCGAGCTGGTGAGATGACCTCTCACCGGCACGCGCGACGTCGTAGAACGGACCCTGGTCGCCCTGGGCGTCGAGCCAGCCCAGCTGGAAGAGCTCCCACGCCCCCAGATCGGTGGGGTGGTCCCCAATGCCGTCCGGGCCGCCGTCGCCGATGTTGGCGCCGGAGGACATCAGCGACCAGAACCCGGTGGAGTTCTCGGCCCCCGGTGTTCCCGGAGGTGTCGTAAAGGTCCGGCAGTCCGAGGTCGTGGCCGAACTCGTGGGCGAACACACCGAGTCCGCCGTTCTCCGGCTGGATGGTGTAGTCACCGACCCAGGTGCCGGTCGGGTTGTTGGGGATGGCGACGCCGGACGACGTGCCACCCTGGCCGACGTTCACCCCTGGGAACCCGTGCGGACCGCCGCGGCTCACTGCCGCATACCAGCGGTGGCTCCAGATGGCGTCGCTGCCGTAGATCGGGTCGCCGGAGGCCTGATCACCGCCCGCGTGCACGATCTGAAAATGGTCGATGAAGCCGTCGGGCTCGGCGAAGTCGCCGTCGCCGTCGAAGTCGTAGCGGTCCTGCTTGTCGAACGTCGCCAGGTATGCCTTGATCTGGGCCATCGTCTTGCCGCTGTCGAGCTGCTGCTGGGTCCAAAACGCCAGCCCGTCGCGGATCAGGAACCAGGTGTTGTTGCAGACGATGCCGCCGCAGTAGTCGCGGCCGTAGCGAGCCTGGTTGAACGGCACCTTGACCCATTCGGTGACGTCACCCTCGACCGAATACCTGCCTGAGGACTGGGTCTCGTAGTACCTGGCCATCCGGTTGAAGTACATGTCCTCGTAGTGCGCCCGGTTGTAGTCGGGCTGCCACAGGGTGGTGTTGTCCACCGCCCGGTTCGGCGCCGGGATCTGGTTGTGCAGCGGCCCTTCGAAGCGCTGTGCGTCGCTTGCCGGCTGTCCGGTCGCCGTGGTGTCGGGGTATGCGCTGTGTCGGGTGTCGCCGAACTCGGCGAGGACGACGAAGATCTTGTCCGTCCCCTCGCGCGCGAGCTCGACGTACTGTCCTTTGCCGAGCTTGGCGATGTCGCCTTGGGCGCTCTTGGCACCCCGAAGCTTTTTCTCGAGCGCCTTCTGTCGCAGAGCATCTTGCTTGACGGTCCACGGAGCACGTTTGTTGTGGTTTACATTCTTGTCGCCGTGCTCCGCCTTCGGACCGCTCGGTGGAGCGGCGTTCGCCGAAATGGGAGAGGAGGCGGCGAAGCCTGCGATGAGGAAACTGCTGGCAGCGACGAGGCAGAGCGCCCGGCGCCTGCCGTGGAGGGGAGTGCGCCTCACGGAAGAGCCATCCTTCTTGTTGGGTGCGGGGTGGTGACGCGACGGGCAAGACCCAGTATGGGAGCGAGCATCGTTGCGCCGCCCTATTTTGACCAACCAGCAACCGAGCACCGAGTTCCGAGGTGGATCGTTACCACACCGTGATCTGAGAACTGGGATATTCCCGGAATTGTCGGTATTGCTCCCTCTGGCGCTGCCGTGAATATTCCCGCCGTCACGTTGGAGTAGGTAATAAGGTTGCCTCAGCCCGGCATTACCCGATATGTCGCGTTTTGCTTGAGAGAGGGCAGCGCGATGTGGGATGGCGCCCGCGATCACGAGTACGGCGAGACCCTTGCACCGCCGGGTCGCAGGCCTCAGTTTTTCGAGTAGCGCCATTTGCGCTTCGCCTCGGCTGGATCGTTGTGCCGGCAGCGCAGCCGGTCAGTGTGAATGCAGCATCACGCGACGCAGAACTCGTTGCCTTCCGGGTCGAGCATCACGAAAGACCAAGGTGCTCACCGTAGGACTCCTCGCGAGACAGTTGTGCCCCGGCGGTGACCAGCTCGGCTGCTTTCGAAGGGATGAGCTGCTCGTGCTCGGCCAAGTCCCATGGCGGCTCGCCGGCCACCCGGATGTCGATGTCCATCGTGCTCATCAGCATGCGGGTGCGGGGATGGGCGGCCAGGACTCAGGTGATGCCCAGGTCGGTCTGGGCCAACATGCGGCTTGAGGCCGCCGAGGATGGCTCTCTGCGAGCACGCCTCGGTGGCTGCTGCCAACCTGGAGACGAAGACGACGAAGCGCTCGCCTTTCAGCGCGCGATCGGCGTCGACGCCACCAGCGTGTCCACCTCACGGAAGTCCTTTATGGATGCAGTGAGGTACTTCGGTGGGGGATCGACGACACCCGCCGAGCTACTGTCTCCGGGAGCGACGTGGTGGCGACGATCGGTGAAACCATGGCGCAGGCGCTACCAGCCCTCGTTGAGCGTCGGGCCGTGAGCGGCACAGTATCCAGCGTCACCCTTGACCCGCTCACAGGCGCAGTGACGGACTTCTCGCCAGACGCGACCGCGTTTCCATGGCGTCACCACCTTGCGGAGTTGCAGTGGCACGTCCGCTTCCCGTCCGACTTCTCCGCAGAGGCGGTGCAGGATGCCCGAGACTGGGTTAACACGGCTCACCAGGCCATCGAGTCGGAGTCTGCCGGGGCCTACGTGAACCGCCTCGAACCCGGTCGGCCACTCGCCGACTACTACGGCGCGAATCTTGTGCGGCTTCGTCGAATCAAGTCAAATGTCGACCCGAGCGGTTTCTTCCGCTCCCCATACACCGTCTGACCCGCCATCAGAACTTGTCCGGAGACGCCGCCTCGCTTCTACACCGAAAGGCCGGGGGCTGCTCGCCGACCAAGCTGAAGAAGCGACGGATCGGGTCGAAAATTCAAACCCTTTGCGACTGCAGCGTTTGGTGTGCTGCCTCAGCTCGGCCGCGCTGGCCGCGTCTCAAGGCACCCGGGTTCGCGATAAAGTCCGGCGAGATCGCCGGGCTTGCCACGTCCTGGTCGCCTTATTCATGATCGCCCGTGCGGTGGGGACTAGCCGACCACGAGACGTCACGGCGCAAAACCACCGAGCGGACCGCTGTCCAGCACTGAATCCACGTCAAGCTGTGGCCCCTTTTGAGGAGAACAGAGTCGCAGAGCCGCTGTCCAACTGATGCCACAATCAGCAAATCACTCGACGGGCTTGCCCGCTTCCTTCCACGCCTTGATGCCCCCATCGAGGTGGGCCACGTTGCTGTAGCCCATGGCTTGGAGGGTGGCCGCGCCGAGCGCCGATCGCCCGCCACTGGCGCAGTGAAGAATCATGCGCCGTGAAGGATCGAACGGCTCCTGGTGATACGGGCTGCTCGGGTCAGCCCGGAACTCAAGCATTCCTCGGGGCACGTGCACCGAGCCCGGTATTCGACCGTTCGCCGCGAGCTCCTCGGAATCGCGCACATCAACAAGAACCGCTTGGCCTGAGTTGATTTCCGTCTCCACAGCGTCAGCATCCAAGTTCTCGACCTGGGACTTAGCCTCACTCACCAGCTCGCTCGCACTCTTGGTCATCGCACCCACCTTTCGGACAGCCGCACGGCCAGCACCGCTCCATGCTGGCCGGAGGCACGGTGTGCGTCAACAGGCAATCGTGCGTGCCAGCGCGATGCGGCCCAGTTTCGGTACTGCCTACTCACGCTCGATGTCCATACCTTGCCGCAAGCCCCGGGGGCACCTGCTGCTCGTACGCCGCGTCCGCAGCGTAAACTCGGGAAGGGCTAACCGCCGACGCGAGCCCGGAGGCAGCCTCTCCGTCGCAAGAACGATGCGCCGAGTCCGGCCACAGATCTAGCGTAGGTACGTGGCACCTGTTGCAGCGGCGGCGCCGAGGCGACGCGCACGACTCACTGGACTGCTACCGCCCGTCGGCGACGCGTTGGTGGCTGCCGTGTTCGTGCTGGGCAGCCTCGCCGAGGCGCTGTTCAGTGAAACCGTCCGTTCACCGGTCCTGCACGCTTCGCTCGCCGGGACAGCGTCAGCCGCCCTCGCGTGGAGACGCCGGTACCCGCTCTCGGTCGCAGCCGCGGTGATGGCGAGCAACATCGCGATCAACCCCGAAGGGCAGTTCTCGACCTTGCTCGCCATGGTGCTCGTGTCTTTCACGCTCGGCGCCGAGCTTGACCCACCGAGGAGCTGGTTCGGGTTGGGGTTGGTCAGTGTTCCGTTCATCACGGCGATGGTCCTGGACGGGTTGGAGCCGAGCGACGTCGGGGCTGCGCTTGTCTTCCTCGCAGGGCCATGGGGGGTTGGGGTGACGGTGCGTCAGCGAACGGCCCGCGCGGCTGAGGCCATCGACCGTGCCGCCCAGCTCGAGCGCGAGCGCGACGCCGAGAACGCCGCCGCCGCCGCGCAGGAACGGGTCCGGATAGCCCGTGAGCTTCACGACATCGTCTCCCACTCGATCAGCGTCGTCACGATCCAGACCCAGACGGTACGTCGTCGACTGCGCCCCGAGCAGACCCAGGAAGCGCGAGACCTCGCAGCGGTGGAGACAACCGCCCGCCAGGCGCTTGCCGAGATGCGGCGTCTCTTCGGGGTGTTGCGCGCGGAGGGCGAGTCCCCTTCGTTAACGCCCCAGCCTGGCTTGGGAGAGCTTGACCGGCTGCTGGAGCACGTGCGCGCGGCTGGTCTGCCGGTCGACCTGAGCGTCACCGGTGAGCGGATCGAGCTCCCTCCCGGGGTGGACCTGGCGGCATACCGCATCGTCCAGGAAGGGCTGACGAACGCGCTACGGCACGCTTCGGCGGAGCGGGCGTCCGTGGCTCTGCTGTACAAACCCACCGCCGTCGAGATCACCGTCGACGACAACGGTGTGGGCCCACGCGAGAACGGTGACGGCGGCCATGGACTGATGGGTATCCGGGAACGCGTCGCGCTCTACGGAGGCGCCGTCGACTTCGGGCCGGCACCGGGGAGAGGTGCCCGGCTGCATGCCAGGCTGCCGGTCCGGGAGTTCGGGTGACCGACCGGGAGCTGACGGTGGTCATCGCCGACGACCAGGGCATGGTCCGGGCCGGCTTCCGCAGTCTGCTTGACGGTGAGCCAGGGCTGCGCGTAGTCGGCGAGGCCAGTGACGGCGAGCAGGCGGTGGAAGTGGTACGCCGGCAGCAGCCGGACGTCGTACTCATGGACATCCGGATGCCGGTGCTGAACGGCCTTGCCGCGACGAGTCGGCTGGTCGACGAGGGCACCACCTCGCGAATTCTGGTCCTGACCACCTTCGACCTCGACGAGTACGTCTTCGAGGCCCTGCGAGCCGGCGCCTCGGGGTTCCTGCTGAAGGACTCCCCAGTCGAGCACCTGCTCGCCGCCATCCAGGTGGTGGCAGCAGGGGACGCCCTGTTGGACCCTGCAGTCACGCGCCGGGTGATCGACACTTTCGTACGGCGGCCGGCTCCTACTCCACGGCGGGCCGTGGCGCTCGCCTCCCTGACCCCCGCGAACGTGAGGTGCTCGGGTTGATGGCGCGCGGCCGGTCCAACGCCGACATCGCCCGCCAGCTATTTGTCTCGGAGGCAACCACGAAGACGCACGTGAGCAACGTGCTCGCCAAGCTCGGTCTGCGCGACCGTGTGCAAGCAGTCATCTTTGCCTACGAGAGCGGTCTGATCATGGCGGGTGAGGATGAACAAACCGCTTATCCCTCCTCCGACTGAGAGGCAATCAGGCCGCAGGCCGATGCGCCGAAAGGTCGCGCAAAGGCAGGCTGGCAGGACCCAACGTCGAAGGAGACCCTGCATGACCAGCCGCTCCGCCAAGGACCAAATTCTCCAGCACTCGGAACAAAGCCACGCCGGATCTCGGTCAAATGCCGACACGGAGCCCTCGCGCCTCAGCGCCGGCCTCATGGTCCGCCGGTGGTTCCTCGTCGCGTCACCAGTCCTTGCCGGCCTGTTCGCCGTCCTGGGTGCCTCCGCTGATCCCGCTGTCGGGCAAGACGGTGTCGTCTTGTGGAAGGCGTACGCCGAGAACCCCGAGCCGCTGCAGTTCAAGTCGTTCGGATTCCACTGGGCCTACTCGTTCTGGATGGTGCCGACCCTTCTCATCGCCGGCCTGGTCCGGAGCCGAGGCGTCTGGCTCGCGAACGCTGCAGCTCTGATCGGCTTCGTGGGTCTGTCCACCCTGCCGGGTCTGTTGTTCGTCGACTTCTACGACTCCGCCATCGGACAGGTCGCCGGAGTAGAGACCACGGCGCAGGTGGCCGAGACGATGGAAGGCATGTGGGGAGTACCGGCCATCGTGACCCCCGGCATCTTCGGTTTCGTCGTCGGGCTTCCGCTGGCTGCGGTGGCAGCCTGGCGGGCTGGTCTGGTCCGCTGGTGGGGCCCGCTGGCCGTCATCGCCGGCTTCCTTGCCTTTGGCCTCTCCAGCGTCGCGGTATGGGGCACCGTACTCACCACTGTGTTCTTCACGGTGTTCGCTTATGAGCTCGCGCGCGGAACCGGCCCGGATCGCCGCTCGGGCGCAAAGTAGGGATGCTGGACCGCCGAATCTTGCTCCAGCCGGAGCTGGAGATGTCATCATCGGCGTCATGACAGGTCAGGACCTTGATGCGGCGTTGGCGGACTTCCGCCGCTGCGTCAACGAACGAGACCATTCCACCGCTGAACGCGTCCTTGACGAGCACTTCGCCCTGGTACTGGTGCAGCCGACACCTGTCGAGATGCCACGCGATAGGTGGCTCGACACGCTCGAGGACTACGTCGTGCACTCGTGGGAGGTGGAGGAGCAACGCGTCGATGTCGACGGCGATGTCGCGGCCGTGCTGCAGCGAGTACGCATGCGGGCAACCGTCCTCGGCCAAGACCGCAGCGGCGTCTTCGTCATCAGCGACATCTGGAGGCGTCGCGGCGACGAATGGCGCGTGTGGCGCCGACACTCCACTCCACTGTCCGCCGGCGTCATGCCCGGTGGCGGCTGAGCTACCGGCCCGGTGCCCGTTAGCTGGTGTCGGCGAGCCCATGGGTTGAGCGCGTCTGCACGAGTCCCTGGGCTGGAGGTGTCAACGTGAGGTGCTGCTCGACGCACTCTGGGTGCGGCGTCTGTTACAGCGGAACACCGCATGGGCGGGGCACCCATCAAAGGAAGGCTCGCTTCAGGCAGCCAATAACGGGTGACTCCAACTCAAGGAAGTTGTTGTGTCACCATGCGTGAGCCCTTATGATGCGCTCACGGTGCGGATCGTGCCGGTTGCACCCACCCTCGGCTTACCAGCCCCAACTCTGCCTGGAGGCAGGAATGCGACTGACCCGTCGCGCGGTCGTCCCGACCGCCCTCTTTATGTTGGCAGCAAGCGCAACGCTCGCGCCGGCCGCGTTCGGCCACCCCGACCCAGGATCTGACGGACCGGTCAGCTCCGATGACGACTACCACCACGACGACCAGCACGGCAGTGACGGCGGCCATCTCCCTGCGTCGAGCAAGAACGTCAGCCTCATCGGCAAGGTCGACAACCTGACCTCGGTCGACGGCGGCATCAGCGACGTCGCCGCCTTCAAGAAGTACGCCTACCTCGGCGCCTTCCACCCCGAGTGCACCGGCCGTAACCCCGGCAGCCAGGGCGGCGGCGTCCACGTCGTCGACGTACGTGACCCCGAGAACCCGGTCAAGGTGGCCTGGATCCCCGCCCACCCCAACAGCTACGTCGGCGAGGGCGTGCATGTGTTCCACATGTCCACGCCTGCGTTCACCGGCGACGTGCTCGTGCACAACAATGAGACCTGCAACGGCAACCTGCCCGCGCCAAGCGGGGTGTCCATCTGGGACGTCACCGACCCGACCAGCCCCAAGCCCCTGACGGCCAACTTCGGCGACGCCAGCCCAGCGGTACGCAACCAGACGTTCCACACCACGCACTCGGTGCAGGGGTGGGCCGACGGTGGCAAGGCGTACGTCGCGCTGCAGGACAACCAGGAGCTGAAGGATGTCGACATCATCGACATCAGCGACCCGCGCAACCCGACGTTCCTCTCCGAGCGGGGGCTCGAGGACTGGCCGGGGGCGTACGGCTCCTACGCCAACGGCGAGACCGTCAACCACCACGACATGCAGGTCCAGAAGATTGACGGCCACTGGTTCATGTCGGTGTCCTACTGGGACGCCGGCCAGGTGCTGCTGAACGTGGACGACCCGGCCAACCCGGTGTTCGTCACCGACTCCGACTTCAGCTCGCCGGACCCGGAGACTGGCTTCCAGATCGCCGAGGGGAACGCGCACCAGTCCTACTGGAGCTCCGATGGCAAGTACCTACTCTCCAGCGACGAGGACTTCTCGTCGTCGCGGACGCTGTTCCAGATCACCAGTGGGGCGAACCAGGGCGCTTACAGCGCCGGCTCGTTCAGCTGGACCCCGCCACTGCCGGAGTCCGGCCTGGCCGGCACGACGGTGTACGGCGGTAGTGGCTGCGAGGAGGACACCGACAGCACGGGGTCAGCGACCGCGCGGAGGTCCCGTCGGCGGAGTCGACAGGAGCCGACATCGTCGTCTTCACCCGCGGCGTGTGCTTCTTCTCCAAGAAGACCGAGTCCGGGCAGCTGGCCGGATACGACGGCGTCATCGTGGCGCAGAGCCACGCTGGCACCCGCAACGGACTGCTGCCGGACGCGTTCATCTGCGGCTCAAAGGGCCACAACTACACCCCGACGGCCCCCGCCATCTGCATCGGGCACCGGGCGTCACACCTGCTGTTCAACGACGCCCCGAACTACGCCGGCCCTGACATCGCAACGGGCGGCGACATGCCGGCCATCGGCACCCTCGGCGAGTCGGTCTCGGCGAGGAACACCTTCGACGGTTGGGGCTACATCCACCAGCACGACGGGAAGACCTTGGTCGAGCAGGACACCTACGCGGTGCCCGAGGCGCTCGACCCGGCGTACGCAACCGGCTTCGGAAACCTCACGGTGCACGAGGTCAAAACCGACCCCGCGCGGGCAAGTACCTGGCTTACGCGTCGTGGTACGACGCCGGCCTGCGGGTGCTGAAGTTCGGCCCGGGCGGTATCACTGAGGCCGGTCACTTCATCGGTGGTGGCGGTAACGACTTCTGGGGCGTTGCACCGCTCCAGCAAGGAAAGACTGGCCCCGACTCGAGTGCGCGACCGTTGCTGCTGATGAGCGACCGCGACAGCGGGCTGTGGATCTTCCGCTACACAGGTCGGGAGTAAGCGCCAACACGATCAGGTCCGTCAGGGACGCCGGAGGTCATGTCCGGCGTCCCTGACGCTTGTTCGGGCCCTCCGCTGAAACATCACCGCGACGCGATGCTGCAAGTTGGGATCGAGTCGGTCGGTGGTACTCATGGTGTAGTAAAATCACATCATGCGGAGCCGCGATAGTGTAGTGATGATCGATGTACGAGAAGCGGCCGGCTTGGCAGCACGTACGCCGGAGACGGTTCGTCGGTGGGTGTGGAGTGGGCGCCTCGAGGCGCAGCGACAAGGCCGCCGTCTGCTGGTCGCGCGCGACGACGTACTTCGCTTGAGTGGCAAACCCGCCCTCGGCGGCCGGGAGCCGACGCTGCGCGAGTGGGCGGCAGAGGCGCGGCGGTCGCAACCGAGTGGTGTTGCAAAGACGGCCCGCGACCTGGTCATGGCAGACCGCGAGGCTCGGTCTGGAGGCGAGAACGCCCGCGTGGCTGGGTCCGGCGGCGGCCACGAGCGCGAGACTGGCTCCGGCGGCGGCCACGAGCGCGATGCCGGTCATTGACGCCAGCATCGTGGTCGACTGGGTCGCGCCCGATGTCGACCCGGAGGAACCCGCGGGACAGCTACTCATCCACCTGGCCAAGGTCGGGGCCCCGCTCTACGCGCCGCGACTCCTTGTCGAGGAGGTGGCGAACGCGCTGCTCACGGGATGCCGACGTCATCGTTGGGACGGAGACGCGGCCGACGACGCCTATCAACGGCTGCGGCAGCTCCCATCAGCCTCGTCGACAAACCCGCAGATCGAGACCGTGCCTGGGACCTCTCCCGCCGCTACGACGAGCACCCGATCTACGACATGCTCTACGTGGCATTGGCCGAGCGCCTGGGCGACGAGTTGTTCACTGCCGACGAAACCCTGAGACGACGGTTGGCGCCGCTCGGGTTGGTCGTCGGTCCATGACCGGTTGAGTCTGCCGGGCGCTGCCTATGGATTGCGTGCCGAAAGGGAGCCGTGCGAGTTCGGTGAGTACGCCGGCAACTGCCGCCGTCGTGGCAAGCGCTCTCGCCCAGGCGCGGTCGCTGGTCGTCATACCCTCGGCTGGCCGCGTGGGAAGCACCGCGAGGCTTGTCACTGTGCGTCGGCGGCCATGGCTCTAGCGCTCCGTTGGCGGGCGACTTCGAAAGGTGTCCTGTCGAAGATGATCCGCATGGGCGAGATCCGCCCGCCGAGACCTGCAAGGTCCGCCCCCGGGGCACTGCTCACGGGAATGGTTGCGGTGTCGTACACCAGCACCGCCGTCGTATCGTCACCGAACGCCGCCAGCAGCTCGGATCTCGTGACGTTCTTGGCGACCCCGCGAAGGCCCGGAAGGCATCGGCCCCCTGAGCCGTCCGGACGGCGCCAGGCAGACGAAGGCATCATGAACCTGCGCCCGACGTCTCGTCCACGAGGGCTCCGGAGGGCGGCCACAGGCGCTCATCCTCCGCTCAGAATGTCGGCGATCAACATGCTCGTCCGCTGTCCGCTGAGGCGGGTGATTGAGGCGCTCTCCGAACTGGCTGACCAGCCGGCCGTGGAGCGGGGCGCGTTGTCCGCCGGCGAACGCATCAGCGAGCTGATGAAGGCGCGTGCGAAGCTCGAGGCCGTCCTCCTCGATGAGGTGGCTGCTCTCGACGCGGCCGGCACGTACGTCGACGATGGCGCCGCATCAGCGGCGTCCTGGCTGCGCGGTCCAGCGGCGCGGCTGGGTCGCCGGGAGGCGTCCACTCTCGTCCACGAGTCTCGCGGCCTGCGGGAGATGCAGGCGACGGCTGCGGCGCTGGGGTCCGGGACGGTCAGCCGCGCACACGCCAGCGAGATCCTCAAGGCGCGCGCCCGCTCCGGACTCGGCGTCGCCGACTTCGACCCCTACGAGAAGATCCTTGTCGAGCTGGCCGCGAGCGCCTCACCGGACGAGGTCCGCCTGGCTGCACAGCACCTCATCGAGGTCCAGGCCCCGGAGCGAGACAAGGAGCTCGTGGCCGCGCTGGCAGATCGGCGGTTCGACCTGCATCCAGTGGGCCACCTGGTCAAGGTCGACGCCATGATCGACAAAATCACTGCCGCGGCGCTCGTCAAGGGTGTTGAAGCGAAGTCCCGACGCACCAGCGGCGACGAGCGCAGTTGGCACGTGCGCCGGGCCGACGCATTCAGCGAGATCGTCCTGCTGGGACTCGAGTCTGGACAGCTGCCTCAGCACGGCCGCACGAAGCCGCACGTCAACGTAACGTTCACCCTCGACCAGCTCACGGCTGTCGAGGGCGCCGGACCGCTGCTGGAGAGGTTCGGACGAGTGCCGCTGGCATCTGCTCAGCGATTGTCGTGCGACGCGGTGATGACGCGGTTCATCACCGATCCGCACGGTGAGGTTCTCGACGTCGGCAGATCCTGCAGACACACGAACGCCGGCCTCAACAAGGCGATCGAGCAGATGTACGACGCCTGCGCCTACCCGAACTGCTCAATCCCCGTCACCAGATGTGACATCCACCATGTGTGGTGGTGGTCGAAAGGAGGGGTGACCGATCTCTGGAACCTGATACCGCTGTGCAAACAGCACCACTGGTTCGTGCACGAGTACGGCTACTACATCACCACCGGAGTCGACCCAGGTGGGACCAGGCGCCGTGGTCCGGGCCGCTGGGTGTTTGTGTCGCCGCGCGGTATGCCGATCCCTGATCACCGCAAGACCCTCGGCCATTACGTCGAGCAGCTCGCCTTGCTCCCCGACCGGTTGCCCAGAGGTCGCCGGGAAGTGGCGGTTCACCGGCTAGCGGCAATTCACGCGGCGGTGGCCGGTCACCGTGATAGAGCAGCATGACGCGGTGACCCGGCGGGTCGCCTTGCCCTTGAAGCTCCAGGTTGTCCTGCCCTCGAAGCGGAGGATTGCCCGATTGCGGCAGGTCGCCGCCGGGATGCGGCCGGCCGGGTCACAATGTGTGGTGTGTACGACGACTTCGTGGTGGCGCGCAATCCCGAAGAGGGGTCGACGCTGCCGTATCTCGTTCGCATCCCGCTGGGCGCCCAGGGCGTCGTACTCAAGGCACGAGAAGTGTGGCCGCGCACCAGCAAGGTCTACTGCCATCGAGCCACCGACTGGCCGGCCGACGCCGACGTCGTCGACCGTGTGCCGGTTCGATCCTGCGTACGGCGGGGCGCGGCCATCGACCTCGTGCTCGACCGGGGTAGGGAGAACCGCTCGCAGTTCGTCATCACCCGCATCCGAGGAGGGCGCGAGGCGATCTTCTGGCAGACCGCCCGGACCGCCAAGCAGGCGCGGCCCAACGTCTCCATCCCCGGTGCCCGCGCGTCCGGGCTGGTCGATCTGGAGATCGTCGTCGACAGCCACGAGCGCTACGCCTACTCGTTCTCGCACCAGCAGGCCACCACCAGGCGAGCGGCGCTGACCGCGGGAGACTACGGCCTCGTCGACGAAACCGGCCTGATCGCCTCCGTGGAGCGCAAGACCCTGGCCGACCTGGTGTCGACGTTGACCAGCGGCAAGCTCAAGTACCTACTCGGGGAGCTCGCCTCGCTGCCGAGGGGCGCCGTCGTCGTCGAGGACCGTTACTCGCAAGTGTTCAAGCTCGAGTTCGTCAAGCCGTCAGTCGTGGCCGACGGGCTCGCCGAGGCACAGGTGCGGTGGCCGAACGTCCCCATCGTGTTCTGCGAGACGAGGTCGCTTGCCGAGGAGTGGACGTTCCGGTTCCTGGGCGCGGCCGCGGTCGCACTCGCGGAGGAGCGGATGTCGGAGGCAGCCGCTGACGGCCTTCCGGCAGCAGGTCCGCTGCCGTCGCGGGATCCGACCGTTCCCGAGGTACGCCGGTGGGCGCTCGACCAGGGCTATCCGGTGTCCGATCGGGGCCGCATCCCCGTCGAGATCCACGAGGACTACCGCCGAGCGCACGAAGCCTGAACAACCAACCAAGGAGCCGTGGGTCATTCCTGGACGTCGATCCGGTCCGTCGGCACTGCGTCGTACGGGTCGTGATCGGCAGGATGACGTCGCGGCGAGTCCAGTCCAGATGGGGATGGTCACGTCGGGCATCGCCAACGACGGTGCCGTCATGCGGCGGGCAAGCCTCAAACGACCCCACCACCCGATGTGCCGGGAGTTCTTCCCGAACCCTGCGGGAAGCCGCCCGATGACCCGCCGACGTCCAGCGATCAGGCTCGGAGGCAGGAGCACGGAGTGACCGTGTCCGCCCCCGAACAGACAGGAGGGACCATGTCCCAGACAGCCTCGCGTACGACTCTTGTGAAGCACCACCAGACAACCGCCGACCAGCCGACTAGAGCCTTGTGGCGAGCCGCCGGTGGCTTCGCCCTGGCCCATGTCGTGCTCATGCTCGCGGGCATCGCGCTCGCCGAGAGCCCGCTCTTCCAAGACGGCACCAAAGGGATCCAGGAGGGCTACGTCGAAGGCAACATGGCACGCACCATGGCCGGCGGCATGGTCGAGACACTGGCCTTCGTGCTGCTGATCCCGGCTCTCGTCTTCCTGGCGCGGGCGGTCGGTCGCCGTACCGAAGTCGGCCGCTGGGCGGCGCAGACCGCGCTCATGGCCGGGATGGGCTACGTCGCCGTCACGATGGCCGTCGGCTTTCCGGCCGGCGCAGCCGCACTGTACGGCGCTCAGCACGGCCTTGACCTGGACACGTCGTTCGCCATCAACAACATCCGCATCTTCGGCTACTTCCTCAGCCTCTCCCTGCTGGGCGCCCACGCCATCGGGCTGTCCATCGCGGCCAGGCAGGACCGGATCATGAGCCGCTGGGTCGGTTGGGGCGGATTGTTCACCGGCGCCTTGCTGGTAGCGTCAGTTCCGGCGGCGGCGATCGGCCAGCAGGACTGGGGCACCTTGGTCTGGCTGGTGTGGTGGGTCGGCGTCGCTGTCTGCCTCTTGCGCCACCGTCCGGACGTCTCCTAGGCCTGCTGAGAACGCCCCCAAAGCGGGTCGTCGTGCCTGACCTTGTGCCACGATATGGCGGGATGCGCATCGCGAGGATCGTCGGCGTCGTACTGGCCGGACTGGCCGGTGTCGCCGGTGCGCTGACGTCCGTCCTGCTTGCCCGGGGGCAGGGTGCTCCCGTCAACGAGCTGGCCGTTCTCCTCGTCGTATCCGCCTATGCGCTGGTCGCCATCACCATCAGCCTCGCCCGGCCGGGCCATCCGGTCGGGCGACTGATGTTGGTCGGCGGCTGCATCTGGGGCCTGGGCGAAGGCGTCCTTGCCCTCGGGGTGCGAGCGGTCGCTCATGGTCAGACCACGAGCGCCGAGTGGTTCGCGGTCGTCGGCACAACGGCGCGGGGACTCGGCTGGCTGGTGCTGATCCTCGGCCTTCCGCTGGTCTTCCCCGACGGCCGCACCCCCTGGGGCGGACGACGCCCCGTCACCCTCGCGGTCTCGGCCATCCTTTTGTTCGGGCTCGGCTCGGTCCTCGCGCCCAGCCCGCTGGACTACCGGCTGGCCGGTTTGGACAGCCCGACCGGTCTGCCGCAACCGATCGCCGTGGTCGCCGACCTGCTCGCGCTCGGCGGCCTGCTCCTGGTTGCCGTGGCTCTCGTCGTGGCGGTCGTCGGGCTCGTGCACCGCTGGCGCGCCGGAGATGACCTCGTCCGCCAGCAGCTGCTGTGGTTCTGCGCTGCGTTCGCTGCTCCGCTGCTGCTGATCCCCTTCATCCCATCCCCGGCCATCGAGCCATGGATGTTCGGAGTTGTTACGCTGCCGATTCCCGTCGCTGTGGCGGTCGCGCTGTTGCAACGCAGGTTGTACGACGTGCAGCTGGTCGTCAACCGCACGGTCACGTTCGTTGCGCTGTCCGCAGTGGTTGCCGCGCTGTACGCGATCACGGTCGGAGGGGTCGGCGCCCTCCTTCGCGACCGCGGGGCTCCCTGGCTTGCCTGGGTCGCGGCCGGAGTGGTCGCGGTGACGTTCGCTCCTATCCACAACACCCTGCAGCGCGCCGTGAACCGGCTGACCTACGGCCAGTGGTCGCAGCCCGCTGACGTACTCGCGTCGACGGGTCGACGCCTCGCCGACGCCATGGACGTGCCGGGCCTGCTCACCACCCTCACCGAAGAGATCGGCTCGGGGCTCGGGCTCGGGTACGTCGAGATCCTCGACGTACACGGTCGGTCGCTGGCCGTGCATGGCACACCGAGCGAGGTGTACGACGTGACACCGTTGACCGCGTACGGACAGACGGTCGGTTCCCTCCACCTGAGTGCGCCGAAGCTACGGCCAGCCGATCGTACGCTTCTTGACGACCTGGCCGGCCAGATCGGTGGGGTGGTCCACTCAGCCAGCCTTGTGGACGACCTTCGTGAGGCGCAGGAGCACCTCATCCTCGCCCGGGAGGAAGAGCGCCGACGGCTACGCCGTGATCTGCACGACGGGCTGGGCCCGGCGCTCGCCGGCCTCACCCTCCAGGTCGACACGGTACGTAACGTCATCGCGGCAGGCAGGAACGCCGACGCCGAGCTGCTCCGGCTCCGCAGCGGTGCCGCCTCGACGGTCCTGGACGTTCGGCGCATCGTCGAAGGGCTGCGCCCACCCGCCCTCGACGAGCTGGGGCTCGACGGAGCGCTGGCCCAGCTCGCCGAGCGGATTGCGCAGAGCGCGGACCTCACCGTCGAGGTGTCACTGCCTGACAAACTTCCCGAGATGCCTGCCGCCGTGGAGGTGGCGACGTACCGGGTCACCCAGGAGGCGCTCAGCAACGTCGTCAGGCATTCGCGCGCGGACCGCTCCGAGGTCGTTCTCACCGTCGAGAACGACGGGATCCGGCTGCAGGTCAGCGACAACGGCACCGGTGAGGTGCGGCCGCGCCCAGGCGGGATCGGACTCACCACGATGCACGAGCGCGCGGCCGAGATCGGTGGCCAGCTGAGCATCCGATCAGGTACGCCTGGCGGCACCACGGTTGCCTTGTGGCTGCCGCGGGAGCCGGTGGCGGCGTCGTGATCCGGGTGATCGTGGTCGACGACCACCCACTCTTTCGCGACGGGCTGAGCGGCCTGCTGGCGACGGTGCCAGACATCGACGTCGTGGCTGCGGTCGGCGAGGGCAACGATGCCGTCCGGCGTGCCGTCGAGCTCGTCCCCGACGTCGTACTCATGGACCTGAACTTGCCAGGCGTCCCCGGGCTTGAGGCGACACGTCGGATCGTCGCCCAGGCACCGTCGGTCGCTGTCCTGGTTCTCACCATGGTCGACGACGACGACAGCGTGCTGGCTGCCCTCCAGGTCGGGGCTCGGGGCTACCTGCTCAAGGGAGCCGTTCAGGAGGAAGTCCTGGCCGCTATCCGCGCCGTGGCGTCCGGTGGAGCTGTCTTCGGTCCGGGCGTCGCCGAACGGGTGCTCTCTGGTGGGCACGGACGACAGCGGGGCCACGGCGCGCAACTGAGCACCCGAGAGGCGGAGGTGCTCGCCCTGATCGCCGCCGGACGCAGCAACCCAGAGATCGCCCGCGAACTCGCGCTGAGCCTCAAGACGGTGCAGAACCACGTGTCCCACGTACTCGCGAAGATGCAGGTCAAGGACCGCACACAGGCCGCGCTACGGATGCGCGGGCTCAGCTAGAGATCGTCGCGGTCGGTTCTGGTCGTCAGCCGCTCGGCGGTGTGCCGACGCGTACGCCGCTCAGTGCCGGAGCATCGCAGTCGCCCAGGCGCGCAGCCTCACGGGGGCAGTGTGGCGGCAGAATCCTGTCAGCAGTGCTTCTTCTCGAACGCGAGCACTTGCTTTTCGGCTTTCGTGGCGTCCCGCTGCTCCACGTGCTTCGCTGGCAGGCCGCCCCGCTGACGCATCGCCGCAAGCAACGTCTCAACGTGCGGCGTCAGAGTGCCCGGCGCGGCGGCGACGAGCTGGTCCAACAGCCGAGCGTTGTTGAGCACGAAGGCCCGCTCGGCCGCCTTGTAGTCCGCCGCGGACGCCTCCCGACCCAGCCCGGCAAACGCTTCCTCACCCGCCGCCTCCAGACGCTTGGTGATCGTGCAATAGCGGTCGGCGTCCTCACCCCTCGGCGGCTCCGCTGCCTGGTTGGTGGCACCGGGGCTTGTCGCGACGGACGTGGTGTCTGCAGCGCTCGCTGCCGCCGCGCTGGATGAGCCGGAAGGCTCGCTCGAGCATGCCGTGCTGAGCAGGAGCATGCCGGTGGCGATCAGAGCTAGGTTCGGTTTCATGGTTCCTCCCTGGTTGGTGGGGGACGGTCTCGTCCGGCCCTCAACGTAGGGACGCAGGCCGCCGCATCGCGTCGTGCGCGAGGACTGTTATGGCGTCCTACCAAGAGACGAGACACGGCATGACAGCTCGTCCTTGCGGTCGATGCTGCGCCTGTCAACCGCCGACTAGCATGCCGCAGGTGCAAGCAGGAACCAGCCTCCCGAAAGGCGCCATACCGGCACGGCCTGATGCGGCCGTGGCAGTTGGCGCGTTGGTCCTAGCGCAGCTGGAGACCTGGCTGGTCGACGGATATGAGCCCCGCTTGGGTTACGCGCTTGCCGCCGCCGCCATGACACTTCCGCTTGCGTGGCGGCGGATCGCACCCATCACCATGTGCCTGCTGATCTTTTCGATCCTTGTCGCCATGGATCTCGCCGGACACCCGCTCGACTCTGCCTACGTGATGATGGTCCTGATCCTCGCCTTGTATGCCGTCGGCGCCTACCGCGACCGCCGTGCGTCGGTAGCCGGATGGATCGCAGCGATGGCACTGCTCGCGGCCCTGATCATCATCGAGGCCGGTCCGGGCCTCGGCGACTTCCTGTTCGTCGGATCCATCGCCACCGGCGCATGGGCGGTAGGGTCGGTGGTGCGAAGCAGGAGCGAGGAGAACGCGGCCCTGGTCATGCGCACCACCGAGCTGGAAGAGGACCGCGAGGCGTTGGTGGCGAACGCGCTCGCCGAGGAGCGGGCGCACATCGCCAGGGAGCTGCACGACGTCATCGCACACTCGGTGAGCGTCGTCGTCGTCCAGACAGCAGCGGTGCGCCGCCGGCTACAGCGCGATCACCCTGAGGAAGCCGTCCAGCTCGAGGCCATTGAGCAGACCGCCCGCCAGGCGATGCAGGAGATGCGGCGGCTGCTCGGCATCTTGCTGGCCCGGGAGACCTCGCTTGGCCTCACGCCCCAGCCCGGTCTCGGTGACCTCCCTACGCTGCTTGCCCAAATGCGGGAATCGGGTCTCCAGATCGAGTTCCAGGTCGAGGGTGAGCCACGGCCATTGCCGGTCGGTTTGGACCTGGTGGCCTACCGCGTCATACAGGAGGCGCTGGTCAACGTCCTTAAACACGCATCTGGTGCGGCGGCAACCGTTGTAACCGCGTACGCGGATGACGAGTTGAGCATCCGCGTCTCCGACAGCGGCAACGGCCAGCCGCCGACTGCGGCAGACCCAGGGGGCCACGGATTGGTCGGTATGCGTGAGCGGGTACTGCTTTACGGCGGCTCGGTCAGCTCAGGCGTCGAGTCGAGCGGCGGGGGGTTCACCGTCCGCGCACGGTTGCCGCTCGGTGCAACGTGACGACCCGGGTCGTCATCGTCGACGACCAAGCCATGCTGCGTACCGGTCTGGCGTCGATCATTGACGGTGAACCGGATCTGGAGGTGGTTGGCATGGCAGCCAACGGCGTCGAAGGCCTCGAGGTGGTTGCGCGAAAGTCTCCAGATGTAACGCTCATCGATATCCGGATGCCGGTGATGGATGGGCTCGAGGCGACACGCCGGCTGACGGCCTCAGACCACCCGGGCCGCGTGCTGGTGCTGACCACGTTCGACGTCGACGAGTACGTCTACGCGGCACTACGCGCCGGCGCAAGCGGCTTCCTGCTCAAGGACGCACCGGCCGAGGAGCTCGTGGAGGCGATCCGGGTGGTTGCTCGAGGTGAAGCCTTGCTCTCGCCCTCGGTCACCCGGAAGGTAGTCGAGGAGTTCGCCCGCCTCCCGCCGCGTGACCTGGCACCACCACCGGTGGTGGAAACGTTGACCCCTCGCGAGCGGGACGTCCTCATCGAGCTCGCACGAGGACGGTCGAATGCCGAGATCGCAGCGCGCCTGGTGGTGTCCGAGACGACCGTGAAGACACACATCGGGCACGTTCTCTTGAAGCTCGGTCTCCGCGATCGTGTACAGGCGGTCGTCTTCGCCTATGAGGCGGGGGTGGTGCGGCCGGGTGACGTCGGCCCAGGGTGACCTTTTCCGCCCGGCCGTCCGGAAGCGGCTCTGCGAGCGCCCTCGCGACGCCGCTCACCGTCAGGCATCGGGCCTGTTCAGGTCGTCGATGCGTCCGTCCGTGCTCGGCGTGATGGTGCCCTTGGCGCGGATGTAGTCGAGCAGGTCGTTGGCCATGAGGTTGCGGGTCGTTCCCTGGCCGTCCGCCAGCTCGACGTAGCCGTCGCCACCGCTGTTGGTGAAGTCGTTCGTCGTCGCCGTGTACCTACTATCGTCCTGGACGACGACCGTGCCGTCGTCCAGCGTCACCGACAGCACCCGTGACCCAGCCGGCAGCGCGGAGTTGTAGGTGAAGCGGAAGCCCGAGACCTGCAGGAACCCGCCGTTGGCGGCGGGCGCCTTCGAGACGCTGCGCTCGAGGACCGACCACAACTGGCTGCCCGTGACGGTCCTGGTCAGGGACTGGTTGCCGAACGGAAGCACGGAGTAGGCGTCACCGACCACGACGTCGTACGGAGGTCCGGCGGCGTAGCCATCACTTGGGCGACGAAGCGATTTGTCCTTTGGAAGGTAGGACGAGGACGGAAGCGACGAGCGCAGGCCGCCGCCGTTGGTGAACGCGATCTGCGTCCCGTACGCAGCGCGCAGTGAGTCCGCAACCAGGTTTCCAAGGGCCACCTCACGGATGCGTTCGTTGTTGTTGACGCGCGGGAAGACATCCGTCGCGACCCCGACAACGCCGTCGAGCTGGCGGCTGAGCTCGTCGCGGTAAGGCTGCAGCATCGACACGACGTTGGGGTCGGGGGCGACTGCGTTGCTGACCGGCACCACGAACTCCGACGTGGCGGTGACCTTGTCTCTGCTTTGGACGTCGAAGTGCAGATTGGTCCGCGCGTACGTGGAGCCCTTGCTGAGGTTCTCGATCACGAGCGCGCCGTTGATGACGTTCTTGTACTTGACGTTTGTGTGGTCACCGAGGATCAGGTCGAAGCCCTTCACCTGCGAGGCGAACTCCGTAAGTGGCCCCGTCGGCTGCCCGTTGCTGTCCTTGCCCTCGATGCCGAGGTGCCCGATGGCGATGAAGACCTTCGCGCCAAGCTCTTTGGCCTGGGCGCGTGCCTCCATCGCGGCAGCGGCGGGATCGGTGATCTCGATCGTGCCGAGACTGCCCGGTGCTACCAGCGTGGGTGCCTCTGGGTTGGTCACCCCGATCACGGCCACCTTCACACCGTCGAATTGCTTGATGACGAACGGGCTCACGCCGGTCAGATTGTCCTCGACGTTGTCGAGGTTGGCGGAGACGTAACGGAATTCGGCCAGGTCGATCTGCGTCTGGAGGTGGTCCAGGCCCTTGTCGAAGTTGTGGTTGCCGAACGTGTCGGCGTCGAAGCCGGCGTAGCTCATGAACTCGATGGTCGGTCTGTCACCGAAAAACGACGACAGCGGCGGGCTCGCCCCCACCGCGTCTCCGCCGGTAAGCAGCAGGGTGTTCGGTTGGCGGCTCGGTCGCGCTGCCAGTAGGTGCTCAGTGCGGCGGCGCCACCGACATTGTTGACGGGGTCCAGCTGCCCGTGGAAGTCCGACACGTTGAGAACTTGGATGTCGACCGCCTTGCCGGGCTTTCCGGCCTGCGTCGAGGCTGGGGCAGACTGATGGGGCGCCACACTGGCTTGCCCGGGGCGTTGGAGAGAGAAAGACCCGTGGCGGCGAGGGCGATCGCCGCGGCCACCGGGATGGACCGTCGCAGGTTGAGCCTGGTTCGCATGATGCTCCCATAGTCGTGAGGACCTGACATGTCATCGTCGAGCGGGAAGCATCGATGCCTCCCCCGTCGGGGTCGATGCTAGACCATCCGAGGCGAACAACACCGGTTGGAAAGAACTAATGGAGAGTGAACACGCATGTTGCTACTTGTCGAAGGCGCGCTCGAAGTCGGCAGCCTTCTCGGGGCTCCACTTGTCGGTGAACCCACATGCGTTCACGGTGCCCCTGCTCGCGGTGACCAGGTACCGCTCGCCCTCGGTGAACTCGACGACGTCGGTCAGTGAGGTCGACTCTCCGTCGGCGGTTACCAGCTCAACTGTGTCCTCGTCACCACCGCGGTACCACTCGTCCACCTCCAGCAGCACGCTGTCCTCGTCGACCTCGACCGCCGTGCCGGAGAAGGCAGGGGACATGTCCGCCAGGACGTCGACCGAGTAGCCGACGCAGGACGTCATACGGTCCGCCGGTGGGAGAGACAGCTCCATTGTTTGACCTCCACCGGTGAGTGTCTCGGTCGACGAGCCGACGGCGGTGGGGGCCGGATCCTTGTCGCCGCCGGTCGCGACGGTGTAGGTGCCTATGCCGATGACCGCGAGGACCGTTGCGGCGGCCACGGCTGGCAGCCAACGCGGGCGGCGGGTCTCGTCTTGTTTGCTGGTGGTATCCATGGTCGCCTCCATCAGTTGCCGAACTGAGGAGTCGGCCGGTTGGTAGACGCTTGCCGAGCGCGCGGGATCGGCAGCACGCAGGCGGCGTTCGAGGTCATCGGTCATGGGCCGCTCCCTTCTCGTACCTGCTTGTGTCCGACATCAGGTGGAGGCTTTCCGGGGTCAGCGTCGAGCAGGTCGGCGAGTCGCTTGCGGGCGCGGTGCAGCCGGATACTCACCGCGTTTGCCGTGGTGTCGAGCACGACCGCGATCTCAACCGGTCGCAGGTCCTCCCAAGCCCACAGCCTGAGCAGCTCCCGGTCGTCTGCTGAGAGCAGGGTGAGCGCGCGGTGAATGGCAGGGTCCGGCAAGTCTGGCGAGCCATCATCATCCGATACCCGCGGCGGGTCGAGTCGACTAATCCGCGTCACCAGCCCGCGCTGACGCCGGGCGGAGCGATCGGCATTGGCCAGGCAGTTACGTGCCACGGCGTAGCACCATGGCAGCTCCCCGCCCTCGGGCACGTGTTCGAGGCGACGCCAGATCACGAGGAACGTGTCGGCGACCACGTCTTGTGCCGTCTCAGCGTCGGTACGACGAGCGGCGTACCGGCGCAGGGGCTCGCCGACCATCTGGACGACCAGCTCGAAACGTGCTCGACGTGACTCGGACTCGGACTCGGACTCGGACACAGCACCCACGATGTCACCTGTCCGGCAGTGCCCGGTGTCTTTCCTGGACGCACTGAAGTGAGCGGTTGGCGCAAGGCGACAGGGTGGGCGCAGCCAGACAGTGGATCCCATCGAGGCTTCTTTGTACCCAGCGGCAGACTGACGACATGGCCACGATGTGGGTGCTGCACGTGGACCTTGACCAGTTCATCGCGGCGGTCGAGGTGCTGCGTCGTCCCGAGCTGGCCGGCCGCCCGGTCGTCGTCGGCGGTCGCGGTGACCCGACCGAGCGCGGTGTCGTGTCCACCGCGTCGTACGAGGCGCGCGAGTTCGGCGTCGGCTCCGGTATGCCGCTTCGCACCGCCGCCCGCAAGTGCCCCGATGCGGTCTTCCTGCCGGTCGACGCGCCGGCGTACGAGGAGTCATCCACACGGGTGATGGAGACCCTGCGGTCGCTCTGCGCGGTTGTCCAGGTGCTGGGATGGGACGAGGCATTCCTCGGCGTCGAGACAGACGACCCCGAGGCGTTCGCGCACCACGTGCAACGATCGGTTCTCGGCGCCACCGGGCTGCACTGCTCTGTCGGCATAGGCGACAACCTGCTACGAGCCAAGCTCGCCACCGACTTCGGCAAGCCGCGCGGCTTGTTCCGGCTCACGCAGGACAACTGGTACGCCGTGATGGCGGATCGACCGACTCATGCCTTGTGGGGCATAGGCAAGAAGACCTCGAAGCGCCTCGTCGCGCTCGACATCTGCACTGTCGGTGAGCTCGCCGAGACCGACGCGCACCATCTTGCGGCCGAGCTCGGTCCGACGATGGGACCCTGGTACCGCCGCCTCGCGCGCGGGGTCGGCTCCTCCCAGGTTGACGCATCGCCGTACGTCGCACGGGGGCGCAGCCGGGAGACCACCTTCCAGCAGGACCTCACCGACTGGACCCAGGTGCAGGTCGAGGTACGCCGACTGGCCGAGCAAGTGGCCGAGGATCTTCGGGCGGAAGGCCGACCGGCCATCCGGGTGACTGTCAAGGTGCGCTACGCACCCTTCGAGACCCGCACACGCAGCCTTACCCTCGAGCGACCGACCACCGAGCCACCCCAGATCGCCGACGCCGCGGCCGCCCTTACCACAAAGTTCGACTTCGAGCGCAAGGTCCGGCTGCTCGGGGTACACGCCGAGATGGCGTCGCCGCAGCCGCCCTGACCGCCGCCCCTGCCCAGGTAGCGCTGCGCGGAGGCACGCCACCTAGATCGCTCCGGCGACTACTTATGCGCACCCAATGTGAAAGTGCGTTACGACGGCGCCGCCCCCCATGCCGGATGGAGTTCCGGAAGGAGCGAAGCTGAGACGGTCTTTTTGTTGCTGCCGTCCCACCGCATGGTCAAGATGTCGCCTCCTTGACCATTACCGTAAACAATCTTGCGTCCGTTTGGCGACCAAGCCGGATTGTTGTTTCCCGACGACCCAAGGGTAGGCCTGGGGGAGGTGAGATAGCGTATGTCGGGCTTTTGGCCAGGGGGATCGGCTGTCACGGTGGCTACCGCAGAGTCAATCAAAGTGCCTTGTCCGTAGGTCTCGAAGACCACCAGGTTCCGGCTTGGCCCCGACAGCGCGGGAGAGACGGAAACGGCGTCGACGTCCAAAGACCAAGGCGTCAGTCGACGCGCATGGGAGCCGTCAGCCTCCATCCGATACGCCGCTGACCGGTTGATCGCCTTGTTGAACCGTCGAAACACTATGTAGCCCGCCGGAGCGAAGGTGGCGTCGTAGTCCTCGAACCTCCCATCGATGCCCGGTTCCGACAGGCGCACCAGACGGTCACCCCGCAGATCTGACCTCCACAACACGGCAGACTTACCCGATCCCTTTGCCTGGTTGAACGGGCCCATCACCCTGGTGAACACGACGTGTCGCCCGTCTGGGGTCCAGGTTGGGCTCTGGTCTTCCAGACAGGGATCCAGGCAGCCCAGATCGAGAACACGTTGGCTCCTCAGCACCCCCGCGGCTTCGACCACCACAAGGTGGGCCTTGCCCTCGGGATCGTCTCGTTCGAACACCACACGTTCGCCGTCTGGTGAGACCCGTGGGTGGATGTCTTTGACGCCGCCGGCAGGAAACGTCAACGTTCGGACGTTCCCACCATCCGAGTCGGCTACGACAAGGCGAGTGAAGGGGTCGGGGAAGCCGGGTCTCACCACTTGAGACCAGTACAGGCGGGAGCCGGGGGCGGAGTCAGCCGCGCCGGGTGTGCTCTTGTCGATCACGTCCGGCGACTCCTCCAGCACGACTCCGACCGTGAGCGCCAACGCCGCCACAGCCCCGGCGGCCAGACCCGTGCCTCGGGTCACTTTGGTTGTAGAAGAGCGCATGACACGTCAATTAAACCAACATCTGGCTCCGCGCGGGCCCGGGACGGCTTCGCTACTTCAGAGCCGGCAATCGTTGGGCGTGCTGCAGCACCTCTGCGAACAGGTCGCCTTTCTCGGCGATCCGCTGAACGATGGTGCGGATGGTGAAACCGTCGGGCGACAGGTCCGGGTCGTCCAGCTCGTCCCACTCGATCGGAGCCGAGACCGGAGCGCCGGGGGCAGGTCGCGGGCTGTAGGGGGCGACGAGGGTCTTGTTGATCGCGTTCTGGGTGTAGTCGAGCCGGGCCAGACCTGCACGCTCGTTCACGTTCCATTTCCAGCTGACCAGCTCGGGGACGACGGCTCCGACGCTCTTGGACAGCCGTTCGACCCAGGCGCGGGTCTCGCGGACGTCGGGGCCGGGAGCGATGGGCACCCAGATCTGGATGCCACGTCGGCCGGTGACCTTGGGGCGGGCGACGACGCCCATGTGTTCGAACGCGGTGCGGTGGAGGCGGGCCAGGACCAGCAGGTCGTCCCAGCTGGTCGTGTCCCCAGGGTCGAGGTCGACGAGCGCATAGGTCGGGCGTCGAGGCTGGTCGACCCGCGACGTCCAGGCATGCCACTCCAGGGCGCCGAAGTTGGCAGCCCACACCAAGGCGGCGGGTTCGTCGACGACCAGATAGTTCTGCGTCTCGTCAGCCGCTGCCTCGGGGTTGTGCCACCGCGGGAGCCAGTCCGGTGCGTGCCGGGGGATTTCCTTGTGCCAGAACCCCTTCGCCTGTGCACCGTTGGGGTAGCGGTGCAAGTTGAGAGCTCGGCGGCTGAGATACGGCAGCAGCGTGGGTGCGATCTGGGCCGCGTACCGTACGAGGTCTCGCTTGGTGACCGGGCCCTCGCCGGGGCGCGCCGGGAACAGGACCTTGTCGAGGTTGGTGACCTTCAGCTCGCGGCCGTACACCCACCAGGTCCCCCAGCTGCCAGGGTGTCGAGCTCAGCCAGCTCCTCGGCGCCGACCGTCTCGACCACAGGTGCCTTGAGCGCGATCGAGGCACGGGCCGCGGGAAGGTCTGAGCGCCACATCCGGTCTGGGTCGGTCTTCACCTCCTCGTTCGTCCGCCCACTCAGCACCGACTGCGGGTGATCCTCTGCGTTCCAGCCCTTGACGGCGTACTCATCGTGCTTGTGCAGCAGCAGCCACTCGTCCTTGCCGGACGCCGGCGTGCTCGTCCGGACGAGCACGAACCGGCCGCTGAGCTTTTCTCCCCACATGTCGAGATGCAACTCGCCGGCGGCGATCGCGCGGCCCGGATCGGCAGACTTGCCGGCCTGGTGCGGCTCCCAGCTACCCGCGTCCCAGACGATCACGTCACCGCCGCCGTACTCGCCCGCCGGAATGACGCCCTCGAAGTCGAAGTACTCCAGTGGGTGGTCCTCGACGTGGAAGGCCGCCCGCCGGACGTCCGGATCCAGAGTCGGCCCCTTCGGCACTGCCCAGCTGACCAGCACGCCGTCGACCTCCAGGCGGAAGTCATAGTGCAGCCGGCGCGCACGGTGACGCTGCACCACGAACCGCCGGGAACCGCCTCCACCGACCTCGGCGGCAGAGGTGTCGCCCGACGGTTCCGAAGTCCGCGAGAAGTCCCGCTTGCGCCGGTAGGTCTTCAGCGGGTCCTTGACCGCAGAGTCGGAGGGCACGCTTCAGTCAAACTCGCAACGACGACGTCGGCAACCACAAGTGCCAGCCGCTGGCTGCTGGGATGCCGCGTCAGGCGGCGAGCCGTCTTATGGCGTCACCCAGGTGACCGTGACCGCAGTCGGCGGGGAGACGGTCATCTCGCCGGTGAAGAACGCCTGGTTGACGATCGCGCTCCCGACCGGGGCAGAGGAGCGCACGTTAGCGGTCATCGTGACGGTCCCCGACTCACCGACGGGCACGGACCCCAGCTTCCACGTCACCGTCCGCGTCTCAGGGTTGTAGGTGCCATCCTTCGATGCGGAGACGAACCGCAGCTGTGCCGGCAGCCGGTCTCGGATCCGCGCGCGTTGTCGGAGGCTGCGGGTCCGGTGTTGTCGTACGACACCTCGAACCGCACCTTGGTGGCGCGCTCTGCGCTGGGCGGCCCGAACTTCGTGAGCGTGACGAGCGGGTCGCAGGACTGGTCGGGGGTTGCGCAGCCGTAGACGTCGAAGCCGCGGGCGATGTCACCGGCGTAGATGTAGCCCTTGTACTCCTTGGCTGACCAGGTGTCCGCACCCGGTTGGACGTTCCATCCCCGGGTGTTGCCCCAGGTGCTGCGCGGGTCCTCTTTAGGCCGTCGCTGTCGCTCGACGCCGACCGGAAGTTGATGTACCACACACCCGCGCCGTACCAAGCCTGCGTCATCAGTCGCGGCGCCAATCGGGAGACGCCGTCGAAACGCGCGTCGATCGGGCCCGGCGACGCGGTCCCGTTGCCGCCGATTCTGAAGACGTGCGAGGTGCAGGCCCGCTCCGCCCGACCGGGCAAAGCGTCCTCGATCGGGTCAGGGATGAAGGCAACGCCCGGGTCGGGGTTGAAGTAGGTTCCCAGCTTCACCGGCCGGGCGACGCTCGCCTTCGCCGTGCGTGAGAGACCGGGGACCGGGGCCAGCGCCCAGAAGTGCGTGCCGCCGATCGTCCCTTGGTCTTCGAAGTTGCAGTCGGTGTTGATGACACCTCCGCCGCGCTCGTCGGAGATAACCAGGATCTTCCCGTCCGCGGTCGTGTCGGCCTGGTGCGACAGCTCCACGTTGTGCGTGTTGTCGAGCCCGGTGGCGTCGCTCGAGCCGCACGCCGCCCGGCCCGCGTCCGGGCAGGCGAAGTTGGGGATGATCGTCTTGGTGCGCACCCTGCCGTCGCTCAGCAGCCCACCGACGTTCACGATGAACGTCGAGTTCAGGGCCGCGACGTACATTGTGTCGCCGTCCCTCGAGAAGAACACGTCATGCGGCCGCCACAAGCCGCAAGCGCTGTTAGCTGCCGCTTCCTTGGCTGTCGGGCAGCCTGTCGTTTGGAACTGGTTGTACGGCACGTCCTGCCTGCTGCTGCCCAGGTTCGGGGCAGGTGGTCGTTTCATCACGATGCACCGGAAACTGGCGTCCGCCGGGCACCTGTCCGCGTTCTTGCGCGATTCGTCGATGAGCCGGAAGAGGTGTCGGTTGGCGTTTAAGAACTCCCCCTTGGGCAGGTTGCGCAGATCGAAGATGTCGACCGCCCAGTCAGAGCTGGGGTTCGAGATCGCGAGGAACCTGCCGGAGGGGTGGAGGGTGGAGTTGTGGGCACCGCCCGGCGGGTTGGCAAAGCAGGTCTTGGTCGTCGTCCTGAACGCCGGTGTCAGCGAGCTCAGGTTAGCGGCGTTCTCAGGGTTGTAGTGCAGCTGGAAGACGTCCACCCCTTGCCCGTTCGAATCGGGATAGTTCGCCGCCAGGCATGTGGAAGTCGTCACCGGCAGCCCGGCGACACCGTCGTAGCTAAGGACCGCGATGTTTCCCCTGACCTGGACGTCGTTCTGGTAGCCGGTGGTGAGATTGCCGCCGGCTGCGCGTGGTCGCAGCGGGTTGGTGACGTCGAAGATCCGCAGACCGCCGCCGATTGTGCCTAGGAATGCGTAGTCGCGGATCTTGCCGTTGGCGTCACGCCGGGACTGGAACTCGACGTCCGTGCCGACGATCCCGCAGCGGTTGGCCAGGTGCACGAGCCGCTTCGCCGACCGCGCCGGGAACGGGCTCCCTGATGCGTCAGCGGGCAACTCGCCGTTCTCACACGGCAGCGGCGTGTTCCGGACCGGGTCGAGCTCGTCGCCGTCTGCGACCAGCACCGAACCGGGAAGCAGGAAGCAGAGTGTGACCACACCTGCCAGCGTCTTTGCGAAGCTCTGCCGTGAAGACATGCGCACACCCTTGGGTCGAAACGGACAAATCTCACCATTCGTAATTGCATCATGCGTCGTTCGACGCCACAACACAACCCCCTGCTACTCAGCGGCCATTGTACGTAGCCTGGTGAGCTGGCTGCGCGAGCTTACCCCAAGCTTGCGGTAGGCGCGGGTGAGATTGGCTTCGACGGTCGCAACAGACACGAAGAGCTGGGCCGCTATCTCGCGGTTCGTCCGACCGGCAGCAGCCAGAGCGGCGACCTGTTCTTCGCCAGCGGTGAGTGTCTGTCCGGTACGCCGCCCGCCGGCGCGAGCCAGTTCGGACTCGGCGCGCTCCGCCCAGGCGCTCGCTCCCATGGCGGCGAAGCGTCGTACGGCGTCGCTGACCATTGCGTGAGCCGCGCCCCGCTGACCGGAGCGCCGAAGCGCCCCACCCGCCTCCAAGGTGGAACGGGCAGCGTCGAACTTGAACCCGATTGACTCGAAGGAGTCCCTCGCCTCGATCAGCTCGGTCGCGCCTGCGTCTGGAGCTCCGGCTGCCAACAGGACAAGGCCTTTGCAGTAGGCCTGAGCCGGAGCAGCCCACCGGTGGCCGGCTGCGGCGGAACGGTCCAACATGGCGGCTACCTGCTTCGCCCTCGGGAGGTCGCCCAGGGCCGCGAGGGCGGTGACGGCATCCGGAACAGCCGGCACGAATCCCGGCTCCCCGACCCCTTTCTCGACCATCGTGGTCAGTGCCGGCTCCAAGACGGCCCAGGCGCCACGTGGGTCGGCATCGAGCAGGTTCGCGAGCCCAAGCACCCAGCGCAGCCGCAGCTGTGCTGGTACGACTCCCTGCTCCGTTGCCTGGGTGAGGCCTGCCTCGGCCGATTCTCGGGCTTGGTGGGCCGGCCCGGCGTACGCCGCGGCCAGCGCCTCGACGCTGGTGGAGTCGTGCTTGCGGCACGGCGTCGGCGCCGCGATCAGCCTGCCCACATGCCTCGACCCGTTCATCGCGCTGTTCAGCGAGTCGACGGCTCGGGTCATCGTCGCCGTGCCGGCTGACCAGGAAGCCCGTTTCACCGACCTGTGTACGGCGCGCGACTTCCCGCACGCGCGGATTGGTCTCACCAAGAGTCGCGGCGAAGAGGCGGTCCTCGACGTACACGGTGAGTTCCGCATCCCGCTCGCCGAACTGCGTGCGGCCTGGTCGGCAACCCTGCCAGCTGCCCTCGACACGAGCTGACCGCCGCTTTTTTCGCCGAGAACCACCAACGGCCCGTTTCCTGCCGACGTGTCGGTTCCTGCCGACCTGTCGGCCCCCATGTGACGTCTCGACGGGCGCGGTGACCGGAGGGGGTGCTCCGGACCTAGGGTGGCTTGCATGGCCGGGAAACTTCGTCAGTTGGCGGCCCCCGAGTTGAGCGAGGTCTTGAACCGGATCGACGAAGCGGTGCGCTCTGGTGGGCAAGCCGACGGGCCTGACGTCCGGGCCGCGGTCAAACACTTCCTCGCGGTGCTGGCCGCTCGCGCACCCGGCAAGAGCGTGGAAGTGCGAGTTCCGCCGTACGCAGCGGTCCAGTGCGTCGAGGGAACCCGCCACACCCGCGGCACCCCTCCAGCGGTGGTCGAGGTCGACGCGATGACCTGGATCGCGCTGGCCCGAGGCCAGCTCACCTTCGCCGACGCGGTCGGCCACGGCGCCGTACACGCGTCGGGGGAGCGGTCCAACCTGTCCGACCACCTCCCGCTGGTCTGACAAAGCTGCGCATTGGAAGGTCTGCACAGCAAACCACGGCTCTACACGGCGGATCTGGCATGCGTACATGCGAACTGACACGTACGCATGGCAAACCCCGAGGAGGGCGGGGATAGCAACGGGGAGCGCGGCTAGCATCGCGGACATGACCCATGATCTGCGCGCCGCTTTGGCGCAGGTGTTGCCGGGGGTTCGCGCCGACCTTGAAGACCTGGTGCGCGTCCAGTCCGTGAGCGCAGACCCGGCCCGAGCCCACGAGGTACGCCGGTCAGCGGAGGCCACGGCTGGCCTCTTCCGCGACGCCGGGCTCGAGGTCGAGATCGTCTCGGCTGACGGGGGGAGACCGGCCGTGCTTGCGCGCAGACCGGCGCCGCCGGGAGCACCAACCGTACTCCTGTACGCGCATCACGATGTGCAGCCCGAGGGCGACCGATCGACGTGGGCGTCGGAACCGTTCGAGCCGACCGAACGCGGTGACCGCCTGTTCGCCCGAGGCGCTGCCGACGACAAGGCAGGCATCGCCGCCCATCTGGCGGCGATCCGCGCGTACGGCGACAACCTGCCCGTCGGGGTGACCGTCTTCGTCGAAGGGGAGGAGGAGGTCGGCTCGCCCACCCTCGAGGCGCTGCTGTCGACGTACCGAGACAAGCTCGCCAGTGACGTCATCGTGATCGCCGACTCGACGAACTGGGAGATTGGCACTCCAGCCCTGACCACGTCGCTGCGCGGCCTCGCCGACTGTGTGGTGGAGGTCCGGGCTCTCGACCACGCCGTGCACTCCGGTATGTGGGGAGGCGTCGCCACCGACGCACTGACCGCGCTGTGCCGACTGATCGCGACGTTGCACGACGACAACGGTGATGTCGCCGTCGACGGACTGACCGTCGGCAAGGCCGCCGACCTGGAGTACGCCGAGCAGCGGCTGCGAGCTGACGCCGGTATCGCTGACGGAGTCGAGCTGATCGGCACCGGCTCGGTCGTCGATCGCCTTTGGGCTAAACCCGCGATCTCGGTCATCGCCCTCGACGCCACCCGGGTCGCCGACGCCAGCAACACGCTCATCCCCGCAGCCCGCGCCAAGATCAGCCTCCGCGTGGCACCCGGCGACGACGCGCGTCAAGCGCTCGACCAGCTGCGTCAGCATCTGGTCGAGTCCGCCCCCTGGGGCGTCCAGGTGACGGTCATCGACGGGGACGTCGGCCAACCGTTCACTGTCGACGCCAACGGCCCGGCGTACGACGCCGCGCGGGCCGCCTTCGCGGAGGCGTGGGACGGCACGGCGCCCGTCGACATCGGCGTCGGTGGGTCAATCCCCTTCATTGCCGCCTTCGCTGAGATGTTCCCTGCCGCAGCGATCCTGGTGACCGGCGTCGAGGACCCCGACACCCGGGCGCATGGTGCGAACGAGGGGCTGCACCTGGCGGAGTTCGAGCGGGTGTGCCTCGCCGAGGCGCTGCTGCTCCAGAAGCTTGCCGACAGTACGTAGACTGCGTCAGTGGCTCGCGGCGACGGACGGCTCACTTCTGACCTTGATCCGCACGAACTCGGACCGCAAGATGCCTGTGGCGTCTTCGGTGTCTGGGCGCCCGGTGAGGACGTCGCCAAGCTGACGTACTTCGGGCTTTACGCCTTGCAGCACCGGGGGCAGGAGTCGGCGGGCATCGCGGTCGCGAACGGTCGACAGATCCTCGTCTACAAGGACATGGGCCTGGTGTCCCAGGTCTTCGACGAGTCCACCCTCGCCTCGCTGAACGGCCACGTGGCGGTCGGCCACTCCCGCTACTCCACCACCGGTTCGAGCGTCTGGCAGAACGCCCAACCGACGTTCCGATCCACACCCGCCGGCTCGATAGCCCTGGCCCACAACGGCAACCTCACCAACACCGGTGACCTGGCCCGCCGGGTCGACGAGCTGGCGATGACCAATGGCCAACTCGACGTACCGACCCAGCAGTTGCGGGCCACCGAGGCGTCGACGGACACCGACCTCGTCACCGCGCTGCTCGCGGCTTATCCCGACCGGCCGGTCGAGCAGGCGGCGCTGGAGGTGTTGCCAACGCTGCACGGCGCGTTCTGCCTCGTGTTCATGGACCAAGGCGCGCTGTACGCCGCCCGCGACCCGCAAGGGATCAGGCCATTGGTCCTCGGCCGGCTCGAGCGCGGCTGGGTGGTCGCGTCGGAGACAGCGGCGCTCGACATCGTTGGTGCGTCCTTCATTCGCGAGGTGCAGCCCGGTGAGCTCATCGCGATTGACGAGGACGGCCTGCGCAGCCGGCGTTTCGCGGCGGCCGAGCCCAAGGGTTGCTTGTTCGAGTTCGTCTACCTCGCCCGCCCCGACACCCTCATCAGCGGTCAGCGGGTGCACACGGTGCGTGCCGAGATCGGCAGGACGCTGGCGCGGGAGTTCCCTGTCGACGCCGACCTTGTGATCCCAGTCCCGGAGTCCGGGACGCCGGCGGCCATCGGGTACGCCGAGGAGAGCAAGATCCCCTACGGCCAAGGCTTTGTGAAGAACTCCTACGTCGGCCGGACCTTCATCCAGCCAAGCAACACCATCCGGCAGCTCGGCATCCGGCTGAAGCTCAACGCCCTGCGCGACGTCATCGAGGGCAAGCGGCTGGTAGTCGTCGACGACTCGATCGTGCGAGGCAACACCCAGCGGGCCCAGGTGCGCATGCTGCGCGAGGCCGGAGCGCGTGAGGTGCACGTGCGGATCGCCAGCCCGCCCGTCAAGTGGCCCTGTTTCTACGGGATCGACTTCGCGACCCGGGCCGAACTCATCGCCAACGGCATGAGCACTGACGAGATCCGCCGGTCTATCGGCGCGGACTCGTTGGCTTATGTCTCACTCGACGGTCTGGTGGCAGCCAGCCAGGTGTCGAAGAACGACCTGTGCCGGGCCTGCTTCGACGGTGTCTACCCGGTGGAGCTGCCGGAGCCTCGCTTCCTCGGCAAGCACCTGCTCGAGCCGAAGCTGGACGCGCCGTTGGGCCCAGACGGCTTGTCAGCGGCCCTCGCCGGCGGTGGCGCGGCGGATGCGCTGAGTAGGCCTTGACCGGCGGGACGGTCGCGCGTGGCTGAGGCAGCCGCCCGCCCCGGCGGCGGGTCGGCGTACGCCGCTGCAGGTGTCTCGATCGAGGCCGGTGAGCGCGCCGTCGCGCTGATGAAGCAGTGGGTCGACAAGGCGCGGCGACCAGAAGTGGTCGGGGGTATCGGCGGGTTCGCCGGCCTCTTCGACGCCTCGGCCCTGCGCCACTACCGTCGGCCGTTGCTCGCTACCAGTGCCGACGGCGTAGGCACCAAGGTCGCCATCGCCTCGGCCCTCGACAAGCACGACACGATCGGCTTCGACCTGGTCGGGATGCTCGTCGACGACCTGGTGGTGTGCGGGGCTGAGCCGCTTTTCCTGACCGACTACATCGCCTGCGGCAGCGTCGTCCCCGAACGCATTGCGGCGATCGTCAAGGGGATCGCCGAGGCGTGCGTCGTGGCGGGCTGCGCCTTGCTGGGCGGTGAGACCGCGGAGCACCCGGGCCTGCTGGAGCCGGACGAGTACGACGTGGCCGGCTCCACCACCGGCGTGGTTGAGGCTGAGGCGGTGCTCGGTGCCGAGCGGGTCCAGCCGGGCGACGTACTGATCGCCATGGGTTCGTCGGGCCTGCACTCCAACGGCTACGCACTCGTTCGCCATGTGCTCCTGCGTCAGGCGGCATGGTCCCTTGACCGCCAGGTCCAAGAGCTCGGCCGCACGCTGGGGGAGGAGTTGCTCGAGCCCACCAGGATCTACGCGCTGCCGTGCCTGGCGCTCGCTCGGCGCACCGGCACCCACGCCATGTCGCACATCACCGGCGGCGGTCTGGCGGCCAACCTCGCCAGGGTGCTTCCCGGCTCAGTCAGCGCAGTCGTGTCGCGGTCGACGTGGACCCCCCCTCCGATCTTCAGCCTCGTGCAGGCCGTCGGCCGGGTCGACGAGCGTGACCTGGAGCAGACGCTGAACATGGGCGTCGGCATGGTCGCCGTGGTTGCCGCGGTGCACGCCGACGATGCTGTCGCTTTGCTGCGCGACGACGGCATTGACTCCTGGGTCTGTGGTGAGGTGACCGCCGAGCCTGGTGGTGGAGTTCAGCTCATCGGCTCGTACGGCGGGTGGTCAGAGGGGCAAGCAGGTTGACGGCTGCCTGAGCTCGGCGAGGGTCCGGAAAGAGCCCCGAACTGCGGAAGCCTGATGTGTAAGCAGGGGGACCGGCGGGTATCGTNTCCTGGTCGTCCAGCTCACGCCCGTCAGTCTGCTCACCTCCGGTGTCGAGCGAGTGGTCGCCGTCGTCATCGGGGTGGGGGTCGCGGTGGGGTTCTCCTCCCTTGTCGGCCTGTCCTGGTGGAGCCTCGGCATCGTGATCGCCTTGTCCATCCTCATCGCACAGGCGCTCCGACTCGGGGGGAACGCTTTGGAGGTGCCGATCAGCGCGATGCTCGTCCTCGGGGCCGGGGTCGGTAGCACGGAGACGGCTGCCTGGCAGCGGATGGCGGAGACGCTCGTGGGAGCGGGAGTCGGCGTCCTGTCCAACCTGCTCTTCCCGCCTCGGGTTGCCACCGCGGACGCCGACAAGGCGATCAGGGACCTTATCGAGGCATTGGCCCGTCTGCTGGACGCGGCAGCCGCGGACCTGGAAGACGGCCTCCGGACCGGTGACCGCCTGCTGGACCGGGCGTCGCACTGGCTAGGAGAGGCCCGCCAGCTGACCCATGACATTCCAAGTGTCGGCAGCGCGCTGCTGCGGGCCGAGGAGAGCCGACGGCTCAACCTGCGAGCCCTCGGGACCCCAGATGTCGGGCCGGGGCTGCGCCATGGCCTGGAGGCACTGGAGCACTCCGCTGTCTCCATCCGCAGCATGTTCCGGTCGCTGGAGGATGCCGGGAGAGCCCGCGGCTCGGAGCCTCAGGACTTCGAAGAGGACCTTGAGCTGCTAGCTGTGGGCCTGCTGCTGCGTGAGCTGGCCGCCGCCGTTCGTGCGTTCGGACTACTTCTGCATGCCGAAGCCCAACCCGCGCAGGGCCTCCCGCAGCCTGACCGGCTCCGCGAGGGCTCCGAAGCGCTGAGGGAGGCACGATCCCGGCTGAGCGAGCTGTTGATGATCGACCGGCGCGACGACACGGCCTTCGCCGAGCTGAACTTCGCGCTGCTGGCAACTGTCGAACGTCTGATCCGCGAGCTGAACCTCGAGGGACGCATTCGTCATCTCGAGCAACGCCCGGTGCAACCACCCAGACGCCTCGTCGTCCGGGCCAGACGCGACGACCCTGACGCACCGGTGACACCACCGCCGCGGCTCGGCATCCGGCGCCGCCGGACATAGCGGTCGCTGCAGCTGCGTGACAGGATGCCGGGAGGGGGAACGCCACTCGATCGGCTCGAGGAGGAACTCCGGATGACTTCACAGCGTTTCCAAAGACCACGTCTCGCCGACCTTGTCGGCAGACACCGCTCGCGTCGGTTCGCCAGCGTTTCGGCACTGGCGGTACTCGCCTTGGTGGCGGCCGCCTGTGGCGGCAACACAGGCGAGTCCGACGACTCGGCCGAGTCCGGCGCACCGCTCGTCTACGGGGTGTTCGCGACCCCGTTGGAGGAGCCCTGGGACGGCGCCATCCACTCGGCGCTGACGGCCGCCGACGAGGCCGGCGACATCGTCTACAAGCACACCGACAACAACGACTCGGCGGACAAGATGAGCCGTACGCTGCGCGACCTGGTGGCGACCGAGCAGCCCGACATCATCTTCGGTGACGCGTTCGCCGCGGAGGACGCCGTGCGTGAGGTCGCTGCGGAGAACAAGGACACCGCTTTCGTCTTCGGTTCCGGGGAGGATCCGGTCGAGCCGAACTTCTCCGTCTTCGACAACTGGATGCAGGACCCCGCCTACCTGGCAGGCATGCTGGCAGGGGGTCTGACCACGTCGAACACCATCGGTGTGGTCGGTGCCATGCCCATCCCTGAGGTCAACCGAATCGTCAACGCGTTCATCGAAGGCGTCAAGGAGACCAACCCGCAGGCGACGGTCAAGGTGACGTTCATCAACTCGTTCTTCGACCCGACCACCGCCAAGCAGGCCGCACTCGCCCAAGTCGACCAAGGGGCCGACGTGCTCTTCGCCGAGCGGGCGGGCGTCATCGAAGCCGCCGAGGAAAAGGACCTGCCGGTCATCGGGATGATGGTCGACCAGCATGAGGAGGCACCGCAGCACGTCGTCACCAGCCTGGTGTGGGACATGCGGCCCACCGTCAACCACGTCGTGGAGGAGTTCAACGCCGGCGCGCTCGAGCCCGCAGACCTGGGGGAGTTCTCCTTCATGAAGAACGGCGGCTCGTCGCTGGCGCCGATCAACACCGATGTGCCTGGCGGCGTACCGGAGGAGCTGATCCAGCAGGTCGAGGAGAAGAAGGCCGCGATCATGGACGGCAGCTTCACCACGCCCGTCAACGAGGACGCCCCCGCCGGCTCGACGACCGTCGGCGAGTGAGCGAAGCCGGTCAGGACCCGGACACGCCGGCGGGGCCGGACTCGCCGGCGGGGCCGGAGAAGCCGGCGGGGCCGGAGAAGCGGCGCGCGGTGACGGGCACCCGCTCGTCACGTTGAGTGGGATCCGCAAGACTTTCGGCGACCTTGTCGCCAACGACGGTGTGGATCTGACCCTCGAGCGGGAGAGGTGCATGCCCTCCTCGGGGAGAACGGCGCCGGCAAGACGACGCTGATGCGGATCCTCTACGGGCTCAGCCGGCCCGACTCCGGGACCATCTCCATCGGTGGGGAACCGGTGCGGATCACCTCCCCTGCGGATGCGATCACCCACGGCATCGGAATGGTCACCCAGCACTTCTCGCTGGTCGGTCCGATGACGGTGACCGACAACGTGTTGCTCGCCGGCGCCGGTGTCGGACGACTGGACAGGCGCAACGGACGCCGGCTGGTTGTCGAGGCGGCCGAGCGCATCGGCGTCGGCATCGACCCGGATGCCCGCGTTGACCGGCTCAGCGTCGGCGAGCAGCAGCGGGTCGAGATCCTCAAGGCGTTGTCGCGGGACTGCCGCGTGCTCATCCTCGACGAACCGACCGCGGTGCTCGTGCCGCAGGACATCGAGTCCCTCTTCCGGTCCATCCGCCGCCTCACCGACGCCGGCATGGGCGTGCTCTTCATCTCCCACAAGCTCCGGGAGGTGACCACGATCAGCGACCGCGTCTCGGTGCTGCGGCGTGGGCGGATAGTCGACACCGTCGCGACCAGGGGTGCCTCCATCCCGCAGCTTGCCGAGCTCATGGTGGGCCGTCGCACGGTCGGTGTACGCCGCTCCGACCGCCAGACGATGCACGACACCGACCTCGACGCAGCTCGCTCGATCGACGAGCCGGACCTCGAGGTCGACGCACTCGACGTCCCCGTGGACCGGCCGATCCTGTCCATCCGGGGACTGCGACTGGCCGGGCCCTCCCGCAACGCCCTCGACGGTATCGAGCTCACCGTCAACCCCGGCGAGATCGTCGGCGTCGCCGGCGTCTCCGGCAACGGCCAGACCGAGCTGGTTCAGGTGCTCAGCGGCGTACGCCACCCGGACGCCGGCACGATAGAGGTCAACCAGACCGACATCACCGGGGCTGCGGCCGCCGACGTGATCGCCGCCGGCCTCGGCCGCATCACCGAGGACCGACACGCCTGCGTCGTACCCCACCTGACGGTCGAGCAGAACCTCGTCCTCGAGGACCTCCACAGGTTCCGCCGGGGGCCGTTCCTCGACAAGCGCGCCATCCGCGCCCATGCCAGCGAGCTCATCGAGCGCTTCTCGATCAAGGCCAAACCCGAAGACCCGGTGGCGACGCTGTCGGGGGGCAACACGCAGAAGGTGCTGCTGGGGCGGGCGCTGTCACGCGACCCTCTCGCGCTCGTCGTCTCACAACCGACGCGAGGCCTCGACGTGGGCGCGGCCGAGTTCGTGCACACCCAGCTGATCGCCCGCCGGGCAGCGGGTGCCGGTGTCTTGCTGATCTCGGAGGACCTCGAGGAGCTGCTGGCGCTGGCGGACCGGATCGTCGTCATCTACGAGGGTCGGCTCGTCGGCGAGCTACCGGTTGCGGACGCCACCCCCGAGCGCCTCGGCCTGCTGATGGCAGGCGAGGCAGCCGCCTGATGCGCACCTTCGTGCCGCAACTCGTCCAACGTGGACGCGAGCCCCGGTGGCTGGCCCCCTTGCTGGTCGTGGTTGCCGTTGCTCTGGTGTACGTCGCCACGGCAGCTCCGATCCGGGCCGCGGGCGCCAACCCGGCCGCGGCCTACGAGCGCTACGTCTTCACGCCGCTGACGAGCACCAGCTCGTTGACCGAGGTGTTGCTGGCCGCGACGCCGATCCTCTTCACCGGTCTCGCGGTGGCGGTCGCCTTCCGGTCGGGCTACTACAACATCGGGGCGGAAGGCCAGTTCCTCGCTGGCGCCGTAGGCGCGTCTTTTGCCGGGCTCTACCTTCCCGACCTCCCAGGGCCGTTGGCTGTGCCGGTGGCGCTGCTGCTGGGTGCCGCCGCGGGAGTGGCGTGGGCGCTGCTGCCTGCGCTGTTGCGCGTCAACTTCCGCATCGACGAGGTCGTCACCACCTTGCTGCTCAACCCCGTCGCGCTGCTCGGCGTACAGGGACTGCTGAACGGGCCGTGGCGCAACACCGGGTCCGGGTTCCCGGTGACCGACGACTTCGGCGCCGGCTACGAGATGCCGCCCGCCGCACCCGGAGCCCGCGTCCACCTCGGTCTCGTCATCGCCGTGGTCATCGCCGTGGTCATCTGGGTGGTGCTGGCGCGCACCGCCACGGGCCTGCGGGTCAGGGCGGTCGGCTTGTCGCCGGCTGCCGCCGGTTTCTCCGGTGTCGGGGTGAATCGGGTGCTGTTCGGTTCAGCCCTGGTCTCCGGCGGCATCGCCGGACTCGGTGGGGCGTCGCAGGTGCTCGGCGTCGGGCAGCAGCTGACCAACGAGGTGTCCGGAGGCTACGGCTACACCGGCATCGTCGTGGCGACCCTCGGCGCGCTGAGTGCAGTCGGTGTTGTGCTTGTCGCGCTGCTGCTGGGCGACATCACCGTCGGCGCACAGAACGCGTCGCTCGTCCTGCAGCTGCCGCCGCAGATGGGCGACATCATCGCCGCCTCCCTGCTGCTTGCCGTGGTGAGTGTGCTTGTGCTGCGCCGCTACAAGTTCCGGCTGAGGCCGGGGCGCTTTACCGGGGAGCAGGCGAGCTGATGGAGCTTGCCTACCTCGCCCTCGTCGGCGCCATGCTCACCATCGCAACGCCGCTTGTTCTCGCTGCGCTCGGTGAGCTGATCTGTGAGCGTGCCGGACTGCTCAACCTCGGCATCGAGGGCACTATGTACGCCGGCGCCTTTGGTGGCTTCCTGGTCGCCATCGAGTCGGGCTCGGCGTGGACCGGGCTCGTCGCCGCACTCGGCATCGGTCTGCTCGCCGGTCTGTTCGTCGGCATGCTGGCGATCGGCCTGGGCGTCAACCAGCACGTCGCAGGCATCGGCACCACCTTGCTCCTCATCGCGTGTTGCGACTTCATCAACCGGCTCAAGTACGGCGCAGGCTCGGTCCCGAAGGTGGAGAAGTTCCAGCAGCTCTTCGCTGACATCCCGCTAGCCAGCCAGTATCTGCTGACGTACCTGACATTCCTGGTGATCGCGCCCGTCGTCTTCGTCGTACTGCGCTCGACCGGCTTCGGCCTGCGCTTGCGGGCGGTGGGGGAGAACCCGGAGGCCGCCGACGCCGCAGGGGTGTCCGTGGCGGCTACCCGGTACGCAGCCATGGCCGTTGGCGGCATGCTGATGGCGGCGGGTGGCGCATTCCTGACCCTGGCGATCCTGGGGTCCTTCACGCTCAACATCACGAACGGTCGGGGATGGGTCTGCATCGCGCTGGTCATCTTCGCCCGCTGGCGCGTCGTGGCCGCGGTGCTTGGCGGGTTGTTGTTCGCGTTCGTTGACGCGTTGCAGCTGCAGCTCGTGATCACTCCTGAGTTCTCCGGCGTACCCCGCGAGGTGATGATCGCCCTGCCGTACGTCGTCGTCATCGGCGCGCTCGCCCTGTCCGGCCGAAACCTCACCTATCCCGGTGCATACCTTCAGCCCTATCGCAGGAGCTGAGGCGTGCTGAGCACCCGGTCGAAGGAGCTACCATGACGAACCCTCGTGACACCCTCGACGCGCAGGATCCGACGCTCCTGCTGTCCCATGCCGTCGCAGCGGCGCGGCAGGGGAGGGCTGAGGGCGGGATCCCGATCGGAGCAGCGCTCGTGGCTGACGGTCGGGTCGTGGCTACCGGTTACAACAAGCGGGTGCAGATGGGCAGCGCGATCCGGCACGGAGAGACCGATGCCCTGGAGAATGCGGGTCGCCAGCCCGCCTCGGTGTATGCCCGGTCGACGATGGTCACGACGCTGTCCCCCTGCGACATGTGCACCGGCGCCATCTTGCTCTACAAGATCCCGCGGGTAGTCATCGGCGAGAACCGGACGTTCCTCGGCGGCGAGGACCTGCTCCGGTCGCGCGGCGTTGAGATCATCGTGCTCGACGACGCCGAGTGCGTGGCGATGATGGAGGAGTTCATCGCCGCCCAGCCACAGCTGTGGAACGAGGACATCGGCGAGCCGGACTGACGCTGAGTCCTCAGGCAGCGGAGCGCAGAAGATCCGACTGGCACGGGGCCTTGGCGCCGCCAGAGTCGGATCCTCAGGCAGCGCGAGCGGCCAGGACGGCGCGTGCGTACGCGCACTCGGCGTCGATGTCGATGTGCCGTTCCTCGCGGCCGTTACGATCGACCACGACGACGAAACCGCCCGGTGTCGCCTGCATCGAGACGAATGCGTCGGCCAACATGGCGCGGAGCTGCTCCTCCCTGGGCAGCCACACCACTTCGTTTTGCGCGACGCTGTCCAACGCCCATTCCGTCGTACCGTTGAAGCCGAAGTGTCGTCCGGTGGGTAGCTCGCACCTCGACCACCATGTCGCTGACCACGAAGACGTCGTCATCCATGTTCCGATCAGGGATCATGAACCTGTCACCCACTGAGGGTGTCCACGGTATGCCCGCCTGCCGGAGCCGGCCGGCGAGGTCGAGACTGATCATCGGTCAAGTGTGCCCGCCGTCGATCTCTGTTGCCTACGAGGGCCAGGTCAGGGGACTGGTGGATGGTCAGTCCCGTCGCGGGCATAGTCGAGCTCCGCGGCGAGCGCTTCCCGTCGGTCAGGGCTCAGGTTGCATCCCGATGACGCTCGACGTCGACAGCAAGCGCCAGGTGGTCGGACAGTGGCAGTCGAAGGGCGCGGCCAGCTCCCCGCGGCTCGAGGTCACGGGCCAGGATGTGGTCGAGCTGGCGACGCGGTCGGTCGACCGGGAACGTCGGATGGGTGGCCAGCGGCTGTAGGCCGGTAACCGTCGACGCCCGGCGCGCTCCCATGTTGAGGTCACCCATCAAGAGGATCGGTCCAGGACTGGTCGACAAGGTTCGCCAGAGGCGAAAGAGCTGTATGACGTTCCAGCCGGCGAGGAACGACAGGTGAGTCGTCACCACCAACACGTCTGCGCCTGGCGTCTGCACCGTTGCGCTCAGCGCCACCCGCGCTTCGTCTCTGACCAGCACTGGTCGCCGACGGCCGCGCCACAGCGGCACCGGCACCCGCAGCGACGGCAGGCGCAGAACTCGCCAGTCGGTCACCGGGTAGCGCGACAACAACGCGACACCGTAGCGCGCCGTAATCTTCAGCGACGAAGCGATGGTCGACATCTTGTTCCGGCTCACCGGAGTCTCGGTCGAGGGGCCGCTGCTGGAGCGTGCCGGCGAGGTAGAGGTGCTATCGGCGTGTGGATGCCGGTGCTGAGCGCCACCGACATGCTGGTGTCGAAGCTCAACGCGCTGAACGAGCACCACTGCAACCTGGCGTCGGTGATCCCGGTCGCCCGGGCGCTGCGCGAGCAGATCGACTGGCCGAAGCTGCGCGAGGAGGTGGCATGGAACGACTTCGCCGTCGCCGCCTCGTTCCTGCTCGACCGGTTGCAGGTCCCGCCGCCCACCTGAGCGTGGTGACCGTTCGGCATGCGGTCCACTGGAGCTCACATAGGGAACAGCTCGACGACCGCCTGGTGACCCTTGGCGTTCGCGAGCTTGCTGTCACAGGTGACCAGTGGGCAGCCCAACGCCTCGGCGAGGGCGATGAAGCAGGCGTCGTACGTCGTCATGGCATCGCGCAAGGCCCAGACGCGGTCGGCGATCCCATCCAACGGGTAGCGACGGATCACCAGATCATCGAGATCACGACGGGCGTCAGCCGCTCGGTCCACGGAGAGCTTGCCGCCCCGGACGAGACCTCGCAGGGCTGACAACGCCTCGACATCGATGAGGTGTGGCGCGTGCAAGCCGCGGGCCTCGACGAGACGCGCGACGACTCCGGAATCCGGATCCACCCCCACGACCGCCGCGACGGCGGACGAGGTGTCGAGGACGATCACACCGATTCGGGGCGGTCTCGGTTGCGGCGGATCGCGGCCACGATGTCGCTGCTTCGGGCGCCACCGGACCGCTCTCGGGCGCGGCGCAGGACGTCCGACACCTCCGGGCGATCGGCGACCGTGATCAACTCCCTGAGCAGATACTCGGAAAGCGACGCACCGGCAGCGGCAGCGCGTGCTCTCAGGACGCTGTGAACATCGTCAGGCACGTCGCGGATCTGCACTGACCTGGGCATCAATACACCATACACGCAATCCGCATGAAGGACATGCACTCTGCATGCGCGCACGTTGACCCCAGACTGCTCGCGATGGTGTCGGCGTGTCTACTGGACGGTTTCATCGGCGGCGTACCTGCAGCACCACCGAGTCGACGTGGCGAGCGGGGACGAACGCCCGCCGCGGCATCGGCATACCCAACGCGAACATGTACTGGCTGGTGTGTCGCCGCCCGGGCGGTGACGCGACCAGCCGGTGCGCCGCGGCACGCTGCAGCACAAGATCTGCCGACAGCAGCCGGTCGCTCGTCAACAGCAGCGCGACAAGGTCGCTGCACGCTCGGTAGGAGGGCTCGCCACGACACGAAACGGCCGGCTGGGTAGCCGAAGGCGACGCAAGTCCGTTCGCACCACGGTGATCTTGTCGCCGAAGCGCTGGCGCAGAGCCGCCGCGCGGCGCTCGTTGAGCTCGACTGCGACCACCCGGGCCCCGACCTCGAGGAGGGCAGTGTCAAGGCTCCGGTGCCGGCACCTATGTCCAGGACCAGCTCGCCGGCGGCGACCGGTGAGGGCGTCGACGATCCGACCCGCCCACTCAGCTTCGAGCCGGTACCATCCCCAGTCCCGACGGCTGCTCGGCCGCGGTGCACCCTGTCCGGGTGACGGTGAACGCCTCGTCGGCCGCCCGCCCACGACGAACCATCACGAACATGGACATGGCCTTGACGCTACGGACCCGTCTGAAACGGTGCAAGGCATTTACCGGCACAGCCGGGCGTGGTGTTGAGCGGCCCTGCGCCATGAGGCTGAGCACCTCTCGTTCTCGGTCCGTGAGTACGTCGAGTGGGTTGTCTCGTCTGGCCCGACGGGCCGAGTCGGGTTCCACCTCGGGGTCGATGACCGAGCCACCGGCCCCGATGCGGCGCATCGCATCGGTGAACTCCCGGGTGTTGGACACGCGGTCCTTCAAGAGGTAGCCAAGCTTCCCGGCGCCACCGGAGATCAGCTCCAGCGCGACGTCGGTCTCGACGTACTGGGACAGCAGCAGCACCGCCACTTGGGGCATCTCCGCGCGGATGGTGTGCGCCGCCTGCAACCCTGGTTCAGGTGCAGCCGTGACAGGATCCGGGCGTCAGTAGCCGCCGCCACCGCCTCCGCCACCCGAACCACCGCCGTCCCCGCCGCCATAAACAGCGAGCACCACCACTACCGCGACCGCGATCACCGCTACGACTATCAGCGCCACTCTCGTCTTCAACTGGACCACCCTCTTCTCGAGACAGTCGCGTCGACTCCTCGCCGGAGTATATGCCCGCCTTGTTCGGCCGCGTCACCACAGCGAGGGCGCTCGACCGGTCGGGTTGCGAACGGCTGGTCGACCCGCGAGCGTATCTGCGACCCGCACGGACCGAGTGGCCGATGAGGTCTCGCGGCTGCTCACCGTGCTTGCCGGTTGAGACCTGGAGGTTCTGACGTTCTTACTATCGAGTAACATAACGGGAGCCGCAGTACGTTCGGGAGGACACGACGTGAGCACCGAGGTGGAGAGCAAGGTCAAGGCGACGAGCACGGCGCACGTCAGCGAGCGTGAGGCGCGAGAGGTGGCCGAGGCGGCGCGCGAGACCGAGTGGACTCGGCCGAGCTTCGCCAAGGAGCTCTACCTCGGCCGGTTCGACCTGTCGCTGATCCACCCGCACCCCCGCGCCAGACTCGAGGACGTCGAGCGTGGTGAGGCGTTCCTGGCCCGGCTGCGAGAGTACTGCGAGACCCTCGACCCCGGACGTATCGAGCGCGACGCGATGATCCCCGACGATTACGTCAAGGGCTTCACCGAGCTTGGCGTCTTCGGGATGAAGATCCCACGCGAGTACGGCGGTCTAGGCCTGCCGATGTCGTACTACGGCAAGGCCTTGATGCTGATGGGCTCGGTGCATCCGAGCATCGGCACCCTCGTCTCGGCCCACCAGTCGATCGGCGTACCCGAGCCGGTCAAGATGTTCGGCACCGAGCAGCAGAAGCAGGAGTACCTGCCGCGGTGTGCGCAGGGAGCGATCAGCGCATTCTTGCTCACCGAAGCCGACGTCGGCTCCGACCCCGCACGGCTGGGGACTGTGGCGACGCCGACAGAGGACGGCTCGGCATACCTCCTCGACGGCGTGAAGCTCTGGACCACCAATGGCGTGATTGCTGAGCTTCTCGTAGTTATGGCCGCTGTGCCGAAGCGGGAGAGTGGTCGCGGTGGGATCACGGCCTTCGTCGTCGAGGCGCATGCGCCAGGGGTGACCGTCGAGCACCGCAACGCCTTCATGGGCCTGAAGGGCATCGAGAACGGTGTGACTCGGTTCCACCAGGTGCGCGTGCCGGTCGAGAGCCGGCTCGGCCGCGAAGGCGACGGTCTCAAGATCGCGCTGACCACGCTCAACACCGGGCGGCTGTCCATCCCGGCGATGTGCACCGGTTCGGGCAAGTGGTCCCTCAAGATCGCACGCGAGTGGTCGAGCGAGCGCGTGCAGTGGGGCAAGCCGGTCGGGCAGCACGAGGCCGTGGCTACCAAGCTGTCGTTCATGGCGGCTACCACGTTCGCACTGGAGGCGGTGCATGACCTGTCGTCTCAGCTCGCCGACGCAGGGACGAAAGACATCCGGATCGAGGCGGCGCTGGCCAAGCTGTGGTCGAGCGAGATGGCATGCCGCATCGCCGACGAGCTGGTGCAGATCCGTGGCGGTCGCGGCTTCGAGACCGCGGACTCCCTCGCTGCCCGTGGTGAGCGTGCGGTGCCGGCTGAGCAGGTGCTGCGCGACCTGCGGATCAACCGGATCTTCGAGGGCTCCTCGGAGATCATGCGGCTCCTGATCGCCCGCGAGGCGGTCGACACCCACCTGCGTGCCGCCGGCGACCTGGCCTCGCTCGAAGCCGACGTGCCCACCAAGGCGAAGGCTGCCGTCAAGGCGAGCGGCTTCTACGCCAAGTGGCTCCCCAAGCTGGTCGTCGGCAAAGGCAGTACCCCCAGGGCGTACGACGAGTTCGGGCGGCTCGCCAAGCACCTCAGGTATGTCGAGCGAGGCTCGCGCAGGCTCGCCCGCCAGACGTTCTACGGGATGAGTCGCTGGCAGGCGAGGCTGGAGTACCGGCAGGCTTTCCTGGGCCGCATCGTCGACATCGGCGCGGAGCTGTTCGCCATGGCGGCCGCCTGTTCGCGCGCCGAGATGCTCCGCAACCAAGACACTGGCCAAGGTGACTCGGCGTACGAGCTCGCCGACATCTTCTGCGCGCAGGCGCGGCTGCGGGTCGACGCGTTGTTCGACGCGTTGTGGAGCAACACCGACGCCGCGGACCGCCGGCTGGTGGCCAAGCTGCTGACGGGGGAGTACGGCTGGTTGGAGGCAGGCATCGTCGACCTCACAGAGGGCACGGGGCCGTGGATCTCACGGTGGACGGAAGGCGAGTCGCAGAAGGCCAACGTCGCCCGTCGCTACCGGTAACCGCCCGTAGCCTGGAACCGTTCGTCACCTGCCGCCCCTAACCGGTAGCAGCGTCAGTGGTCAGTAGCAGAACGCCGGCTCACCAGCCCCGACTTGCGGGAACCGGCCTGTCCGATAGCCGATGGCTCCGCCCTGGAGGCGTGAACGCGTGCTCGGTGTGGTGGCGTAGCCTCGACGGCGCGGAGCCAGCCCGGCTCCGGATCGGAGTCAGCATGACCGGAAGTCACCGCGGCACGGGCACAGCACCGGCATCCGAGGGTGCTGTGGCCTCGTGAGTCCACTGACACTCGGGATCGTCGCGACTTCGCGCAAGCCGGACGAACGCCGCCTGCCGATCCACCCCGCCCACCTCGATCGCATCCATGCGGGACTCCGCGACAGCGTCATCCTCGAGCGCGGGTACGGCGACCGGTTCGGGCTGTCCGACGAGCAGCTCGAACCCTTGGTGGCCCGGATCTGCTCCAGGGAGGAGCTCATCCTGGCTGCTGACGTCGTCCTGCTGCCCAAGCCTCAGCCGAGTGACCTGGCTGAGCTCCGTGACGGACAGGTCCTCTGGGGCTGGCCGCACTGCGTACAAGACCGTGACATCACTCAGCTCGCCATCGACAAGCAGCTCACCTTGATCGCGTTCGAGGCCATGAACCACTGGGCCAGCGACAGCGGCTTCCGCCTGCACGTGTTCCACAAGAACAACGAGCTGGCGGGCTACTGCTCCGTCCTGCACGCCCTGCAGCTGTGCGGCACGACCGGGGACTACGGTCGCAGGCTCAGCGCCGCCGTCATCGGTTTCGGAGCGACCGCGCGCGGAGCGGTGACGGCTCTCGCCGCGCATGGGGTACACGACGTCCGCGTGCTGACGACTCGCAGCGTGTCCGCGGTCGGCTCACCGATCCACTCGGTGAGAATCATCCAGTTTGACCATGCCGACAAAGCTCCGCATCCGATCGAGGTCATCACCGACGGCGGGCGGGTGCCGTTGGCGCCATTCCTGGCGGAGAGCGACATTGTCGTCAACTGCACCCTGCAGAACCCTGACGCGCCCGTGATCTACCTGCGCACCGACGACCTCGACGCATTTCGCCCTGGGAGCCTCATTGTCGACGTCTCTTGCGACGAAGGGATGGGCTTCGACTGGGCTCGTCCCACGTCGTTCGTCGAGCCGACGTTCGAGGTCGGAGACCACATCGTCTACTACGCCGTCGACCACAGCCCTTCGTACCTGTGGAACTCTGCGACGTGGGAGATCAGCGAAGCCTTGTTGCCTTTCGTCGAGACGGTGCTGGGCGGACCCGACTCCTGGGCCCAGGACGAGACGATCAGCCGGGCGATCGAGATCCGTGACGGCCACATCGTGAACCCGAGCATCCTGTCCTTCCAG
>JAUJOO010000011.1:24977-32511 GCA_030447585.1 Nocardioidaceae bacterium | reverse complement strand
GGCGATCGAGATCCGTGACGGCCACATCGTGAACCCGAGCATCCTGTCCTTCCAGAACCGCTCGCCGGCGTTCCCCCACCTGACCACGGCCTGACGCGCCGGCTCGGCCGGGAATAAGTGGATTCCGGACGCGGGCTTCCTGGCTCGGACGAGCTCGCACCGCCAAGAGTACGCGCCGAAATGGTGCAAAAGGACTAGTCACAATCCGTGGATAAACCTGTGCACAACGTAGAAGCTCGTGCAATTTTTGTTGCTCGACGCACACACCGCTGAGCGTTGTCGCCCGCGGCTAGACGGACGTGGCGTGGGTATAGATCGGGTATGACGATCAACCCGACCACACCAGACGAACCCATGCCGGGTGGCGAACCTACGCCGGGCAGCGAACCCGCTCCCGACCCGGGACCGATCATGCCCTCGCCGGGCCAGGACAACCCACCAACTATCGACCCCGGTGCCGACCCTCAGGGCCCAGCTGACCCCGACCCATCTGTCCAGCGTGCGACCCGTGGTCTCGCCCATCGCGACCAGGACCAGATCCAGGTGGACCAGGACATGTCCGGGCAGGGTCACGGCCTCTCCTAGCCAGCAGGGTCTGTCAGGCAACAGCGCCGGCATACGGCTGCTCAGGTCGTCCAACTAGACCGGACCTACGTCGCGCAGGTGCACGACGACCTGCCCGGACTCGTCGGACGCCGCCAGGTCGACATCTGCGCTGATCGCCCAGTCGTGGAAGCCTTCCGGGTCGTGCAGGATCTGGCGCACCCGCCATACGCCGGGCTCGGTCTCGGTGTCGACCAGCAACAGCGCCGGACCGCGGGCGTCGGCGTCAGCCAGCACCAAGTCGTGCTCCTCCCAATACTCGTCCATGGCCTCACGCCAAGCATCGGCGTCCCAGCCGGCGTCGACGTCGAGCTCGCCGAGCGCGGCCCAGTCGCGTCGCGCAGCCAGTTCGACCCGGCGGAACATCGCGTTGCGCACGAGGACGGTGAAGGCGCGGACGTTGCCGGTGACCGGCCGGGCCGGAGCGTCCAACGGTGGGCGCACGAGCTCGGCTATGTCGGCTCCGGCGCTCAGCTTCTCCCACTCCTCCAGCAGTGACGAGTCGACTTGGCGCACGAGCTCGCCCAGCCACTCGACGATGTCGTCGAGCTCCTCGGTCCGGGCCGCGTCCGGGACCGTGCGCCGCAACGCGCGGTAGGTGTCGGTCAGGTACCTCAGCACGAGCCCCTCGGAGCGGGAGAGGCCGTAGAAGCCGACGTACTCGACGAACGTCATCGCGCGCTCGAACATGTCGCGTACCACCGACTTCGGCCGCAGCTCGTGGTCGGCGACCCACGGGTGGCCCAGGCGGTAGGACTCGTACGCCGCCTCGAGCAGCTCGGCGAGCGGGCGAGGGGGCGTCACCTCGTCGAGGAGCTCGAGGCGGTCGTCGTACTCGATGCCCTCGGTCTTCATCGCCGCTACCGCCTCACCGCGCGCCTTGAACAGCTGGGCCGACAGGACCTGGCGCGGGTCCTCCAACGTCGACTCGATCACCGACACGACGTCGAGCGGGTACGTCGGCGACTCCTTGTCCAGCAGCTCGAGGGAGGCCACCGCGAAGGCGGACAGGGGCTGGTCGAGAGCGAAGTTCGGCTGCAGGTCGACGGTGAGCCGCACCGCGCGCCCGTCGGCGTCCGACTCTGCCAGCTGCTCCACGACGCCTCCCGCGAGCAGTGCTCTGCTGATAGCGATGGCATGCCGGATGTGCCGGCGTTGGGCGGCTCGGTCCTCGTGGTTGTCGGTGAGGAGCTTGCGCATGGCGGAGAAGGGGTCGCCGGGTCGGGCGATCACGTTGAGCAGCATGGAGTGGGAGACCCGCAGGCTCGAGGTGAGGGGTTCGGGCTCCGCAGCCACGAGCTTCTCGAACGTCCGCTCACCCCAGCTGACGAAGCCGTCGGGAGCCTTCTTGCGCTGGACGCGTCGCAGCTTCTTCGGGTCGTCGCCGGCCTTCTTGACGAGCCGGGCGTTCTCCACCTCGTGTTCGGGTGCCTGTACGACCACTGTCCCCAGGGTGTCGAAACCCGCGCGGCCGGCCCGCCCGGCGATCTGGTGGAACTCGCGGGCCCGAAGGTGCCGGGTGCGCTCTCCGTCGTATTTGGTCAAGCCGCTGAACACGACGGTGCGGATCGGTACGTTGATGCCGACGCCGAGGGTGTCGGTGCCGCAGACCACCTTGAGCAGGCCGGCCTGGGCGAGCGTCTCGACCAGCCGGCGGTAACGGGGCAGCATGCCGGCGTGGTGGACGCCGATCCCCATCCGCACCAGGCGGCTGAGGGTCCGTCCGAACCCGGCGGAGAACCGGAAGTCGCCGATCATCTCGGCGATCTGGTCGCGCTCGGCGCGGGTGGCGACGTTGAGGCTCGACAGTGCCTGCGCGCGCTCCATCGCTTCGGCCTGGGTGAAGTGGACGACGTACACGGGCGCCTGGTGCGTCGTGAGTAGCTCCTCGAGCGTCTCGTGGACGGGGGTGGTGACGTAGGAGAAGATCAGCGGCACCGGTCGCTCGGAGGAGCTGACGATGGCGGTGCGCCTGCCGGTACGCCGGGTGAGGTCCTCCTGGAAGCGCACCATGTCGCCGAGGGTGGCCGACATCAGCACGAACTGGGCGTCGTTGAGCTCGAGGATCGGCACCTGCCATGCCCAGCCGCGGTCCGGCTCGGCGTAGAAGTGGAACTCGTCCATCACCACGAGCCCGACGTCGGCCGCGGCGCCCTCGCGCAGCGCCTGGTTGGCCAGCACCTCCGCGGTGGCGGTGATGATCGGCGCGTCCGGGTTGACCGCGGCGTCGCCGGTGAGCATGCCGACGTTGTCCGCACCGAACGCGTCACACAGCGCGAAGAACTTCTCCGAGACCAGCGCCTTGATGGGGGCCGTGTAGAAGCTGCGCCGCCCCTGTGCCATCGCAGCGAAGTGGGCACCCATGGCGACGAGGCTCTTACCCGAGCCGGTCGGGGTGGCGAGGATGACGTTGGCGCCGTCGACGATCTCGATCAGTGCCTCGGTCTGGGTCGCGTAGAGGGTCAGCTGCTGCTCGGCGACCCACGCCTCGAAGGCGTCGAAGAGCCTGTCCGGGGTGGGGTCGGCGGGCAGGCGGTCGCTCAGGCGGGCCAAGCTGCGGGAATCCATGGTTGCTCCCATCGTGCCTGAGTGCTGGCCGGGCGACTAACCTTGCCGCGAGGTCGCAGAGCTGCACGGGGACGTAGTGTGACGCCATGTCATCGACCACCGACCTCGCCGGAACCGTCGCGCTGGTCACCGGCGCATCCAGCGGCATCGGGGAGGCCGCGGCCCACCGGCTGGTCGCGCAAGGTGCCGCCGTCGCGCTTGCCGCCCGCCGCGGCGACCGGCTCAAGGCGCTGGCTGAGGAGATCGAGGAGGCTGGCGGTCGTGCCCTGGTGATCGAGGCTGACGTCGTCGAGCGTGACCAGGCGGAGGGGGCGGTGCAGCAGACGGTCTCGCAGCTGGGGCGCCTCGACGTGCTCGTCAACAACGCGGGCGTGATGCTGCTCGGGCCGATCCTCGATGCACCGGTGGAGGAGTGGGAACGGATGGTGGAGGTCAACGTGATGGGCCTCCTGTACTGCGCGAAGGCAGCCCTCCCGCACCTGCTCGAAGCGGCGGATCAACAGCCACGACGGGTGGCCGATCTCGTGAACATCTCCTCGGTCGCCGGCCGTCATGCCCGGCGCGGCAGCGGGGTCTACAACGCGACGAAGTTCGCCGTCGGGGCTTTCAGCGAGTCACTCAGACAAGAGGTCACCGGTCGCCACGTCAGGGTCTCGCTCGTCGAGCCCGGCGCCGTCCACACTGAGCTGGCCGACCACAACCGCCCCGAGATCCGCGAGGGCCTCGACCGGCGCTTCGCCGCCATGCAACGCCTCGAGGCCACCGACATCGCCGACGCGATCAGCTACATCATCACCCGTCCGCGGCACGTCGCTGTCAACGAGGTCCTCATCCGCCCGACAGACCAGGAGCAGTAGCCGCCCCAGGCCGTCAGCTGGGGATCTCGCGGACCACCTGGCGGGCGTCCTTGTCGGTGCGCAGCCCATGGAAGCGCGGATGCCGCAGCTGACCGTCCGGGGTCCACTCCGAGAAGGCGATCTGGGCGACGAGTTCGGGCTTCACCCAGTGGGTGCTTCGTCGCCATGCCTGCCCTTTCGGCAGGGTGCGGGCGTCGTACGGCGTCCGGGGTGTTGCCCTGGCCAGGAGCTGCTCGGTGATGGATGTCAGCAGTGTGGCGTCGAAGCCGGTGCCGACCTTGCCGGCATACCGCAAGGCACCGGTGTCGTCGTAGTAGCCGAGCAGCAACGCCCCGAACCCGGTCCTCGCCCCCTGCGGATCCGTCCATCCGCCGACGACGAACTCCTGACCCTGCTCGCACTTGAACTTCAACCAGTCCCGCGTCCGTCCGGACCTGTACGGCGCACTCGCTCGCTTCGCGATGACGCCCTCCCAACCCTTCTCGCAGGCCTCGCGGAAGAAGTTCTCGCCCTCTTTGTCGCGGTGGTCCGTGTACCTCAGCGGGTCCTGCCAGTCGAGGAGCTCCCGGAGCAGCGCCTTGCGCTCGCCCAACGGCAGGCCGCGGGTCGAGTGTCCGTCGAGGTGGAGCAGGTCGAAGACGTAGTAGAAGACTTCGACGCCGGAGCGGCGTGCCTTGGCGGGGTTGCTCACGTGCATCCGACGTTGAAGCAAAGCGAAGCTCGTCTGTGCGCCGTCGAACGCGACTACCTCACCGTCGACCACGAAGTCGGGCAGGTCGAGGGCTTCGAGGGCCTCGGCTACCTCGGGGAAGCTTCCGGCGGCGTCGAGGTCGTTGCGGCTGCGGAGCCGCACACTGGTGCCCGAACGCGACGAGATGACCCGCATCCCGTCGAGCTTGCGCTCGAATATCCACCCCTCGCGCGAGAACCGCTCCTTGGTGAGCGTGGCAAAGGCTGGACCTGGCACGTCCGTGATCGGTTCCACCGTCCCTTCTTACCCCTCCGGCGGTGGTCGACCACCGGCTGTGCCGCTGACGCCGCCTCGTCCACCGCGGTAGAGAAGAGATTCGGACGAAGCCGTTGTGAGAGACTCGCTCTGGCGCACAAGCGCCGTGCCCGCTCCTCGCCTGGGGGACACCCTGACGACTCACGAGGTAGTCGACACGCCGTACGTCCCCTCCACGCGGATGCGGTTGGCCGGGGCGGCGCTGCACGCCTACACCGCCACCGGCACGGTCTTCGCGTTCCTCCTGGTGGTCGCCGCCTTCGAAGGCGAGGTCAAGCGCGCTCTGTGGTTGGCGCTCGCCGCGCTCGTCATCGACGGGACAGACGGCTTCCTCGCGCGCTACCTGCGCGTCAGCGAGACCATTCCGTCGTTCGACGGAGCACGGCTCGACGACATCGTCGACTACCTGACCTATGCGTTCGCGCCGATGGTCTTGCTGTGGACGACCGGGCGCCTCCCCGCAGGCGGCATCGGCATCACTCTCGCCGTCCTACCGCTCCTCGCCTCGAGCTACCAGTTCTGCCGCACCGACGCCAAGACCGCGGACCACTTCTTCCTCGGCTTTCCGAGTTACTGGAACGTGGTGGCCTTCTACGTCTACGTTCTCGACCTCGGCAAGGTCGTCACGGCGGTGATCCTCATCGTCTGCGCCGTGCTCGTCTTCGTGCCGATCCGCTACGTCTACCCGTCGCGGACCAAGGTCTACCGCGGCCTCAACATTGCGCTGACCGCCTTGTGGCTCGTCACGTATGCCGTCTTGCTCACCGAGCTGTCCGACCCACACCAAGGCGTCGTCGCCTTGTCCTTCCTCTACCTCGTCTACTACGCCGGCATGTCGCTCTACCTCACCTTGGTGCTGCCACGCCTGCCCGCGAAGCGGCTCTCGCAAGACGCCATCGCCGCCGACCTCGACGACTGATGCTGCCCGGGCTCGCAGCGGCGTTGGCGGGCGCCGTCGTGTTCGGGTTCGCCGCGATCCTGCAGGCCAAAGCGGTACGCCGGCTGCCCATCTCACACGCCGAAAGCGCCGGCGTGCTGCTGGTCTTGCTGAGGCAACCGCTGTTCCTCGCGGCGGTGGTACTCAACCTGGTCGGGTTCCTCCTGCACCTCGTCGCGCTGAGACTCGTGCCGTTGTACCTCGCCCAGGCGGGGATCTCGGCCAGCCTGGCCGTCACCGCGCTGTTTGCGGTCGGCTGGCTCCATGAGCGGCTCTCGTCGGCTGACTGGCTGGCGGTGGCCGCCGTATCGGTCGGACTGGCACTGCTCGCCGGTGCCTCGGGAGACATCGGAGCCGTCGAACCGTCCGTAGCCTTCGTGGCGTGCCTGTTCGCCGGCATCGCCGTGGTGGCGGTCGTCGGGTTCGCCGTCGCGCGGTCTCATCTACCCGCCGCTGCGGTGCTCCTGGGCTTGTTGGCCGGCATCGGGTACGCGGGTAGCGGCATCGCCGTGCGCATCCTGCCGGGCCTCACCCCTGCGCAGCTTTGGGATGCGCCGGCGGCGTACGCCGTGCCGTTGAGCGGGGGACTCGCCTTCGTGCTCTACTCCCTCGCGCTGCAGCGGGGGTCGGTGACGGTGGCAACGGCACCGATGATCGTGCTGCAGACACTTGCTCCGGCCGCTGTCGGCTTGGCGCTGCTCGGAGACGAGGTGCGCGACGGCCGGCTCCTCATCGCAGTGGCAGGATTCGTGCTCACCGTGAGCGGGACGACTGCGCTGGCCCGGTTCGAGGATGTCAGCGCTGTCGGCAGAGTCGGCCGGTCATCGGGTCCGTGATATGAACACGCGTTTCTCCACAGGTAGGGTCCCAGCAGCTGTGGAGAAACGGCCTGCGCCGGTGGACGAAAGCACTCCGCCTGTGGGTAAACCGGAGCCTTCCTCAACTGCCCGGATTTCTTTACAGCAAAGGCTTGTGCGCTGCCTGCTCCACCGTGTAGAACTCTGTTACGCCCTCCCGAAAGGGAAGGCGGGATCGGACGGAAACCGAGGATCCACACGGTGAGCTCCGGCTCACTGCGTCAGCCGGTGACGAGGCTGGCGGGATCTGGCGGGCCGACCGTGAGGACGGAGACGTCATATCACTTCGTCCCACCTGCGGGGCCGCTCAAACTCATACTTTGGGCGGCCCCCGCTTATGCGCGCTCAGCCCGAGCAGATGGAGCAGAACCCGCCGCGAGAGCATCATGTCGCCATGGCAGGTGTCGGCGACGACACGACGCGCGATCGGGTGCTCCGGCTGCGGCTTGCGGCCGATCCTGCCCGGTATCTTCGGGACTGGACGACGCAGGAGATCGTCGCCCAGATCGAGGAGCAGCAGCCCCGCGGAGCAGATGACCGACGACCTCCGCCGGCTCGCCAGCATCGTGCTCGCCGATGGTGCGTCCTGATCTGATAAAGATCTGGTCTCATCGTCAGCCCGCGCCTTCAGCATTGGCGGCACCCGGATGGCGATCGCTACATGGCTTTCGAGGAGGCACTCTTCGACAAGCGCGGCGCAGGGCTC
>JAUJOO010000011.1:22039-24877 GCA_030447585.1 Nocardioidaceae bacterium | reverse complement strand
CGATCGCTACATGGCTTTCGAGGAGGCACTCTTCGACAAGCGCGGCGCAGGGCTCGGCGTCGTCGGTCGGTACGAGGACGACATGACCGGCTGTGTCGCCGTCGGATGGTTCGCTGTCGTGGTGCTGGTTTCGGCAGCCGCCGGCCTCAGCCTTCCGTCGCTGCAGGTGTCACACGACGACCCGGCTACGGTGGACGAGGTCCTGCGCTTGGACTGGTTGATCGTCGCGACCTTCGTCACGTATGCGATTCGCCGTTGTTGTGAGGCCCGCATCTGGCTTGGCACGCTGGCGACTGTCGCTGCCTGCTTGCAGTCCTTCTACGTGGTCGACACCGCGATGGATCGGGTTGAGGAATACTGCATCAGCGCTCCGTCGATGGTCGTGTCGCGGGCGGTCCCGGCCTTCCAGCTCGTGTGCTTCACCGCGTTCGCGCTAGCTGGCTCGCGTCGTCGACTAGCCGAGCCTCGGTGGCAGCGACTGACGACCAAGCTGATGCAGAACTCGCCGACGTCACGGCCCGTCCGGCACTGAGAGCTCAGCGGCGTCAGGACGCCGCTGAGCGCACCGTACAAACACCTGGCGATCTTGTCGGCAGGTGCCACTCAGCGCTTCTCATGGTGTGGACGCTCAGCGGCCTCTTCCCCGCAGGAAGCCGAAGACGACGACGAGCAGGACGACGATGACGAGGATGATCAAGAGGGTTTTCATGGTGTAACCCTCTCAGGTTTCGGCTGTTATTTCGCGTTGCGAGGCGAGCCCTCGCCAACAGATACCCCGCGGGGGTATGATTACAGTATGACGACCTCAGCCGAGCCACGCGGCTACGCAGACAACAAGGCAGCGCATCTCAAGCGACTGCGCCGGATCGAGGGGCAGGTTCGCGGTATCCACCGCATGGTCGAGTCGGACGACTACTGCATCGACGTGCTGACCCAGGTCTCGGCGGCGACCAAGGCGCTCGAGGCGGTGGCGTTGTCGTTGCTGGACGAGCACCTGCACCACTGTGTCGCGCAGGCGGTCAAGCAAGGCGGCGACGATTCCGCGGCAAAGATCGGCGAGGCATCGGCGGCGATCGCCCGCCTCGTACGTTCCTGAGAGGAGGCAGGCGATGCCCACAACGACGTACCAGGTGAACGGCATGACGTGCGGTCACTGCGTAGCCGCAGTGAAAGAGGAGCTGCAGGCGCTCGACGGCGTGACGGCGGTCGAGGTGGCGCTGGTCCCAGGTGGCGCCTCCACCGTCGAGGTGACGTCGCAGCGGCGGCTCGACGAGGCGACTGTCAGGGGTGCCGTCGACGAGGCAGGCTACGAGCTGGCTTCGACATGACGGTGCCCACCGCCTCGAGGCACCGGCCTGCGCAGTCGGTGGAGATCTCCATCGGCGGCATGACATGCTCCTCGTGCGCTGCCAGGGTCGAGAAGAGGCTCAACCGGTTGGACGGCGTGGAGGCAAGCGTCAACTACGCCACAGAGAAGGCCTGGGTGACGTACGACGGCGTGACACCGGACGAGCTGATCGCAACCGTCGAGGCGACCGGTTACACCGCAACGCTCCCAGAGCCTGCCGAGCGGATGGGAGTCGAGCCGCCGGAGCCCGCCGAGAGCGAAGACAGCACCTACCCGCAGGTGCTGCGACGGCGCCTGGTGGTGAGCGCCGTCTTGACCGCGCCCGTCGTGGCTCTTGCCATGGTGCCGGCGTTCCAGTTCCCGTTCTGGCAGTGGTTGAGCCTGGCGCTGGCCGCCCCTGTGGTGGTGTGGGGGGCGGAGCCGTTTCACCGTGCCGCCCTCGTCAACCTCCGCCACGGTGCCGCCACGATGGACACGCTGGTCAGCCTTGGCGTCACCGCGGCGTTCGGCTGGTCGCTCTATGCGTTGTTCTTCGGTGGGGCGGGCGAACGGGGCATGACCATGCCTTTCGAGCTCATCCCCTCGGCGAGCGGCGGTGGCCACCACCTCTACCTCGAGGTCGCTGCGGGCGTGACCACCCTGATCCTGCTCGGGAGGTACTTCGAGGCCCGAGCACGGCACCGCTCAGGTGCCGCGCTGCGGGCGCTCCTATCCTTCGGCGCCAAGGAGGCCGCCGTCCTCGCGCCGGGTCCTGGTGGCACGGTTGAGAGGCTTGTTCCGGTCGGTCAGCTGGCAGTGGGCGACGACTTCGTGGTCCGCCCGGGGGAGAAGGTCGCCACCGACGGTGTGGTGATGTCAGGCACGAGCGCGATCGACGCATCTTTGCTGACGGGGGAGCCCGTCCCGGTCGAGGTCGGCCCTGGAACACACGTCGCCGGAGCTACCGGGAACGTCGGCGGCAGGCTGGTCGTGCGGGCCACCAGAGTCGGCGCCGACACAGCCCTCGCTCAGCTCGCCCGGCTGGTGGAGCAGGCCCAGCACGGCAAGGCCCCGGTTCAGCGACTCGCCGACCGGGTGTCGGCCGTCTTCGTGCCGGTCGTCATCGTGCTCGCCGTGACCACCCTGGCGGCCTGGCTGGCGACAGGGGCCGGTGGCGAGGTCGCGTTCAGCGCCGCCGTTGCTGTGCTCATCGTCGCCTGCCCGTGCGCACTCGGGCTCGCCACGCCGACCGCGCTGCTGGTCGGCACGGGCCGCGGGGCCCAGCTGGGCATCGTGATCAAGGGCCCGGAGATCTTGGAGTCCACCCGGCGGATCGACACGATCGTGCTCGACAAGACAGGGACGCTGACCTCGGGGCTGATGACCGTCTCGTCGGTTCTCCCTGCCGCCGGTGAGTCTGCTGAGACAGTTCTTCGCCTAACCGGTGCAGTCGAAGACGCCTCCGAGCATCCTCTCGGCCGCGCTATCGCGGTGGAGGCTCGCACGCTCGG
>JAUJOO010000011.1:14674-21939 GCA_030447585.1 Nocardioidaceae bacterium | reverse complement strand
ATCGCGCCGGACCGTGTTGTCGCGGAGGTGCTTCCTGCGGAGAAGGTCGACGAGGTATGCCGACTGCAATCCGAAGGCCGAGTCGTCGCCATGGTTGGCGATGGTGTCAACGACGCCGCAGCCCTCGCCCAGGCGGACCTCGGTCTCGCCATGGGCACCGGGTCCGACGTGGCGATCGAGGCAAGCGACCTGACGCTCGTCAACGGCGACCCGCTGACCGCCGCTGACGCCATCCGACTCTCGCGGGCGACGCTGCGCACCATCAAGGGCAACCTGTTCTGGGCGTTCGCCTACAACGTGGCCGCGATCCCTCTCGCGATGGCAGGACTGCTCAACCCGCTCGTTGCCGGCGCCGCGATGGCGTTCAGCTCGGTGTTCGTGGTGACGAACAGCCTGCGGCTTCGTCGTTTCAGACCACATCGTTCCCGGGGGCAGTGAGCTGGCAGCGCTACGGTGGCTCAGCTGTGCACGCCCCTACGATGGGGAGCTTCGGCAAGGCAGACCTGAAGGGGTGAGGGGATGAGCTGGATCAGACCGGTAGGAACCCGGCTCGTCAAGTACGGCCCTCAGGCACAGCTCGTCTGGAGGCATGTCGCTGCACCGGCAACCGCGGCGGCTCAGCGGACGTTCTCTGCACAGACCGCCCGCCGGACGGCGCTCCGCCATGCCGACACGGTCGTGGAGGGAGCCATCTTGAAGGTGATGGACGACGATGGCGCCATCCACTGGGTCGTCTTCAGCGGCGGTGAGCCGTTGACGGCGTACCCGCCGACCACCACTTCGCTGAGCGAGCTCGTCGCCCGCGCCAACTTGTCGAAGAAGATGACGCCGGACCAGTACAGGGCCAAGCGAGCTGAGGCGTCGAAGAAGAGGAAGGCGCTGGACGCTGCCCGCTCCTTCACCTCTCAGGTGCGCCGCGGTCGCGAGCGGTGGTGAGCCGTCGACCCGGCTAACCCAGCACTACCCCTTCGTTGCGCAACCGGATGAGCTCCGGTCTGCACCGCTAACTCATGGTGGACACCGCAGGTTTGCGATGTTCACCAGCCAACGAGACAGTGAACATCGCAAACTCGAGGAGGACGTCCGGGCGACGTCTACGTCAGGACTCAGCAGCCACAGGTGTAGTAGGTGATGTCCCAGTGGTTGCCCTCGTCGTAGTAGATGTTGCCCGAGGCCGACTTGTACTTGTAGCCACCGATGTAGCTGAAGTTGTTGCGGATGTAGTTGCCGACACAGGTGTACTTGCTGATGTCGATCTTGTAGCCGTTCCAGTGGCTGTAGGTCCCGGAGGCGTGCCCGACCTCGGTCCCGCCGGTGGCGTTGATAGCGCAGCCGCTGATCCGCTTGAGGGTCTTGATGCCGGAGATCGTCTCCTGGTTGATCTGCTCGAACGACGTGCAGGTGGAGTTGTAACGGTCGCTGCAGTTTCCGCTCGAAGACCAGGTGATCCCGGCGTCGCGCAGCTGAGCGGTGGCGTAGGAGTGGCTGATCTTGGTATGGGCGCCGGCTTGGAGTGTGGTGGCCGACACCGACATGACCAGAGTGAGAACGCCGATGACTGCGCGTACGGCGTACTTGGGGGTGCGAGGGGTGGAGGTGCGGGACATGGGTGATCCGTCCGATCTGTTGCGGTGCGCCTGCGCCGAGACGCAGGGGAGAGGCAGAGCAGCCTGTCGGCACAATGTCTAGCAGCACCCAGGGCCAACTGGCTAGATGCTCCGCGGCAAAGAATTGGTAGCCGCCTCGCCCGCCTCCCTATCCTTGGATGACTATGCCCACACCGCGTTCGCAGCCCCTGGTAGCTGCGCAAGGGGCACCCGAGCCACCCCCCGGCCTGGCGATCAGCTACCCCGCGCAGCTTCCCGTCTCGCAGCGCAAGGACGACATCGCGAGCGCCATCCGCGACCACCAGGTGGTGATCGTCGCCGGTGAGACGGGCAGCGGCAAGACGACCCAGCTCCCCAAGATCTGCCTCGAGCTCGGCCGCGGCGCGAACGGTCGGGTGATCGGACACACCCAGCCTCGCCGTATCGCCGCTCGAACGGTGGCAGATCGCATCGCAGCGGAGCTAGGCACTCAGCTGGGAGACTATGTCGGCTACAAGGTCCGGTTCACCGACCGTTCCAGCCGGCGGACGGCGGTCAAGGTGATGACGGACGGCATCTTGCTCGCCGAGATCCAGGGAGACAAGAACCTTCGTCGCTACGACACGATCATCATCGACGAGGCTCACGAGCGCAGCCTCAACATCGACTTCATCCTCGGTTATCTCAAGCAGCTGCTCCCAAGACGACCTGACCTCAAGCTGGTCATCACCTCGGCGACGATCGACCCCCAGCGGTTCTCCGCCCACTTCGGCGATGCCCCGATCATCGAGGTGTCGGGACGGACCTACCCCGTCGAGGTGCGCTACCGCGAGCTGGCAGACGACCAGCCGAGTGGGATCGTCGACGCGGTCTCGGAGCTGATGCGGGAAGGCCCCGGTGACATCTTGGTGTTCTGCTCCGGCGAACGTGAGATTCGCGATGCAGCCGAGGCGCTGGAGAAGATGTCCCCTCAGCGAGCGGCGGAAAGGCTCGAGGTGCTGCCGCTGTTCGCGCGGCTGTCAGCTGCCGGGCAGCACAAGGTGTTCGCTGCGCACACCCGTCGTCGAGTGGTCCTGGCCACCAACGTTGCCGAGACCTCGCTGACCGTTCCCGGCATCCACTACGTCGTCGATACGGGGTTTGCGCGCATCTCGCGGTTCAGCGCGCGCACGAAGGTTCAACGGCTCCCCATCGAGGCCATTTCGCGCGCGAGCGCCGACCAGCGCAAGGGCCGGTGCGGCCGGGTGGCGGATGGGATCTGCATCCGGTTGTACGCCGAGGAGGACTTCGAGGCGCGGCCGGCGTACACCGACCCGGAGATCCTCAGGACCAACCTGGCATCGGTGATCCTGCAGATGACCGCTCTCGACCTCGGCGACATCGCCCGCTTCCCGTTCGTCGACCCGCCTGACACCAGAGCGGTCCAGGCCGGAGTTCAGCTGCTCGACGAGATCGGAGCCATCTCCCGACCAAGCCCGAACCAGCCAAGGCTGACCGAGACCGGACGCCAGCTCGTGCGGCTGCCGGTCGATCCACGACTCGCCCGGATGGTGGTGGAGGCCGACCGCAACGGCTGCGTGCGTGACGTGGTCACGATAGTGGCAGCGCTGTCGATCCAGGACCCGCGAGAACGGCCAAGTGAGCTACAAGAACAGGCCGACCAAGCCCACCGGCGGTTCGCCGACCCGCAGTCCGACTTCGCGAGCCTGCTCAACCTTTGGAAGTACGTCCACGAGCAGCAGAAGACACTGTCGTCGAGCGGCTTTCGTCGCATGTGCAAGAAGGAGTTCCTCAACTACCTACGAGTGCGCGAGTGGCAAGATCTCGACGCTCAGCTGCGCCACGTGGCCAAGGAGCTCGGGCTGGCGATGAGCAAGGCACCGAGCGATGCCGACGCCATCCACCGCTCCTTGCTCGCCGGACTGCTGTCACACATCGGCATGCGAGACCCTGACCGGCGCGACTACCTGGGCGCTCGAGGCACGCGGTTCGCGATCTTCCCCGGCTCCGGCCTGTTCAAGCGGCAGCCTGACTTCGTCATGGCCGCCGAGCTGGTCGAGACGGGGCGCCTTTGGGGGCGGATGAACGCCCGCATAGAGCCTGACTGGGCCGAGCGGGTCGGCGCCCAGCTCGTCAAGCGCAGCTACAGTGAGCCGCACTGGGAGAAGAGCCGCGGCGCGGTCGTCGCCCTCGAGAAGGTCACCTTGTACGGCGTCCCCATCGTCACCGAACGCCCGGTCAACTACGGCCGGATCGACCCGGTAGCCTCGCGCGAGCTGTTCATCCGGCACGCCCTCGTGCAGGGCGAGTGGCGCACCCATCACCGGTTCTTCGCCGCGAACCAAGCGCTCAAGGCGCAGGCGGAAGGTCTCGAGCACCGGGCGCGCCGTCGCGACATCCTTGTCGACGACGAGACGATCTTCGACTTCTACGACGCGCGCGTTCCAGCCGATGTGGTGTCGACGGCCCACTTCAACAGCTGGTGGAAGCAGGCCGCGCGGGCAAGGCCGGACCTGCTCAGCTTCACGCTCGACATGCTGGTTCACAACAGCGCCGATGACGTGTCACCGGGCGACTTTCCGCTGGTATGGCAGCACGGGGACGCCGAGCTGCCGCTCGAGTACGAGTTCGAACCCGGCTCCGCGACGGACGGCGTGACAGTTGACATCCCGGTGGAGGCGCTGCCGCTCGTGTCCGCGGACGACTTCTCCTGGCCGGTGCCGGGCATGCGTGAGGAGCTCGTGGTGTCCTTGATCCGGTCGCTTCCCAAGCCGCTGCGCGTCAACTTCGTACCTGCCCCGAACGTCGCTCGAGCATTCCTGGCAGCCGTGGCGCCTGGCCAGGAGCCGTTGCTGTCCGCCCTGAGCCGCTACCTGCGCCGTACGACCGGTGTGGTCGTCCCGGAGGACGCCTGGCAGCTGGAGAAGGTGCCCAGTCATCTGCGGCCCTCGTTCAGGGTGCTCGACCCGGCGGGCTCGGAGCTGGAGACGGGCAAGGATCTCGACACGCTCAAGCGCAAGCTCCACATCGCCGCCGGCAGCGCCGTATCGGCCGCTGCCGCTCAGTTCGAGCGGACCGGGCTGACCACCTGGGACTTCGGCGAGCTGCCACGGCTCTTCACCCAAGCCAGGGCGGGTCACGAGGTCCGCGGTTACCCGGCACTCGTCGACGAAGGCGCGACCGTGGCGGTGAAGGTTGTCGCCACCGAGGCGGAGCAGGCCGAGATCACGAGGCTTGGCACCAGGAGATTGTTGATGCTGGCAGTGCCTTCCCCGGCAGCGGCCATCGCGTCGGGGCTCGGCAACGCCGACAAGCTGGTGCTCGCACTGAATCCTCATGGTGGCGCCGTGGCTCTGCTCGACGATGCGTACGCTGCGGCCGTCGATGCACTGGTCTGCGAGAACGGTGGACCGGCGTGGGACCACGAGTCGTTCCATCGGCTCGTCGAGCTCGTACGCCGCGACGGCCGCGCCCGTACCGAGCAGGTCGTCGCGCTCGCCCTCGAGGCGCTCCGATCGGCCCATGCGGTGGATCGGCGGCTCTCCGGCCGCGCCGAGCTCGCCAAGCTCTCGGCGCTGTCCGATCTCAAGAACCAATGGGCAAGGCTGATGCGGCCCGGCTTCGTGGCTGAGGGGGGAGTCGAGGCGCTGAGACACTATCCGCGGTACTTCCGGGCGATGGAGGAGCGCCTTGACCAGCTGGGCACCGACCCCAGCCGAGACGCGGCGCTGATGGCTCGGGTGGCCGGAGTGCAGGCGGCGTACCTGCACCAGATCGAGGGGCTGCGGGACGGCGAGCGGCCGGGACAAGTGCTGCGCGCCATCGGCTGGATGCTCGAGGAGCTCCGGGTCAGCCTGTGGGCACAGCACCTTCGCACTCCACAGCCCGTCTCCGTCGCTCGGATAGAGAAGGCGCTTGCGAAGCTCTGACTGTCACTGTCCGTAGTCGCCGCGCTACCTGCAAGCAACTTGCCTAGTAGAGTCCGGCCTGGAGTGAGGAGACCCGAATGAACACTGCTCAGAGCACTGCCAACCAGGTCGCGAACAGCACATGGTTCGAGCGGCTGATGCGAGTAGGGCTGGCGTCGTACGGCGTCGTCCATCTGCTTATCGGGTGGCTGGCGCTGCAGCTTGCGTTCGGTGACCGGTCCGGTGCCCCAGACCAGCAAGGTGCGCTGCACCAGATTGCGGTGGAGCCCTACGGGAAGGTGCTGCTTTGGGTCATCGCGGTCGGCCTGACTGCGCTCGCGGTCTGGCGTGCGATCGAGGCCTTCGTGGGATATCGGGCGGAGGACAACCCCAAGCGCACGTTCAAGCGGCTGGCGGCAGCAGGCAAGGCAGTGGTCTACGCAGTGCTGGCGTTCTTGTCGGGCCAGACGGCGCTGGGCGCGCAGTCGAAGTCCGGCAGCAAGGACTCGATGACCGCCAAGATCATGGATCTGCCGTTCGGGCAGCTTCTCGTGTTCGCCGTCGGCGCGGCGATCATCGCAGTGGGGGTCGCGCACATCGTCAAAGGCGCCATGAGGAAGTTCGAGGACAGACTTCAGCCTCGGGCGACCTCCGGCACGTCTGGGGCCGCAGTCGTCAGGCTCGGCCAGGTCGGCTACATCGCCAAGGGGGTCGCGCTGGGGGTCGTCGGCGGTCTGTTCGTCTGGGCGGCGTGGACGCACAACGCCCAGAAAGCCGGTGGCCTCGACGTGGCGCTGCGCAAACTCCTCGACACCGGCCTCGGGCCGTGGCTGCTGGCGCTTGTCGCCGCCGGGATCGTCTGTTTCGGCGCCTACTGCTTCGCTTGGGCCAGGTACGCCGACGCGCAAGCGGGGTCGTGACGTCCCCGCCGGTGATCCGCACCGGCTGCGGCCCGTACCCCTGCGCTTGGACTCGTCGGTGGACCGGCCAACTGAGGGCGGCGTGCGCGTCGCTGCTCGGCCTGAAAGGGTGAGGGCATGCAGACAAGACAGCTCGGAGACGTCCAGGTCGGGGCCGTCGGCCTCGGCGCCATGCCGCTGACCATGGACCAGCGCCCGTCGGAGCGTGACGCGGTTGCCACTGTGCACGCGGCTCTCGAGGCGGGTGTGACGCTCATCGACACCGCGGACGCGTACACCCCATCGGATCGCGGGCCGGGGATGAACGAGGAGGTCGTCGCAAAGGCGCTGGCGGCGTACGGCGGGCCCTCGGACGGGGTCGTGGTCGCCACCAAGGGAGGTCACACCCGTGACGGAGAGGACTGGGGGCTCAACGGCAGGCCGGAGTACCTCCGGTCGGCGTGCGAGGCGTCACTGAGACGGCTCGGAGTCGAGGCGATCGGCCTCTACCAGCACCACCGGCCTGACCCCGACGTCCCGTACGAGGAGACGATGGGCGGTCTGCTCGCACTGTATGACGCCGGCCTGGTGGAGCGTGTCGGCATCTCCAACGCCGACACCGAACAGATCAGCATCGCGCACGGCATCCTGGGCGACGCCTTGGTGTCGGTGCAGAACCAGTTCTCACCCAGCTTCCGCAGCAGCGAGCCCGAGATCGTCGCCTGTGACGAGCTGGGGCTCGCCTTCTTGCCGTGGAGCCCGCTGGGCGGCATTTCTGCGGCCAAGGAGCTCGGGTCGAAGTACGCACCGTTTGCCGAGGTGGCCGAGGCCCGAGGTGTCAGCCCGCAACAGGTGTGTCTGGCGTGGGAGCT
>JAUJOO010000011.1:0-14574 GCA_030447585.1 Nocardioidaceae bacterium | reverse complement strand
ACGAGGTAGGTGATCATGTCCGCGCTTCTGACGAACCCTTCGGCGTTGAACCAGACGGAGTCGCTGTCACCGGGCACTGGTCGGTACGTCGTCATCCACTGCTGGGCCGGGCCGGCTTCTGTTGGGACGGCCGACAATGCAGCCACCTCGGCGTCCTGGAGGCCTAGCTTGTCCACCCGCCGTTGGCACCGGTCGTGCCAGGCGAGGAGGACCCGCTCAGCTGTGACGGCCGTCTGGACGTCGGGGAAGACGGCGGTGACCTGGACGGCAAACGCCTGGCTGGACAGGCTGCTTGCGAAGTTGGTCCGGTAGACCGCCGAAGCGCCGATCGTGTCAAGGCCGGTGACGCTGCACACCGGTGGCGGCTGGGGACCAGGGCCGCGCACGGCCTTGCTGCGGTCCCATACCCACTGATCGTTGAAGCCGGGAAGGTCAGCGGCTTTGATCTGAGCGGCGCGGGCACGTGCGGCCGCGCCGCCGGCCGACGGCGTCTTCGTACTCGTAGGCGGAGAGGCAGGTGGCCGCGACGTAGCAGTGGTCTCAGCTGCGGAGGTAATGGTCTGCGAAGACGGGGTTGACGAGGTCGGCGTCTGCGCCGAAGACGAGACCGAGACGCTGCCCGCCGGCTCGTCGGTGTCCCCAGCGTCGACCGCACAGCCACCAAGAGCCAGGCAGACCACCGCAACGGCCGCCCAGGTCAGCCCGGCGGCGGTACGTCGTCTCATGCATGATCTCCTCGTGAACGAACTAGGCGGACGGCGAACTGTTTGTCCAACGTCTCAGCACATCACGAAACCTGCCCGCGCCTGCCCCGGCGCGCCGTCTCCCGGGTCAAGTCAGAGGTCGGCAGGGGTCTTCGCTTCGGCCTGACGTTGCCGGGCTGACGTGAGCCGGGTAGCAGACCGGGCTAGGGCACGCCGCCGGCGCGGGGAACCGGTGCAGGACTCAGTCGTCCGACAAGGCCGCTGCGAGTGCCTCCGAGGTGATCTCACGTTGCCACAGCCGTGCACCGTAGCCCCGCAGTGCCGCGTCGACCGCCTCGGCTGTGCCTGGCTGCGGCGGACTCCAGGCGAGGCGGCGTACGGCGTCCGGCGACAGGAGGTTCTCCTGAGGCAGGTCATGGTGCTGCGCCAGCGAGGAGACCGCTTCGCGACAGCGGGCCAGCCTGGCTGCGGCCGCCGGGTCCCGCGCCGCCCACGTCCGGGGAGGGGGTGGACCGTCCAACGGCGGGGACACCTGCGGAAGCTCACGTTCCGGCAGTGAGCGTGCGGTGGCGACCGCAGCGTAGAAGTCGCGGATATAGCGCTGGGTGCCGCGGCCGGCAAAGCTGTCGAGTGCCGCCATCGCCCGACGCGAGGTGGGCAAGGCACCGGCAGTCTCGACAATGGCATCGTCGCGCAGGATCCTGGTGGAGCTGACGTCGCGTTGCTGCGCGATCGCGTCGCGCGCCTCCCACATGGCGCGCACCACTGCGAGCCCACGCCGCCCTCGGACGCGATGCACGCCCGAGGTTCGCCGCCAGGGCTCCCGGCGGGGATCGGCTGTCGGCATGCTGGCCCAGGCGGCGAACTCCTGGCGGGCCCACTCCGCCTTTCCTGCCGCCTCGAGCTCTGACGCCAAGACATCGCGAAGCTCGATGAGCATCTCGACGTCCAAGGCGGCATAGACGAGCCATGCCGCAGGAAGCGGTCGCTTGGACCAGTCGACGGCTGAGTGCTCCTTGCGCATCCGGTAGCCGAGTAGATTCTCGACAAGCACCGCGAGGCCCACCCTCGGATAGTTGAGGAGGCGTCCAGCCAGCTCCGTGTCGAACAGCCGGCGAGGCACCATGCCGAGCTGGGCGAGGCAGGCGAGGTCCTGGCTCGCCGCATGGATGATCCACTCAGCGTCGCCGATCACGTCCGCGAGTGGGCGCAGGGAGTCGTTCGGGACGTCGACACCGAATTCGAGGGGGTCTATCAACGCGGTGCCGGAACCGACGCGACGCAGCTGCACGAGGTATGCCCGCTGGCTGTAGCGATGGCCGGACGCTCGCTCCGCATCCACGGCCACCGGGCCGCTCCCGGCGGCGAAGGCGTCGACCAGACCGGCAAGTGCGTCCTGAGTGTCGACGACGCATGGCAGGCCGTCGCGCAGCTCCAGCAGCGGTGCCTGTTCCTCCTGTGCCGACGGCGCGGAGGAGGGCGGGGAGGTGTCGTCAGCTGTCATCGAGAGCGTTGACCGCGGCGGTTCGACATCGTAACGACACCCGTCGGCACAGGAGGGAGCCCTGCGGCAAGGCACATCAGGTCACCCCAGGCGGCGACGTGCGGGCCAATGGGGCCAACGGGTGACCAGGAGGCGCGCACCTCGATCTCGGCGCTCGACGGCTCGTCCGACATGCCACCGAAACTCTCGGACGCCACCTTGGTGACGGTGCCGCTCGGTGCGAGGTACGTGGCCCCTTGGCTCTCGAGCGCTTCGGTGAGCCAGGTCCAGCCAACGGCTCCGAGCAGTGGGTCGGCGACCATCTCGGGGTCGATGTCGGCGCGGGCGTAGGCCACACAACGGAAGGTGCCTTCCCACGCATCATTCCCGGCGGGGTCGTGGAGCAGGATCAGTCGACCGCCACCGACCTCGGTGCCGTCGACGGTGACGTCGGCGCTGAGAGCGGCGGCGTAGGGGGCGATGCGCTGTGGCGCGGGCATCTCCTCAGAGAACACCTCCGGTCGCAGCCTCGCCGATCTGAGCTCCTCCAGAGCCCGTCCAAACTCTTCCGGCGGCGCATCGACATCCTTGCCCGCGGCCATGCCTTCGAGCCTAGGTCGTGACCCTGGTGGAGGCGCCTCGACGCGCCGCCTGGGCGCGGCCCAAGTGCCGTCGGTGCACGTGCAAGGATTTCCGCGTGCCTGATGCTCTTCGTCCTGGTCCGCGCCCAGCGACCGCCGACTCCCGGCTGTTGCGTGCCGCGCGCGGCGAGCAGGTCGACCGGCTTCCGGTGTGGTTCATGCGGCAGGCGGGGCGCTCGCTGCCGGAGTACCGCAAGGTGCGCGCCGGCGTCCCCATGCTCGAGGCGTGCATGCGCGCCGACCTCGTCACCGAGATCACGTTGCAGCCTGTACGTCGCCATGGCGTGGACGCAGCGATCTTGTTCAGTGACATCGTGCTGCCGCTCAAGGCGCTAGGTGTAGACCTCGACATCGTCTCAGGGGTCGGCCCGGTCATCGCCAAACCGGTTCGCGACCAGGCAGCAGTGGAGGCACTGCCTCGGTTCGATCCGGCAGCGGTCGGCTTCGTGGCCGAAGCGGTCAACGAACTGGCGTCGGAGCTGGGGCGCACCCCGCTCATCGGCTTCGCCGGGGCGCCCTACACCTTGGCGTCGTACCTCATCGAGGGCGGGCCGTCCAAGGACCACGCCAAGACGAAGGCGCTGATGCATGCGGAACCTGCCGTCTGGAACGCGCTGCTGGCTCGGCTGGCAGAGATCTCCGGTGCTTTCCTGAGAGTGCAGGTGGAGGCGGGCGCGTCCGCCGTGCAGCTGTTCGACTCCTGGGCAGGTGGCTTGGCGCCTGACGACTACCGTCGGCACGTGTTGCCGCACAGCGCCGCCGTCTTCCAGACGGTCGCCGACCTGGCGGTTCCGCGTATCCACTTCGGCGTAGCGACCGGGGAGATCCTCACCGACATGTCGTCGGCCGGAGTGGAGGTGGTCGGCGTCGACTGGCGCGTCCCTCTCGACGAGGCGGCGGCGCGGATCCAACCTGGTCAAGCCGTCCAGGGAAATCTCGATCCAGCCCTGGTCTTCGCCCCTTGGGACGTGATCGAGGCGCAGACCCGAGACGTCGTACGCCGTGGGGCGGCAGCCGCCGGACACATCTTCAACCTCGGCCACGGGGTGCTTCCCGACACCGACCCCGACGTCCTCAGTCGAATCGTGGAGCTTGTCCACTCCCTTGACGTCCCGACCGAGTTCTCGAGGTGACGCGAGCCGAACGGTGTCCACTGCGCCATGACAAGCCGGCTCATTCGGTGGGCTGCGGTTCGCGTCCGGGCAGCCGGCGTCGTACGACGACCCACCCGATGAACGCGAGCAGGGCAAAGAAAGAGCCGAGGGGGAGCGCAACGCCGAGGGCGTGCCCGGCTCCGACCACGAACGTGGTGAAGGCGTCCCAGCCCTGCTGGATGCCGGTGACGAAGCCCGCTTGGTCGTCGTAGCGCCGCGGCTCCTGAGCTGTGTCCGGCGTCCGGCTGACGTCGACGGAGATGGTCGACATCGCTGTCTGGTCGGCGAGTGACTGCTGTTGTGCAAGCAGCGACTCGAGGTCGGCTTGGCGCTGCGCCAGCTGTGACTCCAGCGCGATGACCTGACCCAGCCTCGTCGCCCGTACGAACAACCGACGAAGCGACTCCAGGGACTGCTTCGCGCTGTCCACCCGCGCATCGACGTCGACGACCTGTGTGGTCACATCCTCCTGGCTACGGTTCTTGGAGATCAGCGTGGCGACGCCGGCGACCTCGTCGTACGTCTCATCGAACTCCGCGACCGGGACGCGTAGCTCCAGTCGGCTCCGCTGCTCCTCGCCCTTCTCGTTCGTCGTGGTGCTCTCGGAGGCGATCTCCCCGCCATGGGCGCGGACGACAGCGTTGATCTCGTCGAGAGCCTTCCTCACGTCTGTCGACTCCAGCCGGACCGTACCCGTCTTGATGAGGGCGCGCGGCTCGAGCAGCTGGCGAGAGCTCCGACCTGACGACTTTTCGGCAGGCGAGGCACCGTCGACAAGCGCCGCGTCCGGTGCCGCCTGGTCTTCACCTGAGGCACCTTCGTCACGGAGCTCACCTGCGGTCGCCGCCTCGTCGGCGCCGCCCCCACCGCCGCTGCACCCGGCGAGTGCCATGACTGCGAGCAGTGACGCTGTGGCGGCGAGGGTGAGGGCGCGTACGCCGCGAGGTTGTCTGTTCATGTAGCTGAGAGGGGCCGAGCGGCCGAGCGGTTCCCTCGTGTCCGGATCGTTACCTGAGCTGCAAGCGGTGCCTAGCCCCGAGCCCTGCCGTCACGCGCAGAAGATGGGCTGCTTGCCGACGGGCCACCGCTCGACGTCGTCGGGGTCTTGCAGACTCACCAAGAACGCCGCGTCGTGGCCCCGACCAAGCCACAGCTGGCGTCCGTTCCGGCGGAACCCGGTGTCGGTCGCGCTCGGCGGTAACTCCGCGGAGCCGTCGTACGTCGTCCGGAGGAAGTCAGTGAGCTTGCCGCTGGTGTCGCGGACGTACTGTTCCGCGTCATCTTCCGGGCCGAGCCGGAGGAAAGTGATGTCCTGCCAGTCGCAGTGCTCGGCGCCCTGGAACGACACGATCTCGGTCACCGGGACCCGCGCGCCCGAAGCGTCCTCCCACACCCCGATGCCGAGCGCCTCGGTCACGCTCGCCGGGAGCTCGGCCGGGTCGCACTGAGCCCAGGACTCCACGCCCCAGCCCGTGTTGTCATCGTAGTCCCGGATCCCGTCTGCCACTACGAACGCGATCTTCGTGCGCTGTCCGACGTCGTAGGAGAGGAGTGCTCGACCGTCCTCCTCACGTTCGACCCGGTAGCCGGTCTCGGGGAGCTGGTGGGCCCAGGCTTCTTCATCCAGCCAGTTCTCGAGGGCACCCGTCGCGCTGCCCTGGGCTGACACCAGCCCGTCGTTGTAGTCCCCACCACCACCGTTGTAGGGGTCGCCGTCACACTCCAACGCCCGCCCCGCCGCACCGGACCGCTCTCTGACAGTGGCGTTGTCGCCATGGTCGACCGACAGGCTCATCGGCCCGTCGTACGGCGACGGAACCGGGTCGCCCCCAGCGACGACGGCCGACTCACGGCAACCGGCGAGCAGCGCGGCGGCGGTGACAGCGACGACAAGATGGCGCAAGGGTGCCCCTTTCTTCACGACTGATAGTTTGACGTCAGCGGAGCCATTGTGGTTGCGACCGCGGCGAATCGTGTCCCAAGAGTCTTTGTCGGCGGCCGATGGCCAAGATGCAGTCGGCAGGGCCGGACTGCAAGGCTGGGCTGGTGGACATCGAACCCGGCACCGCCGCGCGACACCATGTGCTCGTCGTCGGCGCCGGCATCGCCGGGCTGGCGGCCGCCCACACGATCCTGGCCGCGCGTCCGGAGACGCGAGTCACGGTGCTCGAAGGCTCCCCCGCGGTCGGCGGCAAGCTGCGGCTGGGGGAGGTCGCCGGGGTGCAGGTCGACCTCGGCGCGGAGTCCATGCTGGCCCGCCGGAGCGAGGGAACGGCATTCGCCGCCGAGGTGGGCCTCGCTGACGACATCGTGCACCCTGTTGTCGCGGATGCCGGGGTTTGGACCCGTGGCGGCATCCACCGGTTGCCGCCGACGTTGATGGGGGTGCCGGCGGACCTGAAGGCGGCAGCCCGGTCCGGAATCCTCAGCCGTGCCGGTGTGTTGCGTGCCCGCCTCGAGCCGCGGTTGGCTCCGGTGGATCTCTCGCAGGACATGTCCATCGGTGCGCTGGTCAGGCGGCGGCTGGGCAAGGACGTCACCGACCGGCTGGTCGACCCGCTCGTCGGAGGCGTGTATGCCGGCCGCTGCCACGAGCTGTCCTTGCTGGCGGCGTGGCCGCAGGTGGCGGAAGGACTACGGAAACATGGGTCGTTGCTGGCCGCGGCCGCGGCCACGCTTGCCGAGTCACCCGCGGGAGCGGGGGATCGGCGTACTCCCGTCTTCGCAGGCATCTCAGGCGGCGTGGGCAGGCTTGCCGTTGCAGCGGGCGCCACGGTGGAACGCCTCGGGGGCGTGATCCGCTGCGACGCCATGGCCCGTGAGCTTGGCCGGACGGCGAGGGGCTGGCGGGTGGTGGTGGGCTCAGCTCACGACCCCGAGGTGGTCGAGGCGGACGCTGTCGTGGTGGCCACCCCAGCCACCGCCTCGGGTCGCCTACTGCGTGACACGGTGCCTGCGGCCGCCGCGGAGCTCGGGCTGATCGCCTATGCCTCCCTCGCGGTCGTCACGGTCGCTGTCTCGGCGAGCTCGGTCGACGTGGACCTCTCTGGCTCAGGATTTCTGGTGCCGCCGGTGGACGGCACCACCATCAAGGCCGTCACCTACAGCTCGCGCAAGTGGGGCTGGCTGCCCGATGGTTTGCTCCTCCTGCGGTGCTCGATGGGTCGCCACGGCGACGAGCAGACGCTGCAGCGCGACGACGCCGAGCTCGTCACAAAGGCGATGCTCGACCTGCATGACGCAACCGGCCTCCACGCGCCTGTCGTCGACGCGTTGGTCACCCGGTGGGGAGGAGCGTTGCCCCAGTACGCCGTGGGACATCTCGACCGGGTCGCGAGGATCCGCGCCGCAGTGGCGCCGGTGGAGGGTCTCGAGGTCTGTGGTGCCGCCTTCGACGGCGTCGGCATCCCGGCGGTCATTGCGACCGGCCAGAACGCCGCCACCCGGGTGGTCGAGCACCTCGACAGGGTCGCGACAATGGGGCAATGACGACCGAAACGAGTCCGGCCACCGGTCAGCCTGGACCAGCCGCAGACACCGCCAAGCGTCCACAGCAGGGGAAGGCTGCCCGCGAGCTCAACGAGGTCATCAGATACACCATGTGGTCGGTGTTCCGGCTCTCCGCAGCGGTGGAGTCAGACACGACCCGAGATGAGCAGGTTGCCGAGGTCGACACGCTGTTCGGCACCTTCAACTCAGCCGACGTGGTGGTGCGAGGGGTCTACGACGTGAGCGGGCTGCGGGCTGATGCCGACGTGATGGTCTGGTGGCACGCCCCGACCGCGGAGGCGCTGCAGTCGGCGTACAACGCGTTTCGCCGTACGGCGTTCGGGGCGCGTCTCGAGCCGGTCTGGTCCCAGCTGGCGCTGCACCGGCCCGCGGAGTTCAACAAGAGCCACATCCCGGCGTTCCTCGCCGACGAGCGAGTCCGTGACTACGTGTCCGTATACCCGTTCGTCCGGTCCTATGAGTGGTATCTGCTCGAGGACTCCGAGCGTCGAGCGATGCTGTCTGAGCACGGACAGCTGGCGCGGGGCTTTCCCGATGTCCGCGCCAACACCGTCGCGGCTTTCGCGCTAGGCGACTACGAGTGGATTCTCGCCTTCGAGGCAGACGAGCTGCACCGCATCGTCGACCTGATGCGGCATCTCCGTGCCAGCAGCGCACGGCGGCACGTCCGGGAGGAGGTCCCGTTCTACACGGGGCGTCGCCGCAGCGTGAAGGAGCTCATCACCAGCCTGCCCTGACCGCCGAGCGTCCAGGCGGGCGGAGTCAGGACTCGCTGGCAGGCTCGAGGGTGAGGCTGACGGAGTTGATGCAGTAGCGGGCGTCGGTCGGGGTGTCGTAGCCCTCACCCCGGAAGACGTGGCCGAGGTGAGAGTCGCAGGTGGCGCACCGCACCTCTGTCCGCACCGACCCGAACGACCTGTCCTCGAGGAGGGTCACCTTGTCGGAGTCGCTGGGGGACCAGAAGGACGGCCAGCCGCAGTGAGAGTCGAACTTCTCGGCCGAACGGAACAGCTCGGCGTTGCAGGCCCGACATCGGTAGACCCCTTCGGTCTTGGTCTCCACGTAGTCGCCCGACCAGGGGCGCTCGGTGCCGGCTTCCCGGAGGACGGCGTACTCCTCCGGCCTTAGTTGCTGTCGCCACTCTTCTTCGGTCTTTGTCACCTTCGTCGTCATGCGCCAAGCCTACGTTCCGGTCGGAGAGCCGCCTCGTGACTCACCATCCGTCGCAGGGGCCTCCACACCGCCTCCCCAGACCGGATCGGCGGCAAGCACCTTCCGTGCCTGAGTGTCTACGACGGCGACAAACTCCATGACGTCTTGGCCGCCGTGGTTGAACTCGCATTGGCCGCCCGGCCCGGGCCATGTGTAGGTAGGCGCTGGCTTGGCAAGCGAGACCTCTACGACCGGCCACCTCTGTCCAGTGTTATAGATAGGAGCCCGGGGCAAGCGCACACGCTCGATCCTCATTCCATAGTTTCCGAATGCATCGTTGATGCGCGGATCGCGTCGCACCGCGCCACGGCGCGCCTGGCTTCTCCCTTGGACACCTCCGCATCGACCGCTACGCCGTCCAGCGGAGACGTCACCGGTCGGGAGGCCCCTTCACGCGCGGGCTCAGCATCCCCGCAGCCAGCGGCGATGAACAGCATCATCAGGCAACCGACGAACCGCTTCATGCTCTAGCCCTCCATCAGGACGCCGTCAGCACCTGCCCCCTTCCTGCGACGAGACACATCCTGGCGCCTCTGGCGCCGAGCGAAGGACGGGGTCGAACCTGCCCGCCTCCGCCAGCTCTGGGAAAGTTGGAGTTGCCGGGTGGTTGCCTACGGCGAGGATAACTGAACGGTCCCCATGCACAGCTGATCCGACCAGGCGGCTGGTAAGTGGCTGCGATCAGGCGCAGCCGGTCGCACCTCCACCGCGTCGAGGTCGTAGCCGTCGGTGGCTCTCGGCACCCGCTGATCGGTGGTGTCGACGATCTTGACGTAGCGGGCGGCGCTCAGCTCGCCGAGGTCGACCTCGCCGGTCCCGCTGACCTGGCCGACCTGCACCCACGTCACCCCTTCCCAGGACGCGTACACGTTGGCGGAGTCGGCGCCGCCCTTGGCACCGTCGCCGGCGTCGACTATCCGCAGGTCGGCCGCGTCACCGTTGTTGTTCTGCACCGGCCGGCTGAACTCGTGCACGATCTCTCCGTCCAGCCCCAGTGTCGTCCAGTGCACGCCGTGATCGGGTTCGCCCGAGCGACGCAGGTCGGTGAAGGGACGCTCCTCCGTCCCGTTGTCACGGCGTCCGGGATCGTACGACGCCACTCGTTGAGCGCCGTCCGAGTAGCAGTTCGCCGCGGTGACCGTCGTCAGATCAAGGCCGACGAGCACGGCGTCGTGGTCGGACGACCGGTACGGGTCCGGCGCGTAGAGCGCGTCGACCGCATCCGGCTTGAACGACATGTCGTAGTCGAGGATGTCCGGCTCGTCGGCGTTGATGTGCCACTCTGCCGCCCCTGTCACCTGAGGGGTCAACGAGGGGGTGGACAGTGCGTGGTCGAGATAGCCGACCATTCCGTTGAAGACGTACCCGTAGGCGTACTCGCCGCCGAACTTCTCGACAAGATCGGTGAAGCCGCCGGCCACCAAGGCGTCGATCGGGTCCTCGTGGTCGTAGGAGTTCAGGTCGCCGATGATCAGTTGGTCGGGGTCACCGCTCTCGGTCGGATCACCGGCGAGGTGGTCGACGATGGCCTGGGCGGCCCGGGTGCGGGTCTGGTTGCAGTTGCCCTGGCCGTCACCGAGGTCGGGGTCACCAGCGCAGGCGGAGCCCTTGGACTTCAGGTGGTTGACCGAGACCGTGAACCGAGCGCCCGACGAGATCTCGTCGAAGCTCTGGGTGAGCATCGGGCGGCTCTTCTGGTCGTCGAACCGAGGGTCGTCCGAGGAGTCCAGCACGTCGAAGCGCCCCACCGGCCGGACCGCGCCGGGTTTGTAGAGCATGCCGACCCGGATCGCATCGGTACCGATGACACCGGTGTCGAGGTAGTCGTATGTGCCGGCGCCGAGCCTTTCGTTGAGCCCGGCGACGAGGTCGGCGCCGGGCTCTACACCGGGGCTGTTCTCCATCTCCATCAGGCCGACGACGTCCGCGTCCAGCTCGGCCAGCGCCGCGAGGATCTTCGCCCGCTGCCGCTGGAACTCCGTCTCGTCGTTGGCCCCACGGCAGTCCAGGTTGAGGTGCGCACCACACTGGTTGGTGCCCCGGTCGAGAGTGAGGAAGTAGTTGAGCACGTTGAAGCTGGCCACCTGGACCCTGCCGCCGACCGCCGGCGCGTCAGCCGGTCGAGGGTTCTTGGCCGTGTAGGTGCCGTACTCGGTCGGCTGGAGCCGGTAGGCACCGAACGCCTGGTCCATGATGCCCTCGATGCCCGTGACCGTGTCTCCGGCGCGGAAGCGGTTCGTCAGGCTGAACGGCTCGCCGTTGCCCGGGTGGGGGATGACCGAGGGGTTCTGGGCGGTCGACCTGTCGTCGATGGTGATGGTCCGCCGCTTGTACTCGGCGGCCAGAGCCCTTGCCTCGTCACCTGGCTCGACCACGGCGGTGGGGGTGTAGAGGCGGTTCCAGCCGTTCGGAGGAAGCGCGACGACTACTTCGCCGAAGCGGTCATAGTTGAAGGACTCGCTGATCACCAGCTCGTCGACGAGCCTTACTTGCATGCCCTCGTAGCGCTCCAGATCACCGGGTGATGCGAGCGGGAACGTGACAGGCGTGGCAGTGATGGCGGGGGCGTCACCGTCGCACGGTTCGACGGCGGTGACCTGGCCGAGCTGGGTCTTCCCGCCGAACTCCGCGACTGTGCCGGTCGCCCGTACGACGGAACCAACCGTGGGGGCGGCCCGGCCGGAGAGGAAGACGAAGATCGCCTCCGACGTCAGCGGGTCGGTGTCGACGTCGACTGCCTCCTCCTGGAGGAACACCCCGCCGAGCATCGCGGCGGTGACGACGCCCTCCACGGTCCGGGTGCCGCCGAAGGCTGGGTCGAAGGCCGCGCCAGACCCCTGGATCTGGTGGATAAACGTCGCCGCGTCGCCACATGCGGGCGGGGGCGGCGGCGGAGCTGGAGCGTCGCAGGCGGGGCCACACGAGACGGGCGACGCGGCCCCGGTGGCGAAGTCTGCGGAGTTGTTGTCCGTGTCCGCGCCGGCGCTGTTGCGCGAGGCCGACGTCGTGTTACTCGGGGCAGCCGTCGGTGCGGTCTCCGAGTCATTGGCCCCGCCGTAGCCGACGAAGTCGACGACGCCGAGGGCTTTGTCGCAGTCCGCACCGCACGACAACGCCGTCTGGTTTGAGACAAGGGCCACCTTGCCCGCCGTCCCTGACATCGCAATCGTCCCGTTGGCGTCGGGGTCCGGCAGCGGTGTCGTGCCACCACTGCCCTTGGCCTCTTCGACGAGATAGCTCCCACCGGGCGGGATCTGCCCGGTCAACGGCGTCACGGCGTACGACGTTCCGGACGCCGAGGCGTACTGAACCGACCAGGTGCTGATGTCGATGGTCGTGGTGCCGACGTTCTTCAGCTCGATGAAGTCGTTGGTGTACGTCGCTCCGGAGTTGCCGCCGCCGCCGTACACCTCGTTGATCACGATGGTGGTGGAGACAGCGTGGGCGGGGGTCGCCGGCATGCCGACGAGGGCTGCGACCACAGCCCCCGAAACGGTTGCGGCGAGGGCGCGGCGTGGCATGGCAGATCGTGAAGTCACCAGGGGTTCCCCTCGAGAAGCGGTGCGGGCTGCCGACAACTTAGGCCAGAAAGGCCACCAATGGGAATGCTGGAGGCCAACAAACATCAACGAGATTGTGACCGAGAGGTTGTCAGGTGCAATCTGCCCGACAGCAAGCGCTCGTGAAGGCAGGATAAATCGGGCGAAGCCCGCGCTGGCTAGGGTGGCCCCCATGCCCAGTCCCGTCACCGAGATCGAGGTCGATGGGACGACGGTTCGGGTCACGAACCCCGGCCGCGTCATCTTCCCCGCGACCGCCGGCACCCCCGAGGCGACCAAGCTCGACATCGTCACCTATTACGCGGGCGTCGGCGCGGCGATCCTGCGTGCGCTCCACCTACGGCCCACGACGCTGGAGCGCTGGCCCAAGGGGGTCTTCGACGACATCGTGCGGGCGACCCGCACCGACCCCCATGGGGACGCCTTCTTCCAGAAGCGGATCCCCAAGGGCGCGCCCCCGTACGTGGAGACCGCCCGCATCACGTTTCCGTCGGGCCGGACAGCGGACGAGATCTGCCCCACCGAACCGGCGGTGGCCGCCTGGGCGGCCCAGATCGGGACGATCACCTTCCATCCGTGGCCGGTACGCCGCGCGGACGTCGACCACCCCGACGAGCTCAGGATCGACCTCGACCCACAACCCGGCACCGACTTCGCCGACGCCGTCCTGGTTGCGGGGGAAGCCCGGGCACTGCTGGATGGCCTCGGCATCCGAGGGTTTCCCAAGACGTCAGGCAACCGAGGCGTGCACATCTACGTACGCATCGAACCGCGGTGGGACTTCACAGAAGTGCGCCACGCAGCCATCGCGTTCGGACGTGAGCTCGAACGAAGGATGCCTGGCCGCGTCACCACGAAGTGGTGGAAGGAGGAGCGGGGGAAGGCGATCTTCGTCGACTACAACCAAAACGCCCGCGACCGCACCATCGCAAGCGCCTACAGCCTGCGGCCGTTGCCCGGCGCCCCCGTGTCCACCCCGGTGACGTGGGAGGAGCTCGACGGGCTGGACCCTCGAGAGTTCACGCTGAGGACTGTGCCGCCCCGGGTTGCCACCCTCGGCGACCCGCATGCCGCCATCGACGATGTCCACCACTCGCTGGGGCCGCTGCTGGAGATGTATGCGCGCGACGAGGCCGGGGGGCAGGGTGATATGCCGTACCCGCCGGAGTACCCGAAGATGCCCGGCGAGCCGCTCCGCGTGCAACCTTCTCGAAAGGCCCGCGTCACCGGTGAAGATGGCTGACTGACCGCAGAGAGGCATCTGACTTTCCCCCGGACGCCTTCGACCCCTCTCGATGACGCGGGCATCGTCGATCTTTTTCGCTGGCCGCAGACGACGATGAAGCCGAGGCTCACCCCCGCAAACAGGCGGGGCAGGCGTCGCGTTGGAGTCACAAGCAGTTCCCGGCGGGACTGGCAAGCCGATCGTCATGTCAGCTCTGATCGGGCGTCTTCATACGTGCAAGCCCTAGCAGGCCGACCGCCTGCGGCCATTCGTAACACAGATCGAACTGGAAGGACCCACAACCATGATGAAACGTATTCTGGCCACATCCGCAAGCTCCGTCATCGCGCTCACCGGCAGCACGCTGGCTTTCGCAGCACCAGCCGACGCCCAGCCGGTGATAACCGGTGGTCTCGTGAACATCACCGTGGTCGACCTCATCGACGGTGACGTCTTGTCCAACAACAACGTGAGCGTCGGCGCAGCTCTGGGCCTGGCGGCCAACATCTGTGACGTCAACGTCAATGTGCTCGCCGTACAGCTTCGTGACGGCGGCGCGACCTGCACTGCGGAAGCTGGCGATCAGCAGGTGACCATCTCGCAAGCTCAGTGACAGGTCGCCCGCATCACCGAGAAGTAACACGGGTGAGCGCGGGCTGACTCCAGCCGCATCATCGACGCCCTTGGCTCGCGAGCTGCCTGCTCGCAGCCAAGGGCGTCTGGTAAGTCAGGCTCCCTGGACGAGGTCGAGCCGAACTCCCACTTGCCCAGCGAAGAACGCTGAGGATCCGCCACGCCGCGACAGTCCATATCCGGCCACGCAGAGGGCTGACTGGCCCACATGGTGTTTCAGCGGGCCGGTACGGCGAAACTAGCGCCGGCTGCGAGCAATCCGGTACGCCGTCCGCGCCGAACACCTATAGAACGCTGGCTTGGGTAGAACGCTGGCTTGGGGCGTTACCGCATCTCCTCATGGATAGGCAGTGACGCCGGAAAGGATGATGCATGGCTCCCGCCTATATCGCCATTCTGTTCCTGGTGGGCCTCGCCCTAGGCCTGGTCCTGATGGTTCGGATAGACGTCCC
>JAUJOO010000031.1 GCA_030447585.1 Nocardioidaceae bacterium | reverse complement strand
AGCGCGTCCACGGCACTGTGAAAGGCATGAAGTCGGCGTCATGGACACCGGCCGACGCGGCAAGATCCATAAGTGCAGCAGCCAGATTGTCGTCCACATAGCGAAGGGTCAGCCTGGGCGTCGTGATCCTCAGGTTGAAGAAGGGCCAATGTTCGGCCGCCAGATCGAGCGAAGTCGACATGCCGCATGGTGCCGCAGGTCCGGCTCCAACGTCACGTCAGTTGTTCTCTGCCGCAAGGGCGACCGCTCGATGCGCATACGCGTGCGCAACGAGCACCAAAAGGTGATGCCGTTCCAAGCGGTGGATCACCCAAATATCACGCATACCCTCTTCATGGATGACCGCAGACAAGTACGACGTGACGGCTCCATCTGTCCGTTCGCTGCTCGAGGCCTACTGGTCGTCGGGGGCTTGGCGGGGGTCGTCGATGCGACCGTGCTCGCTCCGGCGGTCGAGGCCGGCATCGCCTTCACGAAGCAGCGTTCCGGCAGCCATGATGGCTGGGTGCGTGCGGCGCGACAGGCGGCGGACGCCGTTGACCCAGAGGAGGTCAGCAACGCCTTCGTGGCCAGCCTGACCACCCGAGAGCTCGATCTGCGGTCTGCGTTGGGTTCCTACGCCGTAGCCCGCCACCTCGCGCCGCATCCGTACTCGGGTGGCGGCGCCAGACTACACAGGCGCACTCGGCCGGTTCCGCGTACTCCTATCCCACGGGTCCAGTGAATCAGATAAACCTGGACGGCGAATTTTGACAGTTCCGGCAGGAACGGTGCAAGGGATCAGTTCTGGATCTAGGCGATCTGTCAGTCGATGCTGGCGTCCGCCAAGACCTGCCGCTCGACCTGGTCGTACCAGTTGGAGCGGAACACGGCGTCTGGATCCCATCGTCGCTTCGCCTCGACGAACTCGCCGATACGTGGGTGCGCGGCGCGGAGCTGCTCGCTCGTCGCCCAGCGATGGTAGGTGAGATAGTAGCTGCCACCATAGGAAAGCGCGGCATCGATGAGACCGCGGAACGCGAGCTAAGCATGTTCGCGACCTGCGACGGAGTGCTCGACGAGCAGGTTGAAAATGGTGCACGCCCACGGCTCGCGAGCCCATGCGAGCAGCGTGTGGTCGTCCTTCTCGATGAGCCGTACCGTGCCGTAAAGCACTTCCGCGCCGGTCTGACGCAGCACATTGGCCGCGGCTGACAGGAATGCAGGCAGCGACACGCGCGGCACGTACAGCTCGCTGATCATGAGCGTCGCGAGCGGACCCTTGACGCTGTCCTGCTGGAGCAACTCGGCGTAGTTGTCTAGGTACGTTGCGTTCTGATGCGTGTCGGACCAGTAATGCTGGCCGTTGGTCTGCAGATAATGCTGGCGATAGGCCTCGAAGGCGAGCGTCTTGTCGGTGCGAACCAACTCGACTAGACGCATCCAGTCCTCGCGATCGAGCGAGACTTCCTTTGACGGCGCCTCCGTCTTGCCGTCGTCGACCGGCCGATAACACGAGAAGATGCCGCGATCCAGGTAGTGCGGCGACAAGGGGTCGATGTCGTACTGCCAGTCGCCAAACTCATACCCCTCCGCAATCCGGCCTGCGAACAGCTCTGGAAGCTCTGCGGCATGAACAACCTCCACGACGCGACGCAGTAGTTGACGCCGCGCGAGCCGAAGCGTCACTTCGGTCACCACGCCGAGCAGGCCGTAGCCACCGATCACCGCAGCGAACCAGTCCGGCTGCTGCGTGCGACTGAGCTGGCGGCGCTGCCCATCGGCATCGATAAGCACGAACGCCTCTACATCGTCCTCGAATGGTCGCAGGGTCAGCCCCCGGCCGTGCACGTTCGCAGCAACGGCGCCACCGATGGAGAGGCTGTCGGCGCCCGTCTGCTTCTGGCGATACGTCCAGATTCCCGCGGCGTCACCCTGCTCGGTTTCGAGCCACGCGAGCAGCGCAGGCCACTGGATACCGGCCTCCACACGCAGCAGGCCTTGCTCGCGATCCAGCTCGAGCACCGCGTCCATGCCGGACATGTCGATGACCACGCCGTCGTCGAGTAGCTGCTGACCGCCCATGGCGTGCCGGCCACCGCAGATGGCGACCCCAACATTCTCGGCGCGCGCGCGCTGGATGCTGGCGACCACCTCTACCTCGCTCGTCGGGCGCTCGACCCGGCGAACGGTCGTCGCGTTAAGCCTGGAGTGCACATCGTTCAGTTGCATGGTTTCGGGGATACCTTCATCCAGAGCGCACGAACGTGTAGACGAGGCTTTCGACGAATGGCTGCCGAGCGTGTCCGGCGCACCCGTAAAACATGATGACGAGTCGACCGTCAAATTCTGCATTCGCCGACCATAGGCATTCGCAGGCGTAGGCAACCGAGTAGAACTACTGCGCTTCCCACGCCTCCAGCCGACCAGACGAGTACGGGCCGCTCTCGTCGGTGGCCTCCCTACGAGCGTTACCGTCGGTCCGCATGACGGCGAACAAGGTCTACTTCTGGGGCGGCGAGCACCACAGCCCTGACTACGCCGGGGGCTGGGTCAACGTCACATGGGCTGCCGCAGTAGGCAGCCTGGACGAACTCCGCAGCCTCTGCACCGAGCAGCGAGCTACGTGGTTGCGTCTGGATAGCTGTTCGTCGGGCTCTAGGATCGCTTTGTGACCCCGCAACTGTGTCGTCTGCGCCGTTGGGACACCCTCGTCGTGTGGCTCGGGCTGCTCGTGCTTTCGGCAGCCTGCGGCAGCGGGTCGTCGCCGCAGTCCGCTGAGCCCGTGGCCTCACCACCTGTTGCGTCTGCTGAGCCCGCCGCAACGTTGACTGCTGCACCTCAAGCCTTGCCGTCCGCGGCGAGCATCCCGGCGACAGCGCGGCCGGCCATTAGCTTCCCCCCGGAGGCTGAGGCGATCGACGGCGGGAAGTACTACGGCGTCTTCGTCTCGGTGAAGACATCTGTCGACGACCCAGAACTCACCCGAGTGTCGTCGGAGCTCGAGGGTCTGGGGTATCAAGGCGGCGTCGGGGAGATCGACTGCACCGCCGGTGCCCGGGAGCAGCTGAAGCTCAAGTCGCAGGGGGACTACTTCGCCTACTCGCTGTACTTCGCGACGAGGCAACAGGCACAGCAGTTTGTCGACGCCTACGAAGGTCCTGTCGTCGGGACCGCCTTCATCACTGCCAACTGCCTGGACTGAGCGCGGATCCTGGCCCGAAGCTGCGTCGGTGCCCGATGCCATCTGGGTCGGAACTGCCGTACCGATGCTTGGCGTCGGCGGCTTGGTCTTCGGCGTCTGAGGCCGGTTAACTCACGCCCGAGGCCGGGCCAAGAGGGCCGAGACGGCACGAAGGATAGGGGCCTACTCACCTTCGACGGTGGCGGTCCGGCGATACCGTCGCTCGGTGAGTTGGTCAGGCGACTGCGGCGAGGATCCGCGACTCGGGTCGGCCGTGGGGCAGCGCGTGGTTGCGCTCCACTCCCTTCTCGCCAATCACCACGCTCCCATCGGGCTTCGAGGCGACCAGAAAGCGCCTGTTGTTGGCGGTCGGTGTCGGGCGCTCGCGGAAGTGGACCGAAGCGCAGCTGCTAGAGGCCCTCGCGCTGCTAGACGAGTCACGCCGGACCACCTGGCCTACCGGTCTGCCTTCGCTGCCAGGCGGCGTCATGAGAAATCGTCTGGACGGCGTCAGCCAACGCGCGGTGACCTAGCTGCCTTCGACCATTCCGAGTGGCCCAAGGGCGCAGAGGCGGCCAGCCGCCGAGTGCCCAGCCGTCGGGAGCGGCGAGAGTAGGGGCCGTTCCCGACTGCCACCGGCGATAGCCTCGTCGCCTACCAGCGAGCAGCTCTTAGTCGGTCGAGGGGCCGAGAGCCAGCCGTTGGCCCGACGCCCGGGAGGTCGCGTGCCGTTCATGCTCGTCCACCGTAAGGCGCTGACGGACACCGAGCAGCGGGTGCTGAGTCTGCTGCTGGCCGGAGACGATCCGGTGCTTGAGCTGCTCCGGCGGCAAGCCGAAACGATCGACCGCGTCAACCGCATCAGGCTCGGTGGCACCTCGTTGGTCACCGGCCCCGACTTGTTGGTCAGCCTTCAGCCGAACGTGCGAGCACGCTCGCTCTCAGTTGCGTCGAAGGCTCGGCGGCTCCCCGGCTTCGGCGACCTCATCATCGAAGTTGGACACTCGACGATGCTTCCTGTGCTCAAGCTGCACAACGGGTTCCTCAGCCACCTCGATTTCGCGCAGCACCGGGGAACAGTTCCTAACGCCATTCGAGGGTCCCTGAAGGACTACGGCTACAAGACGTGCGGTCATTGGGAAGATCCCGACTGCGAGCACGTGCCCGAGCTGGGCTCACACGCGCGACCGGCCCTTGGCATCGCGGCGCGGTACCCGCCACGTCCGGCGGATCCTCCGCGTGCACCCGAGTGGCTGCGCTCCGTTGAGAACCAGGTTGACGTCCGTGGTCCGGCGACGCCCGCGGCCCTAGGAAAGCTTCAAGACCTGGCAAGAACAGCGCTCCCGCCGGACTTGCTGGCGTTCCTGTCGTGGACCGACGGCGTAGACACCGCCGAGGTCACGGTCCTGTCGGGCGCCGAGATGTACCTGCTCGATACCGAGAAGCCCGACGACCGCCTGCTGGCGGTAGGAACCGACGTGTCTGGCGACGTATACGCACTCGACCTGGCCCACCAGACAGCACCCGGCGAGTACCCCGTCCTACACCTGACCCACGATCCGGTCGGCCGCCGTAGAGCCGCCGCGCGGGTCCGCCCGTGGCTGACGCAGGTGCTCCGCACCGACGCGACCTAGCGGTATGCCACCGACGCTATGAGCCGTTCTGCTCGCTGAACACCCGCACATCATCTCGTCGATGCTTCCGCCAGCACCGTCCGTCGAAGCTTAAGCACGTCTATGAGCCACCAGGCGCCCGGCCGGTCACCGGCTCCGGCGGCTGGAGCCCCTCGGCGGGCCGTAGGTGGACTGCGGCCAGCTCCGGAGAAAGCCGCACGTGCTCCACGACGTCGTCGAGATCACGGCTCCGCCGTTAGCGTTCAGGCATGGACGTTGACGCGGCAGACGTAATGGTGGGGTCGCCCACGAACGGCGTCCGCTTCGCACTGATCCAGCGGCGTGAACGGAGTCAGGAGGACGTTCTATTGGTGCGTCTGGTCCAGCCGGGACTCTCCGCGCAACGCGAGGTGCATCTAGGCAGTGACTATGGCCCGGACCTTGAGCAGTTGGCGCGCTTTTTCGGGGACATGGCCGTTGACTGGCGGGGTCGAAGGGGACGCGCTAGTTCGAGTCGCTGGAGCAGGATGTGACCATCAGCACGACCCATGACGGTCACATCCGCCTGCTCATCGAACTCGCGGACTGGCACCCGGACGGTTGGCGTGTCCGTGCCCGCTTGTCGATGGAACCCGGCGAGGAACTCGCGCGAGTCGCCGAAGACTTTCGCTTGCTGGCCGTCGCTCCCTATCAGCCAAGAGAGCGGGTCTCATAGGTCGCCTCGAAGCTAGTAGTTAGGGCCGCTAGCCTCGCAGCGTGTTGGACGTCGCTGCGGTCGTCTTCGCCTATTGGGCGCGCTACCGCCTGGCGGTCGGCGGCCGTGCCTCGCGGCTCCGAGCGGAGGCCGGCGAGTTGGCTTGGGCTGTGAACTTCGTCGATGACGCCGCTCGCGGGGGGAGCCCGGAGGTGCTGGCTCTGCTCGACGCCTTGGTTGAGGCACCCGAGGCGGACCTGGGCTACTTGGGTGCCGGCCCAGTGGAGGATCTGCTTTCTCATCATGGTCCACGCTTTGACGCTGCGATCGCAGAGCGGTGTCGTCGCGACGGGGGGTGGCGGACAGCGGTGGCCGGCGTATGGCTAGACGATGCCAACGAGCAGCTGCTCATAGCCGTGCGGCCCTTCCTGCCGGCGATGCGGCACGGTTAGTAGGGGCGATACCGCCCTCGGTAGCGGCAGCGGCGTTAAGCGCTGCCGCGCTTAGGGACAACATCCGGGGATCCGCTGCACCACCGCTGGCGTTTTGGGTAGACCTCGGCCATGGGGACCTTCTTCAAGCCAGGTAGTCGTCGCGGATCCCGCACTGGCAAGGCCGTCGTCCGGCCGGAAGACCAATGGCGGGAGCAGCTGACTCGGCAGCAGTACAACGTCCTGCGCGAGGGCGGGACCGAGCGGGCCGGCAGCGGCGAGTACGCGTACACGACCGACCGCGGTACCTACCGGTGCGCGGCGTGCCACGCCGAGCTGTTCAACTCCACGGACAAGTATGACTCCGGGACCGGCTGGCCGAGTTTCACCCGGCCGGCGCAGGACGAGGCCGTGGAGCACGTGCAGGACGTGGGGCTGCTCGGCATCCGCACCGAGGTCCGCTGCCGGTCGTGCGCGTCGCACCTCGGGCACGTGTTCCGCGACGGACCGTCACCCGAGGGAACGCGGTACTGCATGAACTCAGCCGCGCTGTCGCTGGACCCGGCTGGGCCACGAGCTTCGTCAGCCTGAACAGCCCGACCCGGGCGATCCCGAACCGACCGCCGGTAGGTACCGCTACGACCGATCCGACCGGAAGGCATACGGCGTCTTCATCTCCGTGAAGACATCTGTTGACGAGCCTGTTCCTCGGATCAGGCGTGCGGATCACGCGTTCGCGTCGGCCCATGACGATGGGCGTGGGGCGACGGACCGGGTCTGGGGCCTGCGCGTCGTGCAGTAGTAGGCAGGGACCCACGCCCTTCCTCACGCCTCGATCGGTAGAGCAGACCCGGTTGGCCGGTCATGCCATGGCTAGCCTGCTGTCGTGAAGCGCTCGCGGGCGATGCGCCGCTCCAGTCGCCGTGGATCAAGCCGCCCTGGTGCGCGACGCCCACTCCTGCCTTCGGCGATGCGCATGAGGACCCCTGGGCTGTGGACCGTCCGCGAATGGGTCGTCAAGCGAACAGACGAGCCGCTCGGTGCAGCCGTGCTGGTCTCGCTCGTAGCAGGGCTGTTCGTTTTGGCGCTTGCCGGTCCCAGCTACTTCCCCGCCCGAGGTGATCAGCGAGAGACGGCTCGCCTCATCGATGTCGCCGAGTCGGGTGAGCAGATCTCTTGCGGCCGTCAGTTGTGGGACGGCACCACCGAGTTCATCTACACCTACCGCGTAAACCGCCCGCCGGCCAGCCTCCCGGCGACGTTCCGCATCTACGGCTGCCCGGACAACGGCAACATCGGCGACACCGTAACGGTGGCTCGATCAGGCTCGGGCGAGGACGCCGACGTGCACCTCGAGCCGATCGGCGGAGTCGGACTGATTGGGTTCACGCTGGGCCTGGCCGCGGCCGCCGGGCTAGTCTCCCTTCTTTGGCAGTTCGCGCGCGACCGTCTTGGGGGCCTGCCTCTGGGGGCAATGGATGTTCCGCCCGCCAGTAGCCTCGATGTGCGGACCGTGGCAACCACACGAGCCGCGCGGGCGACGCGAGCCTAACTGAGCGGGGGTAGGTCGAGATATGCCGGTGATCGAACCGGTTAGAAGTGCCGCTCCCCGCACAGCTGGATCGCGTTGCCCTCAGTTCATCGGGTGGTGCCCTGGGCGTCGTGTGGAGATACTGTTGGCCCTCGACGCTGGCGGCCTGTTGCAGTTCCTGCCCTCGTCTTTGCGACGCCTTCGCGGGCGGGGGCCGCTGCAGCGCCACCTCACGAGTCCGCGATCAAGGAGGTCTGACGCGGGCTTGACTGACGGGCGGGTAGTGGTCCCGCCATGATTGGGAGATGCCCGGGAGCGGCCCTCTCGCGGGCGCACGCCGGATCGGCGTCGACATCGGCAAGGTGCTGTGCGGCGGGAGACTGACGAGGCGGCCGCGGCTGCCACGATGTTCGGTCCGGACTTCCTCATGACGCCGGAGATCGAGGGAGGCATCGACGGAGTGGCCGCGCTCATCACCGCGGGCCACGTCGTGCACCTGGTCTCCAAGTGCGGACCAGGCGTGCAGCGCAAGACCGAGATGTGGCTCGATGCCCGCGACGTCTTCACCCGCACGGGCCTTCCTGCAGAGAACGTCCACTTCGTGCGGCAGCGTCCCGACAAGGCGCCCGTGGCGGACCGACTGGGCCTGGATGCCTTCGTGGACGACAGGCTCGACGTGCTCACGACGCTGCGAGGGCGTCCGCACGCGCGTGTTGTTCGGGCCGCAGCCGGTCGCCCTCAAGCTGCCAGTCGGCGTGGTGACCGCGCTCGGCTGGCGAGAGGTCCTGGCGATCCTTCGACGTTGACCGTTCGTTTAGGGTACGGAGGAGAGGCACATGCCGGTGATCGATAGGTGGACCTAGCGGACCAAGAGAAGTGATGCCATAACGGGGCCGGGCCTCCGCTCCTGTGGGTTCTCCGAGGATGATTCGGAGTGCTCATAACCGCGTCATGAAGAGGAGGCCCGCGGTGAGCAACGCTATCGCTATCAAGCAGTTCGTGGGTGTGGACCTGCACTTGCACCGGTCGGTGATCTGCCGGATCGATGAGCGAGGGCAGCAGCTGGATTGTGTGCAGATCGACAATGACCCGAGGTGCTGCTGCGTGAGGTTCGTAAGGCCGGCCGCCGGGCGCCGGTCGCGATCGAGGCGACGTACGGCTGGTATTGGGCGGTGGATGCGTTGCAGGCCGCCCGGTTCGAGGTGCATCTGGCACATCCGTACGGGATGAAGGCGATGCGCAAGCGCAAGCGGGTCAAGACCGACGCCGTGGACGCCTACGAGCTGGCGAACCTGCTGCGCCTGGGGTCACTGCCCGAGGGCTACATCGCTCCGCCGCAGCTGCGTGAGCTTCGTGAGCTGGTACGGCACCGCCGCCAGCTGGTCAAGACCGCGACGTCGGTGAAGTCCGGGATCCGGGCGTTGCTGGCCAAGCACGGGGTTCGCCTGGCCGTCAGTCACCTGGAGGCCGCATCCGGGCAGGGCCTGCTGGACCTGGTGGAGTTGCCCTCCTGCGCCGCTGGTCGGTTGGACTCCCAACGTCGACTGATGATGATGTTGGACAACGAGATCGACGCGCTCGACGTCGAGCTCGACCGCCGCCTGAAGACCCATCCGGGCTACCGGAACCTGCTCAAGGTCAAGGGCATCGGGCCGGTTTTGGCAGCGGTGTTCGTGGTCGAGATCGGTGACATCACCCGCTTCGGCACCCCGGACCAGCTGGCGTGCTGGGCGGGGTTCACCCCGCGGCATCTGAGTCCGACCGGACCGTACGACGCGGTCACATCAGCAAGGAAGGCTGCGCACTGGTCCGCTGGGCGGCGGTCGAGGCCGTCCAGCGCCAGTGCGAGGAGCGGTCGCCAAGGTCAAGGAGGACATCTTGGCCCGGCGCGGCCGACAGGCCCGCAACGTCGCGAAGGTCGCTGCCGGCCGCAAGATGCTCGAGGTCGTGTTCTACGTCCTGCGTGACGGGCAGGCCCGCTGCCTGACCGCCGCGCCCAGAACCGAAGGCGGCGTGAGGATGCAGACTTCGTGCGGGCCGGGGAACGGCATGACCCACCACGTTGTGCGGTCGACTCAAGTGATTGGCCCCACGACCTTCACGTCCAGAGGGACACGCTCCACGGCTTCATGCGACCTGGTCGTCGCGGAGGAATGCCTGGCAGCTGACTGGCTGCCGTCGATCTCTCATCGACAACGAAGCCGACCACAACCCCATAGTGCGCCAGCTTGCAGTCGCCGGCGCGGATCGACGCCGCAGGCTCCAGCCTGCGCCTCCCTCGGACGGCGTCAACACCGTTCGTCCTCGCTTCGCTGCGGGCGCTGCGTGTTGACCCCGTCCTCGCTCGACGCTGCCCAGACGCGGCCGGCCCACACCCGAAGCACGCTCAGACAAGGGGTTGACAGCCCCGCCCCGTTCAGGAATGCCGTTCCTCCTGCTCACGCTCCGACCGGGCGCAGCAGGCCCTAGCGTTCGCCTATGCGTGTCCGCGACGCCCGACCTGACGACGCTGCAGCGCTCGCCGCGATCTACCGGCCGTACATCGAGGAGTCGGTGGCTTCGTTCGAGGACTTCGCACCTGACGGTTTCGGCGTCGCTGCCCGGATGAACGCCGCGCCCCGGCTGCCATGGCTCGTGGCAGAGGACGAGGCGGGTTGTGTAGTCGGCTACGCCTACGCAACTCGCCACCGCGACCGCGCTGCCGACAGGTGGGCCGTTGACTGCTCGGTCTACCTGCTGCCGGACCGGCGTGGCCGCGGCACCGGACGGCTGCTCTACGCGACACTGCTGCCCCTCCTGCGCGACTTGGGCTACTGGCGCGCACACGCAGGTATCGCTCTCCCGAACCCTGCCAGCATGGCACTGCATGAAGCCGCTGGCTTCAGGCTCGTTGGGGTCTACCAGCACGTCGGATACAAGTTCGGCAGCTGGCATGACGTCGGCTGGTGGCAGCTGTCGCTTGCGCCGGCCGGCGTTCAAGGGCCCCCTGAAGAACCGGGGCCATGGCGCGCGGGCAACGAGGGCTAACTAAGTACCGTTCCTCGACGTCAGGGCGGAAAGGCGACTCAGCACCGCCAAGTGCGGGGCCGTCGTAGGTCCACATGGTGATCTTGTCGTTGGTCCACCACTCGCCAAGCTTGTCTCGAAGATCGTGAGTGGCTACAAGCGCGGCAGCCCTGACCGCATTGCGGTCCTCGCCGCCTGCGATGATGGCCGCGCGTAAGCCGACCTTCGCCTCCTTCAGCGGCCCGTGCCATGCGGGGTCGCGGAGACCAAGGAGGACGCTTGCGATCAGCATCTCCACATCGAAGGCACCGCAGTCCTCGTCGTACAGCCGGTCCAGACTGTCGAGCACGTTGTTGAGCAGGACTTCGTCCTCCGGCGTCACCGCGCAATCGTAATCCCGCAACGACAGTTCAGTCCGCACCGCTGAGAAGTGCCGCTACCGCCCTTGGCAGCGGCAGCCGGCGTTACCCCTGGCAGTTGAGCGCCGCGATGTCAAACGGATGACGGGGGCAGCCCATCACCCGCGCGCGCCACCGTCAGTTAGCCGCGGGAACCGGCAGCCGCCACGCTGCGTCTCATGCGCATGAGGTCACTCGTCGGGTTCCTGGTCGCCGTCGCTATCGCCGGTTGCAGCGCTGGTGGTGCCGGGCCCGATCGCGGCGCCGATGGCGGCGGAGGTCCGAGCCGCATCGGTGAAGAGACAACGGTCAGCGTCGGCGAGACCGTGAACTTCTCGATGTACACGCACTGCGGGGTTGAGAGCACGAACTTCAACGGGCGCGTATGGAACGCGGTTCAGCCGCTCTACTCGTCCCCCGAGAAGCTCGGTCCTCCCTCCGGTTGGGACGACCCGTACCAGGACGGCCGACTCACGCTGGAGTCGCGCGACCGCGCTGTCTTCGCCGCTGTAGGCGAGCGGGTCGTGCTTACCCCATCAGAGACGGGCGAGCCGCTCCGGCCCTGCGCCTAGGCACCTCTACGGGGCAAGCGACGCCGCTTTGCTGCCCGCAGAAGGACAGTGAGGAAGGTGCCGCTCTCATCGCTTTGAGATCAAGCGCGCATCAAGCGTGCCCGTGGCAGGACGTAGCCGCCACGAAGGTGCCCCTGGGCTAGCGTCTGGACGTGTGCATCGACGTCGAGCCAATGAAGGACGACGTGCAGCGGCCCGTGCCCACGGTGTGGCGATCCGACCTGCGCGAGATCGTCGAGGCGATCCGCCAAGGTGATGCAGGGCTCGCCTCACAGATCCCGTCCGTCAGCGACGTGGACCCGGAATCGGCAGCGCAGATCCGCGAGTACGTCATGGACTACGGCGAGACACTCGTGGCTCTACCCGAGGAGACTTGGGAGAGTTCAGTCGCTCTGTGGTTCGAGGGCTTCTGGCAGGTCCTGGTCGATCTGTGGACCGAACCCATGACCCGGAGTGACCTCGTCCTGCACGTGAAGGTCTTCGAGGAAGGCGCCGGATACCGCTTCGACGTCGGCCTCGTCTACGTTCCATAGGTGGCATTCGGCACCATACGGAAGTGCCGCTATGTGGCCGTCGGCGGCGCAATCTGCCGCTGAGCGCTACGTCACTGCCTCCTACCCCCGGGGCTCAGCTAGTGGGAGGCTTTCAGCATGAAGCACGAGTGGGTCGTTACGAGCGAGCCGACCGACGATGGCAGCGTTGGGAGCCAAGCCAAGTGCACGTCTTGCTCGTGGACCGGGCCACTTCGGCGCCTGCCAGTGGTCGCAGATCTGCAGCAGACGCAGGACGTCGCCCAGGAGGACGGGCGCGAGCACGCGGCTGAGGTCGACGCGTCCAGCGGCTGACGCGGGACGAGCTCGGCCGTGGCGGGGTAGGCGGAGTTGCCAGGTGGAACGCCCTTGCGTCATGGTGATCGGAAGGAGGGCATCACGCGTTACATGCGGTCCGCAGGCGGCGGCGCCCCGCCGCAAGGTGTCGGCACTAGAGTCCAAGCGGTGTGAGGCTCTATTGGCGGGTCGTCCGTGCCTCGGGACGGCTGGACATGTCGCGGACTGCCTACGTCTTCACCGTCCCTGACAAGCGGCTACGCGAGATGGACGTCGCCACAGGCCCTTGTGTGCCGACCGGCGGGCGCAAGCGCCCGCTGCGGGGGCCGGTGATGCAGGACCACGGAGAGGGACCGCAACAGACGGCGGCCTTCTACACGGTGCTCACAGGACGGCCTTCCGACGAGGCGATGACGTTGCTGGAGACCAAGGGTCCTGGCGCGTTGTACGCATTCACCAACGCTTACGTCGATGCACTCGTCGATGAGCAAGGTCATCTAGAAGCACTCGCCAACGAAGACGAAGCCAATGGCGACA
>JAUJOO010000010.1:92382-108918 GCA_030447585.1 Nocardioidaceae bacterium | reverse complement strand
GTGCCTGCGGACGCGTCCGCGCCACGCATGAACGAGACAGGGCCAGACGCCGTCCCGCCCGAGCTGAGCAGCTCCTTTGACGACCGGATCCGCGACAGGTTGAGGCCGGCACCGGAGCCACCCTTGAAGATGAACCCCTCCTCCTTGTACCAGTTGAGGATCGAGTCCATCGAGTCGTCGACGGCGAGGATGAAGCAGTTGTGCACCCGAAGGTTGCCCGACAGGTACTCGCCGCTCTCAGTTTGGATGTCATAGACGTCCATCGCGCCGATCCGCTCGATGCGGTCGATCTCGAGGCGCTTGACCGGAGCCGCTCCCCGACCGGGCATATCAAACGACCGCTCGAGCTTCTCCGCCTTCTTGGGGTCGACGAAGCCGATCTCGTCTGCGAAGATCCTCCGGTCTCCAGCGTTCTGGATCCGCAGCGTCCAGCAGCCCTTCCGACTTACGCGTGCATCACGTTTGTAACCCACTCGCGCAAAGATGCCAAAGCGCAGGAGCAAGGACTGCAATCCACGGATGTGTTTCTCCCCCACCATGTCGACCTCGACAACGGTCGACCTCTGGCGCGCAGATACGAAGCCCTCGGCTTGGAAGATGCTCCGCAGGTACGCGGCAACCACAGGAAGTGGTGCGGTGAACAACTGCGAGGGGACCTCCATGTCAACGCCACGCGCTCGGAGGCTCCATCGCTCGGTGAAGTCAGCCAGGCCGACGCCGTAGAGGCGTGTCCGACGACAGTCGAGCGAGATGTCCTTGGTGACCACAGCCCGCTCATGGCGATGCACGCCGGGGAACACTTTGTCGAGGGCCGCCGTGACCCAGGCCAGCTCGGCCGGCGTCACTGTCATCGCTTCGATCGTGAGGGACCTGTTGGTGCCGGTCTCATACTGACCGACGAAGCCGTCGCTCTGCAGCCAGCCGGCAAGAGCCGCTTCAGCTACCTGGTGGTGGTCGATCTCTCCCTCGCCGTGGGATTCTCGACGATGCCATTCCAGCTTGTCGCCGCGCTTCAACGTGCCCGCCTCGACAAAGCGACCCCGACCCTTGTCGTCAGAGTTCTTCCACACGAGGTGGTCAGCGGTGACGTCGAGAGTCTGACCAGCCTTGGTATGGACCCTTAGCACGTCCTTCGCACCGTTGGCCTTGACGGCAATGATCCGGGTCAGGCCGTGCGCGTCGTACACCTTCGTGCCGACTGCGTTCGTCTCGACGAGCCTGCCAATCGGGATCAGACCTTCGGGAGTGCTAACTAGGGCGTGGTACGGCTGACACGCACTGACCTGCTGAGGAGAGTGAGTGCCGACGTTGAACCAGACAGGTGAGTTGAAGGCGAACAGCTGGTGCAGCAGCATGTGCGTCAGCTCGTGCTCGAATACCTCCGCGTCGTCCGGCGTCGCGAAGTAGCCCTCCTGCTCACCGCTGGCCCGGTACGTCTTCACCACGCGGTCGATCAGCTGGCGCAGGCTCCACTCGCGCGCGTCGGTGCCGACGGCGCCGCGGAAGTACTTCGTGGTCACGATCGTCGACGCGTTGAGCGACCAGAAGTCGGGAAACTCCACGCCGTGCTGCTCGAAGACGGTCTCGCCGGTCTTCCAGTTCTGCTGGACGACGTCGCGCCGCTGCCACGTCACCGCGTCATACGGGTGAGTTCCCTCGGTGGTGAAGATCCGCTCGATCTTCAAGCCCTTGGCTCCCGCTGGACGCTTCGTCGCGCTGCCGTTGTCGCTGCTACGCCGGCTGTCCGTCTCGGTCATTGCCTCTCCTGCCTCGTGGCGTCTGCATCTGGGTCGATGCCGCTGGTCTGTTGTCGTCGTCTAGTCGTGTCGTCTTCGTCGTACGTCGTGTGCGGTGGTGCCGTCGTGCGGGTGTTGCTGCGTCTGATGGCGTACGACCGGTCAGCCCGGCGGCGCCTCGTCGCGTGAGGAGCGCGGCGGGGGCGGGAGCCCTCGGCCGTTGTTTGCGCCTGAGCTGGAGTAGTCGGGCTCGTCCGCGGTGGCCTGGCGCTCAGCCCGCAGGATCGCGATCTCGGTCTCGAAGTCGTCGGCGGACTCGAACGCGCGGTAGACGCTCGCGAACCGCAGGTAGGCGACCTCGTCGAGCTCCCGCAGCGGCCCGAGGATCGCCAGACCCACCTCGTTGGCTGGCACCTCCGCCCAGCCGGAGCCGCGCAGCGTGTCCTCGACCTGGCTGCCGAGCAGAGCCAGGTCGTCGTCGGTGACCGGGCGTCCCTTGCACGCCTTTCGTACGCCGCCGATCGCCTTCTCCCGGCTGAACGGCTCGGTGGCGCCGGACCGCTTCACCACGGTGAGCTGCATCGCCTCCACCGTCGTGAACCGCTTCTCGCACTCGCTGCACGAGCGGCGGCGCCGGATCGACGTACCGTCCTCCGCGACGCGCGAGTCGAGCACGCGGGTGTCGGTGTGGCGGCAGTACGGGCAGTGCATGTCAGCCGCCTCCTTCGACGCGCTCATACCGGTCGTTCTACCGGGGCGGTCCGACAGTTCTGCGCCCTCGCTTGGGGACCAGCTGTGGACATCCTGGGGATGAACTGCGGTGTCTTGTGGGTGGTGCTGCGATGTCAGGCGCGGCCACGTGTGGAGGCCGCTAACCGCAACATGTGGAGAACTACATCGTCGTAACTACTATATCTAGGGGTCACCGTACGCTCAAGGGATGACGAGGCGCAATCAGAAACGAGGTGGTTCATCGAAGTTTCTGCGTTTGCGCAGGTCAGCGGCCCGTTGACGTACGCCGGTTGGGCGTGTCACCGGCGTGTCGCCGCTCCCAACCCGGCCGTTCGTTCCGTTCCGCCTCAGCGCCAGACGGGCAGCCCAGACCAGTCGCCAGTCTGGGGAAGGCCGCCGGGGTCCAGGGCCAGGCGGTCGTCCGCAAACCCCGCTCCTGCCGCGTGCCGTACCCGCCAGGGGCGCGGCCGCGTCCTCACCTCGGCAGTTCGGGGGCAGATCACGTCCCGGGTCCGCCCTCCCCAAACCTCGGCCACCCGCCGCCACCACCTGGTCCTCCCCAGATCGGGGGTCCAGCCCGCCGGACTTCCCCAAACCTGTCTACCGCGCAATCTTCCCCAAAGGCCGAACAGCGGTGCCAAACTCCGCGGCCGGCTTCGGTCCGCGGCCAGGCGGGGGAAGATCCCTGAATCTAAGGCTGGACGACTTCCCCAAACCTCACCCTACTGCGCGCCCTCAACCAAGCGGTGGCCAAGTTCGGGGAATCGTGGGTCCATGACCACCTTGCCCACCGACCCGCCGGCCGACCTCGACGATCGACTGGACGACTTGAACGCACCGTCAATCGTGGACCATGACCACCTTGCCCACCGACCTGCCGGCCGACGACGACGACTGGAGCCACGAGCAGCTCATCGACCCACCCCGACGCACCGGTCGACCCGACGACGTCGACGTCTACCCGAAGGCGGCCCCAGGCGTCATCCCCGACGTTTCCCGCCCGGTGCGGTCGAGCTCAGCGAAGATGACCTGCCGCTCGCAGACGGCACATCCGCCACAGAACCCGAGTAGCCGCCACACCCGCCCAACGCCTGCTGTCAGCTGGCGCCGGTCCTCAGGGCAGCCTCGGCGCGTACAGACTGCTCGCGCAGGAGCAGCATCCACTTAGGAAAAAAGCGCTCAGTCAGCGTTGACGCCGCCCTCACAGGATGGTCAAGTCAGCGCAGCCGGGACGGCGGCGTAGAGCTCCTCCGCCTCCGCGCGAGAGGCGCCGAACGCCGTCACGCCGAACCTCCGTCGACGGCCAGGCTCTCCAGCATGTGCAGCACCACCCCGGTGCGACGAGCCGGATCCCAGCCCAGGCCGGCGCGGTTCACCCGCCCGATTACGTCTCGCGGGTCGAGCGTCCGCCACCGCGGGTCGAGCATGTTGTCGGTCGAGACGTAGAAGCGCCGCTCGCCGCGGCCGTCGCGGTAGGTGCCGGTCTCGGCGTCGTACCGTCCCCGCAACAGCTGCTGAGCCGTGCCGAACGGATGCGTCGTCCCGCCCTTGCGCAGGTTGATCTCGACCGCGTACGACGCCCAGCCCGAGCCCTCGCGCACCGTGGCGAAGTCCACTCCGAATCCCCGACGACTCCTTCAGCGGCCAGCTCCGCGCCGATGCGCAGGCCGTACTCGGCGATCGGACCGGCGTACTCCTCGTCCGCGGGAAACCGGCAGCCCTCGTACACCTGGCCCGAATCCCCGCCGAGGATCTGGTCATGGGTAGACAGCACCACGACCTCGCCAGCCGGCGTCACGGTCAGCTGCACGCTCGGGCTGCGGTAGTCGGCCCCCGCGACCCACTCCTCGACGACTGCGCCCTCCGCCGCGAGTGCGACGTACCAGTCCGGCCAGGCCGACAACCGGCGCTCCAGGTTCGTCAGCTCGTCCTGCGCCCCGCCGTCAGCCGGCAGTCCACCCAGGTCGATGACCCTGATGCCATCACCCGCGGCGCTCCTGTCGAGCTTGATTGCGATCGCCGTCATCGAAGGGTTGGTACGCCGGAGGGTGGTCACGGCCTGCGCGACATCCGCCGGCGACCAGATGTTGTCGACGCCCGCTGGGAACGGCACGCCGGCCCGCGCGAAGATCCGCCTGCTCCCTGACTTCGAATCGTGCGAAAGGAGCCGAGGGTGCGCCCCGTGCAGCGGTATGTCGAGCGCGACGGCGACCGCTGCCTCGGTCGGGGTGACGTTGCACGGCTCGATCATGGCCGGGTCGGAGCCCACGAACGTCCGCACGTCGGCCAGCAGGTCGGGCCGGTCCAGCATCTTGGCCGCGAGCGGGCGAGACGACAGGTCATCCGGGGAGATGAGCGCCAGTCTGCGGCGTACGTCTGCATGATCGAGGACGGCTCCAGCGACATCACATACTCGAGGAGGTAGTCCGGAATCGCCTTGCTGGACAGGTAAACGAGCCGGCACGACGGGTTGCGCAGCATCAGCGCGCAGTAGAGGTCACGCTGCTCCAGGGCCGGGACGCGGTCGGCGTAGTGGTCCTGGAGCGCCTGGCTCATGCTCAACGACGACATGACGACGACGACGTGCGGCTCTGACGCGCCAGGCACCTCGGCACGCCGCCAGACCTCCGGCAGCTTGCTCTGCACATTCTCGAAGGCGACGTCGGCATCCACACGCACAGGGTGCCCCGCGACAGCCGGCCTGTCACCTCCGCCTCTACATGCACCCGGGGGCCGATCTCCACTCAAGGTGCCATCGCGACCTATCTCGATCCGCTGACGCGGCAGGACCGATCCCAGTGAAACCGTCGCAAGACACGACCGGACCGTCCAGTGGCGGGGCGCCAAGGCGGGCGGGTCGGACGGTTTGGTCCCATCCAGCTGATCGTCTTCGGCGTCGGGGTCATCATCGGCACCGGCATCTTCGTGCTCACCGGTCAGGCAGCCGGGCTCAGGGCGGGTCCAGCCGTTGCGCTGTCGTTCGTGTTCGCAGGTGTCGCCTGCGCGCTCGCGGCGCTGTGCTACGCCGAGTTCGCCAGCACCGTGCCGGTGGCCGGGTCGGCGTACACCTTCTCCTACGCGAGCCTCGGCGAGCTGGTCGCCTGGATCATCGGCTGGGATCTCATCCTGGAACTGGCGCTCGGCGCGGCCACGGTCGCGGTCGGCTGGTCGACGTACTTTGCCGACGTGCTGGGGCAGCTCGGCATCGCTATACCGGGCTGGATGTACGGCGAGGGGCACAACATCCTGGCGGCGGCAATCGTGCTCATCCTGACCGCTGTCATCTGCCTGGGGATCCGGGTGTCCTCGCAGGTCAACTTCGTGATGGTGGTCATCAAGGTCGGCATCGTGCTGTTCGTGATCATCGCCGGTCTCTTCTACATCAAGTCGGGCAACTACACGCCGTTCATCCCGCCGTCGGGGTCAGAGGGTGCGCCCGGGCCGGCGACACCCCCGTCACTGCTGCAGGAAATGGGCTTCGCCCCGGGGGCGTTCGGTATCAGCGGTATCTTCACGGGAGCCGCCCTCGTCTTCTTCGCCTACATCGGGTTCGACATCGTCGCGACGGCCGCTGAAGAGACCAAGAACCCACAACGTGACATGCCGATCGGGATCCTCGGCTCGCTGGGCATCTGCACCGCGTTGTACGTGGCGGTGTCGCTCGTGGTCGTCGGAATGGTGAACTACACCGAGATGAAGATCGATGCCCCGCTGGCGGAGGCCTTCCGCTCGGTCGGTCGGGACGGCTTCGCCACGATCATCTCGGTCGGCGCCGTGATCGGTCTCACGACGGTGATGATGATCTTGCTGCTGGGGCAGAGCCGCGTCTTCTTCGCGATGAGTCGCGACCGGCTGCTGCCACCTGTCTTCTCCAAGGTGAACGACCGCTTCGGGACCCCCTGCGCACCTCCATCTTCACCGGTGTTGCCGTGGCGGTGCTGGCGACCTTCGTCCCGTTGACGGAGCTGGCGCTGCTGGTCAACATCGGCACGCTCTTCGCGTTCGTCCTTGTCGCCATCGGAGTGCTCGTCCTGCGGCGTACCCGGCCGGACCTCAAACGCGCCTTCCGCACCCCTGCCGTCCCGGTCGTCCCGATCCTCGCAATCCTGACAGCGGTCTACCTGATGCTCAACCTGCCTGCCAGCACGTGGGTGCGGTTCTTCGTGTGGATGGCCATCGGAGTCGTCGTGTACTTCATCTATGGCGCCCGTAACAGCCGGCTCGTGACAGACCCCAACTACTCCCGCGACGCCGACGCGGCGGCGCGCTCGAGCCGCAGCTGACACCTGGTACGCCCGCTTCGTGAGTGCCATGACGTGCGACGGAGCCGCATCTCCAACAGCAGGCTCCAGAACACCGGCGTCCTACACGCACCCAGGAAGCCCTAATCACGGCCGGGTGTCCTGACCGCGCCCCGGATGTACGCCGGCTACACGACCCCGTACGTGATGGGTGGCACCGCCAGCAACGCCGAGCCGGAGTGACGCGCGCGCAACACCACCCGGGCTTCTGGGTGAAGCGGAGGCGCAAGCACCCCGCCCCCGGACCGACCGAGGCGGCGCAGAGGCGCAAGCACCCCGCCCCCCGGACCGACCGAGGCGAAGCAGACGGTATGCCGCTCAGGCCAAACTCGCCGGCACGGCCGCGTAGAGCTGCTCGGCCTGCTCACGTGAGGCGCCGAATGCCGTCAGCCCGAACCGCCCGTCGATCGGCAGGCCTCCGAGCATGTGCACCACCACCCCCGTGCGCCGCGACGGGTCATAACCGAGCCCGGCCGCACCGACTCGCGCGATCACCTCGCGGGGGTCGAGGGTCATCCACCGGGGGTCGAGCAGGTTGTCGGTGGAGACGTAGAAGCGCTCCTGGCCGCGGTCGTCGCGGTAGGTCCCGGCCCGAGCGTCGTACCGGCCGTGGAGCAGCAGCTGAGCCGTCCCGTACGGATGCGTCGTGCCGCCCTTGCGCAGGTTGATCTCCAACGCGTACGACGCCCAACCCGACCCGTCGCGCACCGTCGCGAAGTCCACACCGAAGCGGCCGATCACTCCTGCCGCTGCAAGGTGGCGGCCGATGCTCATCCCGTAGTCGGCGATCTGGCGCGCGTAGCCCTCGTACGCCGGGAACCGGCAGCCTTGGTACACCTGGCGCGACGCGCCGCCGAGGATCTGGTCGTGGGTGGACAGGACCTCGACCTGGCCGTCCGGCGTCGCCGCCAGCTGCACGCTCGGGCTGCGATAGTCCTGGCCGACGATCAGCTCCTCCACGATCGCCCCCTCGGCCTCCACCGCCGGGACGTACCAGGCGGGCAAAGCACGCACCCGGCTGGTCACTGCCTCCGCCTCGTCCCGACTGCCACCGGCGGGCAGATCGGTGAGGCCAACGACCGCGTTGCCGTCACCCGCCGCGCTGTTGTCCAGCTTGACCACGACCGCCGACAGAGCTGGGTTGGTACGGCGAAGCGATGTCGCCGCCTGCACGATGTCGGATTCGCTGGAGACTCCTTCGACGCCTCCTGGACAGGGCACTCCCGCGGCTTCGAACGTCCTACGGCTGCCTGACTTGGAGCCGAGGCTCAGCAACCGCGGAGGGGACCCGTGCAGCGGGATCCCGAGGGCCACGGCGACATCCCGCTCGGTACCGGTGACGTTCCAGGGCTCGATCATCGCCGGGTCGGACCCGACGAACTCGCGCACCCGGGCCAGCAGGTCGGGCCGGTCGAGCAGCTTGGCGGCAAGCGATCGCGGCGACGTGTCATCGAGGCAGATCAGTGCCAACCGACGGCGCACGTCCGCCAGGTCGAGAGCCGGCACCAGTGACACCACGTACTCGACGAGGTAGTCCGGGACCCGCTGACCAGACAGGTACACAACCCGGCACGCGGGGTTCGCCAACAGCAGCACGCAGTAGAGGTCTCGATGCTCGAGCGCCGGGATGCGCTCCGCGTAGTGAGCAAGCAGCGCCGGCGCCATGCTGAACGACGGCATCACGATGACGACGCGGGGCTCGCGCTCCTTGAGCATGTCGGGTCGCCACGCCGCTGCCAGCATTCGCTGCACAGCCGCGTACTCGACGTCCTCGTCCACGGACCAAGCCTGCCTGGCGGGCGCCACGGGTGCTACCCCGGTCTCACCCACTGGGTTATCGCTGCACCCGCCAGTAACACCGAGGCCGTGGGGTCGTGGGTCGAGGCTGGTCTTGCCTTCAGGACTGGTCTGTCGCCGGCAGGCGTGGCTCGTCCATGACAGCCGGGTCGGCGAGGAGCTCGCGTAGCACCTGGATGATCTGCCCCGCATGGGCACCGTCGACGAGGCGGTGGTCAGCGGTCGCCACGAGCACGATCTGCGGCCGTACGGCGACAGCGCCGTCGACCACAACCGGCGCGTCTTGGATCGCACCGATGGCCAGGTAGAGCGGCACCCGCGCGAACGGCAGTGGCGCCAGGAACCCCTCGTCGAGCCCCAGCGACCCGACGTTCGACACGAAGGCAGACCCCAACGGGAACCCGCGAAGCCCGAACGCGTCGTACCCGAAACCGCTGACCAACAGCCCCGCGAAGCCGAGCACCGGCCGCAGCGTCCACCACGGCAGGTTGGCGGCGATCGAGGACATCAGCCGATGCCCGGAGTCGGTGCCCGACCGCAGACCGGTGACGGTGGAGTTCAGCTCCCGGGCGATGTCGGCCGGGGTCTTCTGGTCGGCAGCACGCACGCAGGCCGGGGCGAGGTCGTTGCCGTCGTCGATGTCCACGGCGAATCCGATGTCGCACGCGTCGAACTCCACGATCCGGCCCAGCACCACCCTGGCGCGCACCTCCGGGACGTCGCGGATCGCTCGGGCCAGCGCGGCGCCGACGACGTGGGTCACCGTCACCCGTTCACCTGTGCGGGTCCGCGTGTGCTCGACGTACTCCAGCAGCGGGGCTGCGTCGAACGCCATCCGGGCGTAGATCCGGCCGTCCTTCGACCGCCTCCAGGTGGCCACCGCCAGTTGTCTGCGCACCTCGCCGGGCCGGGTGGTCAGCCGCGCTCCCAGCCAGTCTCGCGCGCTCATCCGCGCTGCTGGTGGGCGACGCCGGTGAGCAACCACTCGGTGGTACGCCGCGGGGCCGCTGCCAGCTGAGCGGCAACCGCAGCCCGGCGCGGCAGCCGGACATGGCGGCGTCCGGTGCGGACGGCGTACACCGTCGCACGGGCAACGGCTTCGGCCGACAGGTCGGCGAGGAGCCGCAGCTGGTAGAACCTGGCGAAGCTGTCGGCGGTCGGGGCATACGCCAGGACCCGGTCCAACATCGCAGTGCTCGTGGGGCCGAGCTCGACGACGGTCGTGCCCACCGGCCGGCCGCGAAGATCTGCCGCCAGCCCCGCGGTGAACTGGGTCAGGCCGGCCTTCGAGGAGCCGTAGATCGCCATGCCGGGAAAGGCGGAGTACGCCGCGAGGGAGGAGACGTTGACGATGTGGCCGGTTCGGCGCTCCAGCATCCCCGGCAGCACCTGCCTGCAGAGCTGAACCGGCGCCACCAGGTTGAGCCGGTAAAGGGCCTCGATCTGGGCATCCTGATGCTCGAGGAGGGCGCCCACGTTCTCGACGCCCGCGTTGTTGACGAGGACGTCGACGGGTCCGTGCTCGGCTTCGATGCGGCCGATCAGGCCGCTGACCTGCTGGCGGTCGGTGAGGTCTGCGGGCCACGCGACACCGCCCACCCGCTGCGCCACCTCGTCGAGCGTCCGGGCGTCACGGGCGACCACGACCGGTCGTGCGCCGACAGCGGCGAACTGCGCCGCGAGAGCCGCGCCGATGCCTCGTGACCCACCGGTCACCACGACACGGGCACCTGTGAGATCCATGCGGGAAGTGTGCCAGAGCCATCGCCGTTTCACCGGTCGCAGCGGCTGGGCGCTGTACCCGCACCCGACGACGCTACGCCTGCTCCGGGTCATAGGTTGGCGGGGTGGTCGAACGTCAGCCAGTCGAACCTGCGCCAAGAGTCCGCCGCCGGCGGCTGAGCGGCGCGCAATGAGCGTAGTGAGCCGGCCGGTCATCGGCATCACGTCGTACGTCGAACCGGCGTCGTGGGCGGCGTGGAAAGACGTCCCTGCGGCCCTTGTCCCCCACGGCTACGTGCGGCATGTCCACGCTGCCGGCGGTTTGGCCGTCGTCGTGCCACCGCTGCCACACGACGCACGCGCTGCCGACGCACGTGAAGTGCTGTCGCGGCTCGACGGCCTGATCCTGGCGGGCGGCGTGGACGTCGAGCCGTCTCGGTACGGCGAAGAGCCGCATCCCCTGCTCCAGCTGCCCAGGCCGGACCGGGACTCCTCGGAGCTGCTGCTCGCTCGGGTCACAGCCGAGGATGACGTACCGGTGCTCGGTGTCTGCCGCGGCATGCAGGTGATGGCGGTCGCCGCCGGTGGGTCGCTCGAGCAGCACCTCCCTGACCGCCTTGGGCACCACGAGCACTCGCCGTCGCGGGGGATGTACGGCCGGCATCTGGTCGAGATTGCTCCCGGCAGTCGGATGCACGGCATCCTCGGTGACCGAGTCACGGTGGCGACCTATCACCACCAAGGCGTTGCGGCGTCGCCCGGCTACGAGCCGGTGGGCTGGGCGACCGATGGGGTGCTCGAGGCCGTCGAGGTCGAGGGCGCGCGTTTCCGGCTCGCGGTGCAGTGGCATCCAGAGGTCGGAGCTGACCCTCGGCTGTTCGAGGCGCTGGTCCAGGCAGCCAGCCGCTGAGACGGTGGCTGCGTCGCGCGGCGGCGCCAGCGTCCCAATGTGCTCAGCAACATCACCCGGCCGAGTTATGCACAGATAGGTCGGCAGGGCTAGTCGGATCTAGCGAAATCGCCTAGTTTTGAGGCAACTTCGTCGCACACGGAGGTCTCATGCACCGAGCCCTCGCAGCAGCGCTTGCTGGCTGTCTCTGCTCAGCTGCCATGGCCGGGTGCACCCAGGAGGCGAAGCCCGCGCCTCCGGCCGCCACCTCTCTGGTTACCCCGAGTGGCTCTCCAGTCAGCAGTGAGCCGACCGTGTCCTCGTCACCGGTCGAGCCAGCTCCACCGGTCATGCCGGCATTGGCGAAGGAGAAGAGCAAAGCGGGCGCCAAGGCCTTCGTCCGCTACTACGTAGGGCTCATTAACTACTCATGGCGGTCCTTCAAGACGACAGGTATGCGACGTCTTGCGACCCCAAGTTGCGACGGTGTGCAAGGCGGCTGCCGACGGCATCGACACGGTGCGGAGTCGCGGGGGTTACAAGCGCGGCGCGAGCTGGACGCCTGAGTCCCTATTCGTCGTTCCCCTGCAGCCTTCGCGGCAACCGATCATCAATATCGCGGTCCAAGTCGGCCAGGGGACCTTCCGTAACGCTGAAGGCGCCCCTGTCCGTCGTATCCATCGAGCTGTCAACCATTTCGATTTTCACTTGAGATGGGTCGAGGGTTCCTGGAAGGTGACAAAGTTGGTGACTGCATGAAGCCGGTTCTGTTCGTTGCAGTCTCGTGCATGGCAGTCCTGCTTTCACCCACGACTGCCTCTGCAGGCGACGGTTGCGTCAGGAGAACCCAACGCAGATCCGACCACGGTCGATATCGCCTGCAGCGAAGAGAACGAAACCACCGGAGTTTCACTGCCATCCGTCTCGAATGTATCGAACTCCCAAGTCACGCATCAACACCTTTGGTTGCCGAACTGCCCCGGAGCCTTGCCAGGAGACGCCGAATCTTCGAAAGAAGTTAACTGTCTGGCCGCGCACAACTGCAGCGATCAAGGCTAATGTCAATGTCGCTGTGGGCGATTCAGATGACGGACGCACAGGGCTGCCGGTCGATGCCGGTTGGAAGTATGTGGGATCTGAGTGCCGGGACCCGAGCGACCAGGGGCCGGTGGAACAGCGGAGGGCACTGACAACCCAGGACGTCATCTCGGCAGTGCGCAGACTCGGCGCTCCGGCGGCTACGGCAGAGGCGCCGCCGTACACACTGGTCAACCTCGAGACCACATTCTTCACCCGCCCGACAACGGTGGATCGGGACCTCACCATCATCGGGTACTCCGTCGACGTTCACATCGAGCCCTCGTCATACACCTGGCAGTGGGGAGACGGCACGACCAGCACCAGCGAAACCGCTGGCCGCCCGTATCCCGCGAAGGACGTTACGCACACCTACCTTCAGGCGACGGAGCCCAGCGCACCCCTTGCCTTGAGTGTCGACGTGACATACCAGGCTAGGTACCGAGTCGACGGCGGGCCATGGCAGACGATCCCCGACGTGCTGACCATCCCCGGTCCACCGACCGCTTTGCCGGTGAAGCAAGCGAGCGCCGTGCTGGTGGCGGGCGACTGACCGCTGACACTGCGCCGAGCCGACGCGCCCCCGCCGGGCTTCCCCTTCAGCCATGACACCGGGAAGAGAGCTTCGGCCGCCGGCGGCCGTTGCCTCACATGAACTGAACGACTACCGTCGAAGCGGGTCATGTCACAGTGAAACAACTATGGCCCGACATAGGTGTGAGGCCCCTCAAAGTATGAGTTTGAGGGGCCTCACGATGGGCGGAGTTAGGTGACGTCTCCGTCCTCACGGTCGGCCCGTCAGACCCCGCCAGCCTCGTCACCGGCTGGTGCAGTGAGCCGAAGCTCACCGTACGGATCCTCGGTTTTCCTTCCGATCCCGCCTTCCCTCTCGGGAGGGCGTAAGAGATTTCTACAGTGCCACACCGACCCCGCACAACCCCTTTGTGCAAAGAAATTTCAGCGATTTTCGAACCTGCCAAGTTACCCACAGAAGGGCGTCCCTCGTCCACCGGTTGAGGCCGTTTCTCCACAGTTTGTGGCCGGCTCCTGTGGAGAACGCCGGATCATGAATCGCTACCGGCAGCCGCAGAGGAGCCCAGGGCGACGCCCCTCAGCGCAGCCCCCGTCGGGGCTGCATCACCCAGCACACGTCGGCGCTGGCCGGGATCGCTCTTGCTGACACCGCCCGCTCACTGGCGCGACTAGGCGACAGGGACGAACAGCTTCTGCCCGACCCGAATCTCGCCTGCATCGCTGAGCGCGTTGAGGTCCACAATCTCTGCGATGACATCGCGAGGGTCCTCCCCCGGTGCCAGGCGCTGCGCGATGTCCCACAACGTCTCACCGGGCCCGACCACGACCGACTGCGACGTCGCGTGGTTGGCTTCGCCGCTGGACACCGCCGGACCACTCAACACCGTGAAGGCTGCGAAGACGGTGAGCAGTACGAGGGTGACCAGAGCGAGTCTCCCGCGACGAGTCAGCCGTACGTCGCAAGCACGGCTCTCTGAGGGAGCAACGCAACCATGCTCACGTGTCCCGACCGTGGCACCCAAAGGGCGATGTGCGGCCGGTACCGCGCGCCGTGCCGCAGTCCCTCGAGGGGAGAAGCCGACTGCTGCTGTGCTCATGTGTGTCCTCCGGGGAAGGCGGTGCTCGTCAGATGGGGTGCTGCTCTGGGCTGTGTCCGTCTGCCATGTCTATCGCTGGGCTCCGACACTCGGGCCCAGCGACGGCGGAGCACCATCGTCGTGGGGTGCCCTGGACAGTCCGGCACAGTCGAATAGACGTTCGATCGAACACATGTACGAACGCTAACACCGGCAGGCGACAATCCTGTGGATTGGTCGAACATGCGTTCGAGGTGTGTCGGTACGCGCGCCGTGCCCGCCTTGGCCCTACCGTCACGCGGTGAAGCAAGCCGTTGGGTGAGGGGTCGGCGACTGTCGCGCCAGTGCTGGAGGGCGGCATAGGCGTACCGGTGGGGTGTCACCCAGGTAGCCTGACGAAGTGGTCACCGTCAACCGCACGCTGGTCGTCAACATCCCGGCCGAGCGCATCTTCCCCTACCTCGCCGACTTCACCTCGACCGCCGAGTGGGAGGCCGGCACAGTGCGCTGTGCTCAGGCGAGCGGAGACGGTGGCGTCGGCTCGACGTACACGAAGGTCTGGAAGTTCCTCGGGCGCGAGCAAACCCTTACGTACGTGCTGACGGCCCTCGAGCTGGACCGGCTCATCGCCTGGAGAGGTGAGAACAAGTCGATGATCTGCGAGGAGACGATCACGCTGACTCCGAGCGGGACAGGCACCGAGGTGACCTATGCCGCCGAGCTCACCGTCAAGGGTGTTGCGAGGTATCTCGGGCCGCTCCTGACCGCCGCCGCCAACCGGCTCGCGGACACGACACAAGAGACGCTGCGCGATGCGCTCGTCAAACGCTAGGCCGTGCCGGCAACGGATGACGGAGTACAACTATGAGTGACGACCTCGGGTTCGGCATCGACATCGGCGGCTCGGGGATCAAAGGCGCCCCGGTCGACCTCGCGACCGGAGAGCTCGCTGACGACCGCTACCGGGTCGAGACCCCGCAGCCGTCGACTCCGCAGGCCGTGGCTGAGGTCGTGAACCAGGTGCTCGAGAAGTTCGGCTGGCAGTCGGCGTTCGGCTGCACGTTCCCGGCGGTCGTCCAGCACGGCGTCGTACGGACTGCCGCCAACGTCTCAAAGGAGTGGATCGACACCGACATCGAAACCCTGCTCAAGAACGCCACCGGGCACGACGTCGCGGCGGTCAACGACGCCGACGCGGCAGGCATCGCGGAGGTGCATTTCGGGGCTGCGCGGGACAAGAAGGGCGTCGTCATCCTCACGACCCTGGGAACCGGGATCGGCAGCGCCCTGATCCTCGACGGCCTGCTCGTGCCCAACACCGAGCTCGGGCATCTGGTCATCGACGGTGAGGACGCCGAGACGCGGGCCTCGGCCGGGGCGCGAGAGAACGAGGAGCTCGGCTGGCAGGAATGGGCGAAGCGCCTGTCCAGGTACTACGCGTACGTGGAGTCGCTGCTTTGGCCCGACCTCTTCGTCGTGGGCGGCGGAGTCAGCAAGAAACCGGACAAGTGGCTGCCGTACGTCGAGTGCCGGACCCCGATAGTGCCCGCCCAGCTGCGCAACTCAGCTGGGATCATCGGCGCCGCGCTGGTCGCCTCCTCGCACAGCACCGGCCCCTGAGACGTCCGCGCAGCCGCCTACGTGTGCGGCTCGCAACACGCCGGTTCGAACAGGTGTTTGAAAGCGTCGGCGGATCGGTCTAGCGTGAAACCCACGAAGCGCCGACCTGGCCCCTTGTCCGTGGGGTCGGCGTCAGACCAGCAAGTCCGATCGAGCGAGCCAAGGGTGTGACAGGCATGGCAACATCAAAGCCCGACGCGGGTGTCCACGAGCTGCCCGACGGCCCACCGGACGCCTCTGGGCTGACCGCACGTCAGCGTCGGGTCCTGGCGGTCATCCGCGACTCCGTAGAAGCACGCGGCTACCCGCCCAGCATGCGCGAGATCGGCCAGTCGGTCGGGCTGACCAGCTCGTCGTCGGTGGCGCACCAGCTCCGGGTCCTGGAGAGCAAGGGATACCTGCGGCGCGACCCCAACCGGCCGCGCGCTCTGGAGGTGCTGAGCCCCGAGACAGCGTTCGAGACGGCGTACGACGACACCGGGTCCGGCGACGCCCATCCGGAGGCCGTCTACGTGCCAGTGGTCGGCCGTATCGCGGCCGGAGGTCCCATCTTGGCCGAGGAGCGGGTGGAAGAGGTCTTCCCTCTGCCGCGTCGCCTGGTCGGCGAAGGCACCCTGTTCCTGCTCGAGGTCAAGGGTGACTCGATGGTCGACGCCGCCATCTGCGACGGCGACTTCGTCGTCATCCGGCAGCAGCCCTCCGCCGAGAACGGCGAGTTCGTTGCGGCGATGATCGACGGGGAGGCGACTGTCAAGACACTGCAGAAGAAGAGCGGGCAGGTCTGGCTCCTCCCCCACAACGCTGCCTACGAACCCATCGACGCAACGAACGCCACCATCCTCGGGAAGGTCGTCACCGTGATGCGGAAGGTGTGAGCCAGCGGAGGTTGCCTGCGGAGGTTACAGGCGTCATGGATGATAGGCAGGGTGAATGCCCCGCAAATGCTTGGTGAACACCGCCTGGTCGTCGTGACTTCGGACGGGTCATGGTCGTTGCTGCAGGTGTGACGGACATCGACAGACGCCAGTTCCTCGCTGCCGGGGCCGCCAGCG
>JAUJOO010000010.1:78076-92282 GCA_030447585.1 Nocardioidaceae bacterium | reverse complement strand
GCAGGTGTGACGGACATCGACAGACGCCAGTTCCTCGCTGCCGGGGCCGCCAGCGCCGCCGTAGCGGCCTCCGCAGGCAGCGCCGCCTGGGGCCTCGCCGGCACTGCGAACGCCTCGGCTAGCGCGGACTCCGCGGAGGCCACCGACGACGGCGTCTACTTCCGACACGGCGTGGCGTCCGGCGATCCCCTTCCCCACGGCGTGGTCCTGTGGACCAGGGTGACGCCCGCGCCGCGGCTGACGCCCGGTACGACGTCCGGACCGGCGGTGAAGGTCCGCTGGGAAGTTGCCACCGACCGGCGCTTCGAGCACGTGGTGAGGGACGGCACAGCCACGACCTCTCCGCGCCGTGACTACACAGTCAAGGTGGACGCCGGCGGGCTGCGGCCCGACACCGTCTACTGGTACCGCTTCGTGTTTCACTCGCGGCGCAGTCCCGTCGGGCGCACCACGACCGCCCCCGGCTCGCTGTCGACCCCGCACAACATCCGCCTCGGTGTCGTGTCGTGCTCCAACCTGCAGGCCGGCTACTTCTCGGCGTACCGGCATCTGGCCAGGCGCGACGACCTCGACGCGGTGGTCCATCTTGGCGACTATCTCTACGAGTACGGGCCCGGCGAGTACGGCTACGGCCAGTCCAACAAAGACATCCGCGCACATGTGCCCGCCCACGAGATGGTCTCGCTCGCTGACTACCGGCGCCGCCACGGCCAGTACAAGCGCGACCCCGACCTGCGCTCGCTGCACGCGCGGCTGCCGTTCATCTGCACCTGGGACGACCACGAGACGACCAACGACGCCTACCGGCGTGGCGCCGAGAACCACCAGCCCGACGAGGGCGACTATCTCGCCCGCCGCGCGCGCGCTTATCGGGCGTACGACGAGTGGATGCCGACCCGCCTGGACGGCACGTCCCGGCTCGGCGACGGCAGCCGCATCTACCGCTCGCTGCGGTTCGGCAGGCTCGCCGAGCTGTCGATGCTCGACCTGCGGACGTACCGGTCCCGCCAGGTCACGCAGACCGACCTCGGCTCGGTCGACGACCCAGGGCGCAGCATCACCGGAGACAACCAGATGACCTGGCTCAAGCACCGGCTGCTCGAGAGGTCGGTGCAGTGGAAGGTCGTCGGCAACCCCGTCATGATCGCGCCGCTCGTCTTTCCTCCACTGCCGAATGAGCTCACCGGCGCGGTCAACGATGTCACCGGGCTGCTTCCGCGCGACGGGGTGCCCTACAACGTGGACCAGTGGGACGGCTACACCGCCGACCGCCACGAGCTGTTCCGCCACCTCTTGGACCGTGGCGTGCAGGACACCGTCTTCCTCACCGGAGACATCCACTCGGCGTGGGCCGCTGACCTGCCGGTCAACGCCGGGACCTACCCGCTTTCCCGCAGCGTCGGAACCGAGTTCATATGTACGTCGGTCACCAGCAACAACCTCGATGACATCACCGGCTCGCCGCCGCGAACGACATCGGTGGCCGTCGAGGAGGCGATCAAGGCCGACAACCGGCACATCAAGTACGTCAACCTGGACGACCACGGCTACTCCGTCGTGGATGTGACGCCGTCACGCCTGCAGATGGACTACTACGTGATCGGCGACCGCGCCGACCGGGACGCGAGGTCGAGGTGGACCCAGTCCTGGGCGACCGCCGCTGGTACGCAACGTGTCCATCGAGTCGACGGGCCGGTCGGATGAGCCCGCAGTCGCAAGGGCTCTCTCGCCGTACACTGCTCCAGCTGTCGGCCGCAACCGGCGCCGGAGTCGTCCTTTCCGCCGCGGCAGGTGCTCCCTTGGCCGCCGCTGCGGGTTCGCGCAAGCGGGTGTACGTCGTCGTGGTCGACGGCTGCCGGCCCGACGAGATCACCACCTTGCTGACACCGCGGCTGCACTCGCTGCGACGAGGCGGGATGAGCTACCCGAACGCCCGCTCACTGGCGGTCATGGAGACCATCCCCAACCACGTCATGATGATGACGGGGGTGCGCCCAGACCGCAACGGCGCGGCCGCCAACTCGGTCTTCGACCGAGAAGAAGGCGTCGTCCGTGATCTCGACCGCCCCAGCGACCTGCGGTTCCCCACCGTGCTCGGTCGGCTGCGCGGCAGTGGCCACACCACCGGGACCGTGTTGAGCAAGCGCTACCTCTACGGCATCTTCGGCACCCGGGCGACGTACCGTTGGGAGCCGTTCCCGCTGATACCCGTGAGCGACCACGCACCAGACGTCGCCACGATGGACGCCACCTTGGCGATGGTGGACAGCGTGGATCCTCAACTCGTGTTCGTCAGCCTGGGTGACTGCGACCGTGCCGGTCACGCTGACCAGACCGGTACGACGGTCCAGGTCCTGCGAAGGGCTGCCCTCCGTTCGGCCGACACCCAGGTGGGGCGCCTCGTCGACCACCTCAAGCAGACCGGCCGATGGAGCCGGTCGGTCATGGTCGTGCTGGCGGACCACTCGATGGACTGGACGGACCCGCACCGGCTCATCAGCCTGCAGCCGCGCTTCGACGCCGACCCGCTGCTGGCCGGCCACGTCACGATCGCTCAGAACGGCGGCGCCGACCTGCTCTACTGGACCGGCCGCGCCGGCCGGCGTGACGAGGCGGTGGCCCGGATGCGCACACTTGCCAACCGCGTGCCGGGCGTCCTGGCCGTCCACGACCCGGCGAAGCTGCGCCTCGGCGCTGAGGCCGGAGACCTGGTGGCCTACTGCCGAGCGGGCTGGCGGTTCAGCGACCCGGCGCCGTACTCCAACCCGATCCCAGGCACTCACGGGCACCCCGCGACTCGGCCGATCCCCTTCTTCATCACCGGCGGCTCACCGCTCGTGCGGCGTCGTTTCGTGTCCAGCATCAGCACCAGCACGCTCGACGTGGCCCCGACCGTCGGTCGCGTCTTCGGTCTCGGGCCACCACGCGGCGGGTATGACGGCAGCAGTCGCCTCTGAGCGCGCCACCGTGTGTTCGCGCTGACGGCTCCACCTCTTTGCCGACTCGTCCAGCCCGACGACGACGGCGTCGGAGCGGCAGCCGATCGGACGAATGCGAGACAGGGCTAGGCGGCGGGGGCGCTGAGGCGGCGTAGCGCTGCCTTCGCAACGTCGGGATCGTACGTCGGCCACATCGGCGGCAGCGACGCCCGCAGGAAGCTGCCGTAGCGGGCGGTGGCGAGCCGCGGATCCAGGATCGCCACGACACCGCGGTCAGCCTGGGTGCGGATCAGCCGTCCAGACCCTTGCGCCAGCAACAGCGCTGCATGCGTCGCCGAGACCGCCATGAAACCGTTGCCGCCTGCCTTGTCGGCGGCTCTTGCCCGGGCGGACATCAAAGGGTCGTCGGGGCGCGGAAACGGGATCCGGTCGATCAGCACGAGCTGACAGGTCGCTCCAGGGACGTCGAGGCCCTGCCACAGCGACAGCGTGCCGAAGAGGCTGACCGCAGCGTTGTCGATGAACTCGCCCCGCAGGTGCGACAGCTGACCGTCTCCCTGGCACAGGATCGGCATGTGCGGCAGCGCTTCACGCATGGCCTCGGCTGCCGTCTCTGCTGCTCGACGAGACGAGAAGAGGCCGAGTGCGCCCGTTCGCGGCCTGCAGCAGCTCACTGATCTCGTCGAGCTGCGCTTGGCCCAAGCCGTCGCGGCCCGGGGTCGGCAGATGCCTGGCTACGTACAGGATCCCCTGCCTTGGGTAGTCGAAGGGCGACCCGACGTCGATTCCCCGCCATGGCAGCGCGATCGGCTGCTCGGCCACCGGGGGCCCTTCAGCGTCGACGTCGCCAGCGGTCCGGCCAGCGCCGCCGTCGCTCGCCTCCCTGACCCGGTCGGCGTCGATGTCTATCGCGGCCTGTCGGGAGAGGTCGGCTGGGTCGTCGATCGAGTGGTCGACCCGCTCGGTCGGCTTGAGCCCGATGGAGGTCGCGATGGCGGCGAAGTCACCACCGAGCTTGAGGGTGGCCGAGGTGAAGATCACCGTCTTCTCGGCCAGGAGCCGGTCCCGCAGCTGCGTCCAGACCTGCAGTGGCGCCACGCGCAGCTGGCTGCCGCCTGCCGAACGGTCGGCCTCGGCGAGCCACGTGACGTCGTGCTCGCTGTGTGCGGCAAGCCGCTCTGCGGTCTTGCGCACCTCGTCGACCATGCCACGCGCCTGTTGTCGGGCAGCGTCCGCGTCTGAGTCGATCGACTCCTTGGGGAACGCCGAGAACGCCGCCCGGGCCGCGTTCCTGAGCAGCAGCAAGGCATCGGCGAGCGAGTCGGGCAGCACGTCGAGGCGCCCCGGGGCGGTGTCGTCCAAGGCCGCGCGCAGCGCGTCGCCCGCGTCGCCGAGGTCGTCGGCGTACGCCTTGTCGACGAAGTTGCGTGCCCGCCGTGCCGCCCGCTCGATCGTCGACACGGTGAGCTCGTCCGTCGCCGCCTGCGTCACCCGCGCCGACAGCTCGTGTGCTTCGTCCACCACCACCACGTCGTACTCGGGGATCATCGGAACGCCCTCGATGGCATCGATGGCGAGCAGCGAGTGGTTGGTGACGATGAGCTTCGACGCCGCGGCACGCTCTCGACCCCGCTCGGCGAAGCACTCGACGGCGTAGGGGCACTTGGTAGCTCCGAGGCATTCCCGGTGGCTCACCGAGACCTGGCGCCACAGTTTCTCGGTGTGCGGCGGTGCGCTGTCGCGGTCGCCGATCCCGCCGGCCTTCGACTCCTCCTCGGCCCACTCCCTCAGCCGCACCACCTCGGCCCCGAGGCTGCCCTGTGGCAGGTCGACCAGCGCCCCCTGCTCGTCCGGCACCCCGTCGCGGATGCGGTGCAGACAGGCGTAGTTGCTTCTGCCTTTGAGCACCGCGTACGTCGGCCGCTCGCCCAGCACGCCGTCGGCTGCAGCCAGCAGCGCAGGGATGTCCTTCTCGACCAGCTGGTGCTGCAGCGCCAAGGTGGCGGTGGCGACGACCACACGGTCGTGGTGCAGCACTCGCCGGCACGAGGTAGGCGAGGGACTTCCCTGAAGGGCCACCAACGTTCCGGTCCCCGGCCCGCGCTGCACGAGCAGGTGCTCGCGGCGGTGTCTGCATGGCCGCACGGACGGCGCGCGAAGCCATCTCCACCTGGCCGGCCGACCTGGCTCCGATCGGTAGTCGCTCTCTCCGCCTCATGGACGAGGTTGCCCACCTGCCCACGAACTGACGCCGCCGTAGGTGTCCCCGTACCTGTCCGGCTTGCCAGGCTGAGCCGCGCAGGTGGCGAGCGCGTCGCGCATCTCCTGGACAGCTTTGGCCGCCGTGGCGGCATCGCAGCGCCAGCTGCGAGGGCCAGTGACGGGCCGGCTACGCGCGACCCCGACCCATGGCAGGGGTGCACGGATAGCCGTCTTGGTCCTCAGGCGTCAGGATGCTCGTGCGGCCTCGACGGCGTGGTGGTCGTCACCCACCCGTGGACGACGACACTCAGCCGAGGTTATCCGACCTGGCAGGTGTGGCGGGGGAGAGGCAGGCTCACGTCTGCGACGCTCGCCGTTGCCAGTGATGCGCCGCTCGGTGCTGCGTCGGCGTCGAAGCTCTGGTGCGCCCGGCAGGCTCGTGCGCTGTGACGCATCGCTCTTAGCGCTGTCGTCGTGGTCATGGCGGATCGGTTGTCGTGGTCGGTGGATGTTGCAGAAGTTCGGCGAGTGCCGACCCCGTGCTGAGTCCTTCGCTCTTCGACGACAGGTCGCACAAGTGATGCGGGCACTGGCGCAGACTCGCTCCGTCACTTCGTGCTGCTCGTCCGTGCGCCCGCATCATCGAGGCGGCCCGGCGCCACCTGCTGTAGCCAGGCGGTCGGCGCCCAGGCTTCGTCGTCAGCATCCAGGGACCGGTGGTGCTGCCAGGCCTTGATGAAGGCCTCCTGCACACAGTCCTGGGCTTCTGGTCTGCCCAGCACCGTCAGGCCCACCAGCCTCGGCGAGGGAGAAGGTCGAAGTCACGAGGTCTTGGTCTCAGCACCCACGCCACGAGCTCGCCCGTTGTGCGGGACGGCCTGCCGCGCCGCCTCCGGCAGGTCGATCTCAGAAGATTTCGCTCCAGAGGGTCACCAGCACCGGGAGGGAGAAGGCGACCAACAGCACCCACGCCAGCGCGAGCTCAGGGCCACCAGGGCACCCTCTTCGGTGTAGCGGTCGAACCCCATCAGCTGGGCGTCCCTCGGGAGGCCGTGCTGGCTGTGGGTATGGACCAACGGCGGTCGCTCGTCGTAGCCGTCGTCGTCCATGAGCCGATGCTAGCCGCTGCATCCCAGGTGCGGCCGTCGGGAGCGCTCATCAGCTCGGTCATGCGGCGATAGGGTCGCAACGTGGACACCCTTCGGCAGCACCTCGACGTCTGGAAGGCCGCCTGCGCCGACTTCTCCCAACTGGCGCTTCAGCTGACCGACGACCAGTGGGCTCTGCCCACCGACTGTGCGGGCTGGAGTGTCGGCGACGTGGTGGCACACGCCGCGGCGCTCGAGGCGGAGCTGGCCGGAGACGAGCCGCTGCGGCAGACGATCGACAAGCAGGCGCCGCACATCAAAGGCCCCGCTGGCGTCTACACCGAGCGCGGTGTGGTGGCGCGCCGCGGACGTACGCCGTCCGACGTGGTGGCGGAGTTCGACGACGCGGTCGAGCGGCGTACGGCGATCCTCGAGGCGGAGGCACTTGACGATCCCGAAGGTGATCCCCCGGTGACGCCTGGCGGTATCGGCTGGAACTGGGCGACGCTGATGCGCAACCGACCGCTGGACATCTGGGTGCATGAGCAGGACATCCGCCGAGCGGTCGGGCAGTCGGGCGGGCTGGACACGCAGCCGGCCCGGCACGTCCAGTCGGTGTTCGCCTCGGCACTTCCCTACACAGTCGCAAAGCGGGCGCAGGCTCCGCCGGGCGCAACCGTTGTCGTGGACATCACCGGACCGCTGCCAGCCGTCTACGCCGTCGAGGTCGATGCGGCCGGCCGTGGCGCACCCGTTCAGGAGGCGCCAACCGAGCCGACGCTACGCCTCACCCTCGACACCGAGTGCTTCACGGTCTTGTGCGCCGGGCGACGCGACCCAGGTAGCCTGCCGATCAAGGTCGATGGCGACGCCGACCTCGCCGAGAGGGTCCTGCATGCGCTGGCGATGACCCCCTAGCCGCTGCTCGTCCCAACCCGCAGAGCCATCGGCCGATGAGCTCTCGACACGTCAGAAGGAGCCGCCATGCCAGTCAGCAGACGCGTCATCGCTTCCGCCGTTGGCCTCGTGCTCGGGCTGGCGACGGTCACCGGGTGCACCTCGACCAGCTACAAGTGCACCAACGAGACCTGCTCTGTCACCCTCAACGGCTCGGGGTCGGACACCGAGCTCTACGACGACGCAGTCACCATCACCCTGAACGGCGCTGACGGCTCGACCGCCGAACTGGATGTCGACGGAGAACAGCTGTCCTGCGAGGAGGGCGACACGGTCACGGCTGAACAGGTCGACGTCACCTGCACGAGCGTGGGAGACGACGAGGTCGAGCTCGATGTCGTGCTGCGGTAGTCCGCAGTCGACGGCGGTGCCGGTGGGCCGGCTGACGGACGAGGAAGGCGCCAGGGAGCTGTCGCGCCCGGGCGTTGTGCCTGCGGAGGTCAGCGGGTGCTGGTGACGGCGTACGGGGCCAGCTCACCGGCCAGGCCGGCGTTCACGAGCGCGGACACCCGCGTGCCCTCGCCGGTGTGCTCCAACGACAGCACCTCACCGTGCTCGTGCACCTTGCTGACGAGGTCGCCCCGGCCGTAGGGGACCAGCGCGTTCACCTCGACCGACGGCCGCGGCAGGTCCGCCTCGATCGCGGCGAGAACGCCGTCGATGCCGTCTCCGGTGCGGGCGGAGGCAACCACTGCATGTGGCTCTCGCGACAGCAGCCTCGCGACCACCAGGGGGTCAGCGGCGTCGGACTTGTTGACCACGATGAGCTCGGGCACGTGGGTAGCCCCGATCTCGCCGAAGACTTCCCGCACAGCGGCGATCTGCCCTTCCGGGTCGGAGTTGGAGCCGTCGACGACGTGGACCACGAGATCTGCGTCAGCGACCTCCTCGAGCGTTGAGCGGAAAGCCTCGACGAGCTGGTGCGGGAGGTGGCGGACGAAGCCCACCGTGTCGGAAAGCGTGTAGACGCGGCCATCTGTCGTGGTGGTACGCCGGGTCGTCGGGTCGAGGGTGGCGAAGAGCGCGTCCTCGACGAGCACTCCGGCGCCGGTGAGGCGGTTGAGCAGGGAGGACTTGCCGGCGTTCGTGTATCCGGCGATCGCCACCGCCGGGATCTGCCGGCGTACCCGCTCCGCCCGCTTGGTCACTCTCGAGGTCTGCATGTGCTCGAGGTCGCGGCGGAGCTTGGCCATCCGCGTGGTGATGCGGCGCCGGTCGGTCTCGAGCTTGGTCTCCCCGGGACCTCGGCCACCGATACCGCCACCTTGGACACCGACACGGCCACCCGCCTGGCGCGACAGGTTGCCACCCCAGCCGCGAAGCCGCTGCCTCATGTACTCCAGCTGGGCAAGCTCCACCTGCGTCTTGCCCTCTTTGGAGCGCGCGTGCTGGGCGAAGATGTCGAGGATCAGCGCCGTCCGGTCGACGACCTTGACCTTGACCCTGTCTTCGAGGTTCCGCAGCTGCGAGGGCTGAGCTCACCGTCGCAGATGACGGTGTCCGCCCCGGTCTCGGCCACCACGAGGCGCACATGGTCGACCTTGCCGGGGCCGATGTAGGTGGCTGGGTCCGGCTTCTGACGGCGCTGTGACAACGCGTCGAGCACCAAGGAGCCTGCCGTCTCCGCGAGCAGCTTCAGCTCGACGAGTGAGTTGTCTGCGTCCTCGACGCTGCCTTCGGTCCACACTCCGACCAGGACGACGCGCTCCAGCCGCAGCTTGCGGTACTCCACCTCGCTGACGTCGTCGAGCTCTGTGGAGAGTCCTGCAACACGGCGCAGCGCATGGCGCTCCGCCAGCTCGAAGTCGCCTTGCCCGTAGTCGGCGGTGAGGGCTTCCTCGCCCTCGGGTCCCCAGTCGAACTCGCCGCCAGCAGGGTCACCCTTGCCCCCGGAGTCCGGCGCGGTGAAGAAGTCGCCGCTGAGGTCGATGTCACTTGCGGAGTCGTCGGACGCCTCGCCCGCGCCTAGCCCGTCGGCGTACTCGCTCTCGTTCACTGTCATCGCCGTCCACTGTACGTGGCGGCGTGGTCGCGCAACGACCAGATTTTCACCGAGTCCAGCGTTCGCGACCACGCGCTGCCGGCTTGCCGGGAGTGCGTGCGGCAGCGGTTCGATGGGTAAGAAGGATCGCTGTACGCCGTTCCGTCGTCTCAGAGAGGGCCACATGTCCAACGATCAGCACACACCCCAAGACCCACAGCAGCAGCACGACCAACCCGACGGCGAAGGCGAGCAGCTGGACCATCCCGGGACCACCGGCGCGATGGGCGAGGAGCCGGACCATGGCGAGGACTCCTACGAGGGCAGCGGCAAGCTGAAGGGCAAGAGGGCGGTCATCACCGGCGGTGACTCCGGCATCGGCCGGGCGGTGGCGCTGGCCTTCGCCCGCGAGGGCGCACACGTCGCCATCGGCTATCTGGAGGCGGAGAAGGAGGACGCCCAACGCACCGTCGAGCTCGTCGAAACCTCCGGCGCGAAGGCACTCGCAGTTGCTGGGGACCTCCGGTCCGAGGAGGAGTGCTCCCGCCTCATCGACAGCGCTGTCGCGCAGTTCGGCGGCATCGACATTCTCGTCAACAACGCCGCCTACCAGATGGCCCAGGAAGGCGGGATCGACGACATCACGACCGACCAGTTCGACCGCGTCCTGAAGACGAACCTGTATGCGATGTTCTGGCTTTGCAAGCGTGCCGTCACTCACATGGAGCCGGGATCGACCATCATCAACACGTCCTCGATCCAGGCCACCAGCCCGTCCCCGGAGCTGCTTGACTACGCGATGACCAAGGCAGGCATCGTCAACTTCACCAAGGGGCTTGCGATGGACCTGGCCGACAGGGGCATCCGGGTGAACTCGGTGGCGCCCGGCCCGATCTGGACCCCGCTGATCCCAGCGACGATGCCGGAGGAGACGGTGGAGTCGTTCGGCGAACAGACGCCGCTGGGACGTGCGGGTCAACCGGCTGAGCTGGCGCCTGCGTACGTCTTCTTCGCGTACATCACCGGCTCAGGAGTCCAGCTACATCACCGGGGAGGTGCTGGCGGTCACCGGGGGTATGCCGTTCTGAGCACGCGGCGCACTGCGGTCTGGGTCAATCACCGGTGCTGACAGCCGCCAGGAAATTTCCCGCGGAACCGGTACGGCTGCAGACCGAACCCGCTCCCGTCAGGCGGTCCAGGTGCCCGTCGCGACAAGCACGGCCGGGCCCTTCAGGTGCAGGTGACCGTCCGTGTCCGAGGTGACGGTCAGCGTGCCCCCGGCGCCGTGACGGCGTACGTGGTCGGTGTGATCGAGGGCAGCTCAGCGGGGCCGTTGGTGACCGCGCTGTCGGTGGCGCTCGGGGATGAACCCCGGTGGCGACCCAGCTCACCGTCTGCTCCGGCATCAGCGACGTCGCCGGAGCCCAAGACGGCCGCCACCGCGCACGCCCCAGTGCCGCATGACCAGGTCTCCCCCACACCGCGCTCGAAGATCCGCATCTCGGCATGGCGGTCGCCCACCACTCGAACGAACTCGACGTTCACCCCGGCGGGGAACTGCTCCGCACAGGTGATCGGCGCTGCCGCCAGCTCACCAGCCGACCGGAGGTCATCCACGGTCACGACCACATGCGGGTTGCCCATGTCGACGCTGAGACCCAAGAGATGCCGGCCACTGACCGAGACATCGGCGGGTCCGCCGAGCTTCGGCGCGCCCATGTCGACGCTGATCTCCCCGTCGTCGCAGTACGTCACCTGCTTGATCCCGTCGCGGGTGTCCACCGCCAGCCGGTCACCTGTCTCAGCCGGCTTCACCAGGCCGGCCTCCTGGAGGTAGCGTGCGAAGACCCGCACGCCGTTGCCGCACATCTGCGAAACCGTGCCGTCTGCGTTGCGGTAGTCCATGAACCACTCCGCGCCGCCATCGATGTCACCCCGCAGCACCCGCAGCACACCGTCGGCCCCGATGCCGCCCCGACGGTCACAGATCGCCGCCACGAGGTGCGGCTCCAGATCTGCGTGGACAGGAGCCGTCGAGGTCCGGCAGGACGACGAAGTCGTTGTGCGTCGCGTGGCCTTTGACGAACGGGAAGCTCACCCGACCGATCGTACGGCGTCCATGGCCCGCGCCAAGAGGCCTGGAGCGTCGTACGGCAGCCAGGCGATGCGCGGGTCCCTACGGAACCAGGCCTCTTGGCGGCGAGCGAACCTGCGCGTACCGACGATGGTGGCCAGTCGCGCCTGCTCCTCGCTGCACTCGCCGGACAGGAACCGCAACACCTGGGCGTAGCCGAGCGCGCGGCTGGCGGTGCGACCCTCCCGGAGGCCCTGCCGCTCCAGCTCCCGCACCTCGTCGACCAGTCCGTGCTGCCACATGTGCTCGACTCGCGACGCGATCCGCGCGTCCAAGACGTCACGGGGCACCTCCAGGCCCACCTGTACGACGCGGTCGAACGCGTACACATGCTGCGGCAGGGTGGCCCGGTAGGGTCGTCCGGTGATCTCGATGACCTCCAGCGCCCGCACCAGCCGCCGGCCGTTGGTGGGCAGGATCGCCTCGGCGGCTGCCGGGTCGACCACTTCGAGCCGCGCATGCAGCTCGGCTGGGCCCACCGCCGCCAGCTCGTCCTCGAGCCGGCGTCGTACGGCCGTATCTGTGCCGGGGAACTCGAACTCGTCGAGGACAGCACGCAGGTACAGCGCAGAGCCGCCCACCACGACCGGTGCCACTCCACGCGCCCGGCAGTCCGAAATCGCCTCGCGGGCCCAGCCCTGGAACTCGGCAACGGTCGCCGGCTCACCGACGTGGAGCACGTCGAGCAGGTGGTGCCGCAGCCCACGCCGCTGCTCGGGCGGCAGCTTCGCCGTACCGATGTCCATCCCCCGGTAGATCTGCATCGAGTCGCCGTTCACGATCTCGCCACCCAGCATGAGCGCGAGCTCTAACGCGAGCCGGCTCTTGCCGGCCGCGGTCGGGCCCACCACCGCCACCACCGGCGGTTCGGACGAGGTCGAGGACACTGGCTGATTATCGCGGTCGTGTCTCCCCGCACCGGACACCGTGGCGCCTGGTTGCCACTGACACATCGTTCACATCGTTCGAAATGTGTACCGCGGACGGCAGACAGGTCAGCTGGGGCGCGGGGTCTGTGGCGAGTCCAGCCACCGGTCGATCAGCGGCGTGAGGTTGCGGCCGGTCTTGTCGTTGACCCACCGGGTGAAGGTCTCGCGGTCGACGTTCTCGTTCTCGTGCTCGGCCGGCCAGTCCTTGACCAGCTGCTCGAACGCTTCGTCACCGATTCGCTTCCGGATCTCGTCGAGCATCATGGCGGGTCCCAGGTAGACGTTCGTGTCGGCAAACGACATCGGGTCGTAGTCGCCAGGAGGACCTGAGCTCAACCGTGACTGGTTGTCATAGCTCCTCCACTGCGAGATGCCACCGGCGTACGGCGGACGCCCGGTGTCAGTCTCGAACCACTGCTGCATGTACATCGCCCAGCCCTCGTTGAGCCACATGCCCTTCCAGTCCCGAGGAGTCACGGAGTTGCCGTACCACTGGTGCGCCATCTCATGCGCCAAGACGGCGTCCGGGCGTAGAACCGCACCCCTGCTCATGGTGATCATGGTCTGCGTCTCCATGGCGCTGGAGCCGTCGACGACCACGACGCCGAGCGTCGAGAAGGGGTACTCCCCGGCGTGCTTCTCCAGCCACTCGAACGACTCGGCACCTTCTTCCTCCAACCCAGCCAGCAGATCCCGGTCGGTTGGCCGGAGCCAGTAGGAGATTTGCATTCCGCTCGGCGTCGTGTCGACGTACTCGGTGTAGGGCCCGATCGCGATGGTGGCGAGGTATGACGCCAGGGGCTCGTCGACATGCCACCTCGCCACCGTCTGGCCGCGGGACTCGGAAGCACCGAGGAACTCGCCGTTGAAGACGCCGACGTCGTCACCGTCGGTGGTGATCCGGGCGTCGTACAGGGCCTCGTCTGACGGGTGGTCGTTGACCGGGTACCAGGTGAAGGCCCCGTACGGCTCCTGGAACGCGTAGACCGAGCCGTCGGCGGAGACGCTCCAGCCGATGCCCTCGGTCATGTCGGCGCGCCGGCTCGGAGCGGGCGTGGGCTCTGGTTGTCCTGCGTAGCCGATGACGACGCGGTGCGTGATTCCAGGGTCGAGGCCCTTGGCCGCGACCCGCAAGCCGTCGTCCTGCCGGGTGAAGTCGACGTCCTTACCGTCAAGCCTGACGCTGCCGACCTCCAGGGCAGCGGCCAGGTCGAGCCGGAAGTCGTCGACCCTCTGGGTGGGTCGGAAGGTGATCGTGGCCAGGCCGGTCAGCGTGTCGCCGTCCCACTGCAGGTCGAGGAAGTAGTGCAGCGCGTCGAACTCCGGGTTGCTGGTGTCCGGGTAGTACGGGTCCTCTACCGGCGTGGACCTGCCTGCCTTGAGCTCTCTGGGCGAGGGAATGACGACATCGTCTGTCGACGCCGGCGGGGTCGGCTCGGTCTTGCCGGTGGTTGTGGGGTCAACCGGAGCCGTCGAGGTCGCCTGGGAGGTTGGCTGCGAGGTCGACGTCGTGGAGCCGTCGGTGTGGTCGGCGACGTCAGCCGCCCTACTACAGCCGGCGAGCGCAAGAAGGAAGCAGGCTGTCGCCGCGGTCGAGCGGCGCAGTCGCTGGTTCATCTGTGGGCCTTCCCGAATCGAGCGTCCGTTTGTCGACGTCCTCGTACGCCGCCGAAGCGCGGGCCTCGAACGGTGCACCCAGGATAGGGAGGAGTCAGGTCACTGGCTTCCCGCCGATGAGCACAGTTGCACAACAGATTCGTCAGGCGGTCGCGGCTACTGCCCGCATTTCGTGTGCGTCTGCAGCCTGCTGCTGGAATGGGTGGCCCGGGGCGGGCAAGATAGAAGTCTCAGAACCGACCGCCGGACCACAAGGGAGACACGATGGGATTTCTCGACAAGGCCAGGGCGAAAGCCGCCGAGGCCGCCGACAAGCACGGCGACAAGATCGGTAAGGGCCTCGACAAGGCCGGTGAGCT
>JAUJOO010000010.1:41740-77976 GCA_030447585.1 Nocardioidaceae bacterium | reverse complement strand
TGCGCCTTGACGTAACTGTTGAACTTGCCCCCTGAGAACAGCGCCTCGGCCTCGTACACCTCGTCTTCGATCTCATGCAGCTCCAAGCCGTTGGTGCGCTGGTAGAACTGCCGTACCTGGACGGGCGTCTGCTCGACGTACCCGTTCACTCTGATCAGTGGCCCCTGCTCCTCCACCTCGGTCACCACGGCCCCGTCCGGGAGCACCAACCCGGGTACGTCGGCCTCGATGCCAGGCGGTGGCGGCTGGCACGACGGCAGCGCCACCAGGGGTCCGCCATCTTCAGGCTTCACGGTCGGGGCCCGAGAGGACGCGTGAGAGGCGGAGGACGTGACCGTGGGATCGCCGCTTCCAGCCTCCGGAGCCGCACCGCCGCTCCCACAGCCCGACACGGCAAGCAGGCAGACCGCCCAGCAACCGAGGTGCCAGCGCCGGAGGGCCATACAGGCATGCTAGGTGACGGCATCTGCGGGTCGGGCGATTGCCGCCGAGCTGCCCCTCCCGGAGCCCAGTGGGTAACGAATCGGCGAACTAGTCGGGATTTATCGGACGAATCGGTATAGTGGCGGGGTCCGGAAGCCGCAGCGCCACCGCGCTGGCCCCGAGGAGCCCTCACATGGCACTACCCCGCCTTACCCCAGTCCACCGACGGCTGATCGCCGTCGGTGCCGCCGCGACTCTCGGGCTCACTGCCCTGCAAGCTCTGCCGAGCGCCCAGGCGGCCAACCCAGACAGCGGCGTGGTCAAACCCGCCGACCGCACGGTCACCTGGAACGGCCAGAACTATCCGGCCGGCGCCACCGTCGACCCCGAGCTTTGTCCGCCGAAGTCAGCCGACCCAGAAGACCTGCTGTGTGACCACTTCACGCTCAAGGTGTCGGTGACCAAGTCCTACTGGGCTGACCGCGACGGCGGCGCGGAGGTCAACATCGAGTGGGCGGACCCCGACGACGACTTCGACATGTACATCTACAAGGGCGACGACCTCGTCGCCAGCTCGGCTCAGGGCAGCACGAGGAGCGAAACAGCCTTCATCTACGAGGCTTTCGGCACCTACGAAGTCCGAGTGCTGCCCTTCCTGGTCACCAACTCCGGCTACCAGGGGACGGCCACTTTCCAGACCCGCACCGGTGAGCCGCCGCTGAGCGGGCCCGCCGAGTACCACGGCACCCGTTTCGACGACTTCGCGTGTGCGCGAGCGAAGCTGCCCTGCCTGCCGGATCGCGAACCGCGGAACACCCGCATCGACAGCCCCTTCCCCTCGCTTGCGCTCAAGATGGGCCCCGTCGGTCGCGAGTCGGCCGAGCCGACCATCGGCGTGGACAAGCAAGGGCGAGCGTTCTACGCTGCGGCGACGTTCGACGGTCCCGAAGGGCTGGCCGACACCCGGCTGCTGCGCTCGACCAACAACGGTCGCACCTGGGGCGACGTGACACCGCCGACGGGGCAGGATCTGCCGGTGACCCTGGACCCGTACGTGTACGTCGAGGAGCGCTCAGGTCGTGTCTTCAACCTCGACCTGTATGTCGGTAGCTCTTTCCTGTCGTTCTCAGACGACGGTGGCAAGACCTACGAGACCAACCCCGCCGCGTCCGGTGACTTCGTCAACGACCACCAGACGCTGTTCGCCGGACCCAAACCACTCGGTTCCCCACTGAAGCTGACCGACCCGGACTTCCGGGAGATCCTCTACTACTGCTTCAACCGCGTCTCCGACTCCAGCTGTGGACGCAGCCTGGACGGGGGTCGCACCTTCTCGAAGTCCGGCCTGCCCGCCTACCCCGGCGTCGAGCCGAAGGAGAACGGCGCGTTCTGTGGCGGTCTGCACGGGCACGTCGCCACCGATCACGCCGGTCGGGTCTTCCTGCCGAAGGGGCACTGCGGGCGGCCGTACATCTCCAGGTCGAACGACGCCGGCACCACTTGGACTCGTCGCACTGTCAGTGACCGGATCGACATGCCGGACAACCAGTCGGCGATCGCGTCCGACCGTGAAAACAACCTCTACTACGTCTGGTACGACTCCAAGCACCGGCTGCCGTGGCTGGCCATCTCGCGCGACCACGGTCGCACGTGGGGCGACCCGATCATGATCGCGCCGCCGGGTGTGCACGAGGTGCAGTGGCCCACCGTGGCCGCCGGCGCCAACGGTCGGATTGCGATCACCTTCCCGGGCACGACGGAGAAGGACCAAGGCGACCTGACTCGGCCGTGGGACTACCATGTGGTCACGTCGGTCAACGCGCTGTCGAGCAACCCGACGTTCGTGTCCAACATCGCGAACCCGGCCACCGACCCGGTGCACCGCGGGGACTGCCCCGGGCGGTGCGGCAACATGCTGGACTTCCTCGATGTCATCGTCTCCCCGGCTGCGGGCCACTCGGTGTGGGCCACCGTGGTGGACACCTGCACCGCACTTCGCGACTGCAAGTCGGATCCGGATGCCGTCGGCTTCAGCGACGCCAACGGCGACGGTGCGGCGGCGGACATGAGGGGCATCTACGTCAAGCAGGTCGGTGGGCCGAACATCGGCTGGTAGCACAGCACCGCGCCATAGCGCACAGAACGCCGCCGGTCCTCGGACCGGCGGCGTTCTGTACCTGTGCGCAAGCCGGTGCGCTGGCTCTCGGCGCGGCGCACCGAGGTGCTCAACGTCTCAGCGCAGCACCCGCCACCGGCGTACGAGCAGGATCTGAAGCACGACGAGGACGAGGGTGATGGCCAGCAGCACCAGCGTCAGCATCGCGGAGTAGCCGAAGCCCAGGAACTCGAACGCCTGGTCGTAGATGTAGATCGGCAGATACAAGGTGGCGTTGCTGGGTCCCCCGTCGGTGAGCAGGTACGCCGGCACGAAGCTGACCTGCAGCAGCACGACGGTGTCTCGGACGGCCAGCAGCACCAGTATCGGGGCCAGCAGCGGCAAGGTGATGTGCCGCATCTGCTGCCAGGGTCGGCACCCCTCGAGGGCGGCCGCCTCGTAGAGCCTGGGGTTGAGCGCCCGGCGGGACGCGAGCACGACGAGGAAGGCTTCGCCGATCGGGAACAGCAGCATGAGGATGACCCCGAACCGCGCCCCCCAGACGGTCGCCAGCCAGGTCGGCTGAGGTAGACCGAAGGCTCCCAACACCTGGTTCAGCGGCCCGTAGATCGGGTTGAGCACCCACAAGAACAGCAGCGCCAGGGCGATGTCGGGAACGACCGTGGGCAGGTACACCGCCACCCGGTACCACCGCCCACCCCTGCGCGGCGCGGCGAGCAGCAGCGCCAGCCCGACCGCGGTGAGCAGCCTCAGCGGCACCGCAATCGCAACGTGCACCGCCGACGCCCGCAGCGATGCGGCGAAGAACGGGTCGTCAACCATCCGCCTCAGGTTGTCAAGACCCGTGAAGCGGGCCGGTCCCAGGCCGGTGAAGTCGGTGAAGGCGTAGCGGAAGGTCAGCAGCGCCGGCACCACGACGAGCGCCAGCGTCGCGAGAAGGTACGGCGTGAGGAACACCCACGCGGACCGGCTCGCTTGCGCCTTCACCGGCCGGTCAACCTGCGTCTCCCGTCCGCCGCACCGAAGATGTGCCGACGGCCGTCGGCCACCACCAGTCGGAGCTCGCGTCCGGGTCGAAACGGGCTGCGTGGCGGCGTGCGCAAGGCGAGGCGAGTGCCGTCCTGGCAGACCAGTAGCAGCACGGTCTCGCTCCCGAGCGACTCCACCACCGAGACGTGTGCGGTGAAGTCGGCACCTGAAGGCTCGGCATCCACCAGCAGGTCCTCAGGGCGTACGCCGATGATCGTGTCGGGCTCACCACCGAGGACACCGCCGCCGGGCACGAGGTTCATGGGCGGGCTGCCGAGGAAGCCGGCCACACTGACGTTGACGGGTTCGTCGTACACCTGCGCCGGCGTGCCGACCTGCTGCAGCCGACCTTCGACGAGCACCGCGATCCGGTCACCCATGGTCATCGCCTCGGCCTGGTCGTGGGTGACGTAGATCGTGGTCGCCCCGATGGCGCGGTGGAGCTCGACGATCTCGGTCCGCGCCCGCATCCGCAGCTGGGCGTCGAGGTCTGACAGGGGCTCGTCCATCAGGTACGCCTGCGGCGCCCGGACCATCGCCCGCGCCAGCGCCACCCGCTGTCGCTGGCCGCCCGAGAGCTGGTCGGGGTAGCGTTCGATGACACCCTCGATCCCCAGCTGGTGCACCACCTTGTCGATGCGGTCGCGCACCGTGTCCGTGGGTTCGCGCCGGATCCGAGGACCGAACGCGACGTTGTCGCGCACGGTCATGTGCGGGTAGAGCGCGAGGTCTTGGAAGACCATCGCGACGTCGCGACGGTGCGGCGGCATGTCTGTGACGTCGCGGTCGTCGACGAGCACCCGACCCGACGTGGGCCGCTCGAGGCCGGCGAGAACCCGCAGCGCGGTCGACTTACCACAGCCCGACGGCCCCACCAGCGCCAGCAGCTCTCCGCCGTCCACTTCGAGGTCGAGGTCTCGCAATGCGTCGACCTGCCCGTAGGACTTGTTGACGTGGGCGAACCGGATGGTCACGAGCCGGGGGTGGCGAAGAGCGGCGCGGTGGTCTCGACGAGCTGTTGGATACCTTCGTTGCGGTCGATGCGCCCGTAGAAGATGGCCTCGAGCACCTCGTCGGCCTCCTTTTCGACTCGCGGCCAGCTGGCCGTGTGCGGCACGGACCGGATCGTCGGTACGACATCGACGAAGACCTCGGCCGACGCCGGCGGTTCGTCAGGGCGCAGGAACGCCTCGGAGCGGGCGACGTCGATGCGTGACGGCACCGTGCGCCCGGAGCGGGCGAGGATCGTCTGTCCCTCGGCCGAGTTTGCGAACTCGATGAAGCGCCAGGTCTGGTCCTGCTGTGGCGACGCCTTGGACATGCAGTAGGCGTCGCCGTGCAGGATCGTCGCGGGCTTCCCGCCGGGCGCCACCGGCAGCGGCGCCACGTCCCAGGTGAAGTCCTCGATGGTGCGCAGGGTCGGCACAGACTTGCGGCTGTTGAGGTACATTCCCAGGCGGCCGGCCAGGAAGCGCGCCTCACTGTCCTGCGACTGTTCCTCGCGCTCCGGCGGTGCCACGCGATGGACCGTCTGCAGGTCCAGGAAGAAGTCGAGGCCGCGCCGTGCGGTGCCGGTGTCAAGCGTCAAGGTGGTCGGGTCTGCGGGGTCGTCCACCACTTCGCCGCCGGCGGACCAGACGAACGGCGCCACCCTGATGAGGCTCGGCTCCGTGCCGACGCCGTACCGTCCCTGGCCGGTCAGCGACTTGGCGGCCGACAAGAAGTCATCCCAGGTCCAGCCCGCCTCGGGCAGCGGTACGCCCGCCTGCTCGAACATGTCGACGTTGTAGTAGACCTCCAGCGAGGAGACGTTCTGTGGCAGGCAGGTCAGCTCCGCGCCCTCGAACCTGAACGCATCGAGTGCCGCGGCAGCGAAGTCCGCCTCCTCGATGACCGTGCTGGCTTCGAGGCGCGGCTGGACAGGGGCGAGCACACCCTGGGCAGCGAACTGGCCGTAGTTGCGGTAGTTGACCAAGAACACGTCGGGCGGGCGACCACCCGCGAAGGCGGTGCTGAGCTTGACCATGAGGTCGTCCTGGTCGGCGACCGGGTTGATCTCGACGTCTACGTCTGGGTTTGCCCGCTCAAAGGCGGTGACCAGCTCCTCATAGCCCGCGGTCTCGGTGGGGTCGCCGAAAAGCACGAAGCGCAGCGCGTCGTTGGCGTCGTCGCGCCCGCTGCCGGCTCCACAGCCGCTGGCCAGCAGTGCACCGGCCATCAGCACCGTGGCACCCCGAAGCCCCGGCCATCGCTCCATCGTCACGTCCGCCGTCCGCGCAGACCGCGCAGCGGGTCGTCGAGGAAGAGCCGTTGCGCGAGCAGGAACGCTGCCACCGCGGGGGCGGTGGCGATGACCGCACCGGCCATGAGCAGTGGCCAGTCGGTGGGATTGAGCAGCTGCAGCAGCTGAAGACCCAGGGGCAGCGTGTAGAGGCTCTGGCTGTCCAGGTAGAGCAGGGCGTCGATGAAGTTCGCCCAGTGGGTGGTGAAGGCCAGCACGGCCACGGCCAGTGTTGCCAGCTTCGCCTGGGGCATCGCCACGCCCTGCCACAGCCGCCAGGCGGAGGCACCTTCGAGCCGGGCAGCCTCCAGTTGGGCGTCGGGTACGCCGGTGAAGCTCCACACGTAGATGAGCACGAAGAACGGGGTAGTGGCCGCGAAGGCCGGCGCCACCAGCGGCACGAAGGTGTCCACCGCGCCGACCATCCGGAACAGCTCGAACCGCGTCGTCCACACCGAGGTCACAGGGACGAGGAGCACTGCCAGTACGGCGAGCACGGCGATGCGCCGCGGCCGCCGCGGCAGCAGGCGGATGCCGAAGGCTGCCCAGGAGGCCACGAGCACGGTGACAGGCACCGCAAGTGCCACGATGATCGTCGAGTTGCGCAGCCACGTCCACACCGGCACCAGCTCCGGGAGTCGACGGTAGGCGTCCAAGGTCGGGTCGGCAGGCACCAGGTCGACGCCCTGGGGAGGTGCCAGACCGGTAGGCCGCAGGGAGCCGGAGATCATCAAGACCAGCGGCAACAAGAAAGCGGCCGCCGCGAGGACGGCCGGCACATGCCGTCGGAGCAGCCTGCTGAGCACGCGGTCAGTGTAGGCGTGGGCCGGCGCCGACCGCAGGTAAGCCACGGGGACAGTCCGGCCCGTGGGTCGGCCCGCGGTGGGTCTTGTCGACGAGGCCGAGCGTTTCGGGCCCGACCGACATACCAGGCGGGCGACTGACCTCAGCCTGAGCCGCAGACGGGACCGTCGGCAGACGCGGGCAGCTGAGTCGCAGGAACCCCGACGGTGGGGAGGCCGAGCGAGACGGCCGCGCGCTCGGTCGACGTTCGCGCCTCCCAGGCGTCGCCGGCGCGGGTACGGCGAACGGAAGTGACGGGCAGGTCGCTGACCAGGTGGTGCGGAGCGGCGTACGTGATGGCGGCCGTCACCATGTCACCGGGCCTGACGCGCACGGGCAGGCCGCGGTGGTCGAGGCCGGGGGTGAAGTGGACGAGTCGGTTGTCGCGAGCTCGCCCGGACATGCGGGCCGTTGCGGCGTCCTTGCGGCCCTCGCCCTCCGATACCAGCACCTCGACGGCATGGCTCTCGAAGCGCTGGTTCTCCACCCAGGTGATCTCGTTGACGAGGGCGACCAGACGCTCGTAACGCTCCTGCACCACCTCGCGGGGCAGCTGCTCGGCCATGGTGGCCGCTGGTGTGCCAGGCCTCTTGGAGTACTGGAAGGTGAACGCGCCACTGAACCGGGCCTCGCGCACGAGCGACATGGTGTCGGCGAAGTCGTCCTCGGTCTCGCCTGGGAAGCCGACGATGATGTCCGTCGTGATCGCTGCCTCAGGGATGGCTGCGCGTACCCGGTCGATGATGGCGAGGTAGCGGTCTCGGCGGTACGACCGCTTCATCGCCTTGAGCATCGCGTTCGAGCCTGACTGCAGGGGCATGTGCAGCTGCGGCATGACGTTCGGTGTCTCGGCCATGGCGGCGATGACGTCGTCGGTGAAGTCTCGAGGGTGGGGTGACGTGAAGCGGACCCGCTCGAGGCCTTCCACGTCGCCGCAGGCACGCAGCAGCTTGCTGAAGGCGAGCCGGTCTCCGAACTCGACGCCGTACGAGTTGACGTTCTGGCCGAGCAGTGTCACCTCGATGACGCCGTCGGCGACCAGCGCCTCGACCTCTGCGAGCACGTCACCCGGCCGGCGATCCTTCTCGGTGCCTCGCAGCGACGGCACGATGCAGAACGTGCAGGTGTTGTTGCAGCCGACGCTGATGGCGACCCAGGCGGCGTACGCCGACTCACGCCGGGTCGGCAGCGTCGAGGGGAACACGTCGAGTGACTCGAGGATCTCGACCTGGGCCTCGTCGTTCACGCGGGCGCGGTCGAGCAGTGCGGGCAGGGAACCGATGTTGTGGGTGCCGAAGACGACGTCGACCCACGGCGCCCGCCGAGTGATCTCGCTGCGGTCCTTCTGCGCCAGGCAGCCTCCGACGGCGATCTGCATGCCGGGGCGGCTGGCTTTCACCGGGGCCAGGTGGCCGAGGTTGCCGTAGAGCCGGTTGTCGGCGTTCTCCCGCACCGCGCAGGTGTTGAACACCACGATGTCGGCGACGTCATGCGAGTCTGCCCGCAGGTAACCCGCGTCCTCGAGCACGCCGGACAGCCGCTCGGAGTCGTGGACGTTCATCTGACAGCCGTAGGTCCGGACCGCGTAGGTGCGTGACCCCGAATCCGCGTCAAGGCCGGCGGCCGTGGCTCGCAGGGCGTCGGAGGTGGTGGTCATAACCGGTCAAGGGTACGGCGCCGGCCGTCTCCCGCCCAACTTTGGGAGGCAGCCCTCGCGCGTCTCGTCGCGCGCGTGGCTAGCGCTGCGGCAAGCGACCTTACGCTTGTTGTGCCGCCGACTCCAGCATCACTCAGGTCGCGCGTTCTATGACTCATCCGGGCCGCTCAGCTGGTCGCTGGGCTGTGATGTTTCTTCCTCTCCCCGGCTGCGCCCGCAGCGGCCAGGAACAACAGGCACGCACCGGACAGGCCGACAAGGGTCATCACCAGGTGCCGGTCCTTCATCAGGGCTTCACAGACCGTCCCAGTTTCCATGTCCTCCGCCCAGCCCGGTGAGAATCCCGTACCGCACGACGTCTCTCGACCCGTCGACAACGTGACATCTATACGACTGGAACCTAGGAACGTGAAGGCGGCCAACAGCACCACACCAGCAATGGTGAGCGCGACTACCCATCTCCTCATCTCCACCACGGTGGGGCGAGATGTCCTCTCGCCCGCTCCTCCTCCCCATGGCCGGTATGACGCTTTGCCCCGTCGGTTCGTTCCAGGAAAGCCGATTGAGGCGGTCTACAGCAGCAACCGCTGTTACGTCGGCAGGTGTCCGGACTTGTCGGGGCTGCTGTCGGCATCCGCGTCGTCGTGGGCCAGTGCCTCTCTCACTACTTGCATTGCCAGCCCAGCGGGATAGCCCTTGCGAGCGAGCAGGCTGGCTGCGAGTCGCCGGGTGCGAGTGACGCGATCGAGTCGCCGGGTGCTGCGAGAGCTTGCGAGCGACCAGCGCGTGAGCGGCGTGCCGCTCATCGTCGGCCTGTACCTGTTCGAGCGAACTACGGATCACGTCCTCGTCGATCCCCTTGCCGCGGAGCTCTTGCGCGAGGGCTTTGCGGGCCAACCCGCGCGTCGACTGGCGTGAGCTGACCCAGGCCTGAGCATGGGCGGCGTCGTCGATCAGACCGACCTCCGTGAACCGGTCCAGGACACGCTCCGCGACGTCGTCGGGGACGGCTCTGGCCGCAAGCGCCTCGGCGAGCTCATGACGCGAGCGTGCCTGGGCGGTCAGCTTGTTGAGCACGATCGTGCGCGCCACCGACTCAGGGTGGGCCGGGGAACCGAGGTCGTGCTGGGTGGCATCCGGCTCCGCCGGTCCTGCCCGGCGTCGGCGTCGAGTCGACCGCTGCGCCATCAGAAGTCGATGTCGGTGGGCTCCGCGACCTCGCTGTCGAGAGACGCGCCGATCCCCAGCTTCTCGAGGATGCGCTTCTCCAGCTCGTTGGCGAGGTCAGGGTTGTCGCTCAGGAACGTGCGCGCGTTCTCCTTGCCCTGGCCGAGCTGGTCGCCCTCGTAGGTGTACCAAGCACCAGCCTTGCGGACGAGGCCGGTGTCGACTCCGACGTCGATCAGGCCGCCTTCGCGGCTGATGCCGAGGCCGTACATGATGTCGAACTCGGCTTGTTTGAACGGGGGTGCGCAGTTGTGCACGACAATGTCTTCGGCGACAAGGTTGTGCAGCTCATCGACCTCGACGTCGAACGTGCGAGCTCGCCGAGGAGGAGCACCTTCGTGACGGTGAGGTAGCTCAGCTCCTCAGCCAGGATGTCGTGCAGGAATGAGTCATCCAGGGCATGTGCCAACGCGAGCACGCGGTCGCGGCGCAGGCGCCGCCTACCCAACATCTGACGCAGCCCACACTCGACTTCGCCTGGTCCAGCCCGAGCAGTTGGGTGAGAACCAGCGGGGTCACCCCCTTCTGACGAAGATGCGTCAGGACTGGCTCGGTCATCGTCGGGGCAGGTAACCTCGCTGCGATCCGCGGTTCCTTGCCCTTGAGCGCGTCGAGCGCCGTCGTGAGCACGAGGCCGCGTGGACCCCACATCGGAATCGCGTCGGCGAAAGCCTGCACGTTGTCGACGCCGGCGACGCGGACTTCCCAGCAAGGCAATTTCCCTTGGACACGCCGGCCACGGATCAATCCGCCGCGCTGTGCATGCACATCTCGCTTGGTGACAGTGCTGCCGATGCCCCAGCGCAGAAGCAGCCAGTGGAACCTGCTGGGCCAGTTGCTCAGAGGTCGTGGTGTATCCCACTCGTGGCGCGCCTGTCTGCTCGCGGCTCACCCATCCGTCTGACTCGAAGAGACCGAACATCAGGTTGGCCACCACGTCGGCGCTGACATCTGGGGCAAAGAACTCGGAAGGAACCCGCTTGGTCGGCGCAAGGTGGCCCCATATCCCCGCCCACCGGCACAACTCGATCACCCCGTTCTTCTCCCCGGGCAGATGTGAGATCGACTGCTGCAGACCATCGCGCAAGTTGGTCCCGCACCCCAGGCTGGAGACGATCTCGCGCACATCGGCGTGCAGGGCTGGCTGGATGTTGATGAAATGCACCGGCGTCTTGCCGCCCACGTAGCCATCGCCTATCAGATAGCCGAGGAGCCGCGCCTGCTCTGGGGTAATCACCGGTCATTGTCACCGAACCCCTGGAACCGCCGCGGGCGCGCGACCCTGTCACCGGCCGCCAGCTCACCGGCTGGGCGCCAGCCGTGATCAGTCATGACCTTGTGGTCTGGGGTCACCCAGATCTCCGCCCCGCCCTTGACCCGAAGCCCGATGACGTCTTGCTCACCCTGGTCGAACCACGAGACCACCGGACGCACGTGGAAGACGCCGTTCTTGTCCGTGGCAGCCACGTTGACCGGTATCCCGGAGCTGACGACGTCCTCGATGCGATGGGTGATACCTGTCGTCGGGTCGAAGACCCGGGGTGCCCTCGGCAAGACACTTGTTCTTCACCACCTTGACCCTGGTGCGGTTGCCGACGAAGTCGGTGCCGTCCTTGAGCTCTCGATCCGGCGTACGTCGAGGCGCACAGAGGCATAGAACTTCAACGCCTTGCCACCGGTAGTCGTCTCCGGCGAGTTGTGCACCATCACACCATCGGCGAAATAGTTGTGGCTGCCCTCCATCTCGATGTCGAATCGGTGCGTGGCTGGAGTTGAGGTCAGCCGCTTTGGGCTCGATATCCAGGATCGGCAGGGGCATCAACTCGTACCGGCTCGACGAACACCGGCTCCACTTTGAAGCGCCCGCTGGTCGGCAGCAACTTGTATTCCATGGATGGGTGCACGTAGGGGGAAACCAGTTCGAGGAAACGCCGAGATGACTCGGTGGAGAAGATCAGGACAGGCCATCCCGCGAGCGCCCACCCGACGCCACGAGCACTCGAACCCGTGCGTATCGCGCAGATATTCGATGAGACGGTCACAGGAGCCTTCACTGAACGCCTCGATGCAGAACTGCACACGACCGCTGCCGCCTGTCGTTCTCTGTTGCAGACCCTTCGAACGAACGGTGAAGGACCCGTCATCCATGAACCAGATGGCTAGCGCCAACGGGGTCAACGCCTTTAGATAGTCCTCTGCCAAGGTCTTCTTACCGTCGCCCATGTAGACGACCCGCCGCAGTTCCGCTAGCTCGGCCAAAGGCTGGACGTCGAAGAACAAAGTTGTCTTTGCTGTTCGTGCTCTGCATGAGGCGATGTTGCTCAACAGCGCACGCTTCCAGTCGAGATAGGCCTCTTGGCGGCTCCGTGACCCCAGCGGAGGCGAGCGCCGTTTCGGTCGCGCAGTGCTCGACAAGGCGCCGTCACCCATTAGTCCACCCAGCACGACCTCCCACTGCTGGTGGGACAAGCCTATGGGGAACGGACTGCAACACACGGTCGCCGGCGATGAGCTCTCCAGCCTCGCGCCAGCCGCCCGGCGTGCGGACGAGGTGGTTCTCGGTGACCGCGAACTGGGAGCGAGCCACTGCTAGCCGCACGTGGGACGCGAAAGTGCAGGAAGTGCTCAGTAGGGCCGTTGTCGAACCAGTTGACAACGCGCCGCGGCACAATCTTTCCCAGATCGGGGTCGTAAGACAGAACCTCGACTGGCAGCTTCTGGTTGACGATTTTGCCGATCCGCTCCGTTGACCCGTCAGCGAGTACTGACCAGCGTATCCCCAGACAGGCAGCCGAACATTACTCCGATCTTCTCCCGCAGCTGGTTGATGAAGATCATCGTCGTACCGGAGCTGCTCAATGCACCCGTGAGCTTGCGCAGGGCCTGGCTCATCAGCCGCGCCTGCAGGCCGACATGGGAGTCGCCCATCTCGCCCTCGATCTCGGCGCGCGGCACCAGGGCAGCCACCGAGTCGATCACGATGATGTCGAGCGCACCCGACCGGATCAGCATGTCGGCGATCTCAAGTGCCTGCTCACCGCTGTCAGGCTGGGAGACCAGGAGCGCGTCGGTGTCGACCCCGAGCTTTTGCGCATACTCCGGGTCGAGCGCGTGCTCGGCGTCGATGAACGCGGCGATGCCGCCGGCCCGCTGAGCGTTGGCGACGGCGTGCAGAGCCACCGTGGTCTTGCCGGAAGACTCCGGGCCATAGATCTCCACCACCCGGCCACGGGGAAGCCCGCCGAGGCCGAGCGCGATGTCGAGCGAGATCGAGCCGGTCGGGATGACCTCGATGGGCACCCTGCCCTGGTCACCGAGCCGCATCACCGAACCCTTGCCGTGAGAGCGCTCGATCTGCGCCAGTGCGTTGTCGAGAGCCTTGGAGCGGTCTGCTTCAGCCATCTGTGTCATCCCTTTGCCTCGGGCGGGTCGCCAACCCATCGTGGTGGTCGCTGAAGACGTTAGGTGAGAGCTCCGACAGTCGCGGGCTACGCCGCGAGGCTGTGGACGAACATGGCCTGGGTGCCTTCGTGTGGACAAATCTAGCCGAACACGTGTTCGAAGCCGACCGACACGCCGGGCAGACCCAGCTGCCGGTTCGTCGAGACGTCTTCGGGAGCAGCAGGACTTGCGCGGCGCCCGCCTGGACGCCTCGACCCCTTTGGTGCGCTAGCGGTCCCGCGCAGGAAGCTCCAGTGATCGCCATACCGCTCGCCAGATCGTCTTCGCGTCGATCCCCGCGTCGAACGCCTCAACGACGGTCCGCTCCCCCAGCTCCGCCAGCACCTGCTCGCGCGCCCACGTGCGTGCGTAAACAGGCCCGAGGGCCGCCTCCATGCGGGCCCAGAACTCCGTATGCCGCACTCACCCACCCTTGCCGCTCGCCGTAAGCCGGTCGAACCTGCGGAAGTCCGTCGCGTCACTGTACGTCGGCGGAGCCGCGGCGTCGCCAGCGCTACTTACAGGTGAAGTGCATCGCGGAACAGGGTGTAGCCGACGAACGCGACGACATCGATGAGCGTGTGGGCGACGACAAGGGGCAGCACGCGACCTTTGCGCTGGAAGAAGTACCCGAAGACCAAGCCCATGACGAAGTTCCCGAGGAAGGCCCCGAAGCCCTGGTAGAGGTGGTAGCTGCCGCGCAGCGCAGCGCTGGCGGCGAGCGCCGGCCACTCGCCTACGCCCAGCTGTCGGAGCCGGGTGAGCAGGTAGCCAACGGCTACCACCTCTTCCAGGACGGCGTTCTGGGCTGCCGCGAGGATCAGCACCGGGACCGTCCACCAGTAGTCCGTCAACCCGCTCGGGATGACCGTCGCGTTGAGGTTCAGCGCCTTGGCCACGTAGTACAGCCCCAGCCCCGGAACGCCGATGAGAGCGGCAAGACCCGCGCCCCATGCGAGATCGGCGGACGCCGTACGACGGTCGGACACGTCGAGGCCGAGGCGGCGGGCGGGTGACCCACGCTCGGCGCTCAGCAGGTAGATCACCAAGACGACCGGGGCGACGGCGAAGGAGATGCCGACGAGCTGGTAAGTGAGGTCGAGGAGAGGACGGGGGCTGACGCTCGGGTTGAGGGTGGCGGTCTGGGTTGACAGGTCACCAGGCTCGGTGAGCTTGGCGATCAGGCTGATCAGGGAGTAGACGGCCGACGCGCCGAGTGACAGCGCGAGCACGATGAGGATTTCCCAGCGCAGCCGCCGCTGCGAGGCGCCAGCAGCCAGGTTGTCCGCCCCGGTCGAGCTCGAGGTGTTCACGCGGACAGTCTGCCCGGTCGGGCTCCCTACACTCCTGACAATCTCGTCGCGGGCATAAGAGGACGGGCTTGTCCGCGATCACGGGGATGTCAGAACATGCCTCGGGTGAGGGGCAGGCTGCCAGATATGTCAGCGCGACAGGGGAACGTCGCGTCCTGACAACCTGAGGGCGATTCCGGACTCCTCGACCCGCAGCGACTCGACGGTGAAGCTCGACGGCAGACCGTAGAGCCGGTGGTCGGCATCGAGCAAGGCGCCCAGCACGGGCCGGAGGTTCGAGGGGACCGCCGCGGTCCCGGTGGTACCGTCGCCGCCGGTGAAGCGCAGCGTCCCATCCTGGACTGACACCCCGACGTCGAGCGTCGCGTCCAACCCCGCGTCGGGCACTTCCTCGTCTGGCGTCAGCCTGATCGTGCCGGCGCCGGCTGAGTCGCTGCCGGCGTACGACGCTGTGAACGGACCGAGGGCACTGACGGACTCGTACGGGATGAGGGCCCTACCCGCCATCCGATCGGCTGTGGCGCGGCGGAGGCTATGAGACGTCCGCACATCGAAGAACGTCGCCACGACCTCCTCGACCCGGACCCCCTCCTCGTCACCGGCTGGTGCCTCGACCTCGGGCAGGCTCAGCCTGACCTTCTGCATCTCGTTGCTCAGCAGCTGGGTCAGGAAGGGAAAGCCCGCGAACTCCACGTCTGGCGTGGCGGCGAGTCCCTCACGCTCCCTCACCATGGACGCCACCTGGGCCTCGGCCACCTCCTCGGCCAGCCGGTCCCCTACGGCGGCAAGGGCCACCAGCACCACGAGTGTGGTCAGCAGCTTGCGCACGGCGCGGCCCGCCCGGTGTGCGGCTCCTGCGTCAACATCCGACTGTCACGTCGCCCGGACGACGCCACAGCCGGATCGTCGGCCAGCGCCCGGGCAGATATCCGACTCCCAGGTGGCCCGGACGACGCCACAGTCGGATCCTTGCGAGGAGGCTCAGGCATGGGCGCCAGTCTCGCATCCCCTCGTCGCCAGGTGTTCGGTTCCCCGCGTTCGGCGAGTGTCGCCCTTATCGGCTGGCGAGCTCTGTGGGTCGCTGCTCCACCGTTGCGCTCGGGCTCGTGTCGTACTCGCGCAGGCCGTGGCGGTCCCACCAGCGTCGCAGCGGTCCCGGCGCCCACCAGTTGGCGTCTCCGAGCAGCCGCATCGTCGCAGGTACGAGCAGGGCGCGTACGACGGTCGCATCGAGCAGGACGGCGACCAGCATCCCGATACCGATCATCTTCATGAAGACGATGCCGGAGGTCGCGAAGCCACCGATGACCACGGCCAGGAGAAGGGCTGCGCTGGTGATGATGGCGCCGCTGCGCTGAAGCCCCATGGCAACCGCCCCGGTGTTGTCGTGCGTGCGGTCCCACTCCTCGCGGACGCGGGAGAGCAGGAAGACCTCGTAGTCCATCGACAGCCCGAACAAGATGCCGAGCATCAAGATCGGCTGGGTCACGTCAAGGAAGCCTGGCGACGTAAAACCGAGAACTTCCGACAGGTGGCCGTCTTGGAAGATCCACGTCACCACACCGAACGAGGCGGCGATCGAGACCGCGTTCATCACGACTGCCTTCATCGGCAGCACCACAGAGCCGAACGCCAGGAACAAGAGCACCAACATGACCACCACGACGAGCAGGGCCATCCATGGCAGGTGGGAGGCGATGGAGTCGATGAGGTCCACCGCCTGCGCCGAGGTTCCCCCGACCAGCGCGGTGACCCCGTCGCCGGCGCTGACTGAGCGGATCTGTTCGACGATCTCCTGAGACCGGGCGGTCTGGCTGTTGCCTGGCCAGCTGACCTGGAGGAGTGTCACCGGGTCACCGTCGTCGGCGGCGGCGTCGAGCCGTTCGACCGAGCTCACGCCGTCCACCTGGAGCAGGTCGTCGACGTACGCCGATAGACCGGCCTGGTCCGCACCCTGCACCATGATGTTGGCCGTGGACCGCTCACCACCAAACCACTCCGACTGCAGCAGGGCAGCCGCGTGGCTCGGGGAGTCCGGCGGCAGGACGCGGTAGTCGACGCTGCCCCAGGTGGCTCTGAAGAACGGCGAGGACAACGCCAGCAGGGCGACGACTATCACCGCGAGGTAGGCGACGGGTCGCCGCATCACACTGCGGCCGATCCGCGCCCAGGCGCCCGATGTCTGCGGGAGGTCGCGGAAGAGCCGCCGCTTGCGCCACGGCATCGCGCCGAACTCGATCTTGGGACCGAGTACGACGAGCAGCGCCGGCAGCAGGGTGAGCGCGGCCACCATCGCCACCAGGACCGCGGCGACTCCGCCGTACCCCATGGACCGCAGGAAGTTCTGCGGGAAGATCAGTAGCGACGCCAGTGAGGCGGCCACGATCAGGCCAGAGAAGAGCACGGTCCGCCCGGCCGTCATCATCGTCGCGGTGATGGCGGCGATGACGTGCGGGCGGTCGGTGCCCGGCTGGCGCGCGAGCTCCTCGCGGAAACGGCTCACGATGAACAACGCGTAGTCGATGGCAAGTCCCATGCCGATGAGCGTGATGATGTTGATCGCGAAGACGGAGACATCGGTGACGGTGGTGATCAGGCGTACGACGGCGAGCGCCCCGAACACGGCAACGCCCCCGAGCAGGACCGGCATGAAGGCGGCCACCAGGCTGCCGAAGATCAGCAGGCAGAGTACGAAGACGATCGGCATCGTCAACGACTCCGCTCGGGCGATGTCCTCCGACACGGTCTCGTTGACGTCGTCGAACACCGCCCACGGGCCGCCGACATGGGTCGTGAGCCCGTCGGCCTCCAGCCGGTCCTTGACCAGGTCGAAGCTCGTCGTCCTCTCGTCCTGGTCATCGCCTGCCAGCGCGATGACGACCATCGCCTTGTGCCCGTCCTTGCTCACAAGCCCCCGCGCCTGGTCGGCGTAGTAAGGCACCACCCGCGCGACCGCGTCGGTGGGCAGGCCCGCGACGACGGCCTCGACACTTTGCCTGAACGCCTCGTCATCGGCGCGAAGACTGTCGCTGGAGTAGATCGCGACCACGTCTGTCTCGTGGCTCTCGAAGGCCTCCTGCTCGGCGGCGAGCTCGCGGGCAGACTCGCTGGCCGGGTCCTCGAACCCACCGTTGCTGAGGGCGCCGAACACGCCCACCCCGAAGACCGCTGCGGCTGCCACGATGACCAGGGACAGGCTCAGCGCGAGCCTGGCTCGGCGGGCCACCAGCTCGGCCCAACGCTGCATCATCGGTATCCTCGTTTCATGCTGTCACTATTGCGAACACCGTTAACTGTTTAGGATGTTCACTAGAATGTCAAGTCTCCATTCGAAGGCCGTACCCGGTGGCGGACTATAAGAGGTGACAATGACCGCACAGACGTCGGACGAGGCAGCGGCTCCCACCCGGCGAGAGCGCCAGAGGCAGGCGACGTATGAGGAGATCATCGAGGTCTCCCGGCGCTTGCTGCCGCGCAGCGACGTTCTCTCCCTGCGCGCCGTCGCGGCCGAGATGGGCATGACCGCCCCTGCTCTCTACCGGTACGTCGACAGCTACCAGGAGCTGCTGCTGCTCATCGGCCGGTCGATCTTCCGTGACGTGGTCGCCACCCTCGTCACCGCCCGTGACCGCCACGGCGACGACGATCCAGCCGCGCAGATCCTCGCCTCCGCCATTGCTTTTCGCAGGTGGGCACTGAACCACCGCGAGGAGTTCGCCCTCCTCTTCGCCAACCCGGCCGTCGGGACCGGCACCGACAGCCAGACCGCGCCGGATGAGGGCGTCACCGCCTTTGCCGACTTCTTCGGTGACATCTACCGCCGGCTCTGGGACCGCTACCAGTTCCCGCTCCCATCGGACGAAGAGCTCGACCCCCACGTTCTCGCCTCGCTCACCTCCCAACGCGGTACCGGCACGCTGCCCTGTGACTTCCCCGGTATGCCGATCGGTCTGAACTGGGTCTTCATCCGCGCCTGGGGTCGCCTGTACGGCACTGTCACCCTCGAGGTGTTCCGACACATGGAAGCAGACGTCATCAGCTCGGGCGCGCTCTTTCGGGCCATGCTGGAGGACAACGCCCGTGACCTCAACCTGGCCGAGGACTGGGACCGACTCCAAGGCGTCATCGTCGATGAGCTGGCCCTGGCCGGTTGACCTTCACCTGACTGACCCGCTGACCCTCGCGTGACTGACCCGCTGACACGCGGACATGCCACCGGTCCGCGGGCGTTCGCGCCAACGACTGGTTCGGGGTGGTCCATTGCGGCTGCAGCCCCTGCGATCCTCCCCAAACCTCGCCACCGCGACGCGGGTACGCCGAGTCGGGTGGTCTATCGGGGCTGCAGCCCCTGCGATCCTCCCCAAACCTCGCCACCGCGACGCGGGTACGCCGACCTCGAGGCGGCCCCGACCCAGTCCCTACTTGAGCAGCAGGCGGCCGATCCGCCGCGAAGCGACGTACATCCCCACGGACCCCATGACCGCCAGGTAGACAACCGCCACGAGCGCGTCCCAGCCAAGCGCCCCCAGTGACATCTCACGGCAGAGCACCACGCCCTGGTAGAGCGGTGTCCAGCGCACCACCGCCTCGACCGGGTCCGGATAGGTGGAGATCGGGTAGAACGTCGCGGAGAACAAGAACATCGGCATGATCGCGAGAGACACGAACTCGAAGTCCTGCCAGCTGCGCATCCACGTCGTCAACGCCATCCCGGCGCCTGCGAACGCGAAGCCGATGAGCATCGTCGCCGGCAGGGCGAGCACCATCCACCAGGAGCGGACGAGTCCCATCGCGACCATCACGACGATGAAGGCCGCCGAGTAGCAGGCGCCCCTCAGCAACGCCCAGGTGATCTCGCCTCGAGCGATATCGCGTGGCCGCAGCGGCGTGGCGAGCATCGCGTCGTACAGCTTCTCGTACTTCATGCGGAAGAAGATGCCGTACGTCGCGTCGAACAGGGCACCGTTCATGGCGGAGGCCGCCAGCATCGCCGGTGCCACGAACTCGACGTACGACACGGCACCGCCATCGGCCAGCGTGAAGTCGCCCACCAGGCCACCGACGCCTACCCCGATCGACAGCAGGTAGAGAACCGGCTCCAGCATGCCGGTGAGGAAGACCTTCCACGCTCGCCGGTAAAGGAGGAAGTTGCGCTCGACGACCCGCCAGTGCCCGGCCGCGAACAACGGGAAAACCCGAAGGCCGAGCGTTCGTGCGCCGCCTGGCACGGGGTCGGGGTCGTGACCTGTCGAGGTGACTGGCCGAGTCACTGGCCGACCTCTTGGCGAGCCACTGGCCGACTCACTGACCGAGCCACTGGCCGACCTGGCCGAGCCACTGAGCGAGCCACTGGCCGAGTCACTGGGCGAGCCTCCTGGTGAAACCGGTGACCGCGAAGTACCAGCCGGCGACAAGCACCACCACGAGATACGTCAGGTGGCCGAGCGCCGCCCAGCCGTCGACGGACCCCACCGTGAACATCCGGCTCAGCTCGACGCCGTGCCAGATCGGCGTCAGCCGGGCCAGCCACGCGATGACATCCGGCAACTGTGTGATGGGGAAGAAGGCGCCGCTGAACAAGAACATCGGGATCAGCCCGAGCCGGAAGACGAGCGCGAAACCGGCCTCGCTTTTCATCCGTGCCGTGATCGCGATCATGGGGGCGGCGTGGGCGACGCCGAGCAGGACGACCACGAGCAGAGCCGCGATGCCGCCTCCGACACTGCCGACGGCACCGTATGCCGCCAGGACACCAAGGAACACCGTGCAGGTGAGCAGGATCCGAAACGCCACGAAGGCCAGCTGAGCACCCACGATGTCGGCGACCCGGAGCGGAGTAGCGGCCATCGAGAAGTACACCCGGTGCCACTTGAACGCACCCATGACCGGGTACGTCGACTCGCCGATGGCGGTCTGCATCGCCGTCGTGGCGAGGAGCCCCGGCGCGATGAACGCCAGGTAGGTGAGCCCGTCCAGGGCACGGGGACCGGCGTTGTCGTCGACGAAGCTGCCGAGACCGACACCCATCGCCGTCAGGTAGAGGAACGGCATCAAGAAGGTCGTGACCGACCCCCGCCACGTGCGCCGGTAGACGGTGACCCAGTAGTCCACCAGCCGCGGCATCATCCGCGGCACCAGGTCGGCGAGGCTCGGTCGCCGTACACCGGGAACGCCTTGCGTCGTACGCCGCATGCTCTTGACCCCAGAGATCATCAGTCCACCAAGGTGCGCCCGGTCAGGCGCAGGAAGACGTCCTCGAGGGTGGCGCGTCGCACCAGCGAGGACACCGGGTGCAGCTCTCGGTCGTGGACCGCCTGCGAGGCCTGCTCGCCGTCGTCCGTGTAGAGGAGCAGCCGGTCGGGGAGGACCTCGACGCGGTCGGCCAGGTCTGCCACCTTCTCAGCCATCGACTCGTTGTCGCCGACGCCGAAGCGAAGCTCGGTCACCTCACGGGTCGAGTGTGCGGCGATGAGCTCCAGCGGAGATCCCGCGGCCACGATGACCCCGTTGTCCATGATGACGAGCCGGTCGCACAGCTGCTCCGCCTCGTCCATGTAGTGGGTCGTGAGCACGAGCGTGACGCCTTGCTGCTTGAGCCTGAACAACCGGTCCCAGAGCTGATGGCGAGCCTGCGGGTCCAGACCTGTGGTCGGCTCGTCGAGCAGCAACACATCGGGCTGGTTGATGAGCGAGCGGGCCACGCTGAGGCGCCGCTTCATCCCTCCGGAGAGATCCTCGACCCGCGACTTCGCCCTCTCCGTCAGCTGGACGAAGGCCAACTGCTCCTTCGCCCGCGAGGATGCCTCAGCACGGCTCAGCCCGAAGTACCGGCCGTACACGACAAGGTTCTCCATGACGCTCAGCTCGTTGTCGAGGCTGTCCTCCTGCGGGCACACGCCGAGGCGGGCCCGGATCTCGGACCCGTGCGTTGCAGGGTCCATGCCGAGGATCTCCAGGGACCCGGCATCAACCGGCGAGACGGCGGCGATCATCCGCATGGTGGATGACTTGCCGGCGCCGTTGGGGCCGAGGAAGCCGAATGCCTCGCCTGCGCTCACCTCGACATCGATACCCTTGACGGCCTCGATGCCGCCGTAGCTCTTGCGCAGGCCGCGCGCGGAGATCATCACCTGGGGAAGCTCCCCAGCGCGCTCGCCCACTGGGGCGGAAACCGGTGAGGTCGAGGGCGTGGGGTCAGCGGTCACAGGACACGACCTTACGCAGCGCCCACGACAGTTCCCAAGCCGTTTCCCTGACGCTCGGCGCTGTCGGCCGACTCAGGCAGGATGGGTGAGGTGAGTACGACGCCTCGGCCGCGTGCCGACAGGCCCGAGCTGCCCGGCTTCTCGCCGGTGACCCGGGCCTGGTTCACCGACGCCTTCGCCGAGCCCACCCCCGCTCAGACGGGTGCGTGGCGGTCCATCGTCGCCGGTCGTCACGCCCTCGTCGTGGCACCGACCGGCTCGGGCAAGACCTTGGCGGCGTTCCTGTGGGCGCTGGACCGCCTCACCACCACCCCCACGCCCGCAGACAAGCGGCACCGTTGTCGGGTTCTCTACGTCTCGCCACTGAAGGCGCTCGCCGTCGATGTCGAGCGCAACCTGCGGGCACCACTCAGCGGGCTGAAGCAGACAGCGGCGCGGCTCGGTACGACGGTGCACGACGTCCGCGTCGGCATCCGGTCCGGTGACACCACCCAGGCCGACAGGCGCCGGCTCGTCTCCAGTCCCCCCGACATCCTCATCACCACGCCCGAGTCGTTGTTCCTGATGCTCACCTCCCAAGCCCGGGAGGCGCTGCGTGGCGTCGACACGGTGATCGTCGACGAGGTCCATGCCGTCGCCGGCACCAAGCGTGGCGCTCACCTTGGCGTGTCCTTGGAGCGACTCGACGAGCTGCTGGAGCGACCGGCACAGCGGATCGGGCTCTCCGCGACGGTGCGACCGATCGACGAGGTGGCACGGTTCGTCGGCGGCGCGCAGGCGGTGGAGGTGGTCTGCCCCGCGTCGGACAAGGCGTGGGACCTACAGGTGGTCGTGCCCGTGGAGGACATGACCGAGCTCGGTCAGCTCACCGACGACCTCGAAGGCCCTGCGGCCGGCAACCCTCGGCGGGCGTCGATCTGGCCGCACGTCGAGGAGCGGATCGTCGACCTCGTGCAGCAGCACCGCTCGACGATCGTCTTTGCCAACTCCCGGCGCCTGGCTGAGCGGCTCACCGCACGCCTCAACGAGATCGCCGCCGAGCGGCTGGGCGAAGATCCGCCGGAGCCGGGGCAGCCAGCAGACATCATGGCCCAAAGTGGCACTTCGCGGGGAGCTCCGCAGCTGCTCGCGCGCGCCCATCACGGCTCGGTCAGCAAGGAGCAGCGAGCAGTGATCGAGAACGACCTCAAGGCCGGGCGCCTTCCGTGCGTCGTCGCGACGTCGAGCCTCGAGCTCGGCATCGACATGGGCGCCGTCGACCTCGTCGTCCAGGTCGAGTCACCGCCCTCGGTGGCAAGCGGCTTGCAGCGGGTCGGCCGCGCCGGTCACCAGGTCGGTGAGACGTCACGCGGAGTCATCTTTCCCAAGCACCGCGCCGACCTCGTGCAGACAGCGGTCACGGTCGAGCGGATGCGGGAGGGCAAGATCGAGGCCCTCAAGGTGCCGGCCCATCCGCTCGACGTCTTGGCCCAGCAGGTCGTCGCCTGCACCGCCGTCGACACCTGGGGAACGGACCGGCTCTACGACGTCGTACGCCGGGCGGCGTCGTACGCCACGCTGCCCCGATCCGCTTTCGACGCCACCCTCGACCTCCTCGCCGGGCGCTACCCTTCCGACGAGTTCGCCGAGCTGCGTCCCCGCATCGTGTGGGACCGGGTGGCCGACACGGTGACCGGCCGCCCCGGGGCGCTGCGGCTGGCCGTCACGTCGGGGGGCACGATCCCTGACCGGGGCCTCTTCGGGGTCTTCCTGGTCGGTTCGGAGTCAGGGACCGGCGCGGGTGCCAAGTCCTCGCGGGTGGGCGAGCTCGACGAGGAGATGGTCTACGAGTCCAGGGTGGGTGACATCTTCGCGCTTGGGGCCTCGAGCTGGCGGATCGAGGACATCACCCACGACCGGGTGCTCGTCTCCCCCGCTCCCGGCCAGCCGGGCAAGCTGCCGTTCTGGAAGGGCGATGCCGTCGGGCGTCCCGCCGAGCTCGGCCAAGCGGTCGGTGCCTTCGTCAGAGAGCTGGCCGGTCTCGCCGAGCCGGCCAGGGTGGAGCGGGCGACCGCTGCAGGTCTCGACGCGTTCGCGGCTGCCAACCTTGCCGGCTTCATCACCGAGCAGCGCTCAGACACCGGCTACGTTCCCCACGACAGGCAGCTGCTGGTGGAGCGCTGTCGCGACGAGCTTGGCGACTGGCGACTCATCGTGCACTCGCCGTACGGCGCCAAGGTCCACGGTCCCTGGGCGCTCGCCATCAGCGCGCGCATGCGCGAGCGCTTCGGCATCGACGCTCAGGCGATGGCGGCTGACGACGGCATCGTCATCCGCGTCCCGGAGACCGACGCCGAGCCGCCGGGAGCGTCGCTGTGCCTGTTCGATCCCGACGAGATCGACGACCTGGTCACCGCCGAGGTAGGTGGTTCGGCGCTGTTCGCCTCCCGCTTCCGCGAGTGCGCCGCCCGAGCGCTGCTCCTGCCCCGCCGCGACCCCGGCAAGCGCTCCCCGCTCTGGCAGCAGCGGCAGCGCTCGGCTGCGTTGCTCGAGGTGGCCAGCAAGTACGGATCCTTCCCTATCGTCCTCGAGGCCGTGCGCGAGTGCCTGCAAGACGTCTACGACGTGCCGGCTCTCGTGCAGCTCATGCGCGACGTCGCCGCTCGTCGTGTCCGGGTTGTCGAGGTCGAGACGGCGACACCGAGCGCGTTCGCCAGGTCGCTGCTGTTCGGATACGTCGCCGCCTTCGTCTACGAGGGTGACTCCCCGCTGGCCGAGCGGCGGGCGGCGGCGCTCGCTCTCGATCCCGGCCTGCTCGGAGAGCTCCTGGGGCGCACCGAGCTGCGCGACCTGCTCAACCCCGACGTGGTCGACCAGATCCGCGCCGAGCTGCAGCGGCTGACCCCCGACCGTGCCGCCAAGGACGTCGAGGGGGTCGCCGACCTGCTTCGGCTGCTCGGTCCACTGACGATCGCGGAGCTCCAGGAGCGCACTGTCCCCGCCTGCGATGCCGCGGTCTGGGTCGCCGAGCTGGTCAGCGCGCGGCGCGCGGTCGTCGTACGCATGGGTGGTCAGGAGTTCGTCGCTGCGGTGGAGGACGTGTCCCGGCTGCGCGACGCGCTCGGAGTGCCGGTGCCGCCTGGGGTGCCGGAGGCTTTCACCGAGCCAGTCGCCGACCCCCTCGGCGACCTGGTCGCGCGGTTGGCCCGCACCTCCGGCCCGTTCACGACGACCGACGTGGCGGTCAGGTTCGGTCTCGGTCACGCCGTTGCCCACGACGCCCTGACCCGGCTCAGCGCGGCTGGCCGGGTTGCGGCCGGAGAGTTCACGCCGGGCGGCTCCGGCGGCGAGTGGTGCGACGCCGAGGTGCTGAGGCGGTTGCGGCGCCGGTCGCTCGCGGCTGCCCGCAAAGAGGTCGAGCCGGTCGAGCCGGCCGCCCTGGGTCGGTTCCTTCCTGCCTGGCAGCACGTCGGCGGCAGGCTGCGCGGCATCGACGGCGTTGTCGCCGTCGTCGACCAGCTCGCCGGCTGTCCCGTCCCGGCATCGGCACTGGAGCCGTTCGTGCTGCGCAGCCGACTCCTCGACTACCACCCATCGATGCTCGACGAGCTGACCGCCTCAGGTGAGGTGTTGTGGGCGGGAGCGGGTGCCCTGCCTGGTGTCGACGGGTGGGTCTCGCTGCACGTCGCCGACACCGCCCCCCTCACCCTGCCCGATCTCGGCGACGTTGAGCTCTCCGCCGCTCACGAGGCTGTGCTGGAGGTGCTCACCGGCGGAGGCGGATACTTCTTCCGTCAGCTGTCCGATGCCGTGGAGTCCACCGATGACCAGCAGCTTGCCGCGGTCCTGTGGGACCTCACCTGGGCGGGGCATCTCACCAACGACACCATCGCGCCCCTGCGGTCGCTGCTCGGAGCCGGTCGCGCCAGTCACCGGGCTCGCCGTCGTACGCCGCGCGGACGGATCACGGCGGCAGGCCGCCCCACCGTCGGCGGGGTGGGCAGGGCGAAGATGCCGTCTCGCACCGGTCCGCCCACCGTGGGTGGACGCTGGTCCCTGACGCCGGCGCGCGAAGCAGATCCGACGCGGCGCGCGCACGCAAGCACCGAGGGGCTCCTCGAGCGCCATGGCGTGGTCACGAGAGGTGCCGTGGCAAGCGAGCGGACGCCGGGCGGGTTCGCCGCTGCCTACAAGGTGCTGTCGGCGTTCGAGGAGTCCGGCCGGTGCCGGCGTGGCTACTTCGTCGCAGGACTGGGCGCGGCCCAGTTCGGCGTCACCGGAGCCATCGACCGGCTCCGCTCGTTCTCGAGCGAGTCTCGATCCGCAGAGCCTGACAGCGCCTCGCTGGTCCTTGCTGCCACTGACCCGGCCAACCCGTTCGGCGCCGCCCTGCCGTGGCCGGACCGGGTGGCGGACGAGGCCAGCGCCGGCCACCGCCCCGGGCGCAAAGCGGGGGCGGTGGTCGTGGTCGTCGACGGTTCTCTCACCATGTACGTCGAAAGAGGTGGCCGCACCCTGTTGACGTTCTCCACGGATCCGGCCTCCCTTCAGCCTGCCGCCGACGCGTTGGCCCTCGCCGTACGCGACGGCGCACTCGGACGGCTGACAGTGGAGCGCGTCGACGGACAGCACATCCTCGGTTCTCCGTTGTCCTCGGCTCTGGAGGCTGCGGGTTTCCGCGCCACCCCTCGTGGGCTGAGGTTGCGGAGCTAGGTCGATGCCCGAAGGCGACACCGTCTGGCGCACTGCTCAGCGTCTGCACCAGGCGTTGAGCGGCCAGCCCCTCACCGGGTGCGACATCAGAGTTCCACGGTTCGCCGAGGTCGACCTCGCGGGTCAGGTCGTCCTCGAGACGACCAGCCGAGGCAAGCACATCCTCACCCGCTTCGAGCAGGTCACTCTGCACACGCACCTGAGGATGGACGGCGCCTGGCACATCTACCGCGCCGGCTCCCCCTGGCGGTCTCCGGCGTTCGAGGCGCGGGTGGTGCTGGCCACCAGCAGCTGGCAGGCGGTCGGTTTCCGCCTCGGCAACGTCGACGTCGTCGCCCGCGCAGACGAGCACACTCTCGTCGGCCATCTCGGGCCGGACCTGCTCGGTCCGGACTGGTCGTCGGAAGAAGCGGTACGGCGGATCCGCTCGCAGCCGGACCGGCCAATCGGGGAGGCACTCCTGGACCAGCGCAACCTGGCCGGCATCGGCAACCTGTACAAGGCCGAGCTCTGTTTCCTTCTCGGCGTGCACCTCGACACGCCGGTACGTGAGGTTGGCGTCCTTGTGCAGCTCGTCCACAAGGCACACCGTCTGCTGTCGGCCAACAAGCAGCGCGCCGAGCAGACCACGACAGGCGACACCCGACGCGACCAGCGGCTCTGGGTCTACCGCCGCGCCGGGCAGCCCTGCCGCAGGTGCCGTACACCGATCGCGTCCGCCACACTGCCGACGGCCTCCGACCGCGCCCGCGACTCAAGCCAACAGTCAGCGGTAGGCAGCCCGAGCCAGGCGCGGGTCAGCTACTGGTGTCCCACCTGCCAACCGCCCGTCGACTGAGCCCACACCGCTTTCAGCCGAGGTGAAAGGGGCCCGCCGCGATACGTCTACGCCGGTGACAGTGAGTCGGCTACGAACCGGTCACCGTCGCAGTGCATCGTCACCTCTGCCGGCGCCGGAGTCCAGAGCATCTTTTTCACCTCGTCCGGGTTGGGCGCCTTGGACGACTCAGTCACCGAGACCTGCAAGACGACCGATTCCCATCCAGCCGGCACCACCGCGTCATCTCGCACCACCAGCCCAATCGTATACGGCGGTCGGGCGTCGCCGTCGAACCGCGGTTCCTTGCCACCTGTCACGTTGATCCAGTCGCCGATGACCGTGGTGGTCTGCTTCAGGTTGCAGCTGACCGGGCGGCGGGCCTCCCGCGCCAGCTCCGGCAAGGTCCCATTGTCAAGGCTCACCCACAAGGTGCCGTCTGCAATCACCGCAGTGTCGGGGTCCGCGCCCTTGACGGCCGACAAGGCCATGCGCCGGTCAGGTGCAACCCCGTTACCGTCATCGCAGCCAGGCACTACACCCTCACCGAGGAACTTTCCCTCCACCGGGAACCTGACGAAGTCGCCGACGTCGTTGTACTCCTCACCGTTGAACCTCAGCGTCGCAGGAGCGCAGGATGTCCCCTCAAGCTCGTTCTGGCCGGAAAGCCAGGTCATGCCGACAGCACCAGCCACCAACACGGTGCAGGCCGACACCGCGCCGATGACCACCACCTGCCGGACCCGCCGATGTGCGTGAGCCGGCTCACGTAGCCCGTGGAACGTCGGCGCCTCGGTGGCGGCCGCCTCCAATTCTGCGCGCAGCCGCCGCTCCAGCTGCTCCTTCACCTGCGGCTCCAGCTCAGTCATCAGATGTCTCCTTCATGGCAGTGCCCTCCACCGGGAGAAGCACGTCGCGCAGCTTGGGCAGCGAACGCGAAATCAGGCTTCGGACAGTGCCGGTGGCGCAACCCAGCACCTCGGCAATGCGTTCGTCGGAGCAGTCCTCGTAGTAACGCAAGACGACCGCCACCCGCTGCCGCGGGTTCAGAGTCTGCAGCGCCCGCCAGAGCATGTCGCGGTCATCGACAGATCCAGTCTCAGACGGGACGTGAGTCGGAACTCTGCCGGACCGGCCCAGCGCCCGAAGATACGCACCTGACCGGCGACCCAGACTGTTGTGCAGGTTGACCACTGCCCGCCGGGCATAGGCTCGCGGGTTCTCCACGTCCGCTATCCCACGTCGTGACAGCTGCAGAAGCACGGACTGGACAAGGTCGTCCGCCGCAGTCTGGTCGCCGGTCAGCAGATAGGCGAACCGCACCAGCGACTGCCCCTCGACCGACACGAACTCGGCGAGGTCAGACCCGCTGGGAGAAGCAGTTCCGATCTCGTTCACACCCCTATGACGCACGATCAGAAGGCCTTGTTGCACTAATCCGGAGCAGGAACGATCCGCGAATAATGGCGGGGTACGTGGCTACTCCCGCCGAGGGTTAGAAAGTCAGGCCGCGACGTTGGTGACGCCGGCGCCGACGTTGTCCGATGTCGCCGTCGGCAGGGAGGTGAGGCCCGCCAGAGCGGCCTCCTCGCGCGCCAGCTCGCCGCTGACCTCGAGCATCACCACAGACAGCGGAAGGTCGAGTGCCACGCAGATGGCGGCGAGACACTCCGACGACGCTTCCTTCTGGCCGCGCTCGATTTCGGAGATGTAGCCCATGCTCACCCGAGCTTCCGCGGACACGTCGCGCAGCGTGCGGCCCTGGGAGAGCCGCTGCTGGCGAAGCACGTCTCCGAGGAGTCGACGGACCAAGATCATGGTGCGCTTCCCTCCGCTGCGTCGGTGACGGATGCCAGCCTACCCGCAGCGGCACCCACGTGGGCTGTGCCCCGCGCAGCGCGGTCAGCCCGCCGATCTCTTCCCCGCCTCACTTGCCAGGCAACCGGCCAGCAGACGCAACCCAGCAGACACCGTCGCGGCGCGGATGGCGTCCCTGTCACCGCTCAACGACAGCTGCTCCGACCTGACCGGGGCGTCGTGGTGGCCCACCGGGATCGCGGCCGGGCCCGCGACTGTCACGAACACGGTCCCGACAGCGATGCCAGCCTGGCGATCCGGCCCCGCCACGCCGGTCACGGCGACCCCCCAGGTGCTGGAGAAGATCGACAGGGCGGAGCACGCCATCGCCTCCGCCGTCTGCGAAGAGACCACACCCGAGGCATCGATGACATCCGAGGAGACACCCAACACGTCTCGCTTCACATCTGTCGCGTACGCCGCCAACCCGCCGCGGACCACGTCCGAGGCCCCAGGGATGCTGGTCAGCACCGCCACGATCAGACCACCCGTCACAGACTCGGCCGTCGACACCGTGTGGCCGAGCGAGCGCAGCAGGACCAGGCTCTCCGACGCCGAAACGAAGGCAGCAGAAGACAGCCCCAGTCCGCCAGATGCGCTCACGATCCAGTTGTCGACGTGCCGGCGGCGGTGGCTGCTTCGCCCTCACGGCGCAGTTTGAGGGCCTCGCGGACGTAGTCGAGTCCGGTGAGGACCGTTACCGCCACGGCTGCCGCCATGATGGCGCTGGCGATCCACCACAGGACCTCGCCGACCTCTCCGAGGGTCCCATCGAGCTGCAGCAGCGGCAGGATCAGGCCGCACAGGGCGACCGCCTGCAGCGTCGTCTTGATCTTGCCGCCCCGGCTGGCGGGCATCACGCCGTACTTGATCACCCAGAAGCGCAGCAGGGTGATCCCCCACTCACGGCCGAGTACGACGATCGTCACCCACCACCAGAGCTCGCCCAGCACGGACAGCCCCACCAGGGCCATGCCGGTGAGCGCCTTGTCGGCGATCGGGTCCATGAGCTTGCCGAAGTCGGTCACGAGGTTGCGTCTGCGCGCGATGTCCCCGTCGGCGGTGTCGGTGAGAATGGCGATCAGGAAGACAACGAAAGCCCAGAATCGGTAGGTGACGTTTTCACCGCCGTCATGGAGCAGGAGCCACCCGAAGAGGGGGACCAGCAGAATACGCAAGCCGGTGAGCCCGTTCGGCAGGTTCCAGTTGCTCGGCTTCGGCTGAATGGCGCCCGGCGGCGTGGCCCCGCCAGCGGTGCCGGCAGCCTCGTCTGCAGGTGGCTTCTCCGACATGGCGCCCAACCTATTGCACGGCAGCGATGAGATCGACACCCGCGGACGCCACCACGAGACAGGTCACGAGGTCACCGATGCGGCTGTGCGGGCGCAGCCCCGTGACCGTGGTGGAGCCGTCGACCTCTGGTCCCTGCAGGGAGGCCCTGCCTTCGCCGCGCCCGCCGTCGACGGACTCGAGCAGCACGTCTACGCGCTCCCCGAGCCGCTCGTCGGCGCGCTGTGCGGTCAGCTCCTCGGTGAGTCGGGTGACGTACTCCAGCCTGGCTCGGATCTCCTCCTCGTCGAGGTGGCCGTCCAGCGTCATGGCCTCCGTGCCGTCCTCGTCGGAGTAGCCGAAGACTCCCACAGCGTCCAACCGCGCCTCGGTGACGAAATCGCACAGCGTGTGCACGTCGTCCTCGGTCTCCCCGGGAAAGCCCACGATCACGTTGCTCCGCACGCCGGCGTACGGCGCCTGCGCGCGAACCTGCCGCAGTAGCGCCAGGAAGCGCTCCGGGTCCCCGAACCGTCGCATCCGACGCAGCACACGAGGCGACGCATGCTGGAAGGACAGGTCGAAGTAGTCGGCCACTCCCGGTGTCGCCGTGATGGCCTCGATGAGGCTCGGCCTCATCTCGGCAGGCTGGAGGTAGGACACCCGAACCCGCTCGACCCCCGCGACAAGCGCCAGCTCCGGCAACAGCGTCTCCAGCAGGCGGATGTCACCAAGGTCCTTGCCGTACGACGTCGAGTTCTCGCTCACCAAGAACAGCTCTCGGGCCCCTGTGCCGGCGAGCCAGCGTGCCTCGTCGAGCACATCGGCAGGGCGGCGGGAAACGAACGAGCCCCGAAAGCTGGGGATGGCGCAGAAGGAGCAGCGACGGTCACAGCCGGACGCGAGCTTCAGCGGTGCCACCGGGCCGGCCCCGAGCCGCCGGCGGACTGCACGCGGGCCGCTCGCCGGGGCCCTCCCCATTGGCAGGTCGGGCGCGGAGTGCGCGTGACCTAGGACCGCCACAGCTGGAGCCGCGGCCCGGTCTGCCGGAGCGATCGGGAGGAGGGAGCGCCGGTCACGGGGAACGTGCGGCGTGTGTGCCGTGCCGGCGAGGATGCTGCGGAGCCGGTCCGCGATGGCGGGATAGTCGTCGAAGCTGAGCACCGCGTCAGCCTCCGGGAGTGAGTCGGCGAGCTCGTGGCCGTACCGCTCCGCCATACAGCCCACCGCGACAACCGCCTGCGTGGTGGCTTCCCGCTTGAGCTCCGACGCCTCCAGGAGGGTATCGACGGAGTCCTTCTTGGCGGCTTCGACGAACCCGCACGTGTTCACGACGACCGTCTCAGCATCCTCCGGGTGGTCGACGAGGCGGAAGCCCCCCTCCTCCAGGCGTGCCGCGAGCTCCTCGGAGTCGACGTCGTTGCGCGCGCAGCCGAGCGTGAGCAGTGCGACGGTCGCTGCATGTGCACGGGGGGCAGCCTTGCCGGCGACAGGCGCGGTGATGGCAGCAGACGATTTCATGAGGTTCCTCAAGTATGCCGCCGCCCGCTCGTCGGCGGCCACTGGGCCGCTCTCATCTTCCAAGCCCCCGCCCCCCTTCGCGAAATCTCCGGTGATGCAACCTGAGCGCCGAAGATCCGGTACTCGTAGAGTGATCCGGTACTCGTAGGGTGATGCCGCAGAACCGCCCGGGATCGGCGCCGTCAGCGCGGGGCACGCACCGTCCGCTGCGCTTTGAGACCCTTCTCGCCCATGAGCTTGGGCTGGCGACCGTCCAGCCGCAGCGCGACCACGCCTCCGTTTCTGGCAGTCACATGGAGCGGCGCTACCCCGGTCACCCGCCTCGACTGACCCTCGGAGAGCAGACCCCGGAAGATGACTTCCCTGTCGCCGTCCGTGACCAGCACGCGCGAGTATCCGCCGCGTGCGGACACCGTCACACTGGCCTCAGGGGTGACGAGCGGCCGGTTGCCTGGACCTGGGGACCCGAGTCCGGCAGAGTTCTGGCTCCTCTGCGGTGGCGGCACGAGAGCATCTTGTTGCCGGGTCGTGAAGTACTGAGCCAGCCCCCAGATCAGCATGATCACCAGGACCGCCGCGATCAGTGCGCCCCAGTTGGACCCCGGGGCGCCGCCACGGACCATTCCGGTGGTGCCGGCCGCCAGCTCGACATCGAAGACGGTGCGGGCGTTGATGGGCTGGGCGGCGAACTCCTTGTCGTACGCCGCAACGAGCGGTTCGGGGTCGATGCCCAGCACCCGACCCAGCATGCGCAGGTGACCGCGCGCGTAGAAGTCACCGCCGCACGGGCCGAAGTCGTCGAACTCGATCGACTCGATCACGAACGGTCGGATCCGGGTGCGGTCCGCCAGCTCGTCGATGCTCAGGCCGAGGCGCCGGCGCGCCTCACTGACCAGTCCACCGATGACCAGCGGCTCGTCGAAGTCCCTGCCCTCGAGCTCAGACGCGGACGCCATGTCGGTTGCGGGAGGCTCCGGCAGGGGACGGCGTACCTTGCGCATCGCCCGGGCCGACAAGTCCGTCGTGGCGTCGATGATGAGCGGGATGTTTCCCTGGCCGCGGTTGTCTTGCTCGGTTTGCTCGTCGTCGCGCCCGCGCCGAAGCTCCTGGATCTCGGGCAGCGGCTCGGTCTCGTCGTACGCCTCGGTCAGGGCGAGCGTCCCGTCGGTTGCAGGCTCCCGCCGGGTCGTCATCGTGACCTCTTCGCGACGTGCCGGATGGGACTTCAGCGCCGAGACGCCCGGTGCGGCGTGTGCTGCGACCTCGCTGCGGCGGCCCGGCAGAGGCAGCCTCGGCATCGCCCAGGGCAGCCGACGCGACGTCCCCGCCGGTGACTGCGACCGGTCCGGCACCGGTAGGGACTGCGCCGCGAATGGTCGCGGTGGGTCCTCAGCCACGACGCCTGACTTGTCACCAGACGGCCCGTCACCAGTCGGCCCGTCACCAGTCGGCTGGCGACCTGGCCGCTGGACAGCGCTCGCCGGCGCAGTTGTGGTGGCGGCCGTGACCTCGACGGTCGGTTCCGGCTCGGCCTCGGTCTCACCGAGGACGATCACAGGCGCTCGGCCGTCAGCGAGTCTCGACAAGGCGGCCGACACGTCGGCAACCGACACAGTCGTCGTCAGCCCGAACGGCACGACTAGCGGCGCGTCGTAGACGAACCGGTTGAAGCGCGCACCCATCCGCGAGCGAAGGTTCGCCTGGGCGAGAGCAGCGGCCGGGTCGGCAGCGAGTACGGCGACATGACCGTCGGTGAGCCGGCCTCGCTCATCCACCTCGATGGTGTCGATCAGGTCCCAGGTGAGCCCGGTCCAGTCGCCGCCGAGCCTGACCCGCAGCCCCAAGTCGTCGGCGACCAGCAACGGGGTGCGCGCGTCGCCCCAGGCCAACGCATGGGCAACGGCGACCACACCGAGCAGCAGACCCAATGCCAATGCCGCGCCGCTCTGCGTCTGGATGAAACGCCACAGGTAGGCGGCACCGAAGACGACCGCCACCACGGCTATGAACGCCATCAAACCCGCGCGACGACGAATGACCACGTTCATCCTTCCCCCTGCAGGTTCGCTATCACGTCGTCGACCTCGTCCGGCTTGACCAGGACGTCGCGCGCCTTCGAGCCCTCCGAGGGACCGACGATCCCCCTGCTCTCGAGAATGTCCATCAGCCGACCCGCCTTTGCGAAGCCGACTCTGAGCTTGCGTTGCAGCATCGAGGTGGACCCGAACTGTGTCGACACGACGAGCTCCACCGCCTGGCACACGAGGTCGAGGTCGTCACCGATGTCGTCGTCGAGGTCAGGCTTCGCCTGCTGGGGGCCGGTGACGTCGTCGCGGTAGGTCGGCTCCAGCTGCCGCTTGCAGTGAGCGACGACCTCCTTGATCTCCTGCTCGGTGACCCAGGCGCCCTGGACTCGCTGCGGTTTGCTGGCTCCCATCGGCAGGAACAGGCAGTCGCCCTTACCGACCAGCTTCTCCGCCCCCGGCTGGTCGAGGATGACCCGGCTGTCGGCGAGCGAGGACGTGGCAAACGCCAGTCGGCTGGGGACGTTCGCCTTGATGAGCCCGGTTACCACGTCGACGGAAGGGCGCTGGGTGGCGAGCACGAGATGGATCCCGGCAGCGCGCGCAAGCTGGGTGATGCGGACGATGGAGTCCTCTACGTCGCGCGGCGCCACCATCATCAGGTCGGCAAGCTCATCGACCACGACGAGCAGGTAGGGGTACGGGGTGAGGACGCGTTCGCTGCCCGGCGGCACCTTGAGCGCCCCGGACCTGACTGCCTTGTTGAAGTCGTCGACGTGCCGGAAGCCGAAGTTGGCGAGGTCGTCGTATCGCTGGTCCATCTCGCGGACCACCCACTGCAAGGACTCGGCGGCCCTCTTCGGCACAGTGATGATCCGGGTGATCAGATGAGGGATTCCCTCGTACGCCGTCAGCTCGACCCGCTTGGGGTCGACCAGGATCATCCGCACCTCGTCAGGCGTCGCCCGCATGAGCACCGAGCAGATCAGCGAGTTGATGAAGCTCGACTTGCCCGAGCCGGTGGCGCCGGCAACCAGCAGGTGCGGCATCTTGGTGAGGTTGGAGACGACGAAGCCGCCCTCGACATCCTTGCCCAAGGCCACCGTCATCGGGTGCGTCTCGCCGCGCGCCCGCGAAGAGCGCAGCACGTCGCCGAGCGAGACGAGCTCCGCGTCAGGGTTCGGGATCTCGACGCCGATGGCGGACTTGCCAGGGATCGGCGAGAGGATCCGCACGTCGGCGCTGGCGACGGAGTAGGCGATGTTCTTGGAGAGGGCGGTCACTTTCTCGACCTTGACTGCCGGTCCCAGCTCGACCTCGTAGCGGGTGACGGTAGGTCCGCGCGTGTAACCGGTCACCTGAGCGTCGATGTCGAACTGTTCGAGGACGTCGGTGAGTCGGCCGACGATCGCGTCCGACGCCTGGGAGCGGGCTTTGTGGGCGCTGCCCGGCTTCAACACCTCGTTTCCGGGCAGTGAGTAGCTGATGTCTCCCGAGAGGCTCAGCTGCTCGACCCGCTGTGGGAGCGGCGTATGGGGTGGCGGCTCGAGCGCCTCGCCGGCGTCGCGGTTACCGCGCTTGGTGAGCTCGCGGCCTTCGAGCCCTGCCGCCGTACCGTCTGGTTGCTCGTCGAGACCCTCGTCGTCGGCCAGGGTGCCGACCCAGCGGCGGGGACGGCTTCGACGCAACGGCTCCGCCTCAGTTCCATCCTCGTCTTCTGGACCGGGTGCGTCCTCAGCCGCGGTGTGCCCCGTGACCCTGTCGCGCAGCGCCGCCAGGCGGGCGGGAATCTGGTAGACGGGGGTGGCTGTCACGACCAGCAGGCCGAAGAACGCGACGAGCACGAGCAGCGGTACGGCGATGACGGTGCTACGGAAGAGGTCGGCGACGAGAGCCGCGCCGATGTATCCGACCGCACCCCCCGCCTCTCGCATGGCGTCCATGCCGCCCGCAGAGGCGCTGGGACGCGGAAGCCCGTGCTGGATATGGATCAGGCCGAGAACGCCTAGTGCGACGGCGATCCACCCGATCACCGGCCGACCCGCAGGACCGTCCTGCTGCGGCTTGCGCATGATCTTCAGCGCGGCCAGCAAGATCAGCAGCGGGGCCGCCCAGGCGGCGATGCCGACAGTGCCCTCGACGAGGGACCGGATGGCGTCGCCCGCTGACCCCGGAAGCCGCCACCACTCGGCGGCGGCGATCACGATGGCGACTCCCACGAGACCGAGGCCTACGCCGTCGCGGCGGTGCTCCGGCTCGAGGTCGCGCGCGGTCGTGCCGACACGGCGTACGAATGCCCCGATCAGATGAGCGACACCGAGCCACAGCGCCCTGAGGCCGCGGCCGATACCGAGCGTCAGCGCCCGCAGACCACGGCCGACAGCGAGCGTCAGCGCCCTCAGGCCACGGCCGATCGCGAAGACAAGCCGAGACACCGGACCAGGCCCTGAGCGGCGAGTCGAACGCGAGGCGGGGCGAGAGCGGCTGGCGCCCTTGCCCTTGCTGTTGCTCGACGACAGAC
>JAUJOO010000010.1:35171-41640 GCA_030447585.1 Nocardioidaceae bacterium | reverse complement strand
GAGGCGGGGCGAGAGCGGCTGGCGCCCTTGCCCTTGCTGTTGCTCGACGACAGACGCCGGGTCTGGCTACCGGACGAACCGGATCGAGAGCGTGTACTGCTCCGCGACCGCGGCGGGGAAGACGTGCGGGTCGCCATGCGGTTGAGGCTACGCGATCGTCACAGCAGTCCCATGTGTAACACGCCGCCGCGCGCCCGCCTCCGATCCGAAGAAGGAGCCAGACCTCGCGGTGGTGGCCTGCGTCTCAGCCGCCGACATCCCCCGTTCTTCGAGGGCACCGGTGGTCTGCTCGCGCACGACCTCGACGGACAGCCGGTGGACGTCCGGAACCGTCACCTGCGCCCAGCCCTGCTCGCTGACCAGGCGTAGCGTCAAAGCACGCTCCTGCTCCAGCCGGTCCACGGCTGCCTCGAAGTCACCAGCAGCAGACCATGGCGGACTGGCCACAGGCACCGTGTCTGCGAGCTAGCGCCGCTCGACCTTGGTGAGCCACTGCTGCAAGGTGACGACGGTGAGGAGAATTGTGCCGGTCACGACTGCCTGCCAGTTCGAGTTGAGTGCTCCTACTTGGTTGATCACGTTCTTGATCACCTGGAGCAGGAGCACGCCGACCAGGGTCCCCAACACGGTACCGGCACCACCGGTCAGCAGGGTGCCCCCCAAGACCACGGCCGCGATTGCCTCGAGTTCGAGGCCCACGCCGAGAATCGTCACCCCGGAGGAGGTGTAGGACGCGATCATGACCCCGCCAAGGCCTGCGAGCAGCGCCGACATCACATAAGCGATGATCTTGGTGCGCGCGACGGGGAGCCCCATCAAGTCGGCGGCGTCCTCCTGACCACCAATAGCGAGCACGGTTGAGCCGTACGACGTCCGGTGCAGGATCAATCCGCCGATGAGAAACAGCACAACGACGATCCACACCGTGTAAGGCACCCCCAGCAGCTCCCCCTGCGCCAACTGCCGAAACGACGATCCGACCGGGACCTTGTAGGTCGTCGAGCCCTCGTCGGTAATCAGCAATAGCACTCCGCGGGCGAAGAGCAAGCCGGCCAGCGTCACGATGAACGGAGGGAGCCCACCCCGGGCGATGGTCAGGCCCTGAGCCAGGCCGATCAGGCTACAGACAGCAAGGGGCAAGAGCACCGCCACCAACGTGCCATACTGCGAACCCCAGGCGGCGAGAACACCCCCAAGCGCGAACACCGAGCCCACCGACAGGTCGATGCCGGCGGTCATGATCACGAACGTCATACCGAGCGAAACCACAGCTAGGAAGGATGCCTGGACCGCGATACTGACGAGATTGCCTCGCGTACCGAACGAGTCGAACGCGAACGTGGAGACCACCATAGCGATCATCAGGATCACCAACGCGCCCTGACGCTGCACCAACCGCGCAGCCCTGGCCTTCGAACTCCGTGCCGAACCTGCAGTTCCCGGGGTGATCATGGGAACGGTCGAAGTGGTCATGTCAGCTCCTTCCGCCCGCCTAGCTGTACGTAGACCGCCGCGATAACGATCAGCGCCTGCACGATCTGTGCCGTGGAGTCGGGAATATCGTGGAAGATCAGGGTCGCCGTGATCAGCTGTAACAGCAGAGCCCCGGCGATAGTGCCGGCGATGCGCACCTGGCCACCCGACAACGGAGTACCGCCGATGACGACTGCCGTGATCGCGGAGAGCTCGATCAGCAGTCCAAGCTTCGTTGGATCGCTCGCCTGTGAACGTGCGGCGAGCAGAACCCCGGCGAGCGCGGCGAGCGTGGCCGCCGTGATGTACGTCGTCATGAGGACCCGCTTCACCGGCATACCGGCGAGCTCGGCGGCACGTTTGTTCCCCCCGATCGCAACCAGTTGGCGGCCGTAGGTGGAGCGACGCACGAGGAACCAGACGGCGGCTGCGACGACAGCCGCAATCAACACCACGTACGGGATGCCGAGAATGCTCCCCGTTCCAAGCGAGACGATGCCGGGTTCGCGGATGCTCTTGATCTCACCGCCGAACAGGTTCGCCACGCCGCGTCCGGCCACCATGATGCCTAGTGTCGCGACGATGGGTTGCACACCCACCCAAGCGATCAGCCCACCTGCGAGAGTCCCACTGACCACTCCAGCAAAGAGCGCAACCAGGACCGCTACTGCAGCACCGTATCCGACGTACAAGGGGATCAGCGCCGCCGCGATGGCCATCACCGCGCCTACGGATAGGTCTATCCCCTCCGTGCCGATCACCAACGCCATCCCGAGGGCGACGATCACCACGGGAACTACCTGGATCAGCTGCAAGCGAAGGGTTCCCTCACTGACGAAGTTGTCTGTCACCACCACATTCACCGCGAAGAGCAGGCCCAGGGCGACGTAGACCCCATTTCGGCGTACCCACTCACTGTCGATACGCACACGTGCGCCACGTACACCGGGTCGAGGCGAGGGCCTCGAAGGCTGAGTCGTGCTGGTGCTCGTTGTCTCAGTCACTGTGATCCTCCCTGACTGCTGTCCGCCTCGGTGATGTCGCCGGCCAGCGCACGCAGCAGCGCGGAGCTCGTTAGGTGGTCGCCATCGAGCTCTGCCTTGACTTGCCCGTCATGGAGAACCACAAGCCGGTCAGCGCCTTCAACAAGCTCGTCCATCTCGCTAGAGATCAGTACCACGGCGAGGCCCTGCTTCGCGAGCTCGTCGATGAGCGACTGCACCTCGCTCTTGGCGCCGATGTCGATGCCTCTGGTCGGCTCGTCAAGTAGGAAAACAGTCGGCTCGGTGCACAGCCAGCGGGCGAGCATGACCTTTTGCTGGTTCCCTCCCGACAGCTCACGCACCTTCTGGACAGGGCTGGACGCCTTGATCTTCAGTCGGGCCATAAAGGTCTCGACAACCTCGTCGATCCGTGACTCAGATACGATGCCGGCCCTGGAAAACTTCGGCAGCACGGCTAATGCAATGTTGTCACGGACCGACAGGTCGGGAATGATCCCTTCCGCCTTTCGATCTTCAGACAGCAGGGCGATGCCGGCGTCTAATGCATTGCTCACCGAGTTCTTCTTGACGCGCTTCCCCCGCACGATGACTGTACCGCCGAGGGTCGGCATGGCACCGTATATCGCTTTTACGGTCTCGCTGCGACCGGAGCCGAGAAGCCCCGCCAGACCCACCACTTCGCCGGGCCGCACCTTGAGGCCGACGTTGTTCAGCCGGTTACGGACGTCGATGCCCTCCACGGTCAACGTCGGCTCGCGGCCCTGCAGGTGGGACTCGCCGAATTCGGTCGTCCCCTTCTTGGCGACCTCCTCCATGTCTCTACCAAGCATGTGGGAAACCAGCGACAGCCGAGTCACGTCGCCCATGGCTGCGGTATGGACGTGTTCGCCGTCGCGCAGAATTGTGACCCGGTCGCAGAGCTCCCACAGCTCGTCGAGCCGATGGGACACGAACACGAGGCCCACGCCATGATCGCGGAGGGTCCTCGCGACCTGGAACAGCGTCGCGACCTCTCTCGCCTCGAGGGAGGACGTCGGCTCATCCATGATCACCACCCGACTGTCGACCGACATCGCGCGCGCCAACGCCACCATCTGCTGCGCCCCCAGCCCGAGCTGACTGAGTTGGGTGGAGACGTCGATATCGACGCCCAGCCGGGCGACCAGCTTTCCGGCACGCTTGTTCATCTCTGCTACGTCGATCAGCCGCAAACGATTGCGGGGCTCACGTCCCAAAAAGATGTTCCGCGCCACAGACAACAGCGGCACCAGGTTGACCTCTTGGTAGATGGTCGAGATCCCGACGTGCTGCGCATCCGAGGGTCGACGAAAGTGCACGGGCGACCCCGCGAAGCGCACCTCTCCAGCGTCGGGGACATAGACGCCGGTGAGCACCTTAATCAGGGTGGACTTGCCGGCGCCGTTCTCACCCACCAGCGCATGGATCTCGCCTTCGGCCAAGCTGAAGTCGACGCCCCGCAAAGCCTGCACTACCCCGAAGGATTTGCTCACACCTACCGTCTCGAGGACGGTCAGGCTCCCTCGCTCGTCGGGCCTTTCATGCTCGCTACGCTCACGCGACACGTCACTCCTCAGTTGACCCAGGATGTGCTGTCCGGTGGAGCCAGCGTGTGTTGCTGTCGGCTTCACCCGCCATGCTGTGTGCCCAGTTCAACGCTCAGAAGGCCTCGTCCAGGTTTTCCTCGGCGTTTTCGCTGTTGTACTCATCATCTTCGATGATGACATCCTCGGGAATCGCCTCGCCGTTGTAGAACTTCTGTGCGGTCTCGAAGGCGAGGGGGCCGAAGCGCGGATTGGACTCGATGACGGCGTTGATGTCGCCGTCGATGATTGCTTGGACGGCGTTGGCGGTGCCGTCGATCGAGACGATCTTGATGTCACCACCGGGATCCCTTCCGGCGGCCTTGACGGCGGTGACGGCACCGAGCGCCATCTCGTCGTTGTGGGCATAGATTGCGGTGATGTCCGGGTTGGACTGCAACAGCTGCTCAGTCACGGCCTGACCTTCGTCGCGGGCGAAGTTCCCGGTCTGCTCCGCCACGATCTCCAACCCGGGGTACTCCGCTTCGACCTGATCCTTGAACCCGGCATTCCGCTCTTCAGTCACGTTGTTGCCAGAGGAGCCGAGCAGAATGGCCACCTTGCCCTCACCGCCGGTGGCCTCGTTCATGGCGTCCGCGGCCCGCTGGCCCTGCTCGTAGAAGTCCGACCCGAGGAAAGCTATGTAGTCCTCACATGGGGTGTTGGTGACTTTACGGTCGATGGTGAGGACTGGGACGCCTGCTTTCTTCGCGGCGTCCAGCGCGGGGTCGAGACCATCTGAGTTGATCGGCGCGACGATCAGGAACTCCGCGCCCTGGTTGATCATGTTCTTGATGTCGGCGATCTGCTTGGGAAGTTCGGCGTTTGCGTTGGTGACGATCAGTTTTTCGACGCCGACTTCTTCTGCAGCTGACTTGATCGACTCCGTCTCCGCCGCGCGGAACGCCGCAGTGTCGGGTTCGGATTGAGAGAAGCCCACGACCGCGTTCTCCAGATCGATCTTCTCGACGCCGTACTCCTCGAGCGTGCAGCCCTCGCCGGTGTTCTCAGTCTCCTTCACTACCTGCTGGTCATCGCCGCCGTCTTCACCGGTTGTGTTCGTCTGCTCCCCCGTGTTGGTACAGCCACCAACAGCAAGGCTGACGGCCCCCGCCGCGGCAAGCATCCGCCACTTGGGAAGAAATGTCGTGCGTGTCATGCGGACTCCTTATTGCAGGCCAGCCCCCGCTGCCGAGCGAGCCAGCGCGGTGGGTCACAGGGTGCTTGACGTAATCAAACACGATTGAACACGCAGAAGCAACAACTGTCCGAGAAGGCGCTGACCGAGCGACACAGTGCCTGCGGCCGGTCGCTCGAGGCCATCGCCGGACCCGCAAGCAGCCCTGCCGGAGAAGACCGTAGCAACAGCCATCGCAGCCAGGCCCCTACACTCTGACTGACAGTTTTGGTCTGACTGTCGATCGCGCACCGGACGACCGACCGGGCGTGCACAGCCGAAGGAACACCTTACGCTGAGACCTCCCCAAGCAAGCGGCGACGAAGCCATCAATTTCACATACCGTCAAAATAACCATCCGACAGGCGCACTCCTGAGGCGGAAACGGAGAGGACCGAGCGTGCTCGCAGCGGAGAGACAAGTCCACATCCTCGAAGCGGTACAGCGTCGCGGCGCTGTGCGCGTGAACGAGTTGTCGCGCCTGCTTAACGTCTCGGACATGACGATCAGACGCGACTTGGACATCCTCGCCTTGCAGGGTCAGCTGGACAAGGTGCACGGAGGAGCGACGGTCAAGCGTCCGCCTTGCACCGACGAACCCGGCTTCGAGGCAAAGTGGGTGCGTCAGATCGAGGAGAAGGAAGCGATCGCAGCTGCGGCCGCGGCGCTGGTCAGCCCAGGCTCGGCGATCGGGCTTTCGGCCGGGACTACCACCTGGACCCTTGCGCAACACCTGCGTGAGATCCGCGACCTCACGGTGGTCACCAACTCGATGCGCATCGCCGATGTGCTGCACACCGGGGCGGCACCTGGCTCCAACCTCGTGCTGACGGGCGGGATACGTACCCCCTCGGACGCACTGGTCGGACCGATTGCGGTGTCCTCCCTGCAGTTGCTCCACCTCGACCTGGTGTTCCTGGGAGTCCACGGTATGGACGCCCGCGCAGGTTTCACCACCCCCAACCTGCTCGAGGCCGACACCGACCGCGCCCTGGTAGCGGCCGGCAAGTGTCTGGTGGTGGTCGCCGACCACACCAAGTGGGGGACCGTCGGCATCAGCACGATCGCTTCGCTGGAGCAGGCCGACGTAGTGGTCAGTGACGCTCAACTCACGCCTGACGCACAGGCGACCCTGCGCGAGACGGTCGGCGAACTCGTCGTAGTGAGGTCCGACACACGGCCGAAGCTGCAGAGGACTGTTAGGCCTTCGTGAT
>JAUJOO010000010.1:27271-35071 GCA_030447585.1 Nocardioidaceae bacterium | reverse complement strand
TAGAGGCATGCCGGGCCGTGGACGCCGAAAGTGCCCTGCCGGACCAACCGGATGGCGGCGGCTGTTGGTGACGCAACGCTCTTTTCCAACGTTGGAAGTCTATCGGAACTGAGTGCAACTGTTGACATCGCCCCGCCACACGTGTGAGATTGTTTGGATCGCAGGTGCTGCTCTGCCTTGTGAGGTAGGCCGGGCGCCACATCCGTTTTCGAGGGGGAAGATCTATGCGTAAGAGGCCAGGATCGCAGCTTGTCGCGGCAGTGTTGCTCGCGTTGCTCGGCCAGCTGCTTATTGTCGCGGCGGGTTCGGGAGCTTCGGCCGAGGAGACATCGAGGCAGGGGCTGAGAGGGGACTACTACATCTCAACGGGGCCGGGAGTGTTCGACTTCAAAGAGCTGAGATCGTCTGTCGTCGATCCCAATATCGCCTTCCCGGACTTGAACCCGATCCTGGCGGAGCTCACCGGCCAACCGGATAACGCCGCCGTTCGCTGGACCGGCAGCATCAAGCCCGAGTTCTCCGAGGACTACACGTTCTCCATGATCGGAGACAACGGGTTCCGGCTGTGGGTCGACAACCAGCTGATCATTGACCACTGGCAGGACGACTGGGACGTCGAGCAGGTCAGCCAACCGATCAGGCTCGAGGCCGGCCAGCTGTATGACATCAAGGTGGAGTACTTCGAGCACTGGGGCGGTGCTAACCTGCGGCTGCGGTGGCAGAGCCCCAGCCAGGACAAGACGATCGTGCCATCCGAGGCGCTCTACCTGCCTGAAGGATTCGGCCCCGCTGACGAGAAGCGGTGGGTGGAGCCACTGCTGAGCATGACTACACCGTGGACTGATGACGTGTCGCCGGCCAATGCGCTGCCGGAGTACCCGCGGCCCCAGATGAGGCGTGAGCGCTGGCAGAACCTCAACGGCGAATGGCAGTTCGCCGGCGCGGCCGCCGGCGAGTCCCCTCCGGTCGGCCGGGAGCTCGCGGAGCGAGTTCTGGTGCCCTACCCGATCGAGTCGGCTCTGTCGGGGATCCAACGGCACGAGGACCGGATGTGGTATCGGCGTACCTTCAACGTGCCGCAGACGTGGCGGGTTGGCCTCCCGTCAGGTCAGCGGCTGATGTTGCACTTCGACGCAGTCGACTACGACTCCAAGGTGTGGGTCAACGGCACCCAGGTCGCGACGCATCGTGGCGGCTACGACAAGTTCAGCGTCGACGTCACCGACGCGCTCAAGGGCACAGGCCCGCAGGAGCTGATCGTTTGGGCGGAGGACCTCACCGACGCGACGTGGCAGCCCGTTGGCAAGCAGCGTCGCCAGAGTGACCGGGGAATCTTCTACCAGGGCAGTTCGGGCATCTGGCGCACGGTGTGGATGGAGCCGGTCGCCCGTGCCCACATCAATGAGCTCGAGATGACGCCGGACCTTGACGCCCAGGGCCTACGGTTAACGGCCGAGGCGAGCGGCGCTAAGGGTCTCCGGGTGGAGGTCACCGCGTACGACGGCAGGCGACCCGTCGGGCAGGTGACAGGCCCGGCGAACAGCGAGTTGCTAGTGCCGGTGCCCGACGCGAAGCTCTGGTCCCCCGACTCCCCGTTCCTGTATGACCTGCGGGTGCACCTGCTGGATGCGGCCGGTGAGCGGGTGGACAACGTGTCGTCGTATTTCGGGATGCGGGAGATTGGCATGGCGAAGGGCGCCGACGGCAAGCTCCGCATGACGCTCAACGGCAAGATCCTGTTCCACATGTCGACGTTGGACCAGGGTTTCTGGCCGGACGGGCTGAACACCGCACCAACCGACGAGGCGCTGCGGTGGGACCTTGAGCAGCACAAGGTTCTGGGGTTCAACACGGTGCGTAAGCACATCAAGGTCGAGCCTGACCGTTGGTACTACCATGCCGACAAGTTGGGGCTGCTGGTGTGGCAGGACATGCCGTCGAGCAAGGTCGGCCGGATACCGCCTGAGTGGCGGGGCCAGTTCGAGACGGAGCTGGACGAGATGCTTGATGAGCACGACAGCTTCACCTCCATCGTCGTCTGGGTGCCTTTCAACGAGGGCTGGGGCGAGTGGAGCCGTGAGGACACCGGTCGAATCGCGGAGGAGGTCAAGGCGTACGACCCCAGCCGCCTGGTCAACGCCCACAGTGGTGTCAACTGCTGCTACTCGCTCGGTGACTCCGGCAAGGGCGACATGATCGACTTCCACGAGTACGTCGGACCGGCGACGCCGAGCCCGGACAGCTATCGTGTCTCGGCCGATGGTGAGCACGGTGGCCTCGGCCTCAGGGTGCCGGGTCATATGTGGTTCGGTGACTTCGGCTTCGCCTACGAGATGACGCCGGACAAGGAGACGTTGACGCGTCGATACGTCGAGAATCAGCGCGACGTGCTTACGGCAGCGAACAGCTGCGGTATCAGCGGGGCGGTCTATACCCAGCTCACCGACGTCGAGGGCGAGGTCAACGGCTTCTTCACCTATGACCGCAAGGTGGAGAAGATGGACTTCAGCCAGGTGCGTGCGATCAACGAGAAGATCATCGACTCCGCCACTGGCTCCGCGGCCGACATCCCTGTCTTACCGCCGGGGACTCCGGGGCTCGAGGGCACCGACTACTGGCCGTTCGACGAGGGCAGCGGGACCGTGGCGCGGGATCAGGTGCGCGACCACGACCTCATGCTGCAGACGGGTGCGACGTGGGGCTCGGGACGGTCCGGGTCAGCGCTGCAGTTCGACGGCAACGGCGGCCACGCGGAGACCGCGGGCCCGGTCATCGACACCTCTGGCAACTTCACGGTGTCGGCGTGGGTCAAGCTCGACCGGCTCAACGGCTGGCTGACGGCCGTGGGTCAGGACGGCCCGGTCATGTCCACGTTCTTCCTGCAGAAGACCGGGGACACGAACAGGTTCTCCTTGAGCACCAGTGGCGGCCGGGCACTCTCGACGTTTACACCGGTCACCGGAAAGTGGTACCACTTGGTCGGCGTGCGCGATGCCGCTTCCGGCACGCACTCGCTGTACGTCGACGGGGTCCACCAGTCGTCGTTCCAGCAGTGCCTGAACTCAGAGTCGACCGGTCCCCTGACGGTCGGTCGAGCACGTTTCAACAGAAGCAAGGTGGATTTCTGGCCCGGGAGTGTCGACGAGGTCCGCGTGTGGGATAGGGCTCTAAGCGCCGCCGACGTCACGGCCCTCTACGCAGCCAAGTAACTCCCTCGCAGCATCTGCGCTGCCCTGGAGGGTCGGCCTCGCGCCGACCCTCCAGATCGGTTACCGGCAGTTCGAGCGCACCGCGCTGGCACGGCGACGACTGCCCGTTTGCTCAGAAGTACTCGAGGAGGTACGCCGACCGGCCGACGAAGGCCGCATCGAGTCGGGCATGGTCCTCGGCGGAGCCGCCGCGAGCCGCCCCGCTCGTGACGAGGCTTGCCATCGGAATGCCGGCGTAGAGGGCCGCGATCCCGTTCGCGGTGAACCGCACGGCATCGCTGCTGGTCGTTCCGTCGGCAGCGACGAACTCCCCTTGGCCGTCGGTGACACGTAGCCGACCTTCGACGCAGTTGGCGGGCACCTGGGGGTCGGAGACGGCGACCGGCACGTCGACGTCGAGCCCCCGAGGGAAGCCGCGTCCGGAGACGGCCGCGTGCACGTCGAGCAGCCGCAGCATCCAACGGGTCTGCTTGACCTGCTCGACGACGCACTCGCCGAGGAGCTGGTGCAGCGGGTCGTCGGGGGCCAGGTAGGCGTGGACCTGGGGCGAGACCGACGAGCCGGACCCGACCACCGCCCAGAGGGCCCGTGCCGTCTCGGTCGACTGCGCGACGAGCTGGTCGACGACGAGCTCCTTGCCCTCCCAGCCGTAGCGCACGAAACCGTCGTCGGCGAGGTACGCGAAGACTCCGGCGTCCTCGAGCTCCTCGGCCAGGTCGGAGACGGAGTCGAGCAGCGGGCCGTTAGCACGGCCGGCGGCATACGCGGCGGCGGTCAGGTCACGTATCGTCGGTGCATCCTCCGGCGTCGCCGCCCGTACGCCGACGGCCCCGCCCCGCAGCTCCCGGAGCAGCCGGGTGACTATCGAGTAGCGGGCCTGGACGCCGGCGATCTCCCAGCCCTTGCCTCGGTAGACCGGGACCGTGGCCGGGTAGAGCGCCGACACCGCGAAGCCGAGCTCACGGCCGCGGGCGATGATGCCGTCCATCAGCGCGCTGCCGACCCCGCGTCCGCGGTACTCGGGCGCGACGATCACCCCGGCGACACCTGCCATGGCCAGGTCACGCCCGCCCCAGCACTGCCGGAACGACCAGATCATCGCCCGCCCGACCAGCAGGTCGTCGTCGTAGGCAGCAACGATGCGGTGCTCGTCGATGGCCTTGTGGACACCGGACTCCCAGTCGGGCCGCGCGCCGTCGGGCATCGGGCCGAAGGCACGGGTGCGCATGTCGTAGGAGCGGCCGACGTCGGCCGGGTCCAGGGACCGGATCTGCATTCGCCGACCTTAGCCGTCGGGTGGTCTCTGCTCATCCGAGTCTGCACTGGCCAGTCTCATTGAGGTGCACTGGCCTTGGTCTCGGATGTGCAGCTGCCGTCGCTCGACCGCGCGACCCGACCGAAGTTCGGGGGAACTCCTCCCGCCCCACAACCCGGGTAAAGCTCCCCAACCCACGGGGCATCGCGCAACAGTCGGGTTGGCCGACCGTGCGCCGCCCGGCGACCTTCAGAGCTCGACGACAAGGAGCGGTCCGCCGGCGTAGAGCCCGCCGTCGATCGCCAGCACCAGGTCCTCGGCGTACGACCACGGCTCCTTCACGTCCGGAGGCGGAACGCCGGTCAGGTCGCCGATGATGCTGTGGCCGTGCACTATCCGGGAGCCGCCAAGGGTTGCCAGCAGGTCGCGGGCCACCGCGGCCCCGTCCGGGCCCATGAACGCGTAACGGTCGGTCAGCCGCTGCCAGCAGAGCCAGGCCTGCTCAACATCACCGCTCGTCAGCGCTGCCCGGACCCCCGTGTTGATCTCGTCGACCGTCGCACCCCAGCTGAGGTACTCCAGCGTGTCCGAGTGCAGGAAGAGCACGTCGTCGTCGGGGATGATCGCAGGCAGCGACCGCAGCCACTCGAGGTGGACAGCTGTGAGCCGCTCCTGGTCCGACGCGAGCCCGCCGTTGCGCCTCCAGGAGCTGTCGAAGATCTCGGCGGCACGCGAGGGCCGCCCACCGCCGGGGCGCGGCCCGAACTCGTGCATGCCGAGGGTGAGCGCCTCGTGGTTGCCGAGCAGCGCCTTCACCTCACCGCCGCTGCCGCCCGCCTGCTGCTCCAGCCGCATCACGAGGTCGATGACGCCGATGCCGTCGGGGCCGCGGTCAAGGAAGTCGCCGAGCACGAAGAGTCGCGCGTCGTCGCCGGCCCAGTCCGCGTTGTCATCGACCAGGCCGGTCGACCGCAGGGCAGCGGCAAACTCGTCAGGGTGCCCGTGTGGGTCGCTGACCACCACTCGGCGTCGTTCGTCAAGACTCATTCGAACCCGAGGATCTCACGCCTCTTGCGCCCCCAGGCAAGAGTGGAGGCGATGCCCTCCTCGAGGGTCAGCTCACTCTTCCAGCCGAGCACGTCGCGAGCCTTGTCGACCTTGGCGTAGGCACCCACCGCGTCGCCCGGGCGTGGCGGCGCCTCCAAGGTCCGGACCTGGGCGCCGTACACCGCCTCGAAGGCGGACAGCAGCTCGCGCACGGTGACCCCGCTGCCCGTGCCGAGGTTGATGATGGTGCTCGTGGCGTCAAGGTCGGCCAGCACCTCGTCGAACCGTTCGACGGCGGCCACATGAGCGCGGGCGAGGTCCCAGACGTGGATGTAGTCGCGGATCCCGGTCCCGTCGCGGGTGGGGTGGTCGGTGCCGGTGATCGTGAAGTGGTCCTTGACGCCCTTGGCGGCGAGCACCAGCTGCCCGATCACGTGGCTGGGCTCCTTGTCGTAGATGCCGCTCTCCACATCCGGGTCGGAGCCGATCGGGTTGAAGTACCGCAGGATGACCGCCCGCAGATCGGTGCCGTGGCTCATGTCCTCGAGCGCCATCTCCATGCAGCGCTTGGTCTTGGCGTACGGCGACGTGGGCGCCAGCGGCGAACTCTCGTCCACCTCGAACGTCTCGGACATGGCGTACAACGAGGCGGTCGAGGAGAACACGACGCGTGGCTTGTCGAGCTTGACCAGCTGGTCGAAGAGCTCGAGCGACTTGGCGACGTTGTCGCGGTAGTACTCGTAGGGCTGCTGCACCGACTCGGGCACCACGATGCGCGCCGCCATGTGGATGGTGGACTCGATATCAGGGTGGTCGTGCACGATCCGCGAGAGCAGCCCACGGTCGGCGATGTCGCCCTCGTAGAACACCCGGTCGCGGATGAACTCGCGTCTGCCCTTGATCAGCGAGTCGAGCAGGATGGGTTGGTGACCCGCCTGCTCCAGCGCTTTCGACGTGACGCTGCCGATGTATCCGGCCCCGCCAGTCACCAAGATCTTCATGGTCTGACCCTAATGGGCGTGCACCCGCCTCCTCTACGGCAGGCTGGTGTCCGAGCCGCTACCGCGCGGCATCGCACACGTATGCTGCGGCCCGGCTGCCAACCCCCTTCCTGAAGGAGGTCGTCCAGTGACCCGACGAGTCGTGGTGTCCGGCGGGGGCACGGGGATCGGCCGCGCGGTCGCGCGCCGGTTCGCCGCCGAGGGGGACGAGGTGGTGATCCTCGGCCGCCGCCTCGAGATCCTGGAGGAGGCGACAGCTGAGCTCAATGTCGAGGTGGGTGGCGACCTAGTGACCTTCCGGCAAGCCGACCTGACTGACCCCGACAACACCGCCGATGCGGCCGGAGCCATCTCAGCGAGCGGCGCCGTGGACGTTCTCGTCAACAACGCGGGAGGCGCCACCAGCTGGGAGGCAGGCTCGCTCGCCGAGGTCGCCGATGACTGGCTGGCCGCCTTTCGTACCAACGTCTTGACCGCCGTACTCCTGACCGAGGCGCTGCTTCCCGCCCTCAGGCGGCCGGGAGGACGCATCATCGCGATGAGCTCCGTCGCTGCCGTTCGCGGGGCGGGCTCGTACGGCGCCGCCAAGGCGGCCCTGCACGCGTGGGTGTACACGCTGGCCGCCTCGCTTGGCGCCGAGGGGGTCACCGTCAACGCCGTCGCGCCAGGGTTCATCCCGGACACCGAGTTCTGGAAGGGGCGCCGCTCGCCCGAGGTCGTCGAGCCGAGGGTCGCCAGCACGCTGGTGAAGCGGCCTGGTACGCCGGAGGAGGTCGCCGAGGCGGTGGCCTACCTCGCTTCCGCACAGGCTGGCTTCACCACCGGGCAGATCCTGCAGGTCAACGGAGGGTCTGTCCTCGGCCGCGGCTAGCCGCAACAGTCGCGGACTGCTGCGAGGCAGGTGTAACCGGACTCGGCTGTGGGTACGCCACCGCCATGACGACACAACCCGGAGACACCCCTCAGAAGGACCCCGAGGTCTGGGCCACCGGCGACGAGCCAGCCACCCAGGCACAGATGTCCTACCTTTCGACCCTGGCCAACGACAGCGGCGAGGAGGTCCCCACCGAGCTCACCAAGGCGCAGGCCTCGCAGCTCATCGACGAGCTGCGCGAGAAGTCTCCCCGCGTCCAGGAGCAGTGACGACGAGGCGCGCCCGGCCTGAGCACCGCCCTGCCTGAAGGCCGCTGGTGCTCAGGCGACGCGGTCGCGGTCAGGGCCAGGTGGGAACCAGCTCGTCCTCACGCGGGTTGTCGGATGCCTTGGGTGAGAGCGTGGCGGTGTAGCC
>JAUJOO010000010.1:16279-27171 GCA_030447585.1 Nocardioidaceae bacterium | reverse complement strand
GCTCGTCCTCACGCGGGTTGTCGGATGCCTTGGGTGAGAGCGTGGCGGTGTAGCCCGCAGCCAGCACGACCGCCGCGAACGTCAGCCCGAGGAGGACTCTCCCGGCGGCGCGAGCGTCGGCGACGTCCGAAGCCACCGCTCCGGCCAGCGACCAGCCGAGCGGGATGGACAGCGCCACCCCTGTGGTGATCACCGCAACCGCGGTCATCGCGACGTACCGCAGCTCCGTCCCGTCGGAGCTGCAGAGCTTGATGCCCGCGGCCATGGCGGCGGCGGCACCACAGGTCAGCGGGGCGGCGGCGGCGAACATGATCCACGGCCCGTCCGCCATGACCCAGCCGCCGGCAGCGCCCGCGGCGACGAGGAGAAGCGCCGGCCAGACCGCGCGGCGCGCCAGCAGCCAACCGGCCGTGACGCCCGCTACGCCCGCCAGGGCAAGCAGGGCGGGGACGGGCCAGCTCACCCGCACCTTGCCTGCGTCGGAGACGACGATCGCGAGCTGCAGGCAGCTCGGCATGCACAGTCCGGTGACCGCCACACAGACGTATCCCATGCGACCGTTCACCGTCGGGATGAGTGCTCCGACCGCCGCCAGCGAGACAGCGAGGCCGGCCGCCACCACGACGACCAGCGGCCTCAGCCAGGCAGTGGAGACATCGGGCTCGAAACCGAGCACCATGACCAGCAGTGCCGCCACTGCGCACACAGTCAGCAACGACGACCAGGCGCTCTCCCACGGCGCCGATCTGGAGCGGCTCTCGCGACGAGGCTCAAGGAGCATGCTCAGAACGCTCCAGAGAACAAGGATCCCCGACACCGGAGCAAGCACCCAGACGGAAGGATGGGTCGTGATCCGACCGTCCTCGATCTCCGCGTCATGGAGGGCAGCCCACGTCAGAATCGGCCAGCCGGCGGCCAGCGGTGTCACCCATGCGATCAGCGCTGCCTGGCGCAGCCGCCCTTTCAGCTCCAGCGAGATGCACGCCGCACCGCTGAGCAGCCCACCGACCGCGACCCCCAGCACGCAGAAGGCCAGCCCCGTCTGCACGTCGTCGACCACTTCACTGCCAAGGGCAAGTCCGAAGACGGCCGCGGCCGCGCCGAGAGACAGCACCGGGCCGGCTCCGACGCGGGGCGCGGTGAAGACCCCGAGCGCTGCGACCCCCAGCGTCGCCATCAGTCCGACACCCGCCCAGCCGACGAACCGCTCGTTCGCCGCACTGAGCGCGTCGAGGTCGGTGAGGACGTCTGGCACGCTGGTCACACAGGTGAGTGCCACGCTCGAGGCGAGCAGCGCCGCCACCGGGCCGAGCCAGCTGCGGACACTCTCAGCGGCACCGGGCCTGTGATCGCCCTCAGCAGGCATCTGCCAGTGCCTCAAGCCTCGAGGACGACCGGAATGATCATCGGACGTCGCCGATGCGCCTGGCTCACCCACCGTCCCGTGGTACGACGGATGACCTGCTGCAGCTGGTAGCGGTCGTCATTCCCGTCGTTGACAGCCTTGAGGAGTGCGTCCTCGATGAGTGGCTTCACCTCCGCGAAGACGTCGTCGCCCTCGACGAAGCCACGGGCGTGGATCTCGGGCCCGGCGACCAGCTTGCCGGAGCTAGAGTCCATCACGACCATGACGGAGATGAAGCCTTCTTCTCCGAGGATTCGCCGGTCCTTGAGGTTGCTTTCGGTCAGGTCCCCCACCGAGGACCCGTCGACAAAGACGTAGCCGCACTCGACCTTTCCGCTGACTCTCGCCGTACCGTCGACGAGGTCGACGACGACGCCGTCCTCTGCTACCACCACTCGGTCTCTGGGGACGCCGGTCTCGACGGCGAGTGCGGCGTTGGCCACCAGGTGGCGCATCTCCCCGTGCACGGGCAGGACATTGCGTGGCGACAAGATGTTGTAGCAGTAGAGGAGCTCTCCGGCGCTCGCGTGACCCGAGACGTGGACGAGCGCGTTGCCCTTGTGTACGACGTTGGCGCCGAGCTTGGTCAGGCCGTTGATGACCTTGTGGACGGAATTCTCGTTCCCCGGGATGAGGCTCGATGCGAGCACGACCGTGTCCCCAGGCTCGATTCGGATGCGGTCGTGGTTTCGGTGCGCGATGCGTGCCAGCGCCGACAGCGGCTCTCCCTGGGAGCCGGTCGAGACGATGACGACCTCGTCAGGGGCGAAGTCGTCGATGTCGCGCATGTCGACCAAGGTGTCGGGCGGCACCGTCAGGTAGCCGAGGTCGCGGGCAACCCCCATGTTCCGCACCATCGAGCGGCCGACGTACGCCACCTTGCGGCCCTGCGCCACCGCGACGTCCATCACCTGTTGGACCCGATGCACATGAGACGCGAAACACGCGACGATGATGCGCTGGGGGCTGCTCTGGAACACCTGGCCGAGCACGGGACCGATCGCTCTCTCCGACGTGGTGAAGCCGGGGACCTCCGCGTTGGTCGAGTCCACCATGAGCAGGTCCACACCCTCGGCGCCCAGCCGGGCGAAAGCGCGTAGGTCAGTGATGCGCCCATCGAGGGGAAGCTGATCCATCTTGAAGTCACCGGTGTGGAGCACGACTCCGGCGCTGGTCCGAACGGCCACGGCGAGCGCGTCAGGGATCGAGTGGTTGACCGCGATGAACTCGAGGCCGAACGGACCGAACGCGACGCGGTCGCCCTCCTTGACCTCGTGCTTGGGCGCGCGCGTCTGCCGATGTTCGCGCAGCTTTCCCTCGAGCACGGCGAGTGTGAGCTTGGACCCGACGAGCGGGATGTCTGGCCGATCGCGCAGCAGGTAGGGGACCGCTCCGATGTGGTCCTCGTGTCCGTGCGTGAGGACGAGTGCCTCGATGTCGCCGAGGCGGTGCCTGATCGCCTCGAAGTCGGGGAGGATGAGGTCGACGCCAGGCTGCGTCTCGTCGGGAAAGAGCACGCCGCAGTCGATGACGAGGAGCCGTCCGCGGTGCTCCAGCACCGCCATGTTGCGCCCTATCTCGCCGAGTCCGCCGAGTGCGATGATGCGCAGCCCATCGGTGGCCAACTCCGGTGGAGACGCGAGCTCCGGGTGGGGGTGGCTCATACCGTGTCTCTTTGTGTCGTGGGTGGAATCAGCTCTGCCGACTCGAGGTCTCGGCGCAGCTCGGCGACCTGTGTGTCGTTGGCCGGGATGAGGGGAAGCCTGACGTGACGGTTCGACAGGACGCCCTGCAGCTCGAGTGCGGCCTTCGCCATGATCGCACCTTGGGTGCGGTTCATGATGGCCTCGACCACCGGGAGGAGGGAACGATCGATCCGTCGAGCCTCCTGCAGGTCGCCGGCATCGAGGGCCGAGATCATGGCCCGGTAGCGCTCTGCGGCCACGTGGCCGACGACGGACACGACGCCGACCGCGCCGACCGCGAGCCAGGCGAGGTTGAGCGCGTCGTCGCCCGAGTAGATGGCGAGGTCCGTGCTGCGCAGGAGCCAGCTCCCGGCGTACAGGTCGCCGCTGGCCTCCTTGACCGCGACGATCCGCGGGTGTTCTGCGGCCCGAGCCAGCGTCTCGGCGCTGAGCTTCGTGGCGGTGCGGCCGGGAATGTCGTACAGCATCACCGGGACGTCGCAGCTGTCTGCGACGGCGCGGAACTGGGCGAGGATGCCGGCTTGCGGTGGCTTGCTGTAGTAAGGCGTCACGGCAAGCACTCCGCCGACGCTGCACGCCTGCGCCGTTCTGGTCAGCTCCACGGCGTGCCTCGCGTCGTACGACCCGACCCCGGCGATGACGGCGCAACGGTCACCGACCGCTTCGACCACCGAGCGCAGCACGATCTCCTGCTCGGCCGGCGTGACAGTCGGTGACTCACCCGTCGTACCGAAGACAACAAGGCCGTCGTGCCCCCTGTCGACCAGGTGGACGGCGAGCTTCGACGCGGCCTCGGCGTCAACGGCTCCCTCGGAGTCGAACGGTGTCACCATCGCGGTGAGGACCCTGCCGAAAGGGGGGCTGGGGTGCTGGCTCATGGCGCCGAGGTTACCGCCCGGCTCCAGGGCCGGCGGTACGACGACGCGGCCGGAATCGTGTCGCGACCCCTTAGCGCCGAGATCAGCGCAAAGAACTGCCCCGTTACTGTCCGCTCGGGGGTCCGGTCAGTAACGGGGCTGCACACGGTCTATCGCCAAAGCCTCACGAAGCGTTACAAGAAACTTCAAACTTTTTTCGACGAGGCTGTACGGCGCCGGTAACGGGCGAGCGCCCAACCGTCGTGCGCGGAGCGTGACACCTCCGACCACTGCGACCAGTCGACCGGCGGGAAGTAGGTGTCTCCGTGCGGCTCCGCGTCCACCCAGGTGATGTCGAGCACATCGGCGCTCGGGAGGGTGGCGGCGTAGATCTGGGCGCCGCCGAGGACGAAGATCTCGTCGTCGACCTCCGCGGCCCGGGCTAGGGCGTCGTCGGCGCTGGCCGCCACCAGCACCGCCCCGGTGTGCTCATTCGCCGGTCGCCAGCAGGCCTGACGGGTGACTACCACGGTGGTGCGACCTGGCAGCGGGCGGCCGATCGAGTCGTAGGTGACCCGCCCCATCACCAGGACATGGCCCATCGTGAGTGCCTTGACCCGCGGGAGGTCACCCGCCAGATGCCACGGCAGCCGGCCTTCGACGCCGATGACGCCGTTGCGTGCCACCGCCGCCACGAGGGTCGTGGTGGTCGACGCCCGAAGCGTCATACCGCGATCGGCGCCTTGATCCCGGGATGCGGTTCGTAGCCGGACACCTTGACGTGCTCCACGTCGAAGCCGCTGAGGTCGCGAACCGAAGGGTCCAGCCAGACCTCGGGCAAGGGCCTCGGCTCACGGGACAGCTGGGTGCGGGCCTGGTCGAGGTGGTTGACGTAGAGATGGGCGTCTCCGAGGGTGTGCACGAAGTCGCCGACACCGAGGCCGGTGACATGCGCGACCATGTGGGTGAGCAGCGCGTACGACGCGATGTTGAACGGTACGCCGAGAAATACGTCGGCCGAGCGCTGGTAGAGCTGACAGGACAGCGCACCGTCAGCGACGTAGAACTGGAACAGCGTGTGGCATGGCGGTAGCGCCATGGCCGGGATGTCGGCGACGTTCCAGGCGCTCACGATGTGGCGTCGCGAGTCGGGGTTCGTCCGGATTTGGTGGACGACGTCCCGCAGCTGGTCGACGTGCCTGCCGTCGGGGGTGGCCCACGACCGCCACTGACGGCCGTAGACAGGGCCGAGATCGCCGTTGGCGTCCGCCCACTCGTCCCAGATGCTGATGCCCCGCTCCTGGAGCCACCGCACGTTGGTGTCGCCGCGCAGGAACCAGAGCAGCTCACCGACCACCGAACCGACGTGGACCTTCTTCGTGGTGACCAGTGGGAAGCCGGCAGTCAGGTCGAAGCGCATCTGGTGGCCGAAGATGCTCAGCGTGCCGGTGCCGGTGCGGTCGCTCTTGCGGGTGCCCTCGTCGAGCACCCGCTGGACCAGGTCGAGGTACTGCCGCACCACGTCAACCTAGCACCGCCATCCGTCGTCTTCGCCGATCCTCGCAGCGCGTCACGGTGGATACGCGTCAGGACTGGTCGGCGGCTCGCTTGAGCGCCTTGATGTCGATCTTGCGCATCTGGAGCGTGCGCAGCGAGAACTGATCGGTAGCCCGTTTGGCTTCGATGGCGTTGCCAAGAGCCTCTCCATCGACTATCGTCGATCATCGATGGACATTCCTGAGCAGCTGCTGTCACGGGGCACCGCGGTCGAGTACGCCGGTTGGTTCAAGGCGCTCTCCGACCCCACCCGCATCCAGATCGTGTCCATGCTGGCCAGACGGCGGCAGCCGGTGACGGTCGGCGACATCGTCGCTGCCTGCGGCGTCGGCCAGTCAACCGTCTCCCACCACCTGAAGATCCTTGGCGAGGTGCGGTTCGTCCTGGTCGAGCGCCGCGGCACCTCTCACCTCTACCGGATCAACGAGGCCTGCGTCACCTGCTTTCCGTCGGCTGCTGACGTCGTGATGGGCAACCCTGCCCCCGCCCCTCCCCCCTGCGACTGAGAGGACTCTGCGATGGCCCAGGACGAAATTGTCGACCGCTACTCCGGCCTGGCGCGTGCGGCGATGTCGGGAGCGACCGTTACCGACTGCGGTCCCGGCTTCGACGAAGGCTGCTTCGGCGCGGCCGGGTACGGCGATCTCAGCGACCTGCCACCGGCAGCCGGCCGCGCGAGTCTCGGCTGTGGCAACCCGGTGGCGGTCGCCGAACTCAGCGCCGGGCAGGTCGTGCTGGACCTGGGCTCCGGTGGCGGAATCGACGTGCTGCTGTCTGCCAAGCGGGTCGGACCGCAGGGCAAGATCTACGGACTCGACGCGAGCGCTGACATGCTCGAGCTGTCACGTCGAAACGCCACGGATGCGGGCGCGCAGAATGTCGAGTTCATGCACGGCAGGATGGAGGACATCCCACTTCCCGGCCTCTCTGTCGATGTGGTCATCTCCAACTGCGTGATCAACCTCTCCTGGGACAAGCCGGCTGTGTTCGCTGAGGTCTTTCGTGTCCTGAGGCCCGGCGGGCGTATCGGCATCAGCGACGTCGTCGCCCAGGACGACACCGCACAAGAGGGAAGGGCGGCCGCCGAGCGACGGGTGGGTTGTGTCGCCGGTGCGCTGACCGTCAGTGAGTACCGCGCCCTCCTGCTGGCAGCGGGGTTCGTCGAGATCTCGATCACCTTCACCATCGACTACGGTGACGGCATACACTCCGCGATCATCCAGGCGACCAAGGAGCACAGCGCAAGCTCTCAGCCGTCGTAGTCCAGCACGACCTTGTCGCTGGTGGGGTGGCTCTGGCACGTGAGCACGTAACCCTTCTCGATCTCCTCCGGCTCCAGCGCGTAGTTGGTGTCCATGTCGACGGATCCCTCGACGAGGCGCGCCCGGCAGGTGCCGCACACGCCGCCACGGCAGGCGAAGGGAGCGTCTGCGCGTACCCGGAGCGCCGCCTCGAGGACAGAGACGTCATCACTCTTGAGCTTGAACGTCGACCGTCGTCCGTCGAGGTTGATGGTGACGTCGGCACCCTCCTGGGCCTCCGTCTCCAAGGCGCGGGGCGCCGCCGGTGCCTTGTCCACGTGGAAAAGCTCGCTGTGCACGTGGCCGGCGCTCACACCCTGCTCCAGCAGCGCCTCACGCAGCTCGACCACCATGGTGTAGGGACCGCACAGAAACCACTCGTCCACCGTCTCGCTCGGGACGAGCGTCTCGGTGATCTTGGTCAGGCGTGCCGCGTCGAGGCGCCCGGAGAGGAGCTCGGCGTCTTGGGCCTCCCGGCTGAGGACGTGGATGAGGTGGAAACGCTCCCGGTACCGGTCCTTGAGGTCCTCGAGCTCCTCGAGAAACATCACGGTGCGGCTCGTCCGGTTCGCATAGATCAGCGTGACGCGGCTGTGCGGCTCCTGCTCGAGCGTGGTCGCCACGATGGACAGGACCGGGGTGATGCCGCTCCCGGCCGCGATGGCGCAGTAGTGCTTGCGGTTGCGCGGGTCGAGTGGGGTGTTGAAGCGTCCGGTCGGCGTCATGACGTCGAGCACGTCGCCGACCTTGAGGCGCCCGGCGGCGAACCCCGAGAACTGCCCGCCGGGCAGCACCTTCACGCCGATGCGGAGCATGCCCGACTTGGCCGGGGCACAGATGGAGTAGCTGCGTCGTACGTCGTCGCCTGCCAACGACGTACGAACCGTCACGTGCTGGCCCTGGACGAAGTCATAGTCGTCGGCCAGCTCAGGTGGAACGTCGAAGGTGATCGCCACGGAGTCGTCGGTGAGCGGCGTGACCTCGCTGACCCGCAACGGGTGGAATGTAGGGCGTCGCTTGCTCATTCACTGCCTCTTGCCACGAAACTTGCCTTTGAAATGGCCAGTCCCTCCGACATGGTCACAGCCTCTTGAAGTGGTCGAACGGTTCCCTGCAGACGTTGCAGACCCACAGTCCCTTGCATGCCGTCGATCCGAACCGGCTCAGCTCACGGGTGTCAGGGGAGCCGCACTGGGGACACCGTACGGACAGGGTGACCAGCACGCCGCCGCCGCGCTGCTGCGGGGGCGCGATGCCGTAGTCGAGCAGCTTCTGCCTGCCCGAGTCGCTGATCCAGTCGGTCGTCCAGGCAGGGGCCAGCACGAGACGGACGCTGACGTCGTCGAACCCGCGGTCGGACAGAGCTCTGCTGACATCCGCGGAGATGGCATCCATCGCCGGACACCCGGAGTAGGTCGGCGTGATCGTCACCTCCACGTGCCCGCTGTCGTCGAGCGTGACGTCTCGCAGGATGCCGAGGTCCTCGATGGTCAGCACCGGGACCTCGGGGTCGAGTACGGCGGCCACGATGTCGCGCACCTGCTCGACCGATCCCGCCACCACGGTCACCACCGCGCCCCCGGGTGTGAGCGGGCGAGGTGCTGCATCTCCGCAAGGAGGTAACCCATGTGTTCGGTGTGGATGCCGCGGCGGCCACCGGTGTGCCGCACTGAGGTGGCGGGGACCTCGAGCGTGGCGTCGGCCAGTACCGCGGAGACGTACGACAGCACCGGCTCCTCGAGCCCAGCCGAATCGACCGCCACCCCCTGGCCCGCGAGAGCCGTGACGAGCGCGTCGGCCTCGAAGAGCTCGGCGACATACGCCCAGACGTCGTCGAACCCCTGTTGCAGCCGCCGGTGGGACTCCTCGGTGCCATCGCCCAGCCGCAGTGACCACTGGGTGGCGTGGTCTCGGTGGTAGTCGACCTCCTTGACCGCCTTGGCGGCGACCGCGGCCAAGGCGGGGTCGGTCGAGAGCTGCAGACGGCGGTAGAGAGCGAGCTGGTAGCTCGACACCACCAGCATGCGGGCGATCGTGAAACCGAAGTCGCCGCGCGGCAGCTCGAAGATCTGGGCGTTGAGGAAATCGCGCTCGTCGCGGAAGTAGGCGAGTGCGTCCTCGTCGCGGCTCCGCCCCTCGAGCTGACCGGCGTACGTCAACAACGAGCGCGCCTGCCCGAGCTGGTCGAGGGCGATGTTGCCCAGGGCGACGTCCTCCTCTAGCTGGGGCGCCGCGGCGATCCACTCCCCCAGGCGCTGTGCGTAGACGAGCGCGTCGTCGGCGAGCCGGAGCACATACATCGACTTGTCCGAAGCTGATAGGCCTATGGCCCCATCAGATTCGGACAGGTCGGCGAGAAGAGGGTCCGGGGTCATAGGTGCTGCACACCCGCGGGGACCTCGTAGAACGTCGGATGGCGATAGATCTTGTCGCCGGCCGGGTCGAAGAATGCGTCCTTCTCATCAGGGCTGCTTGCGGTGATGTCCTCGGCCCGGACCACCCAGATGGAGACACCCTCTTGGCGTCGCGTGTAGAGGTCACGCGCGTTCCGCACCGCCATCTCGGCGTCGGGGGCATGCAGGCTGCCGACATGGACGTGGCTCAACCCGCGCCTGGCCCTGACGAACACCTCCCACAACGGCCATTCGCGCCGTGCCGCAGCCGCCGGTGACTGCTCGGTCGGCACGCCGGTCATGGGTACGGCGCCGTGGCCGCCCTCGGCGTTGAGGTCAAGGGGGCGGTCGCTCATGCGGCGGACCCGGCAGCGGTTTGCCTCGTACGCCGCTTGGCGGCATACGCGCTGGCCGCCTCACGTACCCAGGCGCCTTCCTCGTGCGCCCCTCGCCGCTTCTCCATCCGCTGCTTGTTACAGGGGCCGTTGCCCAAGATGACCTCGAACAGCTCGGTGAAGTCGATGTCCCCGTGGTCGTAGTGGCCACGCTCGTCGTTCCAGGCAAGCTCTGGGTCTGGCAGGGTGAGGCCAAGGGCCTCAGACTGGGGGACCGTCATGTCGATGAAGCGCTGGCGCAGGTCGTCGTTGCTGAAGCGCTTGATCCCCCAGGCCATCGACTGCGCCGAGTTGGGGGACGCGTCGTCGGGCGGTCCGAACATCATCAGGCTCGGCCACCACCACCTGTTGACGGCGTCTTGTGCCATCGCGTGCTGGGCCTTCGTGCCGTGGGAAAGCGTGTTGAGGATCTCGAAGCCCTGCCGCTGGTGGAACGACTCCTCCTTGCAGATGCGGGTCATGGCGCGGGCGTAGGGCCCGTAGGAGCAGCGGCACAGCGGCACCTGGTTGACGATGGCGGCGCCGTCGACGAGCCAGCCGATCGCGCCCATGTCGGCCCAGGTGAGCGTCGGATAGTTGAAGATCGAGGAGTACTTCTGGCGTCCGTTGTGGAGCATGTCGAGCAGGTCTGCTCGGTCGGCGCCCAGCGTCTCGGCTGCGGCGTACAAATAGAGACCATGTCCGGCCTCGTCCTGGACCTTCGCCATCAAGATCGCCTTGCGACGCAGGCTCGGTGCCCGGCTGATCCAGTTCGCCTCGGGCTGCATCCCGATGATCTCCGAGTGGGCGTGCTGCGCGATCTGCCGGATGAGGCTCTTGCGGTAGGCCTCGGGCATCGCGTCGCGCGGCTCGACGCGGCCGTCGGAGTCGATGAGCGCCTGGAAGCCCGCAGCGACGTCTCCGGCAGGGACGGCGGTCTCGTCGTTGACCTCTTCGCGATGCACGCCTGCATCCTATCGCACTTATGACAATGGCTCGCTGTTATGCGCCTGTCCTGTAACATCGTCCGCCGTGACTGGCTCCTCGAACAGGGCAGGAGGGAGACCACCTCGCAATGAGAACGGTCTCACGGAAACTTCATGAGAAGCTCACCGCTGTCCCCTAGCTTCACTTGACATGTTGATCTCACTGAAGCGCGTCCTGACCGCCGTGACCGCCACTGCACTTCTCAGTGTCACCGCTGCATGCTCCGAAGAGGCGGCTGCGCCGACGGCTCCCTCGCAGCAGTCGCCGCAGCCGGTCGGCGAGGGAACTGGCGGCGACGACCGCGACGACGAC
>JAUJOO010000010.1:0-16179 GCA_030447585.1 Nocardioidaceae bacterium | reverse complement strand
ACGACCGCGACGACGACCAGAACTGACTGAGCAGACGCGCAGAGCGCCCACCGTTGTACAGTCAGCCCTCTCCGAGCTGTCTCGCGCGCGTTATGACGTCCGCGTCGTACTGGTCCCCCTTAGTGTCATCGTATGGCGCGAATGACCACGGCGTGGCTGCGCAGCATGCGGGTACGCATCCTCGCTGTTGTCCTCGGGCTGCTCCTGCTTTGTCGCTCGGGTCGATCTTGTTGCTGAGGGCTGTCTTGTTCGAGCGACTCGACGAAGGAACGACGCCCGACCGCATTCGCACCGCATGCGGAAGTCGTAGTTGAAGCCGTCGCGTCGTTCGATGAGCCGGTCGTGCTGCATAGGGGCAGGCTAGGTGGACGATCCGACAGATCGGCGTAGTTCGCGCCCGGCGCAGGCGCGCCTCTGGGCACGAAGAGGCGACTACCTGACCGCCTGAAGGTCCTCCACACCGAACTTGCGCTTCAAAAGCGCGCGCATCTTGTGCTCGGCGTCGGGGGCATCCAGCGACTCCTCAACCTCGAAGTGGGCGATGGGGAGCGTTGGGGACCATCCCCGACTGGGCGGCAGCAGGTCGGCCAGCATGTCCCGGAATGCACGTTGCATGACGGCCACCAGCCTCGGAAACAGCGGTGGCTTGGCCCTTCCCCACCCGCCACCCCGCAGCTTGATGGAAGCGATGACCCATCGATGCCAGACTCTGCTGTCGAAGGCGAGGGCTGTTCCGCGAGGGTACCGCTCAAGCGTCAGGGCCCGGTGACTATCGAAGTGTTGAGCCTCGTCCACCTCGAACACCCGGAGCGTGCCGTCCTTGTGCTCAATGACCGCATCGAGTGACCTCCTCTGCCGCGCAGGCATGACCTCGGGCAGCTCCAAGCTGGCCAACTCCCGATACACGCTGCACGCGGTGTTTCGCAGGTCGCCGCACTCCGACCGTCCTGGCCGGCGAGTCACTCGGGACAGTCCTCTCGAATCATGGGCAGTGCAAGTGCTTCCTCCACCAGGTCCAGCACCCGGTTATGCACCTCACGGGCGATCAGCAAACGCGAGTACCGAAAGCACGTAGTGCCTCACGTCAAGACGCCCGCGACACGCGTCGGTGCCTCAGGTGGGGAATGCCCGCGAGACTGAGGGGTCAGCCGGTGGCTTGGAGTCGGACGCCGCAGCTGGTGTCGGGGCGCGGCTTGGTCGTGGCGGCGCGCAGTTGGTGCTGGTGATCTCGGCACGAGAACTCATCGACAGCTTAATTCCCATGCCCGACAAGCATCACGGTTTCCCGGGCAGTTCCCGTGAGTACCGAAAGCATTGACACAATCTGGCAGACGATAAAGAATGGCGCCTCTCCCTCATGCCAGCTCCTCCACGGCGAGGCGTCAAAGGGAGGCGAGCAGGAAAGGCAGACATGAATCAACTCCGCTCCATCCTGGTCGCCCTGGCCTTGGTCGTGACGACCTCGCTCAGCGTCATTGTGGCCGCCCCGGCCCAGGCCCATACGAAGCTCATCAGGGCGGCTGACCCGAGCGTGATCCGTGTGGACAGCACGTACATCTCCGTCCAGTCCGTCAACGACACCCTCGCCGTACGCCGGGCGTCGTCCGTCAACGGGCTTGCCTCCGCGACGCCCACCACGGTGTGGTCGAACCCCTCGGGTCTCGCCGAGGTGTGGGCCCCCGAGATCGTGCGCATCGGCACCCGGTACTACATCTACTTCGCCGCCGGTGCTGGCAGCGCACACCGCATGTACGTCATCAGCTCGGATTATTCTAACTTTGGCTACGGCTCCGCGACGAAGATGGCGCTGCCCGACAACAAGTGGGCCATCGACGGCACCTCGTTCTGGTTCAACAATCAGCGCTGGTTCGTCTGGTCCGGCTGGGCCGGCGACACGAACGGGGAACAGAACCTCTACATCGCCCGGATGAGCAGCCCCACCACGACCACGGGCGCGCGCTACGTCATCTCGCAGCCCCGTGAGTGGTGGGAGCGCGTAGTCGGCAACCCGTACATCAACGAGGCTCCCGAGCCGATCAAGGACCCGAACGGTCAGCTGCACATCGGCTACTCCGCGAACGGCAGCTGGAGCGACCAGTACTGCATCGCCGACCTGCGGCTGCGCGCCAGCGGCGACCCCACGTACGTGTGGGACTGGTACAAGTCCAACGGCTGCCTGTTCGGCTCGAACGGCAACACGATGATGACCGGCTGGGACCCGACGCTGTACGTCAACGGGCCCGGCCACCACACCTACGTGCTGCTCAACGGTGACATCAACACCAGCCCGCCGTCCGGATCACAGTTCCCGTTGGCCTTTCACGCCGTTGAGAAGGGCACGACGTACTCCTGGTCGAACAGACACTGGTACTCCGGCTCCTTCATGTGGTGGGGCAACATCACGTACAGCCGCTGCTGTGTGCCGGGTGCGACCACGAACACCGGCTGGAGCATCAAGTACTTCGAGTGACGGCGGCGGCACGTCGGGCGGCGGCGGCCGGTCAACGAGCGGGACGACCATCATCGGTCCGGGCGGCAAGTGCGTGGACGTCTCCGGTGACGACATCGGCGGCAACCTGTCACCCGTGCAGCTCTCGGACTGCCATTCAGGTCCCGTCGACCAGCACTGGTCCTGGAACGGATCGGCGCTGACGACGCTGGGCAAGTGCATGGACATCGAGGGCAACGGCTACAGCAATGGGGATAAGACCATGCTCTGGGACTGCACAGGCGGCGGTAACCCGGAGTGGGTGCCGCAGTCCAACGGCTCGATGCTGCACCCGCGGTCCGGTCGTTGCCTCGATTCGCCCTGGCAAGCGACGGCGAACGGCACGCAGCTGCAGATCTGGGACGGCAACCGGCTCCTCGGCGCAGATGTTCCGTAAGAGCTGATCCGATGTCCTGAGAACACGCACGACGAGGGGTGTAGGTGCTGTGAAACTCCTACACCCCTCGTGACGCGACCGAGGCGGTGTCGCGTTGGATGCAGCCGATCGTCCAACACGCCGCCCGGCTCGTGAGCAGGGCACCGGCGGCGCCAGGACGGAGTCCTCGGTGAAGGATCCGTCCGGGCACAGCGGCTCCGCGCACCGGAAAGGCGCGTCGCTCAACCCCCGAGTACTCCGAAGAGCCGGGCTGACGGCCTCCGGCTGACGGGACCCCGGGCCGACGGAGCCGGTGGTCTCCTCAAGGGTTCGCAGCTTCTGCGGTTCGGCCTCGACCGAGGCAGCCGACTGCGGGCAGCGACTCCGGCAACGCCAGCTCAGTAGATCGGTAGCTGGGCCGAACCCGTCGCATGGATGGTGGTGGTCGAGTCGACCCCTGGCAGGGGAACCGGAAGCTGGTACGGCATGGTGAGCGCCACCCGCACCGTGGCACCTTCGACCGAGACTGAAACGCTGAGCCCCGGGTACGCCGCGTAGGAGCCGGTGCCTCGCGCGGTCGCCAGATGTGTCTTCCCTGTTCCGAGTACGTGCCCATCGACACCGGCACCGGGGTCGACCCGTTGGATGCCGAGGCAATCTTCGATCGATTCCAGCGAGGCACAAACAGCGGCAACATCGCCGGCCGCGGGCTCGGTCTGGCCATCGTCAGGGCGATCGCGCAAGCGCACGACGGCGAGATGTGCGTGGCGCAGCGCCCCGGCCCCGGCACCCGCTTCGAGTTGGTGCTGCCGGCATGCGGGCGCTCCGTTTAGCGGCATTTGCCCGAGTACGACGGGAAGGTCTTGCCTCACCCGGTATCTAGCCGTTACCTTTCTCGAGGTTCGTCGTTGGCCACCGCGAATGCCATAGTTCGCCTTCGAAAGGAAACCCATGCTCTCCCACGTGCGCACCCGACGTGTACTGGCGGCCACGGCCAGCGTGATCGCCCTGGTTGCCGTCAGCTCCCCCACCGGTACCGCGACCACGAACGACCCGCTTCGCCCGAAGCAGTGGGGACTGGACCAGATCCGTGCTGAGGCGGCGTGGCCGACCACCACCGGTGCCGGAGCAGTCGTCGCCGTCGTCGACACCGGCGTGGATCTCAAGCACCCAGATTTTGTCGGTCAGCTGGTCGCGGGTGCAACCTTCACGGGTTGCAAGAAGGGCCAACGACCTTGCGGAAACGGCGACTTCCGCGGCCCGGACGGCAAGAACAACGGTGACGAGCACGGAACCCACGTCGCCGGAATTGTGGCCGCTGCCACCAACAACGGCATCGGTGTCGCCGGCGTCGCGCCGAACGCCGACATCATGCCCGTGAAAGTACTGGAGGCAGGGTCGGGCAGCTACAAGGACATCGCCGACGGCGTCAGGTGGGCCACCAACCACGGCGCCGACGTGGTCAACCTCAGCCTTGGTGGTCTGCCGGGCACCCAGGTGCTCCCGCTCACCGGGCTGGCGACCGACCTCAGCAAGGCGATCGCGTACGCCCGTGCCAACGGCGTGCTGACAGTGGCCGCGGCGGGCAACAGCGCGACGCCGATCTGCAGTGACCCCGCGTTCACGGCCGACGTGATCTGCGTCGCCGCAACCGACCGCAACGAGCTGAAGGCGTGGTACTCCGAACTCCCGAACAAGCCCGACCTCAAGGCCGTTGCGGCGCCTGGTGGAGCTGGCCTGGTGAGCTGCAATGACGACGTCTGGTCGACGGTCCCGACCGGGACGGGGTCAGCCGCCTGTGGCAAGTCGGCCTACGACGCTTACGCCGGCACCTCGATGGCGACGCCACACGTCGCCGGCGTCGCCGCACTGCTCTACGCCCAGGGTCGCGGCGTCAACCAGGTCGAGCGCGCGCTGCTCACCACAGCACGCCAGCCGGTCACCGGGCTTCGCGGCATCTACTCGCCCGTCTACGGCTACGGCATCGTCGACGCGAGGGCCGCCGTCGCCAGCTGACCCGTGTGGCGATCAGCCACCGATGGAGGCCCCTCCTCGTCGGGTCGGGGCCTCTTCGTCGACACGCCGGTCGTCGGTCCACGTGCTAGCCCGCACGCCATCGGTGTTGACATGCTCCGGGTCGCGGCCTCAGGCCTCAGTAGATCGGTAGTTGGGCCGAACCCGTCGCATGGATGGTGGTGGTCGAGTCGACCCCTGGCAGGGGAACCGGAAGCTGGTACGGCATGGTGAGCGCCACCCGCACCGTGGCGCCTTCAACCGAGACTGAAACGCTGAGACCCGGGTATGCCGTGTACGAGCCGGTATCTCGAAGGTAGGTGGTCACGGCGGCGTAAGCTGCAGCCGGCTCTATCGGCACGTACTCGTCGTCAGCGGAACCGTAGACGTTCGCGGCTGCCGCCTCCGTCGCTGCGAGGGCCGCGCCGTCGGCGAGCGAGGTGGCCGACTGGCGCCTCAGGTAGCTGGCAGAGATGTCGGTGACGGCCACCACCGCGAGCAGCGCACAGAGCGAGAAGATGATGAGCATGGCGGTGATCTGGCCAGTTTGGTCGCGCGGCCGCCGTCGTCGCACGGCCACACCGTCGACAGCTGAGCTGGTGCTGGCTGGCGCAGGACTCATGAGCCCGGCTCACGGTAGACGCCGTACGGCTCGACATGTTTCGCGTCGACGGCGATGCTGGCCGTTGACCGACCGAGGACGGTCGGCATCAGCGGCAGCGAGACCTGCAGGTGCATGCGCACCTCCACCGTCGACCCGGCCTGCAGACACGACTCTGGCCCTGGCCGGCAGACGATGGTGAGCTCGCCCGGGTGCAGCGTGACCCCCTGGTCACGCATGGACATGGCGGCGGCCTGGAAGGCCCGCTGCTCCGCCGTCGCTACGTCCGGCGCCAGCACGTACGCCCGCCCGGCTGCTCGGGTCGCCTCCGTGGCGCCGTACGCCGACCGTTGCACGGTGACGAGCGTCGTCACGACGTATACCAGCGGGACGAGCAACAGCAGCCCGAGCCAGGTGAGCTCCACCATCGCCGAGCCCGCCGACGTACGACGGCGAACCCGTGAGCGTCCCCGGGCGGTCACGGCAGCACTTCTTTGATCGCGTGACCTTCAGCCTCCACGGTGATGGTCGGACCCCAGAACGCCAAAACCGGCACCTCAGCCCGCACGGAGACCTCGACGATCGGCTGACCGTCGACGGTCGTCTCCGCGCCGGACACCGAGTCGGAGAAGTCCGCGCCGAACACGTCATCGATGACCGCCGCGGTCCGCTGACGGCCGTCCTCGACCGTGCGGTCGTAGCTGGCGCCGTAGCGCGCTCCCTCCGAGGCCGCCGAGACCAGCGTCGTCTTGACATGCCACACCAGCGCGAGCTGCAGCACGCCGAAGAACAACGGCACAAGGACCACCGAGACGAGCGCGAAGTCGGCGATTGCCGAGCCCCGCTCGTCAGTAACCACCAGCCGGCGACGGCTGGCCGGCCACCCCACGGCTACATGTACTTGTCGAGCGTGCCTTGCAGGAACGACGTCACTCGCGACTGGAAGATGACGAAGATCGCAGAGGCGACGACGATGGTCATGACCGTGATCATCACCCAACCCGGCACGTCACCGCGCTCGTCGCGTCGCGGCGACAGCCTCAGCCACCACATTCGTCCTTTCACAGTTACCTCCTCGTTTGCCGGCTACGGCGCCAGCATGTTGAGTCCGACCACGCCGGGGAAGAATGCGAACAGCAATGTCACAGGCATGATCAAGAAGACGACCGGCACCATCATCGCGATCTCCTTGCGAGCACCCGTCTCGATCAATGAGCGCTTGCCCGCTTCCCTCACGTCGGCCGCCTGCGCATTGAGCACGTCGACGAGTGGGGTGCCTCGCTCGATCGCCACCGCGAACCCCTCGGCGAACCGGGAGACCACAGCCAGCCCGTTGCGGCCTGCCATGGCGTCAAGCGCGGTCGTCAACGGTGCCCCTGTGCGGGACTGGGCGAGCACCACAGCGAACTCCTCGGGCAGCGCCCCCCGGCAGGTGGCGACGATCCGGCCAAGGGCGGCCCCGGGGCTCTCGCCGGCGGCCACCGCCAACGCCAGCAAGTCGGCCACCACGGGGAACTCCTCGAGCACCTGCCGCTCTCTACGCCTGACCGTCCGCGTCAGAGCGCTGTCACGGGCAAGGATGGCCGCGATGGCGAGGCCACAGCAGATGATGAACCACGGCACCGCCCGACCCGGCTGCCGCGCCGGCCCGAGCAGCCCAACCGTCATACCGGCAGCGAACCCACTGATCCCCCACACCACCTGCGAGAAGCGGAAAGCCTCCACTGTCATGGACGAGCCCGCTCGCTGTAGCCGCCGCGCGATCGACTCGCGGCCACCGAGGATGCGTTCGAGACGCTCCGCGGCACGCTCGATCAGCGGTCTCGTCAATGCGGCAAGGGCCGAAGCGGGACGATCCGACGCGACAATCGGGGTCCACGCGGCAGCGGGGGTGGCGACATCACGGATGTACGGAGCGACCCGACTCTCGAGACTGGGACGCCGCGACGACAGCAGGCTGCTCGACGTCATGACGAGACCGATGCCCAGGAAGGCGCCAAGCGTTGCGCCGAGAAGCAGCCCGGTCACTGCAGGACCCGCCTCTCATCAGGCAACCGCCCCAGCCGCACCATCAGGCGGTAGGCGATCGCACAGCCGGCGGCGCCGATCACCAGTACGGCGACCCCGGCCGCCGACCGGTAGCGACCGATGACGTCCGGCTGGAAGGAGAGCGCGAAGAGCACCACCCATGGGGAGGCGGCAGCAAGTCTCGCCCCGTTCACGACCCAGGCTTGGCGCGACTCGAGCTCAGAGCGGGTCCGGGCATCGTCGCGAAGGAACCTCGACAGTGTCCGGAGCAGTCGCCCCAGATCTCCACCGCCGACCTCGCGGGCGATCCGCAAGGACTCCACCACCCGATCGCCCACCGGGTCTGACAGGGCGACCTTCAGCCGGTCCAGACAGTCGCCGAACCGACCGGACACGAGGTAGTCGCGGCCGAAGGAGGCGAATGCCGGCCGCAGCGGCGTGGGTCCACGCTCACCGAGCTGGCTGAGCGCCTCGGGCAGAGAGAGCCCGGCCCGGACCGCGGAAGCAAGGTTGTCGACCGCCTCCGGCCACACCTCCGCCAGTTGACGTCGGCGGCCACGGGCCCGACCCCTGACCAGCGCAACCGGACCGTACGCCGCCATCACCCCGAACGCCAACGCGACAGGAGGCGTCCGCGAGACTAGGAGCACGACCAGACCTGCAAGCAGACCACTGATACCGCAGAGCCAAGCGAAGCCCCAGGGGCTGACCGTGACGATCCCTGCCGATCGCAGCAGCTGCTCGACCCGCGGGCCGACTACCGGCTGCCGGGGGCGACGCTCCCGGAGTCGGTAAGCGCCCTGAACACCAGGAGGAGCCCAAGACCCGAGACGAGGCCCAGTAGCGCACCCATGTCAACCGATGCCCTGCTCTGCACGGCCGTCCCCGAGCAGTTGGTGGACGTCGATGCCCGCGACCGCGAACCGCTCAGGTCGAGGCGGCATACCTTGAGCTCTGACCAGCCGACCGCCGGAGGTGCTGAAGATGACCTCGGTCTCGATGACGTCGGCTTCGACGCGGCCCGGGACCGCGACGATCTCGCGGACACGGCGCCGGCCGTCGGCCTCCACGCCGACGTGAGCGACGATGTCGACGCTGGCTGCGACGGTCGGGACGACGAACCGCGCTGAGATGTTCTCGCCGGACAACATGCGAAAGGAGAGTGCAAGTTGCTGGCCGCCTAGGCGGCGACCGACCCTGGAGCCTTTCATCAAACGCGGCCGACCTGCCGTCGCGCGTCGAGCATTTCTCACGACCCCCACGCAGATCCCGGCCGCGCGCCCTGGTTCCGTATCCGCCGGCCAGCCGGCTGGACGTGTCGATGCGCAATCGACACCCGCGGCCACCACCTGAGTCGAAGGTGGCACAGACCCCCATTCTTGCGGCGTGCTCATCCAACGTGCGTCATAGCGCCCACTCAGCCACAGGCGATGTCGGGCACTAGTAACTATGAGTCGATACCCAAAGTGCGTCCGACTCCCGATATGACTGAGTTAGCCAAAGGTGCTCGTTTGAGCAGATCCCAGCTGGCGATGATCCACGCGATGCCGAATGATGTAGAAAAGCTACGAACTCGCCTGCGTAGCCGTGGGGCACGATCCAGTCTGGGCCGAGCGCCGCCCATGCGGCGCCCGTGGCGACTCCCGTGAGGCACAGCAGGTACAGAACGGTGCGAGGGGCCTTGCGCCAGATGTGCCTCAGGATGCCGGGCACGCCACTGCCCTTCGCCTTGAGCCTTTTCCAGATTCGTCTTGGGCCGAGTTTGTTGGGGTCGTTGCCTGCGAGGTCGTGGGCTGCGAGCCCGTAGCCGAAGTCTCGTAGTGCCATGACTAGGCATAGCGCGGCAAAGGAAGCGACCACGATCGCTGTTACGCCTAGATGGATCATTCGCACGTTGCCTTCCCCAAGCTTGTTGGAGGGCGGTACACGGCGGATGTCGCCCTGCATGTAGTCGCAGCTTAACTTCGCTTCATGGTCGGCCGGGTTCCGTTGCCGGGCGGTCGGGAAGGCGGCGACGCCGAGAACGGCGAGTCCACCCGAAAGGAGATCAAAAAGTCCCAGGTCCACCACTTCCAGAACATGTAGCTGATCAGCGTCACTCCGCTTGCTGACAGTCCACCGACGAAGAGGTCTCTAGCCTGGCGAGTGGTAGTACGCGCTCATTGACCCCCGCACCGAGATCGGTAAGGTCGAGGAGCCGCCAGTCCACGATCACTAGCAATGCGGGAAGGGCTACGCCAATCAGGCCGATGAGTAGCCTCATCCCGAAGTAGGATTTCTCGAAGCCCTCTCTGCGTCATCTTCTTCGTTTTCCGGGTGAATACGGTCATAGGTCTTGAGTGACGGCCAACCCACCGAACATCCCCCCACTCGCAAGAAGTAAGTGCGGCCTAGTGTCAGGTTTTCTCCTTTCGTGAGACGACCTCGAGCGCGCGTTCGGCGAAGAGTTCGACCCGATCGCCGCCAGCTCGTCGCCGATGTCTGCAGGTTCCTTGTGACTGCTGCCGGCCTAACGCCCGAGATCCGCGCCCAGGCGCGCGCGTTCCCTCCTCGCCGACCCGTTGTCACCGACATCGCAAATGAGTCCGCTGCCGAGCCGTCCGCCAGCCCACCGCCCGTCGACGCAGGCCAATCGGAACCAACCCTGAACCACTTCCGTCAGACACTGCCTGAGCCGCAACCACAAGCACACTGCGCGAGAGTTCAGCTATCTAGGGGCCAGCACCGTGCACGACGTCGGAACTGTTCGGGTCTGCTGCACGATCCGGCGACACGCAAACCTGGTCGACTCCCCGGCGGGGTACGGCGCACCCAGGCGGACATCCGGGCCGCTCTGTTCATGTCAGTCTGGCCCAACGCCCACGGTCCACATGGGAACATGCAGATTCACGCGCAAACCGTGTCGTCAGATCTCGCCCGCCAAAGTTTAAAAGGAGAGTGCAACTGACCGCTGATCGAGCTTCGTTGCGCAGCAGGTCCGAGGCTACCTGGCGTGGACCCGCACTCCAGTCGCGTAGCGACGCCACCAGCACGTCGGCCTGCAGCCCATTGCGCCCAGATTGACGCGGCAGGAAGCGCGCTGGCAGTGAGCACTCGCATACGGGGCGCGCGTAGTGCGGAGCGGCGAAGTCGGACGCCTAGCCATCGCTGCCGGTGCGCGCTCAAGGCAGGTAGATGGAACCGAGCCTCGCTTCGGAGCGGGGAGCCCAGCTTCGGGCTGAGGTGACGAGGGCTGCTGACCAGTGCGGCCTACGTCCGCGTCGCCACCAGGATCGTTGCCTACGGCCAGCCCAACCTGCTGGCCGAGGCGGACCACCACCAGCCCGTACCGGGAGCTGTGGAGCCTGCCCGTTCGTGTCTCCAGCTCTGCATGAGCGTGACGGTTGTCACCGACGCCCTCCAGGTCCACTTCGGCAACAGCCGGTCCAGCCACGCCGGGAGCCACCAGTTGGCGGCGCCGAGCAGGCTTCATCGTCGCGGGCACCAACACCAGGCGCACCAGCGTCGCGTCGAGGAACACCGCGGTGGCCAAGCCGAGGCCGAGCATCTTCAGCGCGGGTCGTCGCCGAACCCGAAGCCGACGAAGACCGACACCATGATCGCGGCACCGCACGAGATCGTTCGCGCGGTGACCCTGATCCCCCGCACCACGGCGGCATGGTTGTCGCGGGTGCGCAGATACTCCTCGCGCACCCGCGAGAGCAGGAAGACCTCGTAGTCCATTGACAGCCCGAAGAGGATCGCGAACATGAACAGCGGGATGAACAGGATAATCGGCACCGTCGACTCCAACCCGATCAGGCTCGCGACCCACCCCCACTGGAACACCATCACCAGCACGCCGTACGCCGCGCGGCTACGCTCAACAGGTTCAGCACCGCTGCCTTGAGCACCAGGATGGAAAGGAACAGCACCATCAGCGAGAGTAGGTACGACATCGCCACGACCGCGACCAGGAAAATCGGCAGCCGTTCCTCGACCCGCTGGCTGAGGTCGGACATGGTGGCCGTGTAGCCGCCGACGTGCGCGGTCGCCGGGCTGGTCGCCAACGCGCTGGGCAGCACCTCGCTGCGCACCCGGTCCAGCGTCCGGGCCGTCGCGGCGTCCTGTGGTGTCGTCGTGGGCTGGGCGATGATGACGGCGACGTCGGACGTCGCCTCCACCGGGGCGGCTGCGGCCGACGCGATGCCAGGTCGGCTGCCAGGGCCGACACCAACGGCTCCACCACCGACCGGTCCCGCGAGACGTCGACGGCCACGACCATCGGCCCGGTGGCGCCGGGTCCGAAGCCCTCGGCGACCAGGTCGTAGGCCCGCCTCTCGGTGCGCGCCTGCGGGTGTTCTGGTCGGGCAGTCCCAGCCGCAGGGCGAGGACGGGTGCGGCGAGCGCGAGGAGCAGCATCGTGCCAGCGACGGCGTACGCCGCGGCGTGCCGCGAGACGTGCGCGCCCCAGCGTGACCACCGCAACACCGCGGCGTCGGCCCCGGGTTCGTGTCCGTGCCCGCGCCGGAGCAGCGGCCCGCGTGTCTGGAGGCGATGACCGGCCAACCCGAGCAGGGCCGGCAGCAGAGTGATCGCCGCCAGCACCATCACGAGCACCACCGCCGAGATGCCCACTCCAGCCGCAGAGACGAACGGCAGCCCGGCGAAGCCAAGCCCGAGGATGGCCACGACGACGGTGCCGCCGGCGAAGACGACAGCCTGTCCGGCGGTCGCCATGGAGCGGCCCACCGACTCCGCGACCGGGACGCCCGCGGTGAGGTACTCCCGGTGGCGCGACAGTGGGAACAGCGCGTAGTCGATGCCGCCGCCAAGCCCAACCATGGCCGCCATGACCGGCGCCCAGACCGGGATGTCGACCAGCGGCCCGAGCAGCGGGAGCGAGCTGGCGCCTACCAGCAGCCCGAACAAGGCCACCGCGATCGGCAGCCCTGCGGCCAGCAGCGACCCGAAGGCCACCAACAAGATCACCGCCGCGACCACCAGACCGATCACCTCGCCCACGTTGGCGGGCGGCTGCTCGAAGCTGAAGTAGAGGTCGCCCCCCGCTTCCAGCCGCAGCGACGACGAAGCCCTCGACTCCGCCAGGACGGTCTTGAGCGCCTCTAGGTCGGAGACGGCGAGCTCACCGATCTCGGGGTACTGCACCCGCACCAGTGCCACTCGGCCGTCCGGCGAGACCTGCTGGGTCGTGCCCAGCACCTTCGGCAGGTCACCCACGGCCGACTCCAGCCGGTCCAGGCCGACCCTAGCCCGCCGGGAGTCCACGAAGATCTCACCGTCCTGGCTCGATGTCGCCACGACGTACGCAGTGAGCCCGCCGGCGCCGCTGTCGGCGCCCGCCAGCAGATCGGCTGCGGCCTGGGAATCGGTCCCGGGCGCCGCCATCGAGTCGTCCAACTGCTTCCCGAAACCGGCCGATCCGGCGACGACCAGGATGGAGCCGAGCACCCAGGCCCCGATGGACAACCAGGGGCGGGTGGCCGACCAGCGTCCCCAGCGATACAGCAAACGCGACATGGGTGTTCTCCTCGCTCCGTGGTCCGGGCCGCTCCGCCCTGGTGGTTTCACGCTCGCGGAGCGCGGGCCCGGGCACATCGGCTTTGAGGCCGGAGCCGCCTCGGCAGTTGGGAGGAGCGACGTCTCGTTCTTTCGGCCGGCCCCCGACGTCTCGGCGATCCCTAGGCTGGGCGGGTGATCACCACCGCCCTGCGCTCGCTGTGGGCAGACCCCCGCGCCACGGATGCTCCCGAACGGGTGTGGCGCGACTGGGTGCTGGTCGGCGTGCTGGTGGTGGCGGCTCTGCTCGAAGGAGTCCTGCGGGAAGACGTCACCTGGCGACCGTTCGTGACGATCGTGGCGGTCGGGCTCGCGCCGGTGCTGCTCTGGCGGCGTACCCGCCCGTTGGCCTGCGTCATGGTGGCCTTCGGCACCGGGATGGGGTTGGGAGTGGCGAGCCTGGCGGGCGGGGTCGCGACCGTCGGCCTGGACACGATGATCTACATCCTGGTGCTCGTCTACTCGCTGGTCCGCTGGGGCTCAGGGCGTGAGGTCGTGATCGGGCTGGCGGTGGTGCTGGTCGCTGCGGTATTTGGCACGGTCACCGACTACACCGGGTTGGCCGACGTCATCGGCGGGTTCTCCATCCTGCTGGCGGCGGCTGCGGGCGGAGCGGCGTTCCGCTACCGCGCCGAGGGCCGGCGCCGGGTGCTGGACCAGATCCGTAACCAGGAGCGGGTCGGCCTCGCGCGCGAGCTGCATGACACGGTCGCCCATCACGTCTCGGCGATCGCTGTGCAGGCGCAGGCGGGCCAGACGATGGCCGGGAAGCGACCTGAAGCGGCGCTCGAGGCGCTGTCGGTCATCGAGGGGGAAGCGTCGCGGACGTTGGCGGAGATGCGGGCGATGGTCCGGGTGCTGCGCGACGGAGCGCCGGTGGAGTACGCCCCCCAGCCCGGCGTCACCGACCTGGTGTCCCTCGCGCGCCGCGACCCGGTCCCGGTCGTCGACGTGGAGTTGGCAGGTGACCTGGCCGGACTTCGGCTCCAGGTCGACGTCGCGGTCTACCGGCTGGCGCAGGAGGCGCTGACCAACGCCCTGCGGCACGCCCGCAACGCCTCGCGTGTGGAGATCCGGGTCGCCGAGAGGGCAGGAAGGTTGCGGCTACAGGTGGCCGACGACGGCCAGATCGACCCGGCGCGGCCGGCGAGCCACGGCTTCGGGCTGCTGGGGATGACCGAGCGGGTGCAGCTGCTCGGCGGCACGCTGCGCGCCGGGCCGGTGCCCGGGGGCGGGTGGGCGGTCGACGCCGAGTTGCCGACGGAGGTACGCCGATGACGGTGCGCGTGCTGGTGGCCGATGACCAAGATCTGGTGCGCACCGGCCTGTCGATGATCCTTGACGCCCAGCCCGACATCGAGGTTGTCGGCCAGGCCGCCGACGGCCGCGCCGCGGTCGACCTGGCGCGTCGGCTGCGCCCCGATGTGTGTTTGGTCGACATCCGGATGCCCGGGCTCGACGGCATCGAGGTGACCGAGCTCCTCGCAGGGCCGGGCGTCCCGGACCCGATCGCGGTGGTGGTGATCACGACGTTCGACCTGGACGAATACGTCCACGGCGCGCTTCGGGCCGGCGCCCGAGGCTTTCTGCTCAAGGACGCCGGGCCGGAGCTGCTCGTCCAGGCCGTGCATGCCGCCGCCGTCGGCGATGCCCTGATCGCGCCGAACATCACCCGGCAGCTGCTGGCCACCCTGGCCGCAAAGGCACCGTCGTCACGACGTACCCAACCGATCGAGCAGCTCACCGAACGCGAGGAGGAAGTGCTGGCGCTGGTCGCCCGCGGCCACACGAACGCCGAGATCGCCGCCGAGCTCTTCATCGGCTTGACGACCGCCAAGACCCACGTTGCGAGCCTGCTGACCAAGATCGGCGCCCGTAACAGGGTCGAGATCGCGATGTGGGCCTACGACACCGGCCGGGTGGCGGACTGAAGCTGCCGTTGACCGACTCGGAGAAGCCGTTCCGCTAGGCAAGCCGGGTTCGATGACCGCGGTCTCGATAGAGATGCAGCACGTGTCGCGCATCGTGTGGGCGGTGGGCTCGGTGCCTTATCCATCCCGATACTTGCCGGCCAACATCCGGTTTCGTGATCACTCAGCCAGCGAGGGTCTGCTCCAATGTCAGTGCTGGTCGGCCGAGGATCCGCTCGACGTCCTGGCTGACCAGTGAGGTCGAACCATCGGCTACGGCGAGGTAGGTGGTGACCCACCCTTCGAGCTGCCAGGGCTCGGCGTCGTACTCCGCCCGGCGCCACCGATAGGCCTCCTCGAGCGACTCGTCCTCGAATCGGATGGGTCGCCCGACCACCGCAGCCGTACGCGCTGCGAGCTCGGCCATCGTCATCGCCTCGGGACCCGTCAGTTGGTAGGTCGCTCCGGCATGAGTCGTCGGGTCTTGGAGGATCGCGGCCGCCACTGCCGCGACGTCGGCTCGAGCCACCGGTGACAGCCGACCGGCCCCTGCCGGACCCCGGATCACGCCAGCCTCTCCGCCTAGGAGCGGGGCTAGGTCGGCGTACAGGTTGTTGCGCAGGAAGGTAAATTCCATCCCCGATTCACGGATGGCCTCCTCCGTGTCGGCGTGGTCACGCGCGAACGTGAAGGTCGCCGCGGGGTCAGCTCCCAAGAAGGAGGTGTAGACGATGTGCCTGACACCGCTGCGCGAGGCTGCGTTGACGAGCGTCCGCTGCACCTGGCGCCGGTCCTCGGACTCGGTCGCAGAAACGAACATCAGCACATTGATGCCGCGCAACGCTGATTCGGCCATGGAGCTATCACCGAACTCACATGCCCTCACCTTGGCCGCCCATTCCGGTGCACGGGTCGGATCACGAGCCAGCAGCACGGGATCAAGGTCGGCAACGCGCTCCGCCACCAGGCGCCCGAGCGATCCTGTGACGCCGCTAACCGCGACCGCGTCTCGCTCAGCCATGCCTACCAGTCAAGCGGAAAGACCGCTGGCACGCACCCTGCTGCTCCTGCCGCCTGGTCCACCACCTTGGCCTTCAACAGCGTCGGTCTGACGCACCAAGTGCACCCACTGAGCCACCTCTTCGTGGCCTGGGCACCTGCGTCCTTTCACCGCGGATGGCTCGGGATCGCCGCACCGCCATCC
>JAUJOO010000030.1 GCA_030447585.1 Nocardioidaceae bacterium | reverse complement strand
CTGCCCATCGCGCTGCGACCGCATCCTCACGAGTTCGAGCTCTACTACGACATGTGAGGTTGGCGGTTTCGCCATGCGGCTGTATCCCTTCACAGCGTGTACAGGGTCTCTGACGTGGCCCGTGGATGAAATGAGCAAGCAGACGAGGCCCCGACCTGGGCTTTACGGCCTAGCTTTCACGGGTCTCGTGTCCAATGTGTCCCCAGGGGTACTGACTCCCGACTCAGCGCCATTCCGTAGGGACAGTGCCACTCGTAGGAGAGGATCAGAGCATGCGTGGTTTACCTGCTGCACTGCTCGGTGTGATCGCGTTTCTCATCGCTGGGTTTCTGCATGGAACCCTCAGGGACAGCAGCGACCCCGAACTTGTACTGGCGGGCGTCTACGCATTGAGTGCGCTGTGGCTGTTTGGGGTGTTGGCCGGTGGTGTCGCGGTGGGCATTCGCCTTTCCCGTGACTGACCCATCCGCGCATGCCGCTGGACTAGCCGGTCCCGAGTGTCGAGAAGGCGTCGCCGGGGAACAAGAGCCTGGTGAACGACGAACCGGCCACCACCTCCTCAACGGTGTACGTGGCGCTCGGCGACTCCATCTCGATCGACGACTACGCCGGCGGCGCAGGGCGCGGTGGTGCGAGCCTGCTCGCCAGCAACCGCGGCAGCGACTTCCCGGAGTGGCGGGGCCACGACCTCGGCGGCTGCCGCTTTGAGCTCCTTGCAACGGACGGCGGGACGACGGCAACGCTGCTCGACTACCAGCTCCCCCGGCTGGAGCAGCTGGGCATCGAACCGTCCATCGTCACGTTGACGATCGGCGGGAACGACGTGCTGTTCTGCTACGGAGACACCAGCGCTGCTCTCAAGATGGTCGCCACGGTGGGTCAGCGGGTGGATGAGGCGCTGGAGAGACTGCAGTCATTGACGGCGGCGCAAGCCACCGTCGTCGTGGGCACCGTGTACGACCCCAGCGACGGCACGGGTGACGCCTCGAGCGTCGGTCTGCCGCCATGGCCGGAGGTCGTCGACGTACTTGCCGACCTCAACTCCGCCCTTCGCGCGGCCGCGCTCCAGGCCCGCGCCGCAGTGGCAGACATCCATGGGAGCTTTCTAGGGCACGGGCTTTCACAGGGGAACCCGGCTCAAGGCGACCCGAGACCGGCCAACCGCGATCTTTGGTACTGCAACGTCATCGAGCCCAATGCGTGGGGTGCGAGCGGCGTTCGGTCAGCCTTCTGGGAGGCGCTACGACGCCCGCTCCCGACCCACGACACCAGCAAAGAGGGAAAACAGACGCGATCTCCGTGAGGCGCAGGCCCGGGCGCTCCGCTGTTGCGGGCTCGGGCCGACCGCGCAGATCACGAAGGTTAACCGATTCGTTACAGACATCGCTCGAAACGGGCCTACATGGGATGCCATCCGGAACTAGGGTGACGCTTGGACGCGATGTCGCACGTGCAGGACGAGTCGTGACGTGGTCAGGGGCAATCTGAGCGACGCCGTACTGCACCGTACCCGCAGGGAACCGAGGCGAGACAATGCAGAAACTGTTGGCTCTTTCCGTCGCCATCATCACCCTGCTGGTGCCGGCAGCCGCCCAGGCGTACTCCCCGGAGGGCGGAGCGATCTTCAACCATCCCACCGGGACGTATGGCCAGAAGTGGAGGCTGATGATCCACGTCGACAAGGCGATCGAGCACACGCCTCGCGGTGCCACCATCTTGATCGCGACGTACTACCTCGACCGGAAGACGTCGGTGGACAAGCTGATCAACGCCCATCAGCGTGGCGTGCACGTCCAGGTGGTGATGGACGGCAACGGTGACGGCACCACGGACACGATCTCACCGCCCGCTCAACGGCTCAAACGAGTGCTCAACCGCAACACCCAGGATCGAAGCTTCCTACGCGCCTGCCAGGGCAGCTGCCGCGGCGGCAGCGCGAGCCGAAACATGCACTCGAAGTTCTTCCTCTTCTCAAGGACCGGCACCGCCAGCAACGTCGTCATGGTGTCCTCGGCCAACCTCAACCGTGGTGGAGCGCTGCTGGGCTGGAACGACCTGTACACCAAAGTCGGTTCCCCTGCCCTCTACGCGAAGTTCGCAAGAATCCACGCCGAGATGGCTCAGGACCGGCTTGCCGCAGCTCCCTATCAGGAGGACGTCTTCGGCAGCTTCCGGACGCGCTTCTTTCCCCAGCGCAGCGACGGGTCCACCGTCGACCCGACGATGAGAGACCTCAGCAAGGTGCGGTGTCGCGGTGCCACGGGCGGCGCGGGAAACAATGGACGCACCGCCATCAACGTCTCGATGTTCTTCTGGGGCGACACTCGCGGCGTACGCATAGCCAGACGGTTGGTCGAGCTCGACAGGCTTGGGTGCAGCGTCAACCTTATCTACGGCGCGCCCACCCGCAGCGTCTCCGACATACTGAGGCGCTCGGCCAAGAACGGTGGCGTCGTCTTGTACGACAGCCGGCATGACCGAAACTACGACGGGCAGGTCGATCTGCGAGTCCACGAGAAGTACCTGCTGATCAGCGGCAACTTCGCCGGCGACTCGTCCGCCTGGCATGTCACGACCGGTTCCCAGAACTGGGCCGGTGGCTCGCTGACCGGGGGCGACGAGGTCACCTTGAGCGTTGCCAGCCGCTGGACGTACGCGCAGTACATGAGCAACTGGCGCTTCCTCACCCAAGTCGCCGCGCGCCGAGTTAGCTGATCCCAGCACCCAGAGCGGTAAAGCACCCCAGTGGATGCTGCTTCGGTGATCCCCCGACGATGTTGCCACGACCCTGCGGCCGGTTTGTGCTGATTTCCGTTTGACGGTCAGATCTTCGGGTACGGCGGGGGTCGCAGACCCGGCAACTGTGTGAACCCCGAAAGAGGCATCCCGAATGGCTAACTTGAGCCGCCTGCCAACCCCTGTGATCGAGCAGTGGGAGTGGCAGTACGACGGAGTGTGTCGCAGCGTGGATCCGGAGGTCTTCTTCCCGCCGGACTCCGAGCGCGGACCGGTGCGACAGCGCCGCGAGCTCCAGGCCAAGCAGTACTGCGAGCACTGCCCGGTCCTCGCCCGTTGTCGAGAGCATGCACTGATGGTGCAGGAACCGTACGGGGTCTGGGGTGGCCTGACACCGCGAGAGCGCGACCGCATCCTCCACGACCCGGGGCGAGGGCAAGTGCAACGGCTCGCCGCGGTCTCACTGGGGTAGCACCTACCAGCCTCAGTTCCAAAAGACCTGCTGAACGGGGGCTCCATGCGGGGATTCGGTGGGATGACGGTCCGTTGGCGGGTTGGCGTGGCGTCCGCCGTCGCGTTGTGCGCCATGGTCCCTACTGGTTGCTCGATCCTGGACAGTGACTCAGGGGATGGGGCGGCGCCGCAGCCGTCTTCGCCGGGGTCAGCCGCGCCGCCAAACCAAAGGCAGACGACAGCGGCGGCTGACGTTCGGGCGGATCTGGTGCAGAAGTCATGGACGTTGCAAGACCTGGACGCACTGCCCCGCTGGAAGCCCCGCCATCCCCGCACAGGTACAGCCAGAGGATGCGCTGAGTGAACCGAGCCTGTTGGACGATCCGCTGCCTCGCGCGGTCCTGGTGATACGAGACGATTTGTTCGCGGAGGAGAATGCGTGGCCGGACGGTGAGTTTGCGGTGCTGGGTAGTAATGGGGAGTGGCGCCGCCTGTTCCGCGAAGATCTGCACCTTCGTAGCGTTCAACACGATGAGCTCTCCTTCTCGGTCTCGGCAGATGGTTCGCAGTTGGCCGTTGCCGATAAAGGCGCTGTGGTGGTGGTGGAGGTGGCCACCGGCGAGTTCGAACGGTTCCCGGTGCCTTTCCGGGAGCCCATCGGGCTGGAGTGGACACCGGGCAACACGCACCTGCTTACCTCCGACCGGTTCGCACGTACAGAGCGCGCCCTGTTGCTCGACCTGCGCGACGGCACCAAGGCGCCGGTCCCGTACTCGATCTTCGGCAGCGACTTTGCCCCCGACGGCACGCCGGTGGAGCTCCGTGTCCTTCCTGGCCGGCGTGGCGAGAACGGCCGCTTGGTGGAGAAGGACCGGGGCAAGGCGGTGCTGCGTCTCTATTCTGGTCCCACCCAGTTCAGCTCTGCTCCCACGCAGTTCAGCCCGACACCGGTCAAGACGGGTGGGATCAAACTGGCCGCTATCGCCGCGGAAGGGTTGTGGCGCTAGAGCGGCAGCCAGCAAGCAAGCAGTCCTTCCCCTCTGGTCAGGGTGCGCTGGTCGTAGACTCTGACACCGGAGAACCCCTCGGGCTCCTGCCGATCGAACGGATGTCATGGATAGAGCTGGTCGGATGGATCGACCCGCAGACGCTGCTGATCGGGGACGGGAGCGAGGCAGGGCGTGGAGGCTATCTGCTGGCGTGGAACTGGGTAAGCGGTGAACTCCGGGTCGTCACCCGCTTTGTCCCAGGAGGAGTCGCCTACTCCGTCGCCACCCAACTGCTTCGCTGACGAGCGTGCCAGTACCGGTTCTGTGCCACCACTCACCTGAGCCTCCCTGGATCCGTTGCCGGTCGATTGAAGCCTGTGGCCACAGGCCCATCTCACACGTTGGGCTCGCCCTGGCCAAAGGCCAAGCTGAGCGTCCATGCAGGCTCCGTGCCGCGAACTGAGGCAACAGCCGAAGTTTCCGGCTCAGAGAGCTCGCTGCTGTATGAGTTCTAGGACACCTCCGACTACTCCTATGACATCAACCCTGGGGGAGCTCCACGGAGCGTCAGCTCCAGAAGATCTGGTCGACGGCCGCGCTGGCGCGGCGCGCCACCTTGCGGTAGTCATCCTCCAGCCGGCCCGAGTCGCCTGCGTCGTACCCGCACAGGAACGCCACGCCAGCCCGGCCCCGCGGGTCCGTCGGAAGGCTGTCCGACGGCCTCCCCTTCACAAGCATGTTCGCGTTCCGGATCCTGCTGGCCAGCCGCCAGGCACGGGCCAGCTCGGCGGCTGGTCGAGGATCCACCAACCCCCCCTTCACCGCCCCCTCCAACGCCTCCAGCGTCCGCGTCGTACGCAGCTGGGGGTGGGCGTGGGCGAAACGCAGCTGCAGCAGCTGCACCGTCCACTCGACGTCCGCCAGCCCACCGCGTCCGAGCTTGAGGTGGGTAGCCGGATCGGCACCGCGCGGCAGCCGCTCAGCGTCCACCCGGGCCTTGATTCTTCGCACCTCGGAGACACCGGCGACGCCCAGTCCCCCTTCGGGGTAGCGCAGCGGATCGACCATGGCCAGGAACCGGCCGCCGAGCTCGACATCACCCGCCGCGAATGAGGCCCGCAGCAGTGCCTGCATCTCCCAGACCTTCGACCAGCGCTCGTAGTAGGCGGCGTACGACGCCATCGTCCGCACCAGCGGACCCTGGCGGCCTTCCGGTCGAAGGGACGAGTCGAGCTCGAGACCGGGGTCCGGCCCGGGCAGCTTGAGCAGTCGGCTGAGCTCCTGGGCCACCGCGAACGCCGCGTCGGACGCATCCTGCTCCTCTGCCCCCTCGACCGGCTCGTGCACGAAGAGCACATCGGCGTCACTGGAGTACGACAGCTCACCGCCACCGAGCCGGCCCATCGCGATGATGGCGAGCCGGGTCGGCAGCGCGGCTTTCCGCTCGGCCTCGACGGCGGCGACCGCCGCGGCTAGGCCACCCTCGAGCGTGGCCATCGTCACCGACGTGAGCGCCGCCCCCACCTGCTCGACATCCAACGCTTCGAAGATGTCGGCCGCGGCCACCCGGAACAGCTCACGACGGCGGATCGCACGGATGACGGTGATGGCCTCCACCGGGTCCGGGTGGCGAAGCGCCGCCTTGCATGACTCGCTCGTCAGCGCCTGGGCGTCCCGAGGTAGCAGGTCAGCATCGTCGGCGAGCAACGCGGTTGCTTCAGGGGCCTGCATCAACAGCTCCGTGGCGAAGCGGCTGCTGGCGAGCAGGCGCGCCAGTCGCTCCGCGGCGGCTCCCTCGTCCCGCAGCATCCCGAGGTACCAGTGCGACGAGCCCACCGCGTCGCTGAGCTGTCGGAAGCCGAGCAGACCTCGGTCCGGGTCAGGCGCCTGGGCGAACCATCCCAACATGGCTGGCAGCAGCGCTCGCTGGATGGCAGCCCGTCTCGAGACGCCGGACGACAACGCCTCCAGATGACGCAGGGCTGCCGTCGGATCGACGTACCCGAGCGCCTCGAGACGTTGGCGCGCCGCCTCCGAGGTGAGGCGAGCCTCGGTTCCGGACACCGACGCGACGGCCTCCAGCAGGGGCCGGTAGAACAACCGCTCATGCAGCCGCCGTACCTCGCGTGCGTGGTGGCCCCACTCCTTCGTCAACGACTCCGCCGGCTCCGACATCAGCCCGATCGACCGGGCGAGGACGCGCAGCGCGTCCGGGTCGGAGGGCATCAGGTGTGTACGCCGCAGTCGGCTCAGTTGTAGCCGATGCTCGAGGGTGCGAAGGAACCTGTAGGCGTCCGCCAGCGCCGACCCGTCCTCGCGTCCGACGTACCCCCCCTTCGTCAGCGCATCGAGTGCCGACAAGGTGGTGGGCGAACGCAGCTGCTCGTCTGAGCGGCCGTGCACCAGCTGCAGCAGCTGTACGGCGAACTCGATGTCGCGCAACCCTCCAGGACCTAGCTTGAGCTCCCTGCCGGCGTCCCGGGACGGGATGTGCTCAACCACCCGGCGACGCATGGCCCGGATGTCGGACACGAAGTCGGGTCGGTCCGCGGCGGTCCACACCAGGGGCCGGATCTTGTCGACATAGGCGGCACCGAGGTCAGCGTCTCCTGCGATCGGCCGGGCCTTGAGCAGAGCCTGGAACTCCCACGTCTTTGCCCACCGTTCGTAGTACGCCAGATGGCTGCTCAGCGTGCGCACCAGGGGTCCTCGCCTGCCCTCAGGGCGCAACCCGGCGTCCACCGGCCACAAGGTTCCCTCGTTCGTGTGGTCCGAACAGACCCTCATCAGCGCACCGGCGAGCGCGGTGGCTGCCTTGAAGGCCTGCGCCTCTGTGACGCCTGCCCGAGGCTCGGCGACAAAAACGACGTCGACGTCGCTGACGTAGTTGAGCTCATGAGCCCCGCACTTGCCCAGTCCGATGATGCCGAGGCGGCAATCCCCTGCCGTCGAGCCAACCTCACTACAGGCGATGGCCAACGCGGCCTCGAGAGTGCCGGCCGCAAGATCGGCCAGCTCGGCGGCCACGTCGTCGAGGCGTAGCTCCAGGCCCAGGTCTCGGACGGCAAGTCGCAGCAGCAGTCGCCGGTACGTGCGTCTCAGCTCGTCGCGACTCCTGGCCTGGACGAGCTCAGCCTTCAACGCGGCCGCCGTCGGGCGTACCTGGGTCAGTGTCGGGTCCTTCAGCTCGTGCCAGTCCTCGAGGTGCCGGACCAGGTGGTCACCGAGGGCCGAGCTTGCCCCGAGGACCAGGGCCAGCCGGTTCGCCAGTACGGCGTCGACCTCGAGGGCACGGCGCAGCGCAACGGGCTCTGAGCCCGGTCTGGTGACCATCCGAGCGAGCTGCCGCAGCGCCAGGTCGGGGTCCGCGGCCGCGGCGAAGGCCTCGAGTACCTGCTCACTGGCGACGGCGACGATGGACCAGTCCCGCTGCGCCGCCGCCACGTCAGAGAAACCCAACCGAGCCAGCCGGCCAGCCGAGTCAGGACGGTCCTGCCTCATGGCAGCTCAGGTGTGAGGACGATCCCTGCGAAGCGTCGCGCCAGTGGCTCCCAGCACCGGCGAAGCTCTGCCTCGCCGTCTCTCACCGACCGATAGGCGGCCATCGAGTCGACGTCGGCGTCCTGGCCGGGGGCAGAGCTCTCGCGGATCCAGCGACGGAATATGTCCGGGCCGGTCTCCGGATGGAACTGGACTCCCCAGGCAAGGCGACCGAACCGGGCCGCTTGAACCGTCTGGTCGGGCGAGGTTGCCAGCGCCGTCGCGCCGTCGGGCAGACGAGTGACGACATCGTGGTTCCACTGCACCGCTCGGGCGCCTTCCACCACGGCGCTCATCAACGCGTCGCCCCGTCCCTGCGACGTGAGGCGGACCGGAGTCAGCCCGGTGGCGCGCCCGTGACCGTTGGGGTACACCTCTCCCCCCAGCGCGACCGCCGCCAGCTGATGACCTAGGCAGATGCCGAGAAAGGGTTTTTCTTCATGGACCGCGGCGCCGACAAGCTGCTTCGTGTGGGTGAGCCATGGGTAGCTGGCGTCGTCGTTGGCGCCCATCTGTCCGCCGAGCACGACCAGCCCGTCGTACTCGCCGAGTTCGCCGGGTAGCGGTTCCCGGTGTGCGGGGACGGCGTCGTACCCGAGGCCGGCCGCGAGGAACCACTCACCGAACCATCCCGGCGGGCAGTCGTCCTCGTGCATGACAATCAACAAGCGACGCGCGCTCACCCGCCGAGGCTATCCGCTCGCGGTACGTCGGTGCTTGCGGCGACCGCAGGAGGGACCGGTGGGACTCGCAGCGCCGCCAAGGCGAGAAGCGAAGGCGCAAGAGCCCGCCGGCCTCGCCCGCCGCTTCGCGCAGTCGTGGCGGCGCTCGACGTCACAGCACGGGCAGCAGACGAGCGCGCTCGAACTCGGTCACCTGCTGACGGTACTCGTCCCACTCGGCTCGCTTGTTGCGCAGGAAGAAGTCGAAGACATGCTCGCCGAGAGTCTCAGCGACGAGCTCCGAACGCTCCATCGCCTGGATGGCGTCGTGGAGGTTCTGCGGCAGCGGCGCAATGCCCATGGAGCGACGCTCCGCCTCCGTGAGGCTCCATACGTCGTCCTCGGCGCCGGGAGGCAGCTCGTAGGAATCCTCGATGCCCTTCATCCCCGCCGCCAGCATGACCGCGAACGCGAGGTAGGGGTTTGCCGCCGTGTCGATCGAGCGCAGCTCCACTCGGGTGGACGCACCCTTCGTCGGCTTGTACATGGGGACCCGTACCAGCGCCGAGCGGTTGTTGTGCCCCCAGCAGACGTACGACGGTGCCTCGCCCCCACCGGCCAGCCGCTTGTAGGAGTTGACCCACTGGTTGGTCACCGCGGTGATGTCGGCGGCGTGGTGGAGGAGCCCGGCGATGAACGCCCGGCCGGTCTTGGACAGGTGGTACTCGGCCCCGACCTCGAAGAACGCATTGTTGTCGCCCTCGAAGAGGCTGAGGTGGGTGTGCATGGCGGAGCCCGGGAACTCGGTGAACGGCTTCGGCATGAAGCTCGCGTGGATCCCTTGGCTCAGCGCCACCTCCTTGATGACGACGCGGAAGGTCATCACGTTGTCGGCGGTGGCGAGGGCGTCGGCGTACCTCAGATCGATCTCCTGCTGGCCGGGACCACCCTCGTGGTGGCTGAACTCCACCGAGATGCCCATCGACTCGAGCATCGTGATCGCCTCGCGCCGAAAGTCATGGCCGCTGCTCTGGCTGGTGTGGTCGAAGTAGCCGCTACGGTCGACGGGCTCGGGTGGGCTGCCGTCGCGCGGCCGGTCCTTGAAGAGGTAGAACTCGATCTCGGGGTGGGTGTAGAAGGTGAAGCCCTGCTCCGTCGCCTTGGTCAAGGTCCGCTTCAACACGAAGCGGGGATCGGCGTACGACTGCGAGCCGTCAGGCATCACGATGTCGCAGAACATCCGGGCCGTCGCCGGCCCGTCGCCCCGCCACGGCAGGATCTGGAACGTGGACGGGTCTGGCCTGGCCAGCATGTCTGCCTCGTAGACACGAGCGAAGCCCTCGATCGCCGACCCGTCGAACCCAATGCCCTCAGCGAAGGCGCCCTCGAGCTCGGCCGGAGCGACGGCGACCGACTTGAGCGAGCCGAGCACGTCGGTGAACCACAGCCGCACGAAGCGGACGTCACGCTCCTCGAGCGCACGCAGCACGAAGTCTTCCTGCTTTCCCATGGGGCAATCATGCGGCCCCGATGTTTCCTACGCGTTACGACGACGCGCCCCCGCCTCAAGATCCGACTCACACGCGCTGCCGCTGCCCCGGACCCGCCACAGTCGGATCTTGAGTCGGCGATGAAAGAGACGGGTCGAGGGGGCGGAGCCCACTACGGTGGGAGGGTGCCGCAGTTACGGATAGCGCTCGGCCAGATCAACCCGACCGTGGGTGCCCTGGACGCCAATCGCGGTCTCATCTTCGACAGTGTCCAGGCCGCCAACGCCGCGGGCGCACACCTGGTCGTGCTGCCGGAGATGGCGATGACGGGATACCCGATCGAGGATTTGGCGTTCCGGCCGTCGTTCGTCGACGCGTCGCGGA
>JAUJOO010000029.1 GCA_030447585.1 Nocardioidaceae bacterium | reverse complement strand
CTGTCTGGCTTAGGGCACACGATGCCGATTCACCTTCCAACGATTATCGCCGGTTAGCGGCGCCGGGGTGTCTGGCGTTCGTCCCGGTCTGCGTGTTGATAGGTGGTGACCTGAACCAGCGAGCTGGGTGCGCCCCCCCCCGCACTCGGCCCGGACCCGGCTCCCGGTGACAAGGAGCCGGTCATGACTGCCATCCACCACGGGAGTTTGTGGTCTACCAGCCGACCGAGACCTCACCCAAGGTCACCACCATCGCCGGGTTCCTCGCCGGCTACTCCGGACCTACCCGAGAGGCCTACACGCTCGATCTACGACAGTTCGTCCGCTGGTGCCGCGAACACCGCATCCGCCTGTTCGAAGTGGCACGGACCTACATCGAGATCTACGCACGCCGACTTGACGACAGCAAGGCCCCAGCCACCATCGCCCGGCGGCTATCGACTCTGGCCGTGTTCCCGGTGCGCAACCCAAGAGGGAGTGCTCGACCACTCGCCGGCGGTGCACTTCAACGACCGAAACTGGACTACGAGTCCCACACCGCCGGGCTCGACCGCAACGAGCTCGGCGGGTTGCTAGTCCCAGCAGGGTTGTCAGGCGCTGACATCGGCGACCGCGAGCTCGAGCTCAGGCACCACACCCTCGTCGGGCATCGCGGCGTCAGATGTTCGTCGGTCAGACCGGACGTACCTGTGGTGGTTCAACGTGTGTCCCGGGTGTAGGCAACGAAAGGACTTCCGCAATGCAGATGTTTGTGCACACCCCCAACGGCTTGACCCTCGAGCACGTGGCGGACGACGCCACCATCGGCGACCTCGCTGCCGCTGCCGGCCTGGACGACGCCACCGGCTGGCTGGAGGACGCCGACGACGAGCTCGCCCTGAGCACGACCGTGGCCGCCGTCGGCGACCACGGGCACCTCCACCTGAACCGGTGCAAGCAAATCGAGGTCACGATCCACTTCGCCGGCACGGAGAAGACGCACCGGTTCGCTCCGGGTGCGACCGTCAGCCGGGTCCGCCGGTGGGCGGTCGGCGAGGACGGTTTCGACCTCCCGAAGACGCAGCGGCCGAAGCATGAGATCGGCGTTTGCAACACCGGCATGATCGCTGACCGACAGGACCACGTCGGGAGCCTGACCACAGACTGCAAGCTCTGCTTCGACCTCGCCCCGAAGGACCGTTTCCAGGGGTGAGTGCCTTCGAACCAGTCACCCGGCCGGACCATCGGGTGTTCGACGCTCACGCGAAAGCTCCGTCGTTCCTCGCTGGGGTGTTCCGAGGCGACTGGAGGATCGAGTCGGTGAATTGGCCGACGGTCGTCATATCGATCGCCGCGGCGCCACGGGACGGGGCGCCGGACCGCTTCTGGTTGCGCTGCGACTTGACGAACTATCCGGCGGAGAGCCCGACGGCCACACCCTGGGACCCCGACACCAACGCGCAACTCGCCGCCGATCGGCGCCCGAAGGGCGACGACGTCGCAATGGTGTTCCGGAAGGACTGGGAGGACGGCCGGGCCCTCTACGCGGCGTACGACCGGGTGGCGTTGACCAGCCACCAGAACTGGGTGACCGAGCATCCGCGAACCGCCTGGGATGCCACCCGGGACCTGACCTGGTGGGCAACGAGGATCTGGGAGCTGCTGAACGATGATGACTACCTCGGCATCTGACCGCCCGCTTCTGCGGATCCCGGCGAAGCGGTGGCGGGCCGTGCTTGATGAGCTCGCGGCCCGCGGGGGCGGGCACCGGGAGTCCGGGGCTTTCCTGCTCGGCCGTCGCCGCGGTCGCCGCCCCAAGGTCACGCACATCGCGTACTTCGACGACCTGGAGCCCGCATCCCTAAACGGGGCGGTGCACCTGACGACAGCGGGCTACACCCGCCTGAACAGGATCTGCAGCCGCCTCGGCGTCGAGGTCCTCGCGGACATCCACACGCACCCCGGCGACCACATCCGCCAGAGCAGCATCGACGAGGACAACCCGCTCGTCGCCGTTCCCGGCCACGTGGCCATCATCGTCGGCCATTTTGCCCGAAACGGTGCCGGTCTCGCAGATGTTGGCTGCTACCGGTATGACGGGGACGATGGGTGGGCGCCGTTGACCCGCGGTGTGTCGCACTGGCGGTGGCTTCGATGACCACACGGGACGATCTACACCGCACGTTGAAGCTCGAACTCGACCAGGGCCGAGCCGAAACCGTCGAAGCCGCCGAGGAGCTGACCCGGGCCTACCGGCTTGGTGTGGTCGTCAGCGACGAGGTCGCATCGAGCGCCACCCGTCAAGCAGCGCTGCTCACGATCTTGAACGCGGCTACCCGTGCGTTCCGCGGAGGTGTCGTGGTTGACGGTGACCTCGACTGGCCGGTATCGGTCGGTTGGGGATTCGGCCGGCCAATGATCGATGTCGCCAGCAACCTCGGAGCCGAGATCGGCCCCGTCGACGACGACCGCCCGGTTGTCATCATCGGCGACACGGCGGACCACGCCGCTACCGGTGACGTAGCCGTTGAGGTGACGTGGAACGGCTGGTCCGGCGGCGTCGTCCCCGTTGGCGGCACACATCTTCCCGAGGAGGTCGAGAACCCGCTCGCTGGTGTACTCGCTGGTTCGCTCGCGGTCAGCGAGACGTTCGCTCACGTGCGCGGGGACGTGGTCGCAGGGCGAAGGACCGCTGGCTTGTCGCTGTGGGATCTTGAGATCGACTGGCTCGACCCGGCCGGCTGGGGTCCTGAGCTGTCGTTGTTGCCGGCTGGGCTGTGGCTGCTTGGTTTGGGTCACCTGGGCCAGGCGTACCTGTGGGCGATCGGGATGCTGCCGTACCCGGACCCATCCCAGGTCCTGCTCGTGCTCCAGGATTTCGACGAGGTCGTCGAAGCGAACCGATCCACCGGGCTGCTGGTGGGTGACACCGTCACGAACGGGACGCCGAAGACCCGTGTTGCTGCCGGCGCGATGGAGGTCCTCGGGTTCACCACCCGTCTGGTCGAGCGCCCCTTCGACGCTTCAACTCGTCCCGGTCCCGGCGAGCCGCGTTGGGCTCTAGCGGGTTTCGATGCTGCGGCCCCGCGGCGGGACCTGGCCGCATTCGACCTGGCTATCGACGTCGGCCTTGGCTCTGCCGCTGATGACCACCTCGGCCTGCACCTGCATTCGTTCCCGGCTGCCGGTGACCCGACCGATGTGTTCACGTCCGCTCCGGCTGCGGCCCGAGGCGACGCTGTGTTGTCCCCGTGGGCGGTTGCGGCTGCCGCTGATCGGTGCGGGGTTTTGCAGCTACAGAGCGTTGCCGTTGGGGCCGCGTTCGTCGGGGCCGCTGCGGCCGCTATCGCAGTCGCTGAGCTGCTGCGGGTGCTCGCTGGCGCTGAACCGACGGCCATCGCGGCGGCGTCGCTGAACGCGACCGACGATGTGGACGTTGTGAGGACCGGCACCGCGGCGGTGTCGAACCCCGGTTTCGTTCCCGCTGCCTGACGTCGGCCAGATCCCGTCGGAGGATGACGAGGGACCATGCACCTCTGCTAATGCCGCTCACGGTCGGCGAGTGCGGAAGCTGACGGTGAGACCGACGATCAGTTGTCGGCGCCGTCGACCATCGGGCCGGCGCGGACGTACTCGACCCGGGCGTTTGGTTCGGCCCGGGCGAGCTGGGCGGCAAGGTCTTCTTCGTAGGTCGTGATGACGAGCTGCCGGAGCCCGGTCGCTTTCCGTCCTTGGGCGAGCATCGCAGCTACCCGACGACGGGTCCGTGGGTCAAGCGTCTCGAGCGGTTCGTCGAACCAGCAGAAGTCAGCAGTCGTGGCCGTCGTCAGGATCGCGAGCTGCATCAACAATCGTGCGGCGGTCGTCTCGCCGGCGCTGAACCCTGCGAGCGGGAGACGGTGCCCACCAACACCTCGCCATAGTTCCCCATCAAGGTCGAACTGAAGATCGGGACGGTTGACGAACAACCCGTTCCATCGACGAGCGACCGCTCGCTGTACCGGCTGGACCTCCTGGTTCAGCACATCGTCGATCGAAGCTAGCAACGCGTCGGATGCGGCCTGGGTGAGAGCCCACCGGCGCCACGCCCGAACGCTCCGGGCGGCCTTCTCCTCCACTGCCCGGGCGGACTCGAGCGCTTCGGTCAGGGCGGAAACACGGGTCTTCGCTTCCTGATGGGCGGCGGAAGCTCGTTCAATATCTGCGCGTGCAGCGTCGAACGCTGGTTGAGGATCCACCAGATCCAATCCTGCAGCGGACGCAGAAGGACGGGTCCCGAGTGCTGCGACCTGCCGGTTCAGAGCTCGCAGCTGCTCAACCCGTCCACGTTCCCGGTCGACATGAGACGCAGCGAGCTCGTCAGCGAGACCTGCCAGGTCATGGTCATGACCGGCTTGGGCACTGGTGCGATCCTCTGGGCCAAGGGGACGTCGGCAGACCGGGCAGTTCGCGTCAGCGCTTTCGAGCTCCGCCTTCGCCGCTTCAATCATGTCGATCTGCGCTCGGACGAGCGCCGCGCGTTCCGATTCGCGCTCAAGCGCTGCTTCCGCCTCATTCAACGCACCCTCGATGTCCTCGGCGAGTGAGTCGACATCGGCCGTAGAAACGTGGGCTCGAGCATCGATCAGGAGCGCTGCCGCGCTCTCCTCCCACGCTGCCAGTCGCTTCGCCAGCGCCGCCTGCTCGAGGTACACATCTCGAGCCTCGGTGAGCACTTCGACCTGCCTACGAGTTCCCGAAAGCTTCTCTTCGGCTTGGGCCAGCTCGGTCTGAGCGGTATCGAGCTCGGTCTCGACCCGTCCTGCCTGCCGTTCTTCGCTTCGTATGGCCTTGCTCAGAGCCTCGGCGGCGCTGAAGTGGTCCGCGGCAAGCGTCGCGAGCTGCTCCGCCTCGGCACGTTTCCGATCGAGATCGAACGCACGAGACAAGAGGGTGCGGAGGTCCGGGTGCGCGATCTCCCTCAGCCCGTCGCGCAGCAGCGCGTTCCGGGCCAGGAACTCCGGTGTGGCCCGGAACCCGCGATCGAGTTCTGCTACGTAGTCCGCTGCGGCGATCTCCTCGTCGTTGATAGTCATCTTGAGGTCGATTTCGCCGGCGGTGGTGATCGTTCGCCGGATGATCACGACAGTTCCGTTGCCAGGCATCTGCAACGACACCTCGGCGGTCGCTTGGGTTGCGCCCAGCGATACCGGGGAGACGGCGCTGTCGAGTTCGCCACTGATAGCGAAGTGCGCCGCTTCGAGTAGTGAGGACTTTCCGATCCCGTTCGGGGCGACGATGAAGGTGGTGCCGGGCTCGAATGGGATCTCGGCACGTTCGTAGGCTCGCCAGTTCTCCAGCGCGACACGTCGGATCATGGCCCCGTGATGTCCTCAAGTCGGTCGAGCAGATCGTCAAGGCTCCCGTAGGTCGCTAGTGCCTGGTGGAGGGCCATGCCGTCAGCGTCAACGGACAATGCCTTCAACGCGACGTTCTTGCCCTTCTGCGCCCGGATCGTTTTCAGCTTCGTGATCGCGTCCCGTGATCGAATGGCGAAGAAGCTGACCAGATCCGGACTGGCTGGTTGCTCATCGGACGGCGGGGCCTCATGCTCGATGGGGAACGCGTCGCCTTCGAGGTAGTCGAACACCGCCTTGAGCAACGGTCGCGACGTGTACGCCGCACGCGGGTCAGCCCGATGGTCCGCACGCGGCAGGTCGAAGCCGGGCCGCAGTAGTGGCGCGACGAACACCTTCGCCTGGTAGGGCTCGTCGGAGCCGGTGATCGCCACGGAGTCGGCACCGGTGCTGAGAAGCAGGTCGTATGCGGCTTCCATGTCGAACCTCGGGCGATGCTTGACGGCCGGTTCAACAGTGAAGACCAGCATCTTGCAGGTGACTTCCTGCACGGACGCGGTTGGAAGCAGCCGCATTGTCCGGGCGAACGATCCGACGACCGGACCTTCGAGCGGTAGCACCTTGCACAAACCTGGTCGACGGGTCGAAAGGTCGGCTTCGAGCTCAAACCGGATATGGCTCACGATCTCGTCGAACGCATCGAATTCGCTGGCAGCGGCTGGCGGCAGGTCGAAACCGCTGTCGCCGTCGTCGTCATCGGTCTCTGGGTCGAGGGCGGCGATGTCGTCAGCGAGCAGTTGCCGGAACTCGAGGCGGGCGTCAGTGGGGCCCTCAATTGGTGAACCGATCCGCAGACCATCGGGAAGGCTCACCGTCGGACGCGTAGCGCTCGGCAGATCATTCGCTGTGATGACTGCGTTGACGCTGGCGCTGATGTTGATCGTGTCGACGTAGAGCGTGAGCTGGTCGAGCGGGACGGTGCCGGGGACCGACGTGAAGATGGCGATGTCTCGGTCCAGCGGTTCGCTACGGACGATCAGCGCGGTGTGGTCTGCCGCCGCCGTGTCGAGCGTGGCTCCGTACCCGACAGCGAAGTCGTGGTCCATGTCGACGTGCGAGAGCCAGATCGCGGTCCGGCGGCAGCTCCCTGCGAACCACACCTGACCGCCTTCAATCGTGTCAGGCCGGTTGTTCCCAGCGACGATGTCGACGACGACCGCTGAGATCTCCGGGAACTCGAGCCCCAAGTCGCTGGTGTCGCCATGGTCGAGGTCGTCTCGTCGGATGCGCTTGAGCTGGATCCTGCACAGCAGGCATTCCTCGAGGTGGGTGTCCACCTGCGTGGTCAGCTCAGCGTCGGCCTCACGGAGCGCGTAGCTCAGGAGGTCGATGTCAAGCGGATGCTCGGGTCGCCGTTCCATCATTGGGTTCGGTACGTTTCACCATCGGACCTCGTCCGACTGTCCACCCAGATCTTTGCGAACATCATCAGGCCTTCCGCAATGTTCTGCCCGTTTTCTTCGGTAGCGAGCTCTTCCTTGAGTATGGCGATGACGTTCTGCTTGATGTCGTTCGCTCGGCTGTGCCCCAGCCCGATCAGCGGCGCGAGCTCACGGGCACCGAGCTCCCAGCACCCAAGAGCGATCTTCTCCCGGTCGCTCAGGAGCTCGAAGATCTCGATGGCTCGTGCAAGATCGGGGACGTCGAGTCCGAGGTAGTCGACGGCTCCGTCGTCGACGGTTTCCGACGGCGGGTCGCCGATGTCGAGCTCGACGAGTTCATTGGACGTCACGACCTGGAGGACGGGTGCGATCGCGTGTGCAATGTCAGCGGGTCGCAAAGATCCAGCAGCGGCAGCAAGGACGGTGTCGATCAGTGCGTGGATGGACTCGGCGGTGGCGAATGGGGGTCGCCTTTTCGACAGCGGCGTCCAGGTGCCGAAGTCGATGTGGAGTCCGGCGGTGGCGGCCACGAGGTCGTCGGGGGGGACCCGAGACGCGTCCGTGGGCCCTCCGTCAAGGGTGAACCGGTCACCGGGAAGCTTCTGGTACCTCGGGTGCTTGAGCGCTCGACGGAGCCTGACTACGAGGCGGCCGATCTCGGTGGTGCGTCCACGGTCCCGGAGGTAGTTCCGAACTATCCCCTGCAGCTGGCCTGCGAGTTCACCGTCGTCACCGGCGGACAGAGCCAGTGCTTCGAGCACCTTAGGGGTGCGCTCCCGGGCGAGAAATTCGGCGGCGACCTCGCTCGCACTGGCAGTGCTCCACTGGCCTCCGCCCGGCGGCGGGAACCCGCGGCGCAAGCCGACCGCACGAACGGTCCTGGTCAGTAGATCGCTGAACGCGGTGGCCGGCGTTCCTGCCTGCAGCTCCGTGAGCGCGCTCATGACACGGTCCCGATGATCTTGTAGTAGCGGCAGATCTCCTCGACGATGTCCGGGTAGAGGACCCCGACGTAGACGATGTCGGGCGGCACCCACAGGCGCGCGTCGACTGACCGGTAGTGGCCCCAAACGCCGTCGAGGTCGAACCCCATTGCGGGGTCCTTCGGGGAGGGCACACCCTTGCGGTCAGTGTCCTTGGTGCGGGTGACGAGCCGGATGCGACCGTGGAGGTCGCCGGGCACCCCGACGACTAGTGCGCGACGGTTCGGCTTCTTGTCACACGGGTTCTGGATGTGGCCCGCGACTTTGTACACCTCACCGAAAGTGGGCAGCTGGACCGGAGGCGGGGAACCCGGGAGTTGGATCATCCCCTGCTGCTCCAAATGCGCCAGGCTCGGCCGGCGGCACGGGCGTGTGCCGCGTGCTGGCCGGGGCGCTGTGTGATGCCGATCACCTCCATTGGCAGTCGATCCTTAGCAGGGTGCTACGTCGAACCGCGTGCTGCCGTCCGGTCGAGATGGTCATCTTCGCGTTGTTGCCCACATCGAACAGCCCGGCTGGTGAGGATTCTACGGTCGAAGGGGATTCCGCCCGGGCCGGGGGTGCGGACGTTCCTCTGAGCTGAGGGCGATCGACTCTGCATGCCGTCACAGTTCGCCCAGGAGCGAACAGGCCGCTCGCGTGGTGACGGGCAGCTATGGCTTCGGCCGCGTGCTCCTACCCGACGTGGCAAGCCGGGGTGCAAGGCGCAGCGCACAGATCAGGCACTCCGAATCACGACACGCGGGACTTCGGAAGCGCGCCCTATCGCGGCGCGTATGCCGTTCATCCTCTCGATTGCACCTTCATAGGCATATTGCGCGTGGGTTCGTCATGCGACCGGTCGAATCCATTCCAAGAACCGGTCGTAGAGGTGACGACTCTGGCCTGCTAGGCCGTCGCCCGGTAGAACCGCTCGAAGAGATCCCCGTCGGGGGAGATGTACAGGTCCTGGGTGACCCGCACGGTGGAGTGCCCGAGGAGCCGGGACACGTCCTCGATGCGGGCGCCGGGCTGGGCCAGGGCCCAGGTGGCGAAGACGTGGCGCAGCGAGTGGAAGGTCCACGCCCAGCGCCCCTCGGGGGTGCGGGGCCAGCCTGCAGCTCTTGCGGCCGGCTCGAAGGTGTTGCGCCGGTAGT
>JAUJOO010000028.1 GCA_030447585.1 Nocardioidaceae bacterium | reverse complement strand
GGAGGACGCGGGAGTTGGGGTGTCCGTAGACGTCCGGCTCGTGGGTGCAGAACCGGTCATATGGACGGGTTGCTGGCCGCCCGAGACGCCCGCCCATGCCGATGAGCGGGCGTCACCCTGCCGTGTACGGCACCCCGTCTTCGCGGAAGACCGCAACGGTCGTGCACCCCGCCCGGGCTCTCACGTTGTGACTTGAAGACTTGCGGCTCGTTTCAGGCACTGATGTGGAACGCCGGGGCGTAGCCGTCATCGACGAGGTCCTCGTACACCGTCGTCGCCTTCACCCGGTTCCAGCGCTGACCGAGCAGGATGGAGATGCCGAGGGGCCCGGCGAGGAACAGATGGATTCGGTCGTGCCCGCGGGCGAGGTCGCTGACGGTGTTCCGGACCGCGACAGCGAAAGCGAGCGCGGTCGCCGGGTCACCGATGGCCTGGTCGGAGATGCCGCCCGCCGGCTCGATCGCGACGAGTGACCGGATCGGCAGGCCGGCCGCCATGACCCAATCACGCACGGCACCCAGTGCGGGCCGGGCGATCTGGACGACGACCGCGAGACCGTCACCGGCTCCTACTCCGTCCCGGAGCTCCTCGAGATCTCCGACGGTCACCGCGATGGGGGCGTATTCCTCCTGGGAGTGCCACAGCTGCGGACCTTGCCGGACGGCGATGTCGAACCCGGCCACGCGCCGGAACGCGGCTCCGACAGCGAACCCGGTCGCCTGGCGCAGGCTCCCCGTGAGGAGGATGCCGTCGCCGGACTCGACGTACTTCGGTAGCTCGGCAACGTCGGCGGCGAGCTGCTCCCACGTCGCGGGCGCGAGCGGACGGCGCTTGCTCCACTCGTCGACGCCGTCGAACCGGTCGACCCAGTCGAGGGCGACCGTCGCCTGCTTCGCGAGCGGGTCGGGCTTCAGTGTTGCGATCGACACGGTCCTCCACACCTGGCCGGCACGCAGGCCGAGGCGCTCGATGCTGGCGGTGACGTCGCCGACCGTCAGACGCCGGCGGCTGCTCCGGACCTGCTTGGCGACCCAGTCCGCGCCGGCTTGGACCGCCGTGTCGTCGCTGCGCAGCCCAACGGCCGTCATCGCCGTGCTGAGCGCCGCGTTCGTCTGCTTGCTGTCATGCGCGTACTCGAACTCGAGGACGCCCAGCAGCTCGACGAGCTCAGCCTCGTCAACCCAGGCGGCCTCCGCCCACGCGATGCGTGCCGCACCCTTGGCGGACTTGGGGCCGTTCTCGGCCGCGGCCGGCATCAGCAGGCCGGTGCGGGCGTCGCGCCCGGCGATCAGGAGGTCACCCGGGTCGGGAGCCCGGTTCGTCAGCAGGCTCATCTCGAACGGCACGCCGCGGCCGTCAAGGAGCCTGCGTGACGAGGCGAGCTTCGCGAGCAGCGGCTGCTCCGTCTTCTTCTGCCTGCTGAGCCACTCGAGACCGAGCGGTGTCTTCCAGTCGACGGCCCACTTAACCTGCGTGTGCCGGTCCGGGGGCTGCTGGCGGTGCAGCACGACGTCGTCGACGTTGCCGGCGTCGTCGACCTCGACGCCGACGGCGACGATGGGGTTCGCGGCGCCGACGGTCGTGTCGTGCAGCATCGCGAGGCACGAGCCCCACACGATCCGCCACTGGTAGTCGTCGCCGGTGATGCGGACGCTGCTCCGCCCCTGCTTGTCGAGTGGCGTCACGTTCGTCTGCACCGTCGTCTCAGTCCTTTGCCTCGGGAAAGGACGGCGTAGGCGCCATGTCCTCGGCGACAGCGAGTGCGATGTCATCGGTGACCGGCCCGTCTGGGAACGCGGCCATCACCATCGACGGGACGAGACGCTGCGTCAGGTCCGAATAGGTGAACGCGACGCGGCCGTCGCGCTCACCGGTGAGCTTAACGAGTTGGTCGAGCGTCGCGGCCTTTAGCCCGAGCCCGTTCAAGGCATCGGTGAGGACGACGCGGCGCTGCTCCGGGCTGGGGCGGCCGAACGTGAACGTCGCGGCGGCGCGGCGGCGCAGCGCGGGGTCGAGGGCGCCCAGCCGGTTCGTGCACATCACGATGAGGACGGGGAGCTGTTCCCCGGCGAGGGAGTCGACCCCCTCCAGGAACGCGTCGACGCCGGCGCGATCCTCGTGATGCATCTGCCGCTGCTCACGGGACTGCGCGACCGCGTCGGCCTCATCGACGACCATCACCAGGACGCTCTTCGCGCCGTTCTTCCCCTTGGCCTTCCGGCCCTCGGTGACCATCACGCTGAACGCGTCGCTGATCAGCGTCGTCATCTCGCCGACGAGCCCGGAGCCACGCGTCGTCAGCTTCAGCCGGTAAAGCAGCACGGGCAGCCCGAGGCGCGTCGACAGGTCGCACCCGAACGACTCGGCCAGCGCAGTCTTGCCCGTGCCGACGTCGCCGCCGAACACGATCAGCGGCGCCCGGTCACCGAGCAGGTCCAAGGCGGAGACCTGACCGCCGTGGTGCTTCTTCGCCCACTGTTGCAGCCGGTCGGGGACGGTGAGGACGGTCGCCTCCTTCTGCAGGCGAATCTTCTGCTCATCAAGGCCTACGAGGCGCCGGTAGCGCTGCTCCCGGACGTCTTCGGGCAGTTCGATGACGGGGTGGAACAGATCGTCTTGGTCGGGCATCGTCTACCTCTGCTCGTCGGTGCTTGGTCAGTGGGCTGTGAGGCCGGATCGGGCCGGGTCAGCTGAGGTCGATGTAAAGGTCGCGGGACAGGCCGGTTCCGTTGCGTCCGTAGCCGGTACCGGTCGAGGTCGTGCCGCTGCCGACCTTCGGCTCGTCGCCGAACGTGCGGACGAAGGGCAGCGTCTTCTCGAACGTCTCCTGCTGCGGCCGGGGCAGCGTCAACCAGCTGTTGCTGAAGCGGAGGAAGCTGTGGAAGCGCAGACCGGTCGTGTTGATCGTGGTCCGTATCCCACCCGGGCTCACGTCGATCAGCTGGCCCCCGACGGTGGCGCGGTATCGCAGGCGCAGCTTCCAGGCGTCGCCGCTATCCATGAAGCCGTAGTCGACCGTATCGAGGTAACCGGCCTTGAGTAGTTGTGCGACCTCCTCGACGTAGTCGTCGATCTTGGTCTGGGCCGGGCGGCCGTAAACGGCTCTAAGGTAGCCAAGGTCGGCACCGAGCTTCGAGGCGACGTACCGGGCGTCGGTGATCGTGAACGTCGTGCTCGCGGTCATCGTGCCGGTCATCACGCACCACCGAACGTCGGGCCGAGCAGCCTGCGCCAGCACTCGTTTGCGATCGACTTCGTCGGGGCCTGCGCTGCCCACACGATTGCGTCGAGGCAGTCGGCGGCGCGCTCGACGAGGCGCTTGCGGTCGATGGCCGTGTACGAGCCAGCGACGTTGTTCGCTGGGTTGACGGGGTCCCACACCTGGATCGGGTCGTAAGACGACGACAGCGAGGTCGCCTCGTAGTGGTCGGTGAACACGATCGGGGTGCTCATCCCCGTCACGCTGATGTACGCGAGGACCTGCTCGAACGCGCGCGGGTAGTTGTTGACGGCGAGCTTCTCGCCGTTCCAGCCGACGTCCCACAGGTGCGCGACCACGAGCTCAATGAGGAAGCTCTTGCAGCGGAAGTCGTCGTCCTCGTGCTTGCTGTGCCGGATCCACGCCTTGAGCAGGCGGATGAGCTCCTTGTATCCGCTGCCGGCGACGATGGCCCGGCTGTTGAGGAAGTTCAGGTGCTGCGTCACGGACGTGAGCACCCGGGTGCCCTGGCGGGTGACGAGGTGGCCCTGGTCGTTGGGGAGGCCCTCGTACAGGACGGGGGCGACGTCGATCTTCAGGCCGGTGCCGATCATCTGGATACCAACCGCGTGGTCGGAGATCTTGAAGTCCTCGGCGACTTTCGTCGCGCCGTACACCTCCTGGCACCGCTCCTTCAGCCACTCGAGGAGCCCGGCCTCCGGTGCGGCGACGCCCCCGACGGCAGACGCGCGAACGTACGCGGCGACATCGGCATCCGAACCGCCGCCGCGGATCGCGGTGTGCTTCGCGGTGCTTCCCGAGCCGCGGAGCTTGACGAGGTCATAGTCCGGGTGACCTGCGATGTGCGTCTCGAGCCGCGTCCGTAGGTGGTTCACCTGGCCGCGGCGCTGCTTGGCCTTGTCACTCGGGACATTGACCTTCTCCTGGGCGTGCGTCGCGAGGATGTCGTGCGTGATGTGTGCCAAGTCCCTGCCTGCCTCTCGTGCTCGGTTCTCGATCCATCTCAGCCGCTGCCTCGGACACTTCGTGGTGGTGCTTGCGTCAGCGGTCCGATACCTCGTTGGCTTCGGCATGTGATGGCTAGGTCGTCGGACTCAAGACTCGATCTGCGTGTACCGATGTGGTCCTCAGTATAGCTGAGGAAAAGTTTACCGCCCGGGTGTATGATCCTGTGCACACGCCAAGGAGGGGCTAGGCCCACGCTGAGGCGCTCTAGATCGCTAGTCTCTCGCCTACATCCGACGGTTTGCCGCCTGACAGAGAGAGCCGTGGACGTCCTGTTCTCCGACGAGAAGACTCGCCAGTTCTTCTCGCGGCTCGAGTCGCTCCAGAGGCAGTTCGGGGACGTAGGTGCCAAGAAGATCGCCCTGCGACTTCAGCAGCTTCAGGCGGCGTCAACCCTGGCGCACATGCGAGGGATGCCTGGGCGCTGCCACGCGCTCACGGCCGATCGGGTTGGGTGCTTCGCCTTGGACGTCCATCACCCACACCGGCTGGTCTTTCGGTCTCACCCACCGATCGACGGCGGCGAGAACGGAGACCCGTGGCGGCACGTTGAGGCAGTCACCATCATCGAAGTCGTCGACTACCACTGAGAGAGGATGATCAACATGGTCGCCACGACGTACGCATACTCGCCAGACCTCGTCTTCCCGCCCGGCGAAACGCTGTCCGAGGTACTCGACGATCGTGGGATGACGCAAACGGAGCTCGCTCGGCGCACGGGACTCTCCACCAAGCACATCAACCAGATCAGCCGCGGTCAGGTGGGCATCACACCCGAGACCGCACTACTCCTCGAGAAGGCGACCGGGGTTCACGCAGCGACGTGGAACCGCCTGGAAGTTGCACACCAAGAGTTTCGATCCCGGCAGGACGAGGCCAAGACCCTGGCGGCAGACGTCGGGTGGCTCGACCTAATCCCCTACAAAGAACTTGTTGCCAGGGGACTAGTCGCCGCGTGCAAAGACCCCATTGACCGCGTACGTGAACTCTGTCGCTTCTTCGGCGTCGCGAACTTTGCGGCCTGGGAGGCCTTCTGGCACAAGCCGACTGCCTACCGCACCTCGGCTGCTTTCACGAGCGAGCCAGGTGCTGTCGCCGCATGGCTGCGTCTCGGCGAGATCCGGGCTGGCGAGGTCGCGACTAAGCCCTTCGACAAGGCGGCCCTGAACTCACACCTCGAAACGTTCAAAGCGCTAACCCGTGACCCAGATCCGAACTCCTGGTGGCCGAAGCTCACGGAGCTGTGCGCATCCGTCGGGGTTGCCCTCGTCGGGGAACCCGAGATCAAGGGCGCGAGGATCAACGGGGCCGCTCGCTGGCTCAACTCTGACAAGGCCATTGTCCAGCTGAGCTTCCGACACAAGTGGAGCGACATCGTCTGGTTCACCTTCTTCCACGAGATCGCACATCTGCTGATCCACTCCAAGAAGGATGCGTTCATCAACGACGACAAGACCAAGCACAGCGGTCACGAGCAGGAGGCCGACGCGTACGCCTCGCAGTTGCTCATCCCGCGACGACGCGAAGCCGAGCTCAGCCAGCTCGTAACCAATGCCGATGTTGAAGCGTTCGCTGAGGACGTCGGAATTTCGCCCGGCATCGTCGTCGGACGTCTGCAGTTCGAACATCGCTGGACCTACAACCGAGGCGTCGAGTTGAAGCAGCGGTTCACGCTTCGTTAGGCCCCGATGGTCGTCAGGTGTCGAACCGGGGTATAGGCACTTGCTCTGGTGGTTCTCCGTCGCTGCCGAACGACCCGTGAACTCAGCAGTCACAGGCACCGGAGCCGGCAGGTGACACGACGGTTGCGAGGACCGCACCAACGTCCGCTTCTGCCGCGACTCGGGCGGATGCCAGCCTGCCCGCGGAGCTACCCGCCGACCAGGCGAACCACCGGGGGAACGCGCAGGACCGCAGTGGGTAGAGGTGGGCTCATGGGCGAGGATCGCGTGTTCGAGGCCAGTGGGAGCCTGAACGGCCCGGTGGACGTGCCTGCGCCGGTGACGTGGGGGGCGCTGCGCCTGTCGCCGGACAAGGACGGACGGCCACGCTTCGAGCTGCTTCTGGATGTCTCCAGGTTGCCAGATGAGGGCATGGCGGCGGTGCTCGAGCGGGTGGGCCCGGCAGTGCAGGCGGCGGTCGCGGCAGCCTGCGGCGCGTGGGTGGATGTCACGGTCTCGGGCTGGTCCTATCCGCACGGCGAGTTGCGCACGGTGGGCAGGTCGCAGGGCACCAGCTGGGCAGTGCGTGTCAACGCCGACAGGGGCGAGGTTGCGGCAGGCCACGGGCGGGAGGCGCTCGACGCCGTGCTGGGCGGGCCGGATCGGCGCCTGGCGGAACTGTACGAGGTCTACCTGCTCGGGGTCGGTGCGGTGCAGACCACGGCGCCGGCGGTCGGCATGTGGGCCTTCACCACGGTGCTCGAGGACGAGGCGCCACCCAAGCAGCGCAATCTCCGCCACGTACCGGCGCTTGCCGAGCGGTTACGCGCCGAGGGCTACGAGCTGCCGGCCGCGCCTGCGCGAGGCCCGGACGAGGTCCGGGCCGCCGCGCTGCATCCGACGCCGAGCTCGCCGCTGCCGACGCACGATGAGGTGGCATACCTGCGGGAGCTGGCCCGCGCGTACCTGCTGTGGCGCTCAGCAGCGCCGGGTACGGCCGAGCCAGCTGCCGGAGCGATGACGAGCGGCGCATTGCGACCAGGACGAGCGGACGACCCGCTGGCGGCCGCCAAAGGAGGTAGGGATCATGGTGGGCAACAGGGACGAACAGTTCCGACATGCACGGCTCGCGCGCCAAGCGCATCTCGTCCGACCACGTGACACCGTCACATAAGGCAGCCCCGTGCTGCTGAAGCAGCTTGCGCTTGGGGACTTCGGCAGCTCGGCCGTCGTCCCGCCGGTCCACCACGTACTTCGGGGTCCACAACGTCTACCAGCATCCTCATCTGCCGCTGTCGCTCCGCCGGTGAGGGACACCGCTCCGAGCAGCGATGAGTTCGCCGCCCGTCACATGTCATACGTCAACGCCGACCACAAGGGAGCGTCATGCGACAAGCGCTACGGGTCCACAACTTCTTCGTCTCCGCCGACGGGTTCGGTGCCGGCGAAGGGCAGAGCCTGGAGCGGCCGTTCGGCCACGCCGACCCTCGCGCCCTGGGCGCGTGGGCCATGGCCACGGCGAGTTGGCCGAACCGGACTGAGCCCGGCGGCAGCCAGGGGCTGGACGACTACCTGATCCGCGACTTCCACCGCAACATCGGCGCTGAGATCATGGGACGCAACAAGTTCGGCCCACAACGCGGTCCGTGGCAGGACGAGCAGTGGAAGGGCTGGTGGGGCGAGGAGCCACCGTTCCACACGCCTGTCTTCGTGCTAACCCACCACCCACGGCCCTCGTTCGCCCTCGCCGACACCACGTTCCACTTCGTCTCGGGTGATCCAGCCGACGTCCTGTCACGTGCTCGGGAGGCGGCCACGGGTCAGGACGTGCGGCTCGGCGGCGGAGCGCAGACCATCCGCGCCTTCCTCGATGCCGACCTCGTCGACACCCTTCACGTCGCGGTCGCACCCATCGAGCTCGGCTCGGGCAGTCAGCTCTGGCACTCACCCAGCGAGCTCGACGACCGCTTCCACCGTGACGAGGTGCCGAGACCCAGCGGAGTCGTCCACCACCTGCTCTGGCGCCGGTAGCCACCATCGTCGGTGAGGGCGCCGATGGTGACAGAGGTACGACGCAGCACGCCGCCCGAGTGACATCCGCTTCTGCCGCCGTGCGGTCGTTTGCGAGCGGAGCGTTCCCATCCAGAAGCGCCGCTCGGGACACTGTCACGTGTCCGGCTTCGTCCACGTGATGGAGTAGCGCCACAGGGCGTGGCGGCGGAAGACGCAGCCTGAAAGTGATGTCATCGCGAGTGCGCGCATCTCGCCGTAAGTCATGGGCGGTGGCCAGACGGTCGGGGCTGAATGCTCCCAGTAGCCCCGCCGGATGCGGTGTATGCGGTGCACCATGGTGGCGCACAGTTCTCGGTGCAGATCCCGCGGCAGTCGACTGCGAGCCAACCCGACAACCACCAGTGTCCCACCAGGCTTGAGCAGGTCGGCCATGCGCTCCAGCCCCGCCCGTGCATCAAGGTGGTGAAGCGTCGCGACCGAGGTGACGGCTCCGAACGAAGCTGGGTCGAAGGGGTAGGTGAAGACGTCCCCCACGACGAAGCGGATTCCGCATGATGAGCTCTGTTGCCGCGCGAGCATGATGCTTGGCTCATCCAGGTCGATGCCGACGACCTCGGGCACCTGCCGTCGTAGTTGCCGCGCCAGCACACCTTCGCCGCAGCCGACGTCCAAGGCGGACGCACAGCCTTGCGGCAGTGCGCGCTCGATGAGGCGGTGGTAGTGGATGTTGTGGTTCCAGCGGTCGGCATCAGGAATCACGAGCACATTCTTCCGGAGTTCCTCGAGCCGCGACAACGGCCCCGGCGGGAAGAGGGTGCGTCACGTGCCTCCGCCGCCGAGGTGATGCCAGCTGGCGTGCCGTTGCGCCGCTGCGCTCGTCCCTACCGACCACCCGACTACCCGGAGATAGGCCCCACGCCGGCACGGCGACGTAGTAGTACGGCGACGGACCCCGCCACTCGATGACCCGCCCGACGAACTCGAACCGCATGCCGTTAGCCAATGCGGACCTTCTCGATCATCGACGCTGCTGCGTTGAACTGTGGCAGCTCGTCGAGCACCACGGCGTCAACGCGAGAGCTCTCGTTGAGAGCGATCAGCCGGAAGATCAGGGCTCCCGCCTCATCAGCGGCGCGCTGCAACAAGGCCTCGCCCGCGCCGAACCACAGCACGCCGTCGACCGCGACGACCGCGGAGGCGTACGCAGCCGGGCGCCAGTAAGGCGAGAAGTCGATGA
>JAUJOO010000027.1 GCA_030447585.1 Nocardioidaceae bacterium | reverse complement strand
CCAAGCTGCGCGGGAAGATTCAGAGACGTCTCGCCGCACCGAGCAGAGCCGGTCTTCTGGGCGCCCCGGGGCCTGCCCAGCTCCAGCAGAGGCCGCGCGAGGCGGCGGAGCGGCCTCGCGCCCTGCGGGTCCGCTGCAGGACGTCGTCGACGAGGGCGAGCAGAGCGACGGCCGGTGCTCGATCACGCCTGGGAGGTAGGACGCGTCCCCGAAGAATCGACGAGCCGTTCTGTCGGGACGCGCCGCCCTACTGTCGCGGTCGACAAAGCGGAGTCACGAGGTGACACCGGCGCAAGCGGGCGGCACACTCACCACTGGAGGCGGCTGACATGGACAGCAATCACAAGCCGTACGACGTGGCGGCCTCCGCCGCTCGGATCGACGGCATCCTCGCGCAGCCGCACGGGCGATACGAGGAGAAGGACTCGCTGCCGGACCGCGACTCGCTCACGTATGCGAACGGCTTCTACGCCTACTGCGCGGCATTCTTCATCGACATCCGCGACTCGTCGAAGCTGCCCGACATCTACAACCGGCCAGCTCTCGCGAAGCTCTACCGGGCCTACATCTCCGAACTGGTCGCGCTCCTGAACAGCAGCCCCAAGGCCCGCGAGATCAACATCGTCGGTGACTGCGTGTGGGGGGTCTTCAACACGCCGTTCAAGACCGACATGGACGACGTGTTCCGCCTCGCGTACTACGCCAACAGCCTCCTCAAGCTCCTCAACTACAAGCTCGCCAACGCCGACTACAAGGGGCCGCTGCGCGCCGGAATCGGCCTGTCGTACGGACGAGCGCTGATGATCAAGGCCGGGTACAGCGGGAGCGGGATCGCAGACATCGTGTACATGGGCGACGTCGTGAACAGCGCGGCGCACCTCGCCGCGCAGTGCGGCGCCGCCTACCAGCCGGCGATCCTCGCCGACTCGGCTTTCGCGCAGAACCTCTCCGACAACAACCAGCAGCTGGTCACCTACGACTACAGCCGCCGCTGGTACTCCTCCAACGCCGAGAGCCTGGCGATGCAGCAGTGGTACGCCGCGAACTGCACCTGACCGCCAGCGCAAAGCGGCCTCCTGTCAGTGCCCGCCCGTAACGTCCTCCGCGGCGAAAGAAGGCACCCGTGACCAATGTGGATCTGGACGACCTACTCGACGACGTCGACGGCGACGTGAAGGACGCGATCGCGTCGATGCCTACAATCGTTGAGAAGGGCGACTCGCTCGACGTCGGAGGGCTGCCCATCGACGTGCCGAGGTGGCACCGCGTCAACGAGGTCGTCGCAGTGATGAGCGACCTACGCCACTCGACCCGGATCGTGCTCAACAGGAAGCCCGCGTCCGCCGCGAGCATCTACGAGGCTTCCACGGGCGGCGTCGTGCAGATCCTCGGCGAGTTCGACGTCGACTTCACGGCTATCCAGGGCGACGGCGTGATCGGCCTGTTCTGGGGCGAGAAGCGGATGGAGCGTGCGGTTTGCGCCGGGATCACGATCAAGACCTTCAGCTTCCGCCACCTCGTCCCGCGGCTTGGCGCGAAGTGGGAGGACCTGCAGACGACCGGCCTCAAGGTCGGCGTCGCTGCGAGCCCGCTGCTCGTGAAGCGTGTTGGGATCCCGCGCACCGCCCATCAGGAGCCCGTTTGGGCCGGACGGGCCGTCAACTACGCCGCGAAGGCTGCTCAGCAGGCGGATGTGGACCAGATGGTCGTCACCGGCAGCGTCTGGGACTGGGCGAAGGACAACGATTACCTCGCCGTTACGTGTCCGTGCCAAGGGGTCAGCACGGACCTGTGGCAGGACGTCACGATCGACAAGGTCCCGGGGGAGGACGGCGAGCGCGAAGGCAAGCTCCTCACGTCGCTGTGGTGCAAGATCCACGGAGCGGACTACTGCTCGGCGGTCCTCGCGGGCGAGACCGTCCGGCCCGAGGAAGCGGCCCGCGCCGAGGTGGCGAAGGTCCTCACGTACGAGGCGCAGAACCCGGTCCGGCTCAAGGCCGCGCTCGACCGGAAGGCCCGCCGCGCGCACCTGCGCGGCATGCGCCTGCGCTGACCTACTTCAGCACGTCGCTCATCACGACAGCGGCACCGCACAGCAGCGCAGCCGCCGGCAGCGCGACGAGCGCCGCCCGGACGCCCGCGTACTTGGCGCGGACGATGAGGCTTACCTGCCGGAGCTGGTCGACATGTCTGCTTGTGGGGTCCTGCGCCGACGTGCGCAAGACCGCCCTCAACTCTTCGAGAGGCTTCTTCTCGTATCTGTTAACGTCCCCGTAGTACGCGACGACATCCGGCGGCGACCCTTTCCGGACCGTACGCGGCCACACGGCTCTCCCGAGCCGAGACAGCGCGTACGCAGCGGCTGCGACGCCCAGCCACCACAGCCACTCGACCCGGTTGTCGAGGGAGAACGGCGTCCAGTTCCTCGACAGCAACCCCCCGAGCAGTGCACCGAGACCTACCCCCGACGCAGCGAGCAGCAGGCCCGCCTTGCCGTCGGCGCGCACCAGCTCCTCGCGCGCCTCAGTCAACATCACCCGGGCGTACGCGTCGGTCTTTTCGTCCTCGCTCATCCCCCCATGATGCCGCGCCCTTGGACATCATGAGCGACAACAACCGCGGCGCCCTCGCCGCCCCCGCCCGTACCTGGAGCTGCACGTCTTCGTGGCTCCCGGCGCAAATCCCCAGTTCAGCGGCATGGAGAACCGTGGGAGAAGTGCGCAACCAGGCGGAGACACCCCTCGGGCACCTGGCGCGACCCGCCTCGGTGCACTCGCAAGCGGACCCGTCACCGGCCCAGCATCGCTCATGTCAGCCAGCGCATATCGGCGAGTGAAGCTCGGGCAGAAGCGTCGTACGGGAGTGCGGGCGACGCGCTCATAGGACGGTCCGCGTCGGCCCATCGGTCAGGATGCACGTGACACGCCGACGCCGTTGCAGATGTGCCGTCTTGTCGGGCCCCTCCTGTTCAAGCTTTGGCCGAGCAGGGAACATCGGGCTGAGCCTTGTACTGGCTGGCATCCTGCTGCTCGGCCCGACCGCGACGATCGTTGCCTGGGAGACGTGGTGAATGATGGACGGAAACCACAAGAGCTACGACTTCGACGCGAGCCTGTGCCGACTGGACGAGATCCTCAATCAGCCGTCCGGCAGCTTCGAGGAGACGAAGTCGCTGCCCGAGCGGGACAAGTTGACCTTCACGAACGGCTTCTACGCATTCTGCACGGCGCTCTTCGTGGACGTTCGCGACTCGTCCAACCTCCCCAGCCAGTACAAGCGGCCACGACTGGCCAAGATCTACCGCGCCTTCATCTCGGAGACAGTCGCCATCCTCAACAGCGACTATTACGTGCGCGAGATCAACATCGTTGGTGACTGCGTGTGGGCGGTGTACAACACCCCTAACACGACCGACATCAACGACGTCTTCTCCCTGGCGTGTCGCCTTAACGCGCTCGAGAACGTCCTCAACGTAAAGATGTCGAAGAAGGGGTATACGACGCCGATCCACTTCGGCATCGGACTCTCGTACGGCCGCGCGCTTATGATCAAGACGGGCTACAAGGGCAGCGGCATCAACGACGTCGTCTACATGGGAGACGTCGTGAATCAGGCGGCCCACCTCGCGTCCCGCGGGGGTAAAGCCAACGGGTTCTATGGCCGCACCGACAGGATCCACATGGACGGCGACTTCCACCTGAATCTGAACGAGGACAACACCGGCCTTACACGGGTGGTGCAGTCCTATCCCCCGGCCATCTATTCGTCCAACGCCTACAACATCAAGATGATGGACTGGGCGAATGACAATGCGCCGTGAGACGTCATGTGCGAGTCAAGGCCTGTCTGACGGCAGCCTCTCAGCGCGACCACGAGCGTTGGCTTCACCGGGCTTTGCGCCTCGCCACAGACCGATCATGCCGCGGTGCGGTCGTTCCGAGCGGAGGAGTCGCCGTCCATAGGCGCCGCTACGCCCGCAGGATCCGGTCCATCGGCTTTCCTTTGGCTAGTTCGTCCACCAGCTTGTCCAGGTAGCGGATCTTGCGCATCAACGGGTCGTCGATGTTCTCCAGCCGGATTCCGCAGATGGTTCCGGTGATCGACGAGGCGCGCGGATTGAGCCGCGCGGCCGCGAAGAAGTCTTCGAAGTCGTACCGGACGCAATGTGACTTCGCAGAGCTGCCTCGTCGAAGCCGGTCAGCCACTCGATCACCTGGTGCAGCTCAAGCTGCGTCCGCCCCTTCTTCTCGACCTTCATCAGGTAGTGCGGGTACACCGACGCGAAGCTGGTCTTGAAGATCCGGCTCACTCATAGAGCGTAGGGCGGCGGCCAGCAGCTGGCCCCACCGTCCTGCCGGTCCTGGCTGCCCCCCCTCCACGTAAGCCGTCGACCACGCCCCTACGACCCACGACCCGTCGCGGGCCCGCAGCAGGCGGGCGATCCGGAACCCATCCCCCGAGATGCGGGACAGGATCTCGGCGCTCCCCAGACAGCTTCGTTCACATCATCAACCGGCGAGGACCGCGCCGCCGATCCGGACGCTCGTTCCCCGCCCCGCCGGCCAACGTGACCGGTACCCCGGCGAGACGGAACGCGCGCTGAACGTGCAAAGGCATGGCTGGGCCCGCGGACACATCGAAAACATGCACCGGAGCCGGACATAGGCGCCGTTGTGTACGTCAACTGTGCCGAGCATTCTGTCGCTCACCGCGGGGCAGGAGGGCTGCCTGCAAGGCCTGGTGGTGCTAGAACGGCGCGGTGACCGACGCAGCTGGCCTTGTCGAGATGCTTCTTCCGACTGCGACCGTCACGCGAACCGAGAGGCTGAGGGGAGGGCCGCGCGCAGCAGTTCACCGCGTGCACATTAAGTACCAGGACGGGCGCACGGACACGGTCGTTTTCAAGGAGCACACGACGGCCGGTGAGGGCTGGGTGCGCGAGGCTGCCGCGCTGGCTTCGCTACCGGTCACAGCTCCGGCGGCTGTGCTGCTCGCGGAGTCTTCGACGCCAGCTGCGGTGGTTATGAGTGATCTTGGCAGGGGTGCCAGTGTCGCCGATCGGTTGCTCGGCGACGACGCGGAGGACGCTAGCGATTCGGTGGTGCAGTGGGCTCGGGCTATCGCCCGATTGCACGTGAGCACTCTGGGTGTGCCAGGCAGGTTCTCCGCCGAGTTGCTAAAGCGGTCGGGTGAGCTGCCGGTGGTCTCCGATCCGCTGCCAGGCCTGCTCAGCGAGGCAGCGGCAGTCCTGACCCGATTGGCGGCCGACACGGGTTTGGACTGGCCTGACGATGCCGCTGATGAGCTCCGCAGCATTGGTGTCCGCTTGACCCGACCGGACCGATCGGTTCTGTCGCCGACGGACGCCTGCCCGGACAACAACGTGTCCACGCTCCACGGCGTGTACCTGGTCGACTTCGAGGGGGCCTCGTTCTGGCACGCTGCTTGGGATGTTGCCTATCTGACCGTGCCGTGGCCTTCGTGCTGGTGTGCCTGGAGGCTGCCAGAAGAGCTGTCGCAGGAGGCGCTTCGGCGCTACCGCGCTGAGGTGCGCGAGGCGATGCCCTACGTCGACAGCGAGGAGTTCAACGGCGATGTAGCCGCGGCCGGCGTCGCTTGGACGTTCTTGTCGACATCATGGTTGATGCCGACGGCCTTGACGGCCGACACACCTCCCCCAGACGCACGCATCGTGGCCCCTAGCCGGCAGGCGATGATCGTCCCCCGCCTGGCGGGAGCGACGGAACAGGCAGAGCTCGCCGGGCTGCCGCGATTGGCAGCCGTTGCGCAGCAGTGGGCCAAGTCTTTGCATGATCGCTGGCCTACAGCGTCCCTCGCGCTGGCACCGGCCTTTCGCTGAGCAGCGGCCACCTTGCTGAAGCGGCTGAGTCGACCCCAGCGCGGTGGTAGACAGACGACATCCGTCCAGAAGCGCCGCTCGGGGTGGGCGCATCCGGTCTCTGGACGGCGTGCCGTCGCGACCGCTCCTGCCGTTGAGCGTGTCTTACGACGCCTGAAACGTGGTACTCCCAAGCGTCGGCCTGCTGCTTCACGCCCTGGTTCCCACTGACTTGGCTCGCCGCTGGGTCCGCTGGAGAGTCAGCGCGCCTGGTGCACCAGGCGCGGGCAGCGGAGGCGTGCTGCTTTTCGTCAGGTGTCGCCCTCGGTGGCCGTCGCGGCGGCGAACTTGTTCGCGACATCCTGCATCGACGAGTCCCCGGTGCTCAAGCCGGACCGGCCCTGACGTCCCGGAGGGCATCGAAGGTCCTGCCATGGGCGACGGGGATGACCCGGTCGGTCGCGAGCAATGCGGAGAACTCCTGTCTGCTCAGCCTGCTTCTTGATTCCGGAGCTCGGGGATGCGCGGTACATTGCTCAAAGCAGTCGAGGGGCGCTGCGACGGGCCATGGTCCGCCACGCTCGACGTGCGCAAGCTGACGAAGGGCGCCTCCAACAATGGAGGCGCGAATGTCGAACCCCCTGGTTCGGCCCGACGCGACGGGTGCCCTGGCGGGCCTGCTCGCTCAGCGTGTCCTGATCCTGGACGGCGCGATGGGCACGATGATCCAGCGGTACTCCTTCGACGAGGAGCGATACCGCGGTGATCGGTTCGCCGACGTGCCCGCATCCCTCCAGGGCAATCACGACCTGCTGACGCTCTCGCAGCCCCATGCGATCAGCGAGATCCACCGGGCCTATCTGGATTCAGGCTGCGACCTAGTGTCGACCAACACCTTCAACGCCCAGCGGATCTCGCTCGCCGATTATGGCCTTGAAGAGGTGGCGTTCGAACTAAATGTCGAGGCGGCCCGCCTGGCACGGCGGCAGTGCGACGAGGTCACCGCCAACGACCCAGTCAAGCCACGATTCGTCGCAGGAGCTCTCGGCCCCACGACCCGCACGGCATCAATCTCGCCGGACGTGAACGATCCTGCTGCCCGCAACGTCAGCTACCAGGAGCTGGTGCTCGCCTACCTCGAGCAGGCCAATGGTCTGGTCGACGGCGGTGCGGACCTGCTGCTCATCGAGACAATCTTCGACACCCTCAACGCCAAGGCAGCGATCTTCGCGGTTGAGACCCTGTTCGAGGAGCGCGGCCGTCGCTGGCCGGTCATGATCTCCGGCACCATCACCGACGCCTCCGGACGCACCCTGTCCGGCCAGGTGACCGAGGCCTTCTGGAACTCCGTCCGCCACGCCCGGCCGTTGCTCGTCGGCCTCAACTGCGCCCTCGGTGCAAAGGAGATGCGGCCCTACATCGCGGAGATGGCTCGGATCGCCGACACCTTCGTCTCCTGCTACCCGAACGCCGGTCTGCCTAACGCCTTCGGCGAGTACGACGAGGCTCCGCACGAGACCGCGTCGATCCTCGAGGAGTTCGCGACGAGCGGCTTCGTCAACCTTGTCGGTGGCTGCTGCGGCACGACGCCCGCGCACATCGCCGACATCGCCCGAGCCGTCGAGGGGAAGGCTCCTCGTACCCCTGCCAAGACCCAGCCGGCGCTGCGCCTCGCCGGACTCGAGCCGTTGAACATCGTCGAGAGCTCGCTGTTCGTCAACGTCGGAGAGCGCACCAACATCACGGGCTCCGCGAAGTTCCGCAACCTCATCCGCGACGGTGACTACACGACGGCGCTGTCCGTCGCGCGCCAGCAGGTCGAGAGCGGTGCTCAGGTCATCGACATCAACATGGACGAGGGCATGATCGATGGCGTCGCGGCCATGGACCGCTTCGTCAAGCTGATCGCCTCTGAGCCCGACATCAGCCGCGTGCCGCTGATGATCGACTCCTCGAAGTTCGAGGTCATCGAGGCCGGGCTGCGCTGTGTTCAGGGCAAGCCGATCGTCAACTCGATCTCCATGAAGGAGGGTGAGGAGAAGTTCCGCCGAGAGGCGACGATCTGCCGCAAGTACGGCGCCGCGGTGGTCGTCATGGCCTTCGACGAGCAGGGCCAGGCCGACAACCTCGAGCGCCGCAAGACGATCTGCAAGAGGGCCTACGACATCCTCGTCGACGAGGTGGGCTTCCCGGCCGAGGACATCATCTTCGACCCGAACGTCTTCGCCGTGGCCACCGGCATCGAGGAGCACGCGAACTACGGCGTCGACTTCATCGAGGCGACCCGCTGGATCAAGCAGAACCTCCCCGGCGCCCTGGTATCCGGCGGTGTCTCCAACGTCTCGTTCTCCTTCCGCGGCAACAACGCCGTCCGCGAAGCGATCCACGCCGTCTTCCTGTTCCACGCGATCGCCGCCGGCATGGACATGGGCATCGTCAACGCGGGTGCCCTGGTCGTCTACGACACGATCGACCCCCGCCTGAGGGACCGCATCGAGGACGTCATCCTCAACCGACGTCCGGACGCCACCGAGCGGCTGCTCGAGGTCGCCGCGGAGTTCGCCGGCGACGGCATGAAGGCCGAGGTGCAGAACGAAGAGTGGCGCGAGCTGCCCGTGGGGAAGCGCATCACGCACGCCCTCGTGAAGGGCATCGACACCTACGCTGAGACCGACACCGAGGAGTTGCGCGCCCTCATCGAATCCCGTGGTGGACAGCCGATCGAGGTCATCGAAGGCCCCCTGATGGCCGGCATGAACGTCGTCGGCGACCTGTTCGGCGCCGGCAAGATGTTCCTGCCGCAGGTCGTGAAGTCCGCCCGGGTGATGAAGAAGGCCGTCGCCTACCTCATCCCGTTCATCGAGGCAGGCAAGCATCCTGACGATGCCGGTCGCAGCAACGGCACCGTCGTCATGGCGACGGTGAAGGGGGACGTCCACGACATCGGCAAGAACATCGTCGGCGTCGTGCTCCAGTGCAACAACTACGACGTCATCGACCTCGGCGTCATGGTCCCGGCGCAGAAGATCCTGGACGCGGCGAAGGGGCACAGCGCTGACATCATCGGGCTGTCGGGGCTCATAACGCCCTCGCTCGACGAGATGGTCAACTTCGCCACCGAGATGGAGCGGCAGGAGCTGACGATCCCGCTCCTCATCGGGGGTGCCACGACCTCCCGCGCCCACACCGCCGTGAAGGTCGACAAGAAGTACCACGGTCCCGTCGTCTGGGTGAAGGACGCGTCGCGCTCTGTCCCGGTCGTCGCGGCGCTGCTGTCCGACGACCAGCGCCCGGGTCTGCTCGCCGACCTGCAGGAGGACTACGACTCGCTGCGCGAGCGCTTCGCCGCCCGCAGCGACGCCAAGGTAATCCTGCCGCTCGAGAGAGCGCGTACGAACCGCACGCCCATCGACTGGTCCTCGTACACGCCCGCTGTGCCTGTTCAGCAAGGGATCCAGGTGTTCGACGACTACCCGATCGCAGAGCTGCGCGACTACATCGACTGGCAGCCGTTCTTCAACGCGTGGGAGATGAAGGGCCGCTTCCCCGACATCCTCAACAACCCCGTGTCGGGTGAGGCAGCCCGCAAGCTGTACGAGGACGGCCAGGAGATGCTGGACCGCATCATCAAGCAGAAGTGGCTCAAGGCGTCCGGTGTCCTGGGCATCTTCCCGGCGAATCTCGTCGACCACGACGACATCGCGGTCTACGCCTCCGAGGAGCGCACCGAAGTGCGGCAGGTGCTGCGCCAGCTCCGTCAACAAACCGAGCACCGCGAGGGCGTGCCGCACCGCTCCCTCGCCGACTTCGTGGCGCCCAAAGAGACCGGTCTGCACGACTACGTCGGGGCCTTCGCCGTTACCGCCGGTCTCGGCAGCACCGACAAGGTGTCGGAGTTCAAGGCCGCCCTCGACGACTACAGCGCGATCCTGCTCGAGTCGATCGCCGACCGCCTCGCCGAAGCCTTCGCCGAACGGCTCCACGAGCGCGTGCGCAAGGAGATCTGGGGCTACCAGGCCGACGAGCAGCTCGACAACGAGGCGCTCATCAAGGAGCAGTACGTCGGCATCCGTCCCGCTCCGGGATACCCCGCCTGCCCTGACCACACGGAGAAGCAGACCATCTGGGACCTGCTCGACGTCCAGGCCAACACCGGGATCCAGCTCACCGAGAGCACGGCGATGTGGCCAGGAGCTGCGGTCAGCGGGCTCTATTTCTCGCACCCGCAGTCGCAGTACTTCGTCGTCGGCCGCCTCGGCCGTGACCAGGTCGAGGAGTACGCGAAACGCAAGGGCTGGACCTTGTCCGAAGCCGAGCGCTGGCTGTCTCCCAACCTGGGCTACCGCACCGACGACGAGTAGCGGCGCCCGCACCACGAGTCGATGCGCGCGGTGCTTCCCGCCTGACAGCAAGCCGCCACAAGCGGGGATTCACGGCGAACACGACGAGGCCGAACGAGGCAAGCTTTGCCCGCTCCAGCAAACGGTTTCGGCCGAGGACACTCATGAGGTCGACGACGACCGCGACGGTGCCGCCGGAGGCTTCGGCGCAAGGGTGGATGAGCAACCCGTGGTGTGAGACCCGCAGGCATAGGCGTCGCTACTCACGCAGGCCGGACCGTACTCATCTGCCGGCTGAGGGCGCCTCGGCCTG
>JAUJOO010000026.1 GCA_030447585.1 Nocardioidaceae bacterium | reverse complement strand
CGCCGTCGCCATCTCCATGCATGACCTCCCGATCCGCGCTGACCGTCAGGCCCGTTGCTCGCCCAGGGTGACGGTGAGCTCCTGCTTGTTGCCGTCGCGCTCCAGTGCCACCTTCACGCGCTCGCCGGGACGATGGTTTCGGAGAGCCGCGAGGAGGTCTTCGACCGATCGCACGGCCCGTCCCTCGACGGAGACGATCACGTCACCGGGACGGACGCGAGCGGCCGCCGCCGGCCCACCGTCCTCGACGTCGAGGGCGATGACGCCACTGTCGGTCGTCACGTTGAGCTGTCGGGCGATCTCCGGGGTCAGCGGCCGGGGCTGGAGGCCGAGGAAGGGATGGTTGACGTCCCCGTCACGTAGAAGCTCGTCCACGACGGCGGTGACCGTAGGCGCCGGTATCGCGAAGCCGAGTGACACCGCCCCCGCGGTCTGGGGCGGGATGTACGCCACGTTGATCCCGACGACGGTGCCCGCTGCGTCGATCAGCGCACCACCGGAGTTGCCAGGTGAGATGGGCGCGTCCGTCTGGACGAGGTCGATCAGCGCCAGCGTCTGGGTTGCTGACCCAGGGATGCTGCGGCCCAGGCCCGAGATGATCCCCAGCGTGACGGTGTTCTCGAATCCCAGTGGGTTGCCCATGGCGAGCGCCAGTGACCCCACCCGCGGCAGGCTCTTCGCGAAGGTGGCGGGAGGAAGGTCGGTCCGGGACACGTCGAGGACGGCCAGGTCGCTCCGCTCGTCGGTGGCCCGCACCTTCGCGTCGATCCGCTCGCCGCTGGCCAAGGCGACCCGAACCGTCCGCGCCCCGGCCACGACATGGTGGTTGGTGACGATGGTGCCGGGCCGGTAGACCACACCGCTGCCTTCGCCGTCGACTCGTTGTCGGATCGCGGGTTCCCGGTTGAGCACCTGTCGGTCGTAGCCCAGGATCTGCGCATGGTCGAGAGCATCACCGGACGGCATGGTTACGCACAGGCCGCCGCCCAGGGGCTGTTCTCCGGTGCCCTCATCGGCACCGCGTTCGGGTTCCTCCTCGGGTTGTTGAGCTGGGCCGACCCCATCTCGGCTTTCGCCATGGCTGCCTACGGCATCGTCCTCGGAGCGGTCCTCGGGGTCGTGGTGAGCCTGATCACCCACTGGGCGTCCTCGGGACGCCGCAACTTCTCGTCAGTGGCCTCGATTCAGGCCGGGCGCTACGTGCTGCTCTGCGACCCGGAGTTTGCCGCCCGCGCAAGGCTGGAGCTGAGGCCCCAGTTCGGCGCACGTTGACGGTGAACGTCAGGACGGCGTCGCCAGGAGCGACGCCGAACCTCATGCGGCGGCGACCGACTTCGTGAGCTCTCCTGCGGCGTTAGGTGGATCACGGAGGAGGACCCGTCGTCTGGGAGCCCGGCTGCTGGCCGGATACTGGTTCCTGCCGACCGGCACCGTCGTCCTTGCTGGTGGGCTGGCAGTGGCCTCGCTCGAACTCGACAAGCACCTTGCGGCCAGCGGCCGACGGGTCGGCTTCAGCGGTGGCCCCGACAGCGCTCGGGAGCTGCTCTCCTCCATAGCCTCATCGACCCTGACCCTGACGGCACTGGTCTTCTCGGTGACCATCGTCGTGCTACAGCTGGCCAGCAGCCAGTTCTCGCCCCGGGTCCTGCGCACGTTCTTGCGCGATCCCCGCAGCCAGGTGACCCTCGGGGTGTTCCTGGCCACCTTCGTCTTCGCCCTGCTGGTGCTCCGGAACGTCCGCGGCGGTGACGGCGGTCCTGACCAGTTCGTTCCCGGAGTACCCGTTTCGGTGTCGTTCGCCCTGGTGCTCCTCTCCGTCGCGTTCTTCGTCCAGTACATCCACACCATCGGCCAGTCGATCCGGGTGATCCACATCATCGACCGCATCAGCACCGAGACGATCACCGCCATGGATCGTGTCCACCCGGCAGGCAAGCTCGGCTCCGCTGATGCGCTCGCCACGGCCGGACCGAGCCGGATTGTGGAGGCCGCCAAACCTGGTGTTCTCACCTCGGTGGACCTCGAGCGGCTCCGACGGGTCGCGGAGGCAGCAGACGTGACCATCACGGTCCTGCCGAGACCTGGGGACTTCGTGGCGTGTGGGATGCCCCTCGTCGCCGTGTGCGGCACCGGCCACACCGACGACCGGCACGTCAGGGCGGCAATCGCCCTCGACAAGGAGCGGGACCCGGCCGAAGACCCGGCGTTCGGCTTCCGTCAGCTCATCGACATCGCCGAGCGCGCCCTGTCACCCGGGGTGAACGACCCCACGACGGCTGTGCAGTGCCTGGATCACCTGCACGACCTCCTCCGCCGCATGACCACCCGGCCCCTGGTGGCCCGAACCGCTCGAGACGCGGCTGGCACCATCCGTGCCGTGGCTCCCCAGCCCTGCTGGACGACTACGTCCGGCTTGCCGTCGATGAGGTACGCCACTGGGTGCCGGGTCGATCCAGGTTCAGCATCGCATCGGCTCGATCATCGACGATCTCAAGGCCGTGGCACCGTCCGGTCGCGTTGAGGTGCTGAACGAACAGCGTCGGCTGCTCCAGGCTCGTCTCGAGGACCTGCCAACGGCGGAACACGCGACAGTCCGTCGGCTAAACGCAGGAGAGCGTCGTCGCTGACGCATCGCGTCCGTCGGAAGGCTGGCGACCCTCTTCATGGGGGGCTGCTGCATGACTGATCCTGGTGTTCCGGGGCGTACTCGCGCAGCGGTGTCAGCAACATTCAGGCGGGGGTTGATCCTGAACCGTGGCGCGCAACGCCACTGGGGCGTCGTAGCAACCGGCGGCTTTCGAGGCGGAGGTCTCGTCTCGGACGACGTCGACCCTCGCGTGGTCTGGGTGATCACGATGACACCAAAGCTCAGCCGGAGCTAGAACTGGCTTTGGGCTCGTCTTGCCAGGGCCAGCGCCCATCGATCTCGACCTCGAGGCTCATGCTGAGGAACGTACGGATGAGCACGATGATGGCCAGAACCCCCACGCTGGTGAAGGTGGGGGCCACGGCCACGGTCCTGATGATGTCAGCGGCGACGAGGAACTCGAGGCCCAGCAGGATGGCCCGGCCGAGCCGGCGCCGGTACGTGCGATAGCGCATACCTCCCGAGACCTCTCGTTCCGACCACGCCAGGTACGTCGCGATCAGCGCGCCGACGACGATGACGGCGACACCAACGGCGTCGACCGCCTTTCCGACCGTCTCAACGGAGTCGCTGAAGGTCATCAGGTCCTGCTATCACGCTGCCCACTTCAGCGAGGGTGCAGCGTCAAGCTGTACTGGCTGACGATGGGCTCCACGACGTCGTCGTCGCGGTCGAGCAAGGGTTCGCGGGTGGCGGACACACGAAGCCTGTAGCTCTCGTCCACCCAGTCTGCCCGGAACGTGTTCACGCCCAGCTTCTCGATCGGCGTCACCATCGTCCACCGAGGGGGCAGTCCGTCGCGGTAGAACTCCAGCACTTGCTGGGGTGACGCACCGGTCGCTTTGTAGCTGCGGGCGACCACCCCGTCCTTCTCGCTGCGAGGTCCAACGGGCTCGCTGCGGAAAAACAGCGGGATGTCACCGAACCGACCTTGCTCGAACGTCGTCACGGCCGGCGCAGGCTGGGTGCCCTCATCCGGGCCGTTGCGCCCGCAGGCAACCAAACCCATGCCAAGGAGGAATGCCACCGCGCCGACGCAGAGGCACCCGGCCCAACCACTGCGACTCTCAACCGCTCGTGCCCGATCCATGCGGCGAGCCTTCCCAAGTTTCCTCGCCAGCATCGGCCACACCCTCGGCCGTGACCCAACCGTTACCCATGTCTGGGCAGAGCCCCATTGATCCGCAGCGTAACGATCCCGTCACAGGGTCAAGCTGGGTCCCTGCGGTGGGGCCGCGGTGGGCACAACTGCACGTGATGACCGGGCAGGCCGCAGGCGGGCAGCGCTGAGTGGAACGAGCTCTCGATCTTCTCGCTGACAACTCGAGCGTTCCCGGCCGCCTCGTCACCTCGGGTCTTGTCGTCGTGGTCGCCGCGGTGATCTCGGCCGTCCTCGGCAGGCTGCTCGCCCGTCGCTCCTCCGACCCCTACGGCCGCTACTACGCCCGCAAGGGCGCTCGGTATGCAGTTGCGGCCGTCACCGTGGTGGCGCTGGCGATCGTGTGGCAGGCGTTCGCAGGGCGGCTCGGCGTCGTCCTCGGCCTGGCCACCGCAGGGGTTGCCTTCGCGATGCAGGAGGTCATCGGCGCCGTTGCCGGCTGGTTCAACATCGTCTCCGGTCGCATCTTCCGGGTCGGCGACCGGATCCAGATGGGTGGTGTCCGGGGTGACGTGATCGACATCACGCCGCTGCGCACCAAGGTGATGGAGATCGGCTCCTCCACCGACGGCGGCACATGGGTCCGCGGACGCCAGTACACCGGTCGCATCGTCGCCCTCTCCAACAAGACCACCTTCACCGAGCCATTCTTCAACTACAGCTCGATCTTCGACTTCATCTGGGAGGAGCTCACCATTCCCGTCAGCCACGACGGCAACTGGCACGAGGCAGAGACCATCCTGCAAGAGGAGGCTGCCCGAGCCTCGTCGTCCGAAGGTGCCGACCAAGCGATGGATGCCATGGTCGATCGCTATCCAGTCGGGCGGGCCGAGGTGGAGCCGAGGGTCTTCGTACGTTCCACCGACAACTACATGGAGCTGTCCGCTCGCTTCGTCGTTCCGGTGCGCACCGCGAGGTCGGTCAAGGACGACATGACGCGACGGGTCACCGATCGTCTGGCGGCAGCCGGCATCGAGGTGGCCTCGACGACCCGGGAGGTGACCATCCGCTGAGAGCGGGCTCCACGACGGCAACCCGTCACGGCGACGCCGGACGGCGCCGCCGCCGAGTAAGGCGGTGGGTAGCCCTTGCGGCTGCCCTGGCCTCGTCGGCGATGTCGGTGCTGGGCTGTGCGGGGGCGGCCAAGCCCTCACAGCCGGAGGCCGGCCCTTCGAGCCGCGCCACGGCGGCAGAGCCTCAGCAGCCAAGTGGGATGACGCTGACCGTCGCCGGCCCCGTCAGGGTGGTGGTCGACGCCTACGTGTTCGCGGTTGGCGATGACGGGTCAAGGGCAGTCCTGGTCCTCGTGCCAAGGGGCGCACCATCGCTCCAGCCCGGGGACCACGTCGAGGTGACCGGGACGCTGCGACCGTTCGACGTCGCTGCGGTCGAGGCCGAGTTCGCCATCCTGCTCGACCGCCACAGGCTCGCCGACTTCGGGGGGCAGCCGGTCCTGATCGCCACGATGATCCGGCGCAGGTGATCCAGGTGGCTGATGGGCCGTCGGCCCGTAGCGGCGCTACGGTGCCCCAACCTCGTTCGACTGCGGCAGCGGTGGCCGAGGGCGAGGCGTTGAGCGTCAACCAACCTGTGGTGGCGAGGAGCAGCACCTCCAGATGAACGAGACGATCCTCCTGGTTGAAGATGACTCCTCTGTCCGCCAGTCCGCGACCATGGTCCTGGAGCGATCCGGTTTCGAGGTGACCGCAGTCGGCGATGGGAAGCAAGCGCTTGATCTGCTGGCCCGGCAGCGCGTTGATCTCGTGCTCCTGGACGTGATGCTCCCGGTCATGGACGGGTTCGAGGTGTGCCGGGAGATCCGGCGGACCTCCCGGCTCCCCATCGTGATGCTGACGGCCCGCACCGACACGACCGACGTGGTGGTCGGCTTGGAACTCGGAGCCGATGACTACGTCACCAAGCCGTTCGAGGGACGAGAGCTGGCTGCCCGGGTGCGGGCCGTGCTGCGTCGGGCTGCGGCGGAGCCCGACACCCCGATCATCAAGATCCGGGATCTGGAAATCGACGCGACCGCCCACCGCGCCAGTCGTTGCGGCCAAGCGGTGGAGCTGACTGCCACAGAGTTCCGCCTGCTGGTCGTGCTCGCCCGCAACGCTGGGAACGTGCTCACCCGCGAGGTGTTGCTCGAGCGGGTGTGGGGCTATGACTACCTCGGCGACTCCCGCCTGGTCGACATGGCCGTCAAGCGGCTCCGGGACAAGCTCTGCGACGATCCCAAGGACCCCTGCCACATCGCCACGATCCGCGGCGTCGGCTATCGCTTCGAGCCCGAGTAGCGCCGGACCGTGCCCCCCATCCGGATCGCCCGCGGCTTTCGTCGCCGGCTCACCGTCGCGTTCATCCTCATCGTTGCCGCGTCGGGCGGCATCCTCGCCCTCACCAGCTTCGTGCTCATCCGTGAGTACCGGACCAGATCCTTCACCGCCCAGGCAAGAGACAAGGCCGCCTTGAGCCTGATCTCAGCGCCCGCAGACCTCACGGTGGCGAAGGTCGACCAGCTCCTCGCGGAATACCACGACCGGGGAGGCTTCGAAACGGTCGTCATCGCGAACGACGTCGTCTTCTCCTCGACCCCGGAGCTCGGAGAGGACTTGCTACCAGAGCGCATGAGGTCGAGCGTCCAGCCGGGGGCGTTGGAGCAGCAGGATGTCTGGATCGGCGGCCAGGAGGTGCTGGTCATCGGCAGCTCGACCCCCAACGCCTCGGCCAGAATGTTCTTCTTCTTCTCGAAGGCCGACCTGTTGGACAGCATCACCACGTTCCGGAACGTTCTGGTCTTGAGCTGGACGACGTCGGTGCTTGCTGCCGCCCTCTTCGGCAACCTCGTGGCCCGCCGCACGCTCCGGCCGGTGAACGACGCGGCCGCTGCGTCTCAGGCACTGGCCGAGGGCCTCCTCGACACCAGGCTCGAGTCGGCCTCCGACGACGAGTTCGGCAGGTGGGCCAGCTCCTTCAACTCGATGGCGGAGGCGCTCGAGGAGAAGATCGGCGCGCTCTCACGAGCGGCTGAGCGTGAGCGTCGCTTCACCGCTGACGTGGCCCACGAGCTCCGAACGCCGCTCACCGGGATGGTTGCCGCCGCCTCGCTTCTGGAGGAAGAACTGCCTGCGCTCGGCCCCGGGGCCGGCCCGCCGGCTCGGCTGCTCACCGAGGACGTTCGTCGCCTCCAGGTGCTCGTGGCCGAGCTGTTGGAGCTGGCCCGCTTCGATGCCGGACAGGAGCAGGCCCGCCTGGAGCGGTTGTCGCTCGGGGAGGCCTTGCGAACCGTGACCCGTTCCTGGGACGGGAGCGCGCCGGTGCATGTCGACGTGGACGATGACGTGTCCGTGCTCGCTGACAGGGCCCGCTTCAAACGGGTTGTGGCGAATCTTCTCAGCAACGCACGCACCCATGGAGGTGACGGAGTCGAGGTTCGGGGCTACCGGGACGGAGACCGGGCGGTCGTCGAAGTCCACGACCGAGGCCCCGGCATGGACGAGAGCGATCTCGAGAGGGTCTTCGACCGGTTCTTCAAGGGTGACCACTCCCGGTCGTCCGGCGGCTCGGGACTCGGTCTGGCGATCGCTCTTGAGAACGCACGCCTTCAGGGTGGACACCTGAGCGCGCACAACCTCGACGACGGGGGAGCCTGCTTCGCCTTCACGCTCCGCGCCGCATCGGCCACGTCCAGCGTTGAGCGCGGACATCCCACCGGTGACCCACTGTTCCGTGTGCCGGATCCAATCCACGGAAACGCCACGAAGGCTGGTTCCCCTGAGCTCCACCACGAGACGCCGCCAGCCGGCTAGCACCTAGCGCAGCTGCGCCTTGCGGAGCTGCGACCTGTGACGACGTCGTGACCTGGCCGACCGCCCACCGTTACGGACTGCGGGGAGGATGGGACGCAGGCACTCGAGAGAGGACGAACAGATGGCATTCATCCACATGCCCTGGATCTATCCAACCGATCGCTACTACTACGGCTGGTACGACGAGCCGTTCGATAGTCGAGAGATGACCGACGGCGACATCAAGTCGGTGGTGGTCGATCGCCTGCGGGAGAACCCGTGCACCAAGGACGATGACATCCGCGTCGACGTGAAGCGAAACGTCGTGATCCTGACTGGTGACATTTCCAGCGCCCGCGCCAAGCGTGCCGCAGGAGACGACGCCTGGGACACCGCGGGCGTCGTGGACGTCAGCAACCAGCTCCAGTTGCCGAACGACGCATGACCCCGCTGCCGCCAACGCCCCCAGCACCCTTCTGCCTGCGATGCGGGGAGCCCCCGCTCTCCGTGGAGATCATGGAGGAACGCGAGCAGCTTCGCGTGAACCTGCGTGGAGAGCTCGATATTGCCACCGCGCCACAGCTCCGCGCCGTTACGAGAAGTCTCGAGTGCCGTGGCCCCGATCTCCTCGTCGACCTCAGCGCCCTGATGTTTCTTGACGTCCGTGGAGCACGTGCGCTGACCGACCTCGTCGCCAAGGCCCGGGCCGCGGGCCGTACCGCGGTGCTGAGCGGTGCCTCTCCCCGCGCCACCTTCATCCTTCGGCACGTTTCCGGCCGATCCTGAGGCCGTCGTCGAGGGATTACGGCCAAATGGCACGAGATCATGAACGGTGGCTGTTGGTCATCGGGATGTCACATAAACCTAATGCGTCGCCCGCAGGTTCAAGACCAATAGAAGGCCAATCGGCGTACCAGAACCAGGAGCAACAATGGAGGACCTTGCAACGATTCTCGTCTCACTCATCGCAGCGGGCAGTCTGGTACTGACGGTAACGTGGCTCCTCCGGGGAGTACCGGGTCTGCCCTGGCTGGTGGGCCACGCCACACTGACCTGTACCGGGGCCGCCGTCTGGGCCACTCATGTCCTGAACGAAGGGGAGCTAGGCTACCGGCCAGCCCCCTGGCTCTCGCTCGTGCTGCTCATGACCGCAGGCGGCTTCGGGATCGGCTTTCTTCGACAGTGGCGTCCCGCACACCAGCGTGGCGTGGAGGTCGGTGTGAATGCATCCGGCGGCCGGCTCTCATCTCTCCTCGTGATCGTTCAAGCTGGAGGGACGGCTGCGGCCATTACAGCAGCAGCTGCTGAGGCACTGACTGGTTAAAGGAGCGGTGCGGGAGACCTTCTCGGCGCTTCCGGCTTGATGCTCGGTCGGCCTTGAACCAGTCTGCCGGAGTGCGACGGATGTAGGGAGAACGGCAGGAGAACGAGGACCACGAGGATGATCTTGATGAACCGCCCGAGTCAGCGGCCCGCTGCACCGGCCGACGCGGCGTCCCGCAGGGGGGATCGACGGTGGCTTCGACCGAGACGGGGGCGGCGAAGGCCCAACTGTTGGGCGGCCGAGGCGGCCGCCGGTGCAGAAGAGGCGCGCCCGAGCGGAGGGGCGTTTCCTTTGTGGGCTCTTCGGCTTTGAGCGGGGGGTGACCGCTCGGTAGGGGTCCGCGTACGCGGCTCGTGGCCCAACCAGCCTGCGTGTTGTCGAGACTCGCAGAAGGGTGGGCCACGGGCCATGGACAAGGTTACGCAGGTGCTGTTCGGCATGGACGGCTTCCGAGTGCTGGCGGCGGTCGCCGATCCGCTGGACGGCGAGCTGGGGGTGCTGGTCGAGACGATCGACCCGGCCCGGGGCTGCCCGGAGTGCGGCGTGGTCGGCCAGGTCAAGCAACGGCCGGTGGTCAGCGTCCGCGACGCTTCCTCGGCCGGTCGGCGGGTCCGGGTCGGATGGCGAAAGCGGCGGTGGGCGTGCCTCGAGCCGACCTGCGAGCGGGGCAGCTGGACCGAGCAGCACGAAGCCGTCGGCGCCCGCCGCCGGACCACACGACGATGCCGGGAGCAGATCGCCACCGCGGTGACCCGGGGGCGGGCAGTGGCCGAGGCCGCCGATGAGGTCGGCCTCGGCTGGCGGGCGGCGATGAGCGCCGTCGCCGAGCACGCCAACGTGCCCGACCGGTTCCGGCCCGTGGTCCGTCTCGGCGTCGATGAGACCGTCTCCCGCCGCCGGCGCCGGTTCGTGACCCACCTGGTCGACCTGGACACCGGGACGGTCATCGCCACCGTTGAGGGCCGCAGCGCCACCGTTCTCTTGCAGGCCCTGGCCGCCCAGGGCGTCGAGTGGCTGGCCCGGGTCGAGCAGGTGGCCATCGACCCGTTCACGCCCTACGCCAAGGCTGTCCGCCACCTGCTGCCGCATGCGGTGTTGGTCGTCGACAAGTTCCACGTCCTTCGCCTGTTCGCCCGCGCTGTCGACCAGGTCCGCCGGCGCACCGTCCGCCAGACCGAGGGCCGCCGAGGCCGGAAGATCGACCTGCTGTGGCGGTCGCGGATGGTCCTGCTGAAGCGGTTCGAACGACTGACCGACGCCCAGCAGCAGCGGCTCTTCGACGCTCTCGACGGCGAGGACCACGGCGGGGAGGTCGCCGCCGCCTACCTCGCCTACCAAGAAGCCCTCGTCGTGTTCAACCGACCCGGCACCGACGGTCTGCGGTCCGCTCTCGGCGAGCTGTTCCGCCGTCTCGCCCACCGTGAGGTGCCCGAGCTGATGACCCTCGGCCGCACCC
>JAUJOO010000025.1 GCA_030447585.1 Nocardioidaceae bacterium | reverse complement strand
AGATCCAGGGCAGATCCTCGGCCGCCACCAGGTGCAGCGTTCCGCGCATCGGCCAAGATCGGACCACTTCGCCGGCGTCGAGTGCCGTCTCCACCTGCTGCCGGGCGCCGGACTTCATGCGCAACGCGACCGAGGTCAGCGCCCCCGGGTAGTCCTGTGCCTGCAAGGCGGTCATCCAGCGGACGGCATCGGCCGCCGTTTCGAAGCCCGGACCGACCAACCGTTGTGCCGCTAGTCGGAGCAGCGCGATTTCAGACGGCGTCGTCACGGTCGCGCCTCACTCCGGCCGGGGCGCCCGATCCCCGGTGCTCGAGCTCGTCGAAGTCACTGGAGAACGGGCGCCGCTCACTGCTAGATCACTCCTGTACGTCGATGCGATCGGTCGGCGTTGGCGAGTAGGGGTCGTGGTCGCCGAGGTAACGGGTCAGCGCGTCGATGTCGAGCCCACCGACGTACTTGTCCTGCCCCTCCGTGAAGACGCTGAAGTTGTCACCGCCGTCGGAGAGGAACGAGTTGGCGACGACCCGGTATGTGTCGACCGGCACAAGCGCCACCATCGGCGTGCTGGGGTCGCCGTCATGGTCCACGACGACCGACCCGTCGACGACCCTGTCCCCTGGATCCGCCGACCTGTCCCAGGTGTACTCGATGCCGGACACCTGCAGGATCTTCGGGTAACCGGCGTTGGCGCCTGACCACTGCTGCTCGAGCAGGTCGAGGATCTGCTGACCCGTCAAGTCCATTGACACGTCGAAGTTGTTGAACGGTTGCACGGTGAACGCCGCCTCATACGTGACGTCTCCGTTCTCGTTCTCGACTAGGTCCGCGCGGATACCACCAGGGTTCATGAACGCGATCACCGGCTTTTCGCCGCTCTGCGGCACGACAGATGGGTCGTTCTTCTGCGCGTCCGCGATCAGGTTCCCAAGCGGCGACTCGCCGGAGTCGTCAACGCTCCTCGTGAGCGAATTGGTCTCGGCGGCGGGAGTGATATGGCCCACGACCTGGTTGGCGATCGGCTCCACGAGCTCCTTGAACTTCTCGATCAGCGACAGCAGGGCCTGGACCGGCCTGGTGTTCGCGTCGGGTGCGTCGTCGGTGTCGAGACCGTCGAGGTTGTTGGTGACGATCTTGTTCTGTGCGTACGCCGCGCGGCGAACCACGTCACCGGTGCGCGGGTTGAGCAGCAGGTGTACGTCGGTGATGAGGCGGCCGTACGACGCGGCGCTGGTCATCAGCCGGCGACGGCCGTCGGGACCATGGATCACGCAGTTATAGGGCTGGTGGGTGTGCCCGGTGATGACCGCATCGATCTCGGAGTGGAGGTTCTTCCCGATCTCGAGCGCCGGACCCGTGATGCCGGTGCAGTAGTCGTAGGAGGCGGGGTCGGTTGGGACAACCCCTTGGTGCAGCAACACCACGATCGCCTCGACGCCGCGCTCCTTCAGAGCAGGCACAATCCGGTTTGCGGTACGCACCTCGTCGGTGAACTTCAGACCGGCCACGCCCGACTGGGTGACGATAGAGGGGGTGTCCTGCAGCGTCATGCCAATGAACCCGACCTTGATGCCCTGCACCTTGATCACCTTGGTCGCCGGGAACACGGTGGGCCGGCGGTGTCCCTCCTGCTCGGCCCAGCGCACATTGGCGCCCAAGTACTGGAAGTTGGCACCACGAAAGCCAGTGCCAGCAGGGCAGGAGTCCTGGTTGTTCTGTCCGTCGCCGTCATCGAGGCAGCCGCCGCGCTGCATCCGCAGCAGCTCGCGGTAACCCTCGTCGAACTCGTGGTTGCCCACCGACGCGACCTGTAGCCCGATGCGGTTCATCGCCTTGATCGTGGGCTCGTCGTGGAACGCCGCCGACAGCAGCGGTGACGCACCGATGAGGTCACCAGCCGCCACTGTGATCGTGGCGGCTTCGTTCTTCTCCGCCCGGTTGCGCAGCCTGTCGAGGTGCCGGGCCAAGAAGGCGGCTCCGCCGGCCGGCGTGTTGTTGATACGGCCAGCCGAACTGAGTTTGGGGTCGACCGGCTCCAACGCGCCATGGAAGTCGTTGATCGCCAGCAGGTCGACTCTGACCATGTCGGCGTCAGCGCGCGCGGACGTAAGCCGCTGGTACGCGTCCCGGCCGCTTCGACCGGAATCGTCGGCTGGCATCGACAGAGCGGGCTGCGCAGTCCCGGCTGAGACGAGCGCCGTCAAGGCTGCCACAGAGCCGGCAAGGGCACTGCGGGTACGAGCACTGCGGGTACGAGCACTGCGGTGGTGGGTTGCGAACATCATCAAGAAAGCCCCCGTAAGAGTGGAGAGGTTGGGTAACTCTGGGCACCATAGCTACTTCACTCGGTCCACACGATGCTGCTAACCGAACAGTTCGGGAACAGCGTGCGAACAGCCACCCGAGTGAGATCAGCGCAACGGGCCAGGCGTCGCGAGGCTGACCTCTCGAGGCTCGACGCCCTCCTCGTCGGCGGTCACCGAGCGCCGTAGAGCCGCGTGCAAGGTTGCCGGCGTCAGCACGCCGAGGTAACGGTCACCGTCGAGTACGGCGACCCATCCGGCGTCCCACTGCAGCATAGTCGCCAGCGCATCTCTCAGGCTGGCGTCAGCGGGCACCCAGGCATCCATGCGCACCGCAGAGGTGGAGACGTCCCCCTCACCGGCGGTGTCCCGCCCCACCCAGCCCCGAAGGTGGTCGTGCTCGTCGAGTACGACGGCCCAGCGCGCGTCGGCCTGCTGCATGACCGAGCGCGCGCGCTCCAGTGAGTCACTGACGTGTACGACGGGCGGTTGCTCGAGGTCGAGGGCTGGACCGGTGTAACCGCGAGCCGGCGTACGCCGCGGTCTGCGCCGACGAACTCGGCGACGAAGTCGTCAGCCGGCGCGCCCAGCACCGCGCGCGGGGTGTCTACCTGGGCGAGCCGACCGCCAGGCTCGAAGACCGCCACCCGGTCGCCGAGCCGCACCGCTTCCTCGATGTCGTGCGTCACCAGCACGACGGTCTTCGCCAACGTCTCCTGGATCGCAAGGAACTGGTCCTGCAGCCGAGTTCGCACCACGGGGTCGACAGCACCGAACGGCTCGTCCATCAGCAACACGTCCGGGATCGGCGGCGAGCGCCCCGGGGCGACTCCGACGCGCTGCCGCTGACCGCCGGACAGCTGGTGCGGGTACCGGTCTGCGTACTCGCTGGGCTCGAGGCCCATCGTGGTCAGCAGCTCGTCGACGCGCTCGTTCGTGCGTCGCTTGTCCCAGCCGAGCAGCTTCGGCAGCGTCGCGACGTTCGCGCGAATGGTCTGGTGAGGGAACAGGCCGATCTGCTGGATGACGTAGCCGATCTTGCGGCGCAGCTGGACGGCATCTGCCCGGGTGACATCCTCGCCGTCGAGCTCGATGCGTCCAGTCGATGGCTCGATGAGCCGGTTGATCATCTTCAGCGTCGTGGACTTGCCGCACCCGGACGGTCCTACCAGCGTGACCAGCTGTCCGCGCGGCACATCCAGGTCGAGCTCCTGCACGGCGACGGTGCCCCCGGGGTAGGTCTTGCCGACACCCTGCAGCCGGATCATCAGATCTTCGCTACCGTCCATGCGGTGACTTTACTGGCGAGCGCAGCGCCGGACGCGTCCTGTTACAGCAGCGCGGTGAACAACTGGGTGTGCCCGTCGTACTTCCGCGACAAGGCCGACGACCTCATCAGCGCCACGACCGAGCATGTCACGATCACCGTTGCAGCCGTGCTGCTCGGGCTGGTGCTGGCCGTGCCGCTCGCCGTGGTCGCCCGCCGGTACTCCCGGTTGGAAGGCTTGATCATGGGTGTCTCGACCGGCATCTACACGATTCCCTCGCTTGCGCTGTTTCCGCTGCTGACCCCGTTCACCGGCATCAGCGCCACGACGGTGATCATCGGACTGGCGCTGTACACGCTGACGATCCTGGTGCGCAACGCCCTCGCCGGGCTGAGCGGCGTACCTGACGAGGTCAGGAGTCCGCTCTGGGAAGCGGCTACGGGCAGACTCGCTTGCTGCTGCAGGTCGAGCTGCCGCTGGCGCTGCCGGTGGTGATGGCGGGTCTTCGGGTAGCCACCGTGTCGACTGTCGCCCTCACCACGGTTGGCTCCATCGTCGCCTCGGGCGGGCTCGGGAACCTGTTGGCGCACGGCGTGCAGAACACGTTCAAGGCGGAGATCTTCGCAGCGAGCCTGCTGTGCGTCGTCCTGGCGTTGGCGCTGGACCTGGTGCTGCTGCTCGTGCAACGGCTGCTCACTCCGTGGGCGCGGGCGGGGACGTGAGCAATGTTCGGTGATGCAGTCGCTTACCTGCTGGATGGGTCCAACTGGAACGGTCCGGACGGCATCGTGGCCCAGCTCGGCCAGCAGCTGCTGCTCACCGTCACCGCGTTGCTCATCGCGATGCTGGTTGGACTGCCCTTCGCCTTGTGGCTCGGTCACGTGGGCCGGGGCGGGTTCCTCGCGATCAACATCTCCAACGTCGGCCGGGCGGTGCCGACGTTCGCGGTGCTTGTGCTGCTGTCGACAGGGCCGGAGTGGGGCACCGACACGCTGGGACCGTACGGTCGGGCCGGCTTGGCGACTCTGATCGCGCTGGTGCTGTTCGCGCTGCCGCCCATCATCACCAACGCCTACGTCGGGGTCAGAGAGGTCGACCGTGACATCGTCGAAGCCTCCCGTGGCATGGGGATGGCCGAACGGCAGGTGTTCACCGAGGTCGAGCTGCCGCTCGCACTCCCGGTGGTCGCGACAGGTGTGCGACTGGCGCTGGTGCAGGTCTGGGCCACGGCCACCATTGCGGCGCTGGTGGCGGGTCCTGGTCTCGGCACGATCATCGTCGCCGGGTTCTACAACGGCAACTACGGCAAGGGCCTTGCCGGCGCAATCGTCGTGGCGATCTTCGCCTTGGTGCTCGAGGGGCTCGCCGCGCTGGCACAGCGGGCGCTTGAGCCGGGACGACATGCATCCTTCCGGTTGACCCCCAAACCGTTGAAAGCCGAAGCGTCACTGGTACCGTGAACCGACAAGACGGGTGCCGCGCGGGTGCGCCCACTGGACACGCGAGGGCAACGCCCTCGGGACACAAAAGGTGGTGTGGCATGGCTCTTCGTGGCATCGGGACGGTCAGTCTCCTGGTGGCAATCGCTGTCGTAGGTGCGGGGTGCGCGAACGACGCCGAGAATGGCGGCGGCACGGGAAGTGGCGACAAAGGCAGCGTCAGCCTTTCTGGTCAGAACTTCACCGAGATGGAGATCATGGCCGAGATGTACTCGCAGCTGCTGGAGAACGAGGGTTACTCGGTCTCGACGAAGCTGGTCGACACCCGCGACATCTACATTCAGGAACTGCAGTCCGGTGACGTCGACGTGGCGCCGGAGTACGTCGGTGCGCTGGCCGACTTCCTCAACATCACCCAAAACGGCGAGGACGCCGAGCCGGTGACGTCACCGGACCCGACAGAGACGCTGAACGCGCTCAAGCCGCTCGCTGACAAGGCGAACATCACGCTGCTCGAGCCGGCCGAGGCATCGGACCAGAACGCGTTCGCCGTAACCGAGGAGTTCGCTCAGCAAAACGACGTGGCAACACTGTCTGATCTCGCGGAACTGGGGCAGCCGATCGTGTTGGCGGCGGCCCCTGACTGCGAAGGGCGCACCGACTGCGAGGCGGGGCTCAGCGAGGAGTACGGCATCGACATCACCAAGGTGCTGCCACTCGGTTATGGGTCGCCGCAGGCAATCGACTCGGTGCAGAAGGGCGAGTCGCAGCTGGTCGAGGTGGCCACGACGCAGTCCAACGTGGCTGCCGAGGGCCTTGTCGTCCTAGAGGACGACAAGAACATCCAGCCGGCCCAAAACCTCATCCCCGCCGTGAACTCCGACTTCTTGGCCGACAACCCCGACGTCGCTGACGCGCTCAACAAGCTCGCCGACACCTTGACGACCGAAGACCTGACGGAGCTGAACACCAAGGTCGACCTCGAGCGCGCGGACCCCGCCGAGGTGGCCAAGCAGTACCTCGAGGACAACGACCTGCTGTAGCCCGCCCGAGAGGACGCCCGTGTGAGTCATCCCACGGGCGCTCGGCATACCGGGACGAACGTCCCGACGGCTAAAATCGAGGTGAACTCTAGCCCGGGTGCGCCAGCGAAACCGCGCCTGATCTCTTCGGACGACGGGACCGGAAAGGCGAGGCACATGCTGAGTCCTGAAGGTTCACCGGTCACCGTCGGAGTTGTTGGTGCAGGCCGAGTCGGCGCTGTGCTGGCTGCGGGCTTGGCCGAGGCGAGGCTACCACATCTCCGCAGTCGCGGGGGAGTCCGCGGCTTCTCGGACCCGCATCGAGACGCTGTTGCCAGGTGTGCACGTCGATAAACCCACCGCGGTGGCTAAGGCGTGCGATCTGCTCCTGCTGACGGTGCCCGATGACAGCCTCGACAACGTCGTCCGAATGCTGACGGCCGCTGGGGCCTTGCGCACGGGTCAGTACGTCATCCACACCAGCGGTCGTCACGGGCTGGCAGTGCTCGGGCCGCCCTCGCCATCGGCGCACATGGGATCGCTTTGCATCCGGCGATGACGTTCACCGGGACTGACATCGACCTCGGCCGGCTGCCAGGATGCGTGTACGGGGTGACCTGCAACCCCGCCGAGCGTCCGTTCGCCGAACAGCTGGTCGAGATCCTCGGGGGTTGCGTGGCCTGGCTGGCCGAAGACGAGCGCGAGATCTACCACGCCGCCCTAGCGCACGGTGCCAATCATCTTGTGACGCTGGTCGCCCAGTCGCTGGAGGTCTTGAAGGCGGCTGGTTCGACCGATCCGGCCGCGATGCTGCGTCCACTGCTCACCGCTGCCCTCGACAACGCCCTTGTTTACGGTGACGCCGCGCTGACCGGCCCGATAGTGCGCGGTGACCTGCAGACGGTGCGCGCGCACCTACGCAGCCTCACGGTCTCCTCACCCAATGTTCTTGAGGCTTACGTCGTGCTCGCTCGGGCGACGGCCAACCGGGCGCTCGCGGCCGGCCGGCTCGAACCCCGCCGTGCTGCGGCGCTGATCGAATCGCTCAATGACGCCCGAGCCCAAGCCTGGACGCAGCAAAGCTAACCGGCCCAACGAGGGGCTCCGACGGTTTACGACGTCGGCAACCGAAGGCGGCTGGCCAACATCGACAACGCTACGGTGATGAGAGTGAACCCCCACCGGTCCGTCGCATCCTCCAGCGACGCCAAGATCTCCTCGACCCTGGATTACCTCCGCCTGATGGTGACCGCATACGCACGGAGTACCGACGTCCGCTCGATCGCGGTCGTCGGCAACGCCCCCCTCGAGCCGTCGCCACAGCGTGCCGCAGCCATCGACCGGTGCGATGTCGTGTTCCGCTGTAACAGCTTCATCCTTGACACCCCAGACACGCCGCCCCAGCAGGGCGCCCGCGTCGATGTGGTGGTGTTCAACCGGGGGCTTCGCGCGACGCCATTCGTCTTCAACCACTACCGCGAGCGGCTCTACCTCGTGGTCGAGCCCGGCCGACTCTACCGTGAGCCGACCCGCCGACCGAGATGGTGGCCCGCTGACCTCGGCATCGCCAACGTACCCAACCGCGAGGTGACGCTGACGCTGTCTCAACTGCTGGGTCTCGATAGCCGTAACCGACGTGAGTGGCCGACCACCGGCCTGATGTCCGTGTGGATCGCGATGATGCTATTTCCGGCGGCCGAGATCATGATCGCGGGCTTCTCGATGATCGACCGGCCCGACCAGACCGAATGGCGGCACGCGTGGGGAGACTCGTGCCCGGTTGGCTCCGAGCACCAGATCGCTCGTGAGGGTCGGCTGTTGGCGGCATGGATCGATGAAGGGCGGATACGCTTGCTCTCCTGACAGTCTCGACACCCCCCAACCCGTCCGTGGAGGATTGCCATGCCGGACAAGTCGCTCCAGCCTGGCCGGGACGCCCACTCGCGTCCGGGCCGGTTGACTGGACGGCTTGACGACGCGCTTCAGTCGCGAGTCAACGAGGTGGCGGAGCGACGCTTCGCTGAGTACGACCGCCGTCTCGCCGACATCGACAGCCGGCTCAAGCGTCAGCGACGAGATCTCGACAAGGTGTCTCGCGAGGCGGCGACCGGCGCTTCCCTACTCCAACGGCTCATCCCGCAGTTGGAGGCTCTCGAGGTCCGATTCTCCCAGCAGCAAAGCGGCTCCGGGCCAGTGACCGGAACGACTGAGGAGGTGGCGGAGGCGCGCTCGGTCGTTGAGGAGGTACGCCGTGAGCACGACCGAGTCCGCGCCCGGCTGAGTGGTGTTGCGTGGTACGAGGACCGGCTCCGCAAGCTCGAGGAGCAGGTCGAGGCCGTGACATCACGGTTGTCCGAAGAACGCCCGCACGGCTGAGGCGACTCGCTCCACGTCGTTGCCGGTCATTTCGGGGAACAGCGGCAAGGACAGTTGCTGTGCGTAGAACTGCTCGGCCCGCGGGCAGATACCCCGCCGGTAGCCGAGGTCGGCGAAGACCGGATGCCAGTGCACGGGGAGGTAGTTGACCTGCACCAGGATTCCCTGCGCTCGCAGCGCGTCGTACAGCTGAGCTCGCCGGCCGTCGTGCACTCGCAGGGCATAGAGGTGCCACATCGGGTCGGCACCCTCGCGACAAGGCGGCGTGCTCACCGCGTCAAGGTCAGCGAAGGCTTGGTTGTAGGCCTTGATGATCGCTGCCCGGCGGCTCTTGAAGACGGCGAGCCGGGCCAACTGCGATATCCCCAACGCGCATAGGACGTCTGGCAGCCGGTAGTTAAGGCCGAACGAGTGCACCTCTTGGTGCCAGCCACCCTCAGTGGGCTCGCGCTGCTCAGCCGGGTTGCGCACGAGTCCGTGGTTGCGGAACCGCCGTGCTCGCTCCAACAAGTCGTCGTCCGTTGAGGTGATCGCGCCACCCTCGGCCGTGGTGAGGTTCTTCGTCGGGTAGAACGAGAACGTGGTCAGGTCGGCAAGTGAACCGACCGGGCGGCCCTGCCAACTGCCCCCGATGGAGTGTGCGGCGTCTTCGACGAACACGGCGCCGTGTTTGTGGGCGAGCCGGCTGAGCGCATCGGCCTCGACGGGGTGTCCTGCGTAGTCGACACCGGTGATGGCGGCTGTCGAGCGCGTCATTGCCGCCGCGGCGGCGTCGGCATCGATATTCCCTGTATCTGGTTCGACATCGACGAAAACCACGGTGGCACCGAGCATCGCCGCCGTCGCTGCCGTGGCAACAAAGGTGAGCGGCGACGTCACCACCTCGTCACCGGGACCGATTCCGGCGGCCGCGTACGCCGTGTGGAGTGCAGCCGTACCGGACGAGACTACGACGGCGGGCGCGCCGGCCAGGTCCGAAAGCGCCTCCTCGAAGCGGCCGACCGCGGGGCCGGTGGTCAACCAGTCCCCTTGCAGGATCTCGACGACCGCGGCGATGTCGCGCTCTGAGACAGACTGGCGACCGTACGGCAGCGGCTGACTGTGCCGCCACGACGGAGGGTCAGGACAAGCGCCCGACAAGGTCGTGCAACTCCTCCGCGCCGAGCCACAGGTCGTTGGTGTCCGACCTGTAGGCGAAGCCCTCAGGAACGAGTTCACCTCCGGGTGGGGGCACGAAGCCCCAGCCGGCAAGGTACGGCAGCACGACGTACCGGTCGTCCATCAGAAGCGTCCGACGGGAGTCGTCAGGGCCGATCATCTCCTCGTGCAGCTTCTCACCCGGGCGGATGCCGATCTCGTGGATCGGAGCCGTGGGGGCGATGGCTGCAGCCAGGTCGATGATGCGCATGCTCGGGATACGAGGCACGTACAGCTCCCCGCCGTTCATCTGGTCGAACGAGTCGACGACGAAGCTCACCGCCTGTCGCAGGGTGATCCAGAACCGGGTCATCCGCTTGTCGGTGATGGGCAGGGACTGTCCCTTGGCCGCCAGCGACCGGAAGAGCGGGATTACTGACCCGCGACTGCCCATCACATTGCCGTAGCGAACGACGGAGAACCGGGACTCATAACCCGCCGCGTAATGGTTGGCGGCGATGAAGATCCGGTCGGCACAAAGCTTAGTTGCGCCGTACAGGTTGATCGGGCTGGACGCCTTATCGGTGGAGAGCGCGACGACCTTCTTCACCCCGCAGTCGATCGCTGCCTCGACGACGTGCTGCGAGCCGATGACGTTGGTCTGCACGAACTCGAACGGGTTGTACTCCGCCGTGTCGACCTGCTTGAGAGCCGCCGCATGGATCACGTAGTCGACGCCGTGCATGGCCCGCTCAAGGCGGTGGCGGTCGCGGACGTCACCGATGAACCAACGCAACCGCGGGTCGTCGTCGAACCGTTGTCGTACTTCGTACTGCTTGAGCTCGTCGCGGCTCAAGATCACCAGCCGACGGGGGCCGAGGTGAGTCAGCGCGTACTCGATGAAGGCCTTTCCGAACGAACCAGTGCCGCCTGTCACGAGGATCGAGGATCCGGCGAGGGCCGACATGGACACTTCCTTCGTCGCTGGGCCGACGTCTTGTCCGCTGGGCAACCGAGCACCCGATCGTCAGTTGCCTCGCCTACCGGCGGCGTGAGACGCAATGATACGGAGTAGCTCGGGCGTTGGCTGGCACCGGCAATGGCGTCGCGCGCCACACGGGAGGATTCGAATGCACGTCGTCGCCGTCATCCAGGCCCGAATGGGTTCGACACGACTACCGAGGAAGGTCCTCACTCCGCTGGCCGGTCGTCCTGTGCTCGGTTGGGTGACGCGGTCGCTGGAGGCGTGCGATGAGCTCGACGAGATCGTCCTTGCGACCAGCACTGAGGCTGGTGACGATGCGCTGGCGGCTTATGCCGCGCAGCACGGCGTCCGGTGTGTCCGGGGGCCGGAGAGAGACGTCTTGTCACGATATCTACTCGCCCTCGAGCAAACCGCCGCTGACGCGGTGGTGCGCATCACCGCCGACTGCCCATTGCTCGACCCCTCACTCGTAGACCTCGTGGTGGCGGTGTGGCGGAGCGACCCCTCGTGGGAGTACGTGGCCACGACATTGCAGCGCAGCTTGCCGCGTGGCCTCGACGTAGAACTCGTGTCGGCGCCGACGTTGCGTGGCCTCGACGAGTCGGCTGTCGGGTTTCACCGCCAGCATGTGACCAGCTTGCTGTACAGGGAGCCCGCCGGCCGGCGGCTATTGGGGCTGTGCGTGGCGCCGAGGGCTGACGACCTTCGGGTCACCCTCGACACAGCCGAGGACTTAGCGTTGCTGCAGGCTGTCACCGAAGCGCTGGGTGACCGCATAGTCGGCTGGGCGGAGCTTGTCGCGTTCCTACGGTCCCGGCGCGACGTCGTCCAGCTAAACGCGGCGGTGGCGCAGAAGTCCCTTGAGGCCGGCTGACGTGCGGCTCGTCATCGCAGCAGCGAGCGGTAGCACGGTTGGGGCGGGGCACGTGATGCGGTCGCTCGCGGTGGCCGAAGCTGCCACGGCCGCAGGTCACCCCGTCGTGTTCGCCGCGGACTTGGGAGACCTCCGCTGGGTGGAGCCGTGGGTCGCCGACATCGGCTTGGAGTTGGTCGCCCCGGCGCCTGACGTAGCTTCGCTGGCGAACCTGGCGCATAGCCGCGGCGCTGAAGCCGTGTTGCTGGACTCCTACGAGATTGGCGAAGCTAGGGCAGCGATCCACGGAGCGGGCTCGCTGCTGGCCAGCTTCGAGGACGACGGATTCGGGCGGCGGGCAGCAGACTTCGTCATCGACTACCGGCTAGGGGCACAGACAGCGTGGCGACCCGACGATGGGTCAGCCACGTTGTTGCGGGGTGTCACGTTTGCGCCGATCCGGGCCCAGGTCCGCGCCCTTGCCCGCGATCTCCACAGACCGGTCACAGGGCAGGTGACACGCGGTGCCGTTGTCCTGGGCGGCGGCGGTGATAGCCCACTGGAACAACGCCTTCGCACTGTTTTGACGGCCATGGGCGTCGACCTCCTCACTCTCGAGCGTGGGCTGGGCGCCATCACGGCCCTGGCCGAGGCCGATGCAGTCGTCAGCGCTGCCGGCGTCAGCGTGTATGAGTTGTGTCATCTTGGCGTGCCGACCGCGATAGTCCGGGCCGCCGACAACCAACGCGGCAACTACGAAGCGTTGGTGCAGGCAGAGGTGGTCCACGGCCTGGGGACGAGCCGAGAGGTCAGTGCTCGCCCTTGGCTCCTTGAGGAGCGGGTGCAGCGGTGGCTCGCAGACTGGACGGCGCGCCAGTCGCATTCGCACCGGGCACAGGCCCTCGTAGACGGGCGCGGAGCTCACCGGATCGTTGCAGCCTTGACCGCTGGCGTGGAGTGACGCGGATCGAGTCAGAGGACATTGCGGAAGACCCCGGGCAACCGGCGAAGCGGGTTCTCCTCCATGGCTGTGAGGTCAGCGCCCATGCTTCGATAGACGCCCTGGCGAGTGGGCTGGACGACGTCACTGAGGTCGGGCTCGTTCGGGTCGAACTCCGGGATGTCTTGCCCGTTAGGAGTCTGGACCCACGAGAGCAGCCGCGAGGTAAGCTCGTCACCCCCGATGGCCCAGGCACTGCCTGAGCTTCCTCGACTCTCCTGCTGGTACACAGAATGGCGCTGCTCCGCTACCGCCGCTAAGCGCGACATGTCGTAGTACTTCAAATGAAGTAACAGCAACCCTCGGTCGATGACGAATGGGGACTTTATGCCATGGAAGCCCGCAGACCACTCTGCCGGGCTTCGCTTGATGAGCGGCTTGCACATCTCTGGGGAAAACTTGACGAAACGGCGTTGTGCCAAGATGGGTCGGCTGTGATCAAACGTCGGCTCAAAGCGGGGGTTGTGCAAGACGTTCAAGCCAAGGGCGGCAATCACTGGGCGGTCGCTGTTCGTACTTAGGTAGTGCGCGAGACTGCCGTAGTGCGCGGGGTCAGGCACTAAGTACTCGTCCACATCGGTGTAAAGGACCACGTCGTAGCAGGCGAGGAGCCCCCGAGCAAAACCGCTGACCAGCTTCCTTCGGGCAACGACCCAGGACGACTTCCACGGCGCGGGTTGCATCCTGTACACAGCGCACGGCAAGTTCTCGGTGGAACCGTCAACACTGTTGTCATCGATAACTATCAGGTTCTCGGAGCCGAGCTGGCGACCGTAGTAATCGATCCAGCGCGGCAGCATGTCTGCCTCGTCACGCGCCATGGTCAGCGCCGCGACCCGCGGTTTCTCTCCCGCATCCTCCTCGACTCCAGCGCTCAGAGTCGATGTCATGGGCCACATCCTAACTTCATGAAAGATGGCGGCACGGTAGAGATGGTCCTGGCCGCTGGCTAGTCTGAGATGTCCTCAGCGGCGTGGAAAAGAGGCGATCATGGGTTCACACAGCTACGGGCTCCGCGATTTTCCCCTCGGCGGTCGACTCGTCGGGCCGGGGCGTCCGGCGTACGTCATCGCCGAGGCCGGGAGCAACCACAACCGCGACCTCGTCACCGCCAAGCGCCTGATCGATGTGGCCGCCGAAGCGGGCGCGGACGCCGTCAAGTTCCAGACCTACACCGCAGAGGGCCTTTACAGCCGCAACACCCCCACGATGTCGTACCTCAAGGACGCCGATCTGCTCGAGCAGCAGGAGTCAGTCTGGGATCTGATCAAGCGGGTCGAGATTCCCTGGGAGTGGCACGGCGACTTGGCCGAGCACGCGAAGGGCTGCGGCATCGACTTTCTCAGCACACCCTTCCAGGAGGAGGCCGTCGACCTCCTCGAGTCGCTTGACGTCCCTGCATACAAGATCGCCTCCTACGAGGTCAACCACCTCCCGCTCATCGGGAAGTGTGCGGCCACCGGCAAGCCGCTGCTCATTTCGACCGGCATGGCAAGCCTCGGCGACATCGAGCGGGCGCTCGATACCGCCAACGGCGCGAAGGCTGACCAGATCGCTATTCTGCACTGCGCCATCAACTACCCACCGAAGTTCGCCGACCTCAACCTGCGCGCGATCACTACCCTCGCAGCCGCTTTCAACATCCCCATCGGCTGGAGCGACCACTCGATGGGCCATACCGCGGATGTGGTCGCAGTGGCGCTCGGCGCCTGCATTATCGAGAAGCACTTCACGTTGAGTCGTGACCAGCCCGGACCAGACCATCCCTTCGCCCTCGAGCCCAAGGAGTTGGCCGCGATGGTGACGGCCATCCGTGAGGCGGAGGCGTCGCTGGGTGTCTCGGTCAAGCGGGTCACGGAGGCGGAGGCCGAAATGTACGTCTTGGGGCGACGCAGCCTGGTAGCGGCTCGTGACATCGCGATCGGAGCCGCGTTGACGCGTGACGACATCGCGATCAAGCGGCCAGGCACAGGTGTGCCCGTGCATGAGCTCGAGCAGATTCTCGGACGGCGCGCCGCTCGGCCAATCACTAGCGACGAGGTGCTCACCTGGGCAGACTTCGTGTGACGTCGCACGCCATCCGCCCTGTCACCGAGGCCGACGCCGAACTGCTTTTCACCTGGCGTAACGACCCCGAGACGCTGCGGTGGTCACGTCAACAGCAGCCCGTGTCGTGGGATGACCACCTGCGCTGGCTCCGGGCCACTTGCCGCGACGACCAGCGGGTCTACCGCGTCGTGCTGGAGGGGGAGACGCCGGTGGCTTCGGTGCGCTACGACCGGCTTGACGACGCCGGCCACCGGGTCGAGATCAGCGTCCTGGTGGCAGCCGAGTCCCGCGGTCGTGGGATTGGCTCGATTGCGCTCAGGCGCGGGGAGCAAGATCTTCGCTGCGCCTGGCCCGACGTCGGGCGAATCGTCGCCGTGGTCAATCGGGACAATGTCGCGTCGAGACACCTCTTCGAGAGGGACGGGTACCGGCTACAGCGTGAAGACCAGGCGTGGCTCACCTTGGCGAAGACAATCGACCTCATCCCTCCTGGGCACGGTGGCTCAGGGCCTACAGGTGGCGTCGACTCAGGCTGACCTACAGCAGGCTCTTGGCCAGGCCGCGTCTGCTCCGCTCGACGGGTCGTGTCGACGGGACGCGATAGAGCGTGGCCGAGTGTGCCTGGTGCC
>JAUJOO010000024.1 GCA_030447585.1 Nocardioidaceae bacterium | reverse complement strand
GCCACGGCGAGGAACTCTGGTGACCGAGCACATGATTCCGCCGGAATCACCCTTCCGGGCGGCCAGTGCCGGCTGCTCAGGCGACGCGCCAGCCCCGACCATCCCGCTCCCGCCGCATCGCGCCCGGCTCTCAGACCTCCCGACGGTGGCGGCGCTCGGCGCTCACACGTACTGGCGCCGACCTGAGCTAACTGGCATCGGGCACCGCTCGAAGACGCTGAGATGGTCGCACCCCCTTCTCGGAGCGGTCCTCGGGGCCCTGTGGGGCGCATCAATGACCTGGGCTGGCCTGGTCGTACTCAGCCCAACCCGGGACGTCGCCCTCAGTTTCTGGCTGCCCGGGCGGTGGTGGCGACTGGCCGCCCGGATGCTTACCTTCCTGGTGGTGTTCTTTCTGGCTGTCCTGTTGTCCTCGGCGGTGCTGTGGCTTGTCTTCGAGGTGGACGTTGTGCCGGGGCTGGCGGTCATGGGCGTCGTGATCGCTCTCGTGACCGTCGCCCTCGCCTGGGTGGACAGGAGAGGGCACCGCGGACGCGGCCCCAAACGGGTGCCGGGCATGTCTCGATCACCGGGCTCGCTTCCCACAGCGGTACGGCCTGGGGTCCGACGCACTTCCTCCACGACGAACTGCTCCCCTGGGTCGAGAACCACAACGTCGGCCTCTACGCCCCCGCTGCGTCGCCAGTGCACGCCCGGCTGTACGGGGGAGCGGGGTTCGTACCGGCTCGTGAGCACGGGCCCCTTGCAATGATCCGGCCGCCCGATGCCGTCTGCTCTCACTTGGCTGGCGCTACATCTCAGGTCGAGTGGGACACGGTCCAGGAGACGAAGACATGGCTGTAGCTGCGTTGGTGGTGTCGCTCCTTGCTCTGCTCGTCGCGGCGTGGGCCGCAGTGAGTACTCACCGAATGGCCAAGGATTCCAATGTATTGGCCAGGATCGAACAAGAACGGCGCTCCGGGGAACGAAGGCGTCAGGAACTAGAGGAAGCGGCAGCTTCTAGGGCGAGTGTATTCATGGACCATGAGGAGACAGAGACAGCTGACCATTACGTGGTACTCAGCAACGAGGGGCCAGCGGTTGCTCGGCACGTCGGTATTGAGCCGGTCGCCGTCTACGGACTGGGCACAGTCCCACGACTGCACATACGTCCGGGTGAACTGCCAGTGGCCGAGCTCCGACCAGGCGCCCGGGTCCGATTTCTCGTTCCCCTTCCGTACGGTGATAACCCGGATGTTCAGGTGAGGTTGACCTGGGACGACGGAGAGGGTCACCATGACGAGCGACGCCGTGTTCAGCTGTTCTGACGGCACTCTCGAGTTCGGCGGGGGCACAGCCGACGCCTGTTCGCACCGGCGTCTGGCGACTTCGCCCGGCACGAACAGACCCGTCAACGGCCTGCGGCGACGCCCATCGTGTGCGGAGGCCTCGCGAAGAGCGCCTGCCGACAGAACGCCGCCTCTACCCTCTAGATGTGCCCGGGATGGTGATTGGACGACAGCCGAGTCCTCGTGCACTGCTCTACGGTTTCGATGAGGAGCACGAGGAATCTGAGGTGGCAGCTCTTGCTGCCCTCTTTCCAACCGTAAGGCAGATCGACTCCCTCAGCGAGGTCCGAGAAGAAGAGTACGACATTCTCATCACGAAGGGACGCCCCGTTAGGGCGAAGTCGCATCTGTTCGTCGTTGCCGTGGCTGGCGACGATGTCGGGAAAGATCGAGCCCCCAGCTGCTCAAGGGTCACCAATCGAGGCGGAGGACTGGCGGATGGCGACCGTCCGGCGGAAGGGGGATTCGAAGGCCGCAGAGTTCGAAGTGCCGCCGGAGCTGCCAAAGCGATTGAAGGCGCTCGTCTATGCCGATCTCTTGCCACTGTTCCAAAGAAGGAACGAAGAAGAAGAGTACGAGCCCATGTCGTACCTCTCCGTCGATGGGCCAAACCTGCTGAGTCCTGGCTACAGGCGGGCTCTTGAAGGTGTTCGACCTGTTCTGACGACAACCGAACCTGTTGTTCTGGCCGGGATTTTCCGCCGACGCGGTGACCTTGCGGAGTGCTTGACCCTCCCGGGAGGCGCCGACGTCGTTGCTTGGACGGCGGCGGCCGTCGAAATGTGGTCCGACGTCGCCCCGGATCGCTTCCCCGTGCCTCCAGCCTGGGAACACGCGGAACGGTGGATGACCACTGCCGAGCGCCAACGGGCAAGAGACCTAGAGAACCTTGACTCCGAATGGGATGAGGTGCAGGCGGGGTTTGCAGGACGCCGTGCTGCGGCTGAGAAGGCACTCGCCCAGGCGCGTACCGACGCTGACACACGGCAGCGGCGGCTGCTGGTCGCCCAGGGGGACGACCTCGTTGCAGCGGTAAGTGACGCGCTGCAAACCATCGGTTTCGAGGTGAGGAACATGGACGCCCTGTGGCCGGAGAACGACCGCCGGGAGGATCTGCGAGTCACCGCCGCCGATCATCCTGGTTGGAACGCGATCGTGGAGGTCCGCGGCTACACCCGAGGCGCCGCACAAAGCGATCTCATCCGGATCGGAGGACGCTTCGTCCCCCGCTACATGCAAGACGAGGGCAGGGCTCCCTCATCGGCGTGGTACATCGTCAACCACAACTTCCGTCGAGATCCCTCGCAGCGGCCTCGAGTCCTCTCTGGTAACGAACCAGAGATCGAAACATTTGCCGAAGGAACTGCGTCGGGTCTCGTGGTGGACACCGTAACGCTGTTTCAGGTCGTGAGAGCCGTGGAGGGAGGGCTGCTGGACCCTGCCTCCGCAAGAGCAACGTTCGTCGGGGGGAGGGGTACCTTCCGATGGACGCCGCCGGGAGGCTCTTCCAGTCAGGTCCAGCCATGAACGCCGGACACGTCGAGCGCTGGGCCGCGGAAGTGATCGATCGCCTCCAGCGTCGACTCCGAGTCGAAGACGACAGGGTCGAAGTCAAGACAGAACTACCTGCCGACCCTTTCAAAGCAGCACGACGGATCGCTGGTCACGCAAATCAAGTGCGAGAGGACCGCATTCTCTGGTTGATTGGGGTGACGGATCGCCCCGAGAGTGAGCCGGTTTTGGGCCTACCCCCGGATGGCCCAGATATGGGCGACTGGTGGCCTCAAGTGGAGGCTCGCTTTGACGAAGTCGCTCCATCACCCGTCGCCGCTGTCATAGACGCTCACGGAAAGTCGGTGCTCGCCCTTGGCTTCGAGACCGACCGGCGCCCCTATGTGCTCAAGCTCACGGGCGACAAAGCCAGCCGTGAGGTGCCATGGCGGGAAGGAACTCGGGTACGTAGCGCGAACCGCTGGGACCTCTTGCGGCTGCTTGTTCCAGTCTCGCGCCGACCGATCCTCACCGTCTTGGGCGGCCGACTCGCCGCCGGGGAAGTTCATTCCCCGAGCGGGAACCGCAACTGGCGGTGGTACGGGTCGGTGTCGGTGTATGTCGAAACCGTTGAGCGGCTCGTCCTGCCCGACCATCTGTGTGCTGCGTCAGTGGCTATGGGGGACCGACACCTTGAGCTAGATGCGCACTGCTCCACAGACCGCAGAGCCGTCGTTCTGGCCCACTGGCCTCAAGTCGGAGAGTCGGAGCCAGTGGGAAGCCTGGCCTCCGTCGGCGACCGTCAGCTTCTCGTCGACGGGCCGACGCCGATGGCCGTCGTCCTGTCAGCGGAAACACCCTTCGACGAGTCACCGGTTGCGCCGGGAGCTCGCGGCCGACTGGAGATGAGGATCGGTACCGCCGGGATGGAGCGACCGACCGTTCGGCTCGACGCCGCTCTGCGGCCAGCACCAACCAACAGTGGAGAGGCAGCAGCGTGGTCACTCGACGAGGCGACCCCAGGCTGAGCTTCTTCCAGGTATCGAGCCGGTGCCGCCGTCGAGCGTCCGTCGCACGCACCGCCACCTGGCGGAATCGCTTGCGACACAGCGCAAGGGCTCCGAGTGTCAAAAACGAGGGTTTTTGAGACGAGACTGATCTTCGTCTTGGCCGTGTCCAAATCCCGTCGCGAAAACCAGCCGGTTGTGCGACACCGATGCAGAGGAGACGGGTTTCGGACACCAGAGCCCTGACTTGCGCCGACGCGCCGGTCACCATGTCGACTTTGCAGGCATTATGGGGCAGTGCCAGCGTCGCCGGACGTCCCCGAACAGAGACCGTGGAAGCATCGGGGCAAGGAGTGGCTACGGGAAACGTTCCCGATTGATCCACCAAGTGGCCCTCGTGAGGCGCTTAGGCGGTTCGTCATCTACCTGGTCGTGGTGACGCCAGCCGTGTTTGGGGTCGCCCTCCTCTTCGACGTTCTCGGCTGGCCCACGATGTACGGGGTGGTTGTTGGCATCGGCTTGGGGTCCACCATCGTGCCTCGGTACCTCGACCGCCAGCTCAAACCACGGTCTCGAGGGTCCACGCACCGGGATTGACGGAGCGATGGTTGTGTCAAGCGGGACTGGCCCCACCGTGCTCTTCTGATTTGGCCCCACCCCACGGCAGCGGCGCTGGGTGTCGAGTCCAATCCTTGGGAGAGGCAGTTACTGCCTGTCGGCGTCTCGTCGACGGATCTTCACGTCGAGCCAGATGAGGAAAGCTGCTATCGGTATGACGAGCAGGATCATGGTGAGCGGCCCAAGGGACTCCGAGAGCAACCAGACGAGCAGCCCTGCGATCAGTTCGCCGGCGACAAGGACGACGGCGAGCTTCGGCCAGTCGATTTTCGGCTTGTCGCCGCGAACATCAACCAGCCATCGCCAGCTCATGGGCACCTGTCTAGCCCCTTCGCCAGCTGTACTTCGTCGGGCGGTTCCATCGTGAGTTCACCTGGCGGCCACTGGTCGGAGGGCACCCAGGTTCGCCGGCATTCTCACGCGGCGCCAGGGTCAAGCGGGGGACCGTGCGCATTCGGCGTGCCTCCAGGGGCTTCGTCGACCGGGAGCCCACCGGCTGCGTGAGGTCTACCTGCCGAGGACTTGTTTCCGAATGGTGGCAGGCATGAACAGGAACATCACGGAAAACCATGTGGTGAGCCAAACAGCGGGCAGCCAAGCGCCAACTACGATTGCCACCACTGCCCCCACCACTGCGCCGACGACGAGGATGCGGACCAGCCAGAGTCGCCACGCCGGCAGAGGCCGGGACTCCTGCAGCCGAAGCTCAGTCCAGGGGTCCAGACGTCGCCAGTCCCGCCACCACGGCCTTTCGCTGTCGACCACGACTCATCCACCACCTCCGTCAGCGACGGCTCCACCAGAGCTTACGTGGGTGCGGCCAAACCTGCGCCCCAGCGGGTCGACTCCAGACGAACCATCTCACGCTGAGTAGGTGGCGCTTCGGTGCACCACAAACGAGCGTTTGTGAGACGCCGGCGCCGCCGACGCCTAGAGCCACAAAGAGGCGTCCTAAATCCGTCTCACAATCAGCGTCTCATCCACCACGGCGCAGTTGGGTTCTGATACTCCTCTGGCCTATGAAGCAGGCCCTCGGCTACGCGCGAGACCAGAACCCCGACTTCCAGGTCGACGAACTCACCGCCGCGGGCTGCCAACCGGATTTTCGTCGAGCGCGCCGGCGGCGCTGAGACCGATCGTCCGCAGCTGGCCGAGGCCCTCGACCGCCTCCGGACGAGGCCCTCGCCGCGGGCTGCCCCGTACCTCCCGCGCTCACCGGCTTCCTGGGCTAGCCCCCGGCACCGGACGACCTCGCCAACTGAGCACCACCCGCCGAACCTGACGACCAGCCCGGCGCCGACCACCACCTCGTCGCTGCACGGCACGTAACCAGCGGCTCCACCCCGGGACAGCTCCTCAGTCGTCCCCACCGGCCGGCCCTTGGCCGGCCCGCACGACCACACTCTTCCTGGCCACGTTCACAGGCCACGACGTCGGCGGCCGACGTGCCGTCGAGCCCGGCTCCACGCAGCCCGGCGACTCCAGTCTGAATGCCGCAACCAGTGCGGGGCTCCTGTCCCCACCGAAGGTGCCCGCTGGCGGTGAGCCACCGACCGATGACACTGCCCGCTCCTCTCGGCGCGCCCCCTGGTGGTGGTCATGCGTTTTCCCGGCAGAAGGCTGCCCCGGCGCCCGTCGGGCGCAAGGGCCGGAGGTCTGGCTCTTTCCTGCCTCGCTGCGCTCGGCCAGACGCCCCCCGACCCGCAGGCGGGGTCCGTGTCCTCCCTCGCTGGCGCTCGGTCCTGGTACTCCCCCGGCCCTTCGGGCGACCTGCGGGAGACCCCTTGACGCCCGGACCTTCGCGCCAGGGCGTGCTCCCGCCAGGAACCGCAACCACAACAGGAGGAGCACGACATGAACAGCATCAACCTCATCGGCCGACTCACCGCCGACTGCTCGGTGTCGCGAATGAGTGAGCGAACCTCGTCGGGGACGGTGCGGGCCAGCAGCGGGCGGGCGTGGTCGTCCTCCCACTCCTCCACGGCCGACTCATAGCCGTGCTCGGTGGGCGGGTGGGCCCCGCCCTCCCAGCCGCAACCGCAGGAAGCCACGTAGGCCTCGAAGTTGGCGGTGGCGACCGACCACATCCCCGTGTGTGTCCCGTCGGCGAGGCGCCGGGCGCCATAGCCCTCGTGGTCCCAGAGGTCGTCGAGGATCACCCCCACTGCTGTTCACCTCCCGGCGACCGTCGGAACTCCTCCAGCCAGGCGGCGATCTCCACGGGGTGGAAGCGCAGCAGCCGACCCCACTTGTAGTGAGGGATTCGTTGCTCCTGCACGAGGCGGTAGATGTGGCGCTTGTTCACGTTGAGGAGCTTTGCCACCTCGGCGGTGGTCATCATCCCCGCGAACTCTGGCGGCGGGATCGGTAGAGCGGTCATGTGATTCTCCTTCGGTCTGGAGCCCGGGAGGACCCGGGCGCTCTGCCCTGTCACCCCCACTACCGGCGCGAACTCTGCCGGATGGGCAAATTTCTTGAAAAATCTTCTGGTCGGCCCTCCGCTCGTCCGTCGCAGGACCTGACCCCCGAGTTCTTGACCCAGACCGACCTCAGGGCGATTCCTTCTCCTGTGACTACGGCCGCAGCGACAGCACTCCACATCGACACGAACCGATCGGCCGACAACCTCAGCATCGCCCTCCCACGCGAGGCCCGCCCCGCGCTTCGCCTCGGACGTCTTTCAAGCGCATCTTCTCGGCCAACTGCCAGCTGCAACTTCGCCCCGGCCACTCCCGGCTCGAGAACAATGACCCGCCTCACGATCGACCACACGTCTATCCACCAGTGACCACAACGCCACACCAGGCCTCAATACCCTCTAATAGAACCGCCAAGTAGCCGCCAGTAACCATAAATCCTTACTCAGCAACAAACGCTTTACAGGCCGCCGAACGCCAGCTAGAACCCATCAAATGCAGAGCAAGTCCTTCACACATTGGCACCCTGCGGTGCCACCCCGATTGGGCCACGGTCGCGCATGCTGAGCAGGGGCAAGGTCACCCCGGCTCGGTGCGCTACTACACCAACGAGGTCGCTGGGCTGAGCGACTACTACGCCGGGAAGAGCGAGGCTCCGGGTCGCTGGGTCGGCCGGGGCTCGGGAGCCGCTTGCCTGGCCGGCGAGGTATCACCCGAGCAGTTGGCCAGCCTCTTCGAGGGTGCGCATCCCGTGACCGGCGAGAGCTTCGGCGTCGGCTACCGGGTGCGACCCGGTGCTGACCCCGTCACCGGGTGGGACCTGACGTTCTCGGCCCCGAAGTCGGTGTCGGCCCTATGGGGGGTGGGCGGTGGTGAGGTGGGCATGGCGGTGCGGTCGGCGCACGACGCCGCCGTGCAGGCGGCCCTCGACTACCTCGAGGAACACGCCGCCTTCTCCCGCCAGGGCAAGGCCGGCATCCGCCAGGTCGACACCGAAGGCTTGGTCGCCGCCGCCTTCGTGCACCGCTCCTCGCGAGCGGGTGACCCCCAGCTGCATACCCATGTCCTTGTTTCCGGACGGATCCGTTGTGGCGACGGGCAGTGGCGGGCGCTCGACTCCCGGGCGCTGCACCGGGAGCTGAAGACGGCCGGCATGCTCTACCAAGCAGCGCTTCGAGCCGAGCTGTCTGCCCGTCTGGGCCTGCGCTGGTCGGAGGTCGACCGCCACGGCCAGGCGGAGATCGCCGGTGTGCCCGAGCGCCTGTGTCGCCACTACTCCGCTCGGCGCAAGAGGATCGAGGAGCGGGCGGCGGAGCGCATGGCCGAGTCCGAAGTCGTGCTCGGTCGGGCGCTGACCCCGGAGGAGCGGCGGCGTGCCTACGAGCGGGCAACCTTGGAGACGCGCACGGCCAAGGTCCACGACGACATGGCACACGAGGGCCTGCACGATCGGTGGCGAGTCGAGGCGGCAGCCGCAGGGTTCGATCCCGACGACTGGGTCGGTGCTGTCGTGGCCCGCCCCGTCCGCCCCCAGGAGCCTGAGGTCGAGCCCATCGCTGCCGAAGCGCTGGCGGAGCTCTCGCTGCGGGCCTCGACCTGGGGCCGTACCGACGTGGTGCGCCAGGTGGTCCGGCGCATGCCACCAACGACAGGAAGCGCCGACGACGTGCGAACCGTGGTGGAGCACCTGGCCGACGCCGTGCTGGCCGAGCGCGGCGTGGTGCGCCTGGCTGGCCCCTCCGTTCGTCCGCCGGCAGACCTCCGCCGTCGGGACGGCCGCTCGGTGTTCGAGCCCCACGGGGCTGCTCGCTACTCGACGCAGCAGACGCTGGCTCGAGAGCAACACGTCCTCGACGCCGCCCGCGACGGGAGAGACGCCGGTCGAGCGGTGGCCAGCAAGCCGGCGGTCGAGGTTGCCATCGTCGAGGGGGGCCTCGGTGACGACCAGGCGTCCGCCGTGCGCCGGGTGACGCTCGACGGCGATGCAGTGTCTTGCGTGGTGGGGCCGGCGGGCACCGGGAAGTCCCGCACCATGGGCACGGCCGCCCGGGCATGGGCGAACAGCGGCATGACCGTACGGGGCCTGGCCGTGTCGGCCGCCGCCGCGGGTGTGCTCCAGACCGAGGCCGGCATCGCCTCCGACACGGTGGCCAAGTTCCTCCTCGAGTACGACCGTCCGGGCGGCGGGACAGGCCCCTACCGGTAGGTAGAGACCACGTGGTGGTGGTCGATGAGGCCGGCATGCTGGCCTCTGCCGACCTTGCCCGGGTCGTCACCTTGGCCGAGCAGGCAAAGGCCAAGGTCGTGCTGGTGGGCGACCACGCACAGTTGGGTGCGGTGGAAGCCGGAGGCCTGTTCCGCCTGTTGGCGGCTGACGGCGCCACTGAGCTCACCGGCGTTCGCCGGTTCGATCAAGAGTGGGAGCGCGCCGCCAGCCTGCAGCTCCGGGACCGGAACCCGAACGTCGTCGCCGTGTACGAGGAACAGGGGCGCATCGTGGGAGGCGACCGCTCTGTCATGGTGGCCGAGGCGCTCGACCGCTGGGACTACGCCCGAGCCGCCGGCGAATCCGTGGTGGTGTGCGCCGCCGACCACGCCACGGTCGACGCCATCGCGGCCAGAGCCCGGGCCGTCAGGGTGGCGGCCGGCGAAGTCGAACCGGACGGCGTGAGCGCCGGCACGGCCGTCGTCGGCGTGGGGGACGAAATCGTCACCACCCGCAACGACCGCCGCCTCGCCACCACCGGTGGTGGCTGGGTACGCAACGGCGACCGTTGGCGGGTCCTTTCCCGCCATGCCGACAACAGCCTGGTCGTCGAAGATCTCGCCGGTCGGGGTCGGACGCTCCTGCCGGGCGAGTACGTAGCCGAGGAGGTGGCGCTGGCCTACGCCGTCACCATCCACAAGGCCCAGGGCCTGACCGTCGACCGCGCCGTGCTGCTGGTCGACGAGCACACCACCGCCGAGGGCCTCTACGTGGGGATGACCAGAGGCCGACGCTCGAACGTCGCCCTGGCCGTGACCGATGACCTGGACCTCGACCATCCGGCGGCCGGTAGCACCGGCAGCGCGGGCGAGGTCGTCGCCGCCGCCTTGCGCCGGACGGCATCCGAACAGGCCGCCCTTGAGGTTCTGCGGGAAGCTCTGTCCGCTTCTGAGTCGTTGGCCGCCCTGGCGCCCCGACTGGCCAACGTGAACGCATGGATCCGGCAGGAGATGCCACCCGACCGCTCTGGCGAGCTCCATCGAGTGACAGCGGAGCGAAATGGCCTACGCCAGCAGCCTCGTCCCGGCCACCTGACCCGAGGCGGGAGGGTGCAGCGTCGGCGCTTGGATGCCATCGAGGCGCGCTGGAACGGGCTGCAAGGTGACCAGCAACGGCGGAACGAGTGGCTGGCCGCGCACGCCGACACCCTGGCCCACCGCGACGAGCTGGCTGCTGCGGTGGTTGAGCGTCGCCAGGAGTTGGGCGCCATGGCTGCCGCCACCCAGCCCTCCCACGTCGTCGACATCATCGGCGCCAAGCCGAGCGAGCCGGACTTCGGCGACCGCTGGACAGAGCTCGCCGGTCGCATCGAGGCCTACCGGGAGGAGTGGGGGGTCGAGCCCAGCCGGCTTTGGGAACGGCCGCGTGACCATGTGCGGGCGCGAGAGTGGGATGGCTCCATCCAGGCGGTGAGAGTTCTCGCCGGCCAGCTCCCGCGAAACCTCGATCGAGGCATCGAGGTAGGCATTGGTGTCGAGCTGTAGCGGTGTCGACCTGCGGGCAGCCGACGGCTTGGGCCGTCCACGTGAGCTGCGGGGCTCGTCGGCGCTTTTGGTCTGCAGATCCTCAGACTCTTGCCGGCAGCCGTCTCCACTCGACTCGGCCGTCGAGGGGAAGGTCACAACCAGCCATCCGGACTTGGACCAGCCGGTTAGGCCGCCCCTAGCAGCGCTAGCCACGCATGTCCCGTTCCTTGCTCGGTGCTGCCGCCAACCAGCGTGCTCAACGTAGGCGTTCTGGCCAAGGCGACGCCGAGGTGGTCGCCGAGTGCATCCGGACGCTGCGGACTTTAGGGTTCCCGTCCACAGGCCTCAGTTGCGGCCGGCGCTCCCAGCAGTCACCCCGCCTCTCTAGCCTTACCGCCGTTCTGTTCCAGCGAGGACTTCGCAGCAGCAACGATGTCCCAGTAGCGGTGGTCGACGCGCACGTAGTTCTGACGCTCATTGCCAACGGGGCGCCCAAACTTCGTCACCATGCCCAGCGTCTCCAAGCGGTCCAGCTCGGCCGCTACCGCCCCCGCTGAGTAGCCGACGCCCGTTGCGGCTTCGGACTGGTAGAAGACAGCTGCGCCACGACTGAAGACCCACAGGAGCACGCGTAACCGGACGGGCCGTCCGAACAGCAGCTTGCCGAGGTGGTCCACCACTTGTTGGTTTTCGATTACTACAATCTAGTAATCGACGTGTATGGCGACCAACTGGTGGCATGGTGACGGGTGTGGCGCGGCGCGAAGAGACAGCCGCCTCGAACCGGTGCAAGGATAGGTCTCAGCCCGTTCAGGGTGGTGGATCGACGGGCAAGGGGGGCGACCTGAGCGAGCCGACACCGCGTGGCCGCGCACAACGACAACCATGACCGCTTTCGCACCCTCCTTTCAGGCCCCAGATCCCAGTGAGGTCCTGCGGCAATTCGCAGCCGAGGTGTTGGCCGAGGTGCCGAAGCGGTTCGGCACCTCGGACCTCCAAGCGGAGGCTTCGCAACTGGCGCGTCAGGCGCTGGAGCGTGGTTCGGCTGGTCAGTTGCGCACCGAGGACTCGCTGGTCCTCCTCGATCGCCTGGCGCAGGTCTGTTTTGTCGGGGGATGGCAGAGAGTCCTCACCAAGTACGGCCTTGACTTTCCTACCTACAATTTCGTCGAGGACTACGCGACGAACGCGACGCAGCCCTGGGTTCAGCCACCACCGATCCGCCCGGGTGCCGGCACCCGACGTTGGAGGGTCCTTGGCCAGTGGCTTGGGTTCCCGCTTGGCGTACCTGCCTCTCCGCTGACCGCGAACTCACTCTGGATCGACTTTCTAGCAAGGCAGGGATTCAACATCCTGACCTATAAGACGGTCCGGAGCCGCTCTCAGGAGCCGCACCCATCTCCCAACTGGGTGTTTGTCGATGACGATCGGCCATGGCCGGTCGGCGAGGAACACCAAATGGTTGTGGGAGACGTCAAGACCTGGCCACGGGACCACCGTGCGTTCTCGACCGCCAACTCCTTCGGGATGCCTTCAAGCGACCCGACGGTGTGGCAGAAAGACGTCGTATCGACACTAGCGGCACTCGAGGACGACCAGCTGCTCATAGTGAGCGTCGTCGGTTCGCAGAGAGCTGGCGAGGATCAGGTCCAGGACTTCGTGACTGTGGCCAAGCAAGCCGAAGAGACCGGCTGCCGTGTGATCGAGTTGAACCTTTCCTGTCCGAACAGCATTGACGAGGAGACGGGCGAGGTAAGCCACGATTTCATCTGCCTCTCGCACACCGCCACCCGCACCGTGGTGCAAGCTGTTCGTAACGGGTTGGTCCATTCGGACACTCGCCTCGTGGTAAAGCTCGCGTATCTCGACAACGAAACTCTGGAGCGAGTGGTCACTCCTATTGCTCACATGGTCGACGGTATCTCTGGTATCAACACTATGCAGCGAAGGGTCGTGGACGTAAATGGCATGCCAACGTTCGGGGCACACCGCCGCGACGCTGGGGTTAGCGGTATCGCTATCCGCGAGCACGGACTTGACTTCGTACGCCGGCTGGCTGACCTAAGAGCTGACCTCGACGGCAACTTCGACATTCTGGGCATGGGCGGGGTCATGACCCCGGAGGACGTGCTGCAGTTCCACTCAGCGGGCGCCAATGCCGTTCTCTCGGCAACCGCACCGTTCATGAACGCCCGTTTTGCTGGAGAAGTAATCCGGTCGTTGGGCCACGTACTGCCGGACAGGCCTGGTGGCCCTCAGCCGACGAGCCGCTACAGCCGGGCATCCGCTCTATCGGAACCCGCCGTTGATTTGGTTGACGCAAAAGCCATCATCGAGGCCCTTGCTCACACGCCCGAACAAAATATCGATCGTCTTCGCCGTGCCAGCCGATTGGCCGGCGATAGGTTCGAGACTGCGCTGGCGGCGGCGGCGGCCAATGGGCTCATTTCGATCCGTCGGCGGATCGGCGGTGAGGTTGAAGCCGTACTGACGCCGACTGGAGAGGCCGTCCTAGCGTCGGTCGTTTGACGGTTGCAGAGGGGCTTGCCCTCTTCCTCTTGGCGTCCATCGCTACGGCGATAGAATGCCTTGTCCGCTACGCTGGCTTCCGCGGGTGGGTGCGGTGGGGTCCTCGGACATGGCTCCATATCACAATAAACGGGGTCGTTGCCGTGGGCGTGCTTGCCCTTCTTCGTACCTACGGCCTAGAGGTGGGTTCGAATTCGGAATTAGCGACGCGCAGTGCGCAAGTGGCCGGAGCGGGCTTTGTGGCTCTGGCAGTCCTCCGGTCGGCCTCGTTCGCTCGCAGGATCCAGACCGAGGTAGAGCTTCCGGAGCAGTTGACGAGCGTTTCAGGTGTCGTTGAGTCCGCTCGCCATCTCTTGTCATTCCTTGTGAATAGGGCCGACCAGGAAATGCGGGAAAGGTTCGACTCCTTCCTGACACAACAGGCGCAACCTTTGCTTAACGGGTGGACGTACGTTGATCACGGCGTCCACATCGGCGCCATGTGTCAGGAGCTTGCGGTCATTGAGGAGGCGGAGAGCGCTTTGTTCGCAGAGCGGCTCAAGGGGATCGACAACCTTGACCTCCCGGACCAAGCCAAGGCGTTGCTACTCATTCGTATGTGCGTTCGATTCACAGGCCAGCAGACGGCAAAGACCGCCATCGAAACGATCGTTCAGTAGCCCGTCGGGCCCAACCGCTCGGTGCGGCCGGCGCCGGCGTCGCTCCGGTTTATGCGTCTACGGGATGAAGTGGCCGGCGATTTCTTCGCTCAGTCCGCCGGCGCCGCTCTCGTCCGTTGCCGCCGCCGTCGCCGGGCGGGCGCAGCCGACCTCCTGGCATCAAGCTGCAGCCGACCGTCTTCGACCATCGCCGCGTAGCGGCTGAGGAGCAGCTCCAGGCGGTCGCGCTCTGCCGAGCGCCGCCGCCGGAAGTCGAAGACGGCATCCACCGCCCGGTCCACGCCGGCGTGGGCCGCAATGACGTCGGGAGGCGTGGCCAGCGGCTCGTAGAGGTCAGCCAAGGTTGCTCCGGGATGGTTCGCCCTGGCAACAAGCAGCGCCTTTCCGGCGGCGGTGACGCCTTCCCGCCGGCCGTTGGTGATGGCCGCCGGCAGGGGGAAGGTGTTGTGCACGACGGACTTGCTGAAGCGGTAGTCGGACTTCAACCGGCCGCCGATGGAACCGACCCACGCCAGGAACATGCTGGAGGAGAGGAGGCCGAATAGAAAGCCGTCCGGGTCCTCCGCCGTGTAGAGGGTGTTGGAGGCGATGGTCTCCGGCGGTAGGACGGCCACGGTGTACCAGCGTCGGGTCTCGCTGACCTGGGCGGGGATGCCGATGTAGGCCGTGGTCGGCTGCGCGTTGTGAAAGAACTTGTACGGCTGGGTGGCCAGCGCCCGGGAGTCCGGGTTCCGACTGGCGAGCCGGGACTGGCGTACCGCTTCGAGGCGCTCGTGAAGGAAGCGGGAGCGTTGAAGATCACCGGGAGCGGGGCCGTCGGGCATCCAGATGCAATACCGCTCCAGACCCCGCACCAGCTCTCGCGAGCCCAGGTACGGGCGGATGTAGCCCATGGCCACCGGGTCATCGCTCGGTAGGTCCACGGGGGCGACGATGAGGCCGCCGCCATCGGAAGGCAGGCTCCCGTAGTCCGCCGGCGGCATCTGTGGCGACAACGGCGTGGAGCGGCCCGCCACCGTGGTGTCGGGCCCCTCCACCAGGTAAGGGCTGATGTTGGAGACCGTCTCCTCCACCGGTTGGGACCGCGTCGTGGCGTAGGTGAACAGCCGGCGGGGACTCGGTGGGTGCTTCGAGAAGCCCACGACCACCACGTGGACGTGGGCACGGCCGCGGGCCTCGCTCGTCCAGGCGAAGGTCTGGTGGGCGAAGTCGATGCGGAAGCCATCGGCCAGCAGGCACTCCCACAGGCGGGCCACCTGCTCACCCTGGGCGATGGAATTCGTTGAGACGAAGCCGGCACGGACCGGATGGTCGCCGATGTAGTCCCGGGCCTTGCGGTACCAGCCGGTGACGTAGTCCAACCACTTCGCGTATCCACTGCCCCACACGCGGCGGAGATCGTCGCTCTGGGCGAGCGAGCGGGTGGCGTGGCCACCGAAGGGTGGGTTGCCGAACACGTACGTGCACCGCTCGGGCGGTAGCAAATCGGCCCAGTCTGTCCGGAGGGCGTTGGTGATCAAGATGTGGGGAGCGGCCGGGATGGGGAACCGGACGAGGTGCTGGCCGAACTCGACGGAGGCCTCACGGTTGGCGAGGTGGTCGGCCAGGTACAGCGCAGTGCGGGCGATCTTCGCCGGGAACTCCTCGACCTCCATGCCGTAGAACTGGTCGACCCTGACGTTCAGTTCGAGCGTGACGTCGATGGCGAGCTGGCCTGCCCGGCGAGCGGCCACCCGGCGCTGATCCTGGGCTTCAAGGGCGTGCAGCCGGCGCAGCGCCTCGGTCTCCAGCCCCCTTATCTCGCGGTAGGTGATGACCAGGAAGTTGCCGCACCCGCAGGCAGGGTCGAAGAAGATCAGGCTGGCGAGTCGATCGAGAAACGCCTGCAGTCAAGGCTTGGTCGTAGCCGTGGCGAGGGCCGCCTCCAACTCATCGAGGAACAGCGGGCGGATGGTGCGGAGGATGTTCTCCTCGGTCGTGTAGTGGGCTCCGAGCTGACGGCGGTCTCGCGCCGTGGTGACGTTCTGGAACAGCGAGCCGAAGATGGCGGGCGAGATGACCGACCACTCGAATCGGCAGGCTTCCAGCAGCGCGTCCCTGGTGGCGGCGTCGCAGAAGGGGATAGGGAGCCGCTCCTCGAACAGATCGCCGTTGACGTAGATGAACTGGGCTAGGTCCTCGTCAAGGTGGCGGGGGCGGCGTTCGGTCGGGGTGTTGAGGATCTGGAAGATCGTCTCGATCGTCGCCCCAAGGTCGCTTCCGTCCGGGCGGCTGTGGAGGGCGATGTAGGCATGGAAGGCGGCCCGACCCCAGACGCCGGTGTCGTCGGCGAAGAGACAGAACAGGATCCGCGTGAGCCACTCCCGGATGGGATGGCCGGCGTAGCCATTGTCGCTCAGGCGGTCATGGATCACCTTCAGCAGCTCGGTTGCCGCGAAGTTGGCATCCTCCTCGCTCCCGAAGCGCTCACCGGGCTGGCCGTAGCCACCGATCCACCAGAACAGGTCGAGGTTGTCCGGTAGCTCGGTGAGTGAGAACTCGCCCTTGTCGCCGGTCTCGAGGTTGTGCCAGCGCCATGTCCGGAAGTCGCAGGCAATGAGGAGCCACGGC
>JAUJOO010000009.1:103373-149899 GCA_030447585.1 Nocardioidaceae bacterium | reverse complement strand
TGCCAGTGGGTGAGGTAGATGAACAAGGACGCCGACGCCACCACCGCGAGCGGCCGCGCGAGCAGCGACGGGACTGTCACCCGTGACCCCCACACCAGCAGCAGCAGGCCGACGGCAACGGTCGCATCTCGTGCCACGTCGCCGAAGAAGCCGGGAACGGCGAGCACGATGACGGCGGAGACGAGCAGACGATGCCAGCGCGTCGACGCCTGCGCCGCGGCCCAGCCGAGGGCGAACACCCAGAAGATGTACTGCGCCGAGTGGATCCGGTCAGGACTGGCTCCCGGCGTCCACAGCTCGTAACGCAGCGCCAGACCGAGCAGGAGGGGCGCGGCGACGAACCAGAAGGGGGCGGCCCGCTCCCACCGGTGGACCAGCGGAACCGCCATGACGACGGCGAGCAGCACCAGCGTGATCACCAGTGACTCGACGTACCAGTAGTGCCACGCGTCGGTCCACACGTCGGGACCGAGGAAGGTGTTCATCAAAAACACGTTCGTGAGGCCGTACGCGTCTGTCAGCGCGACGACCGCGCCGATCCAGACAACGCTGGGAACGACGATCCGGGCGATGCTGGTGCCGAGATGGCGGGCGCGCTCACGACGAGTCGGCTGCGCGAGGTTGAAGCGCGCGAAGTTGAAGCCGGCCACACCGAGAAGCACGTGGGCGCCGCCCAGCAGCATGAACACGTTCGAGTGAGACCCGACGATGAGCAGGATGGCCACTGCCCTCAGCACGACGGTCATCTCCAGCCGCTGCGGCCGCCACCATGACCGCCGCCGCGGTGATGCCTGCAGCGTCGCGAGCTCGCCCACCGTTGTCGTGTGCCAGTCCGCCGGCAGCTTCTCGAGCATCTCCTCCAGCCGGACGGACATCTCGACGTAGGACAGCGAGTCCCCGCCGAGGCTGACGAAGGTGGAGTCGTCTGTGACCGTGCGGCATCCCAACAGCTCGGCATAGAGCTGTCGTACGTCGGCCGGCCGGTCCGAAGGAGCACCGCCGGACGCGGACGCCGTACCCACCGGTGCATCTCCTGCCGCGGCGGATCGCAGCGCGCCGTGGTCGACCTTGCCGGTGTCCAGCCTGGGCAGCTCGTCCGGCAGCAGGACCCGGACGCGAGCTTCGGGCACCCCGGCGCGGTCTCGGACCAGGCCGACGATCTCCCCCGCCGTGCAGGAGTCCGCATACCGTCGCTCGAGGCTGACCACGAGCGCGTCGTCGTCACCGGTGCACACCGCCGGGAAGCCGTGCTGCGTGAGCAGTCGCTCGACCTGCTCGAGGTCGATCCGGTGCCCGAGGATCTTGAGGAACCTGCTCCGGCGCCCCACCACCTCGTAGAGACCGGCACCGGTACGTCGTCCGAGGTCACCCGTGTGCAGCCGGTCCACGGTCCGCCCGGTCGCCAGGTCCTCGGCCCGCTCGGCATACCCGAGCATCACGTTGGGCCCGCTGTACACCAGCTCGCCGACGCCGGGATCGGGGTGGTCGGGCATCGGCTCGAGCTCGAAGCAGCCGCCGGGGATCGCGCGGCCGACCGCAGTCGGGTGCGTGTCCGCGAGGTCAGGAGGGAGGTACGCCATCCGCGCCGTCGCCTCGGTCTGGCCGTACATGACGAAGAAGTCCCAGCCGCGGCGGCGGCCCAGCCGGGCGTAGTGCCGGACGCGTTCCGGAGCGAGCCGCCCGCCCGCCTGCGTGACGCGTCTCAGCGTGGGCAGCTCCAGGTCGTCGAAGCCGACCCGGTCCAGCAGGTCGAAGGTGTACGGTACGCCGGCGATCGACGTGCCCCCCGCTTCCCGGAAGGACCTCCAGAAGGCGTCCTCGGTCACGGACTGGTCGGTCAGGATCAGCCCGGCACCGCGAACCAGGTGGCTGTTGGCCACCGAGAGCCCGTAGCAGTAGTGGAGCGGAAGCGTCGTAGGCGCCCGGTCGCTGTCGTCGATGCCCAGGTACGAGGCAATCGCCTCGGCGTTCGACTGCACGTTGTCGCCGGAGAGCCGGACCAACTTCGGAGACCCCGTCGACCCGGAAGTGCTCATCAAGAGCGCGAGATCAGGGTGCAGGTCGTGCCTGGTCCCGGACCGGCGTTCCACAATGCCGTGGTCCCCACCTGTCGCGGTGTCAGCGGTGCCGACTACGACGTCCGGGTCGTAGCAGTTCGTGAGCGACGCTACGGCGGCGGGGTTGTCACGGGGGGCCAGCAGCAGCGGGTGCCCGACGCTGAGGGCGGCCAGGTAGGTGACGACGGTCTCGACGTCCTTGTCGGCGGCGAGCAGGACCAGCCTCCGCTGCAGACCGAGCTCAGTACTCCTGACCGCCACTCGGTTGGACAGGTCGCGATAGGAGACCACCTCGTCGCCAGCCACGATCGCCGCTCGATCCCCGTGGCGGGCCAGGTCCCTGGCCAGTGAAACGCCCAGCGAACGGTCCAGGGCACGATCCGGAGAACGATCAAGCGGGGCGGGGGCCAGCAGGGTCACGGCGCCCAATGTATTAGGTGAGCCTAACCAATGTAAACGTCGCCACCGGGCTGGTCTGTCGTTCGGCTCCGTCACACTTGGCTTCATGCTGCTGCACGAAGTGGTACGGGTCTCCCGCCAGGTAAGCGAGACGAGCTCCCGGCTGGCCAAGCGGGCCGCCATTGCGGCCCTGCTTCGCCGTGCGGGAGACGACGACATCGAGATCCTCGTCACATACCTGGCCGGCGAGCTGCGTCAGCGCCGTACCGGTGTGGGGTGGGCCCGTCTCAGCGCCCTGCCACCTCCCGCCGAGACCCCGACCCTGACGCTGCGAGAGGTCGACGCCGCGTTCGAAGACATGTCGGGGCTGTCCGGGGCGGGTTCGGCGGCTGCTCGCTCGGCCGCCGTCCAGGCGCTCTTCGGGCGTGCCACCGATATCGAGCAGCACTTCCTGCGCGGCCTCGTCTCCGGTGACGTCCGCCAGGGCGCGCTCGACGCGGTCATGCTCGACGCGGTCGCTGAAGCAGCCGCCGTACCCGTCGCAGCCGTGCGCCGCGCCGCGATGCTGCGTGGAGCGACAGCACCCGTGGCGGCTGCCGCGTTGCGCGGGGGATCGGCGGCCCTCGCCGGCTTCACCCTGACCGTGGGGCAGCCGGTGCGGCCGATGCTCGCCTCGACAGCGGCCGACGTGGGTGAGGCCTTCGCGAAGATCGCGAGCAGGCCGTGCTCGGTCGACACCAAGCTCGACGGCATCCGAATCCAGGTGCACAAGCAAGGCGCCGACGTCTCGGTCTTCACCCGGAGTCTTGACGACATCACCAGCCGGCTTCCCGAAGCCGTCACCACCGCGCAGGCGCTGCCCGTCGACAGCGTCATCCTCGACGGCGAGGCGATCCTCGTCGACGCGTCGGGCCGTCCCCGGCCCTTCCAGGAGACCGCGTCCCATACCTCCACCCAGCAGGTTCGCAGCCCGAAAGGCGTGACCCGAGGGCTGCGGGTCTTCTTCTTCGACTGCCTGCACGTGGACGGCGTCGACCTCATCGACGAGCCGCTCAGCGTGCGGCTCGACCGCCTCGACCGACTCTTGCCGGCGGCCGTCGTCGTACCGCGGCTGGTCACCGCGGACGAGCTGGCGGCGCAGCAGTTCTTCGCGCAGGCGGTCGCCGCAGGGCAGGAAGGTGTGGTGGTCAAGGCCAGCACGGCGCCGTACGACGCCGGGCGCCGAGGAGCCGGCTGGGTCAAGGTGAAGCCGCGCCACACCCTCGACCTCGTGGTGCTCGCCGTCGAGTGGGGCAGCGGCAGACGTCAGGGGCTGCTGTCGAACATCCACCTCGGCGCCCGCGACAGCTCAGGAGGCTTCGTCATGCTCGGCAAGACGTTCAAGGGCATGACGGACGAGATGCTTGCCTGGCAGACCGAACGCTTCCTCTTGCTGGAGGAGTCGCGGGACGGTCACGTCGTGAAAGTCCGACCGGAGCAAGTCGTCGAGATCGCCTTCGACGGGCTGCAGCGCTCGACGCGCTACCCCGGCGGGGTGGCGTTGCGGTTCGCCCGCGTCCTGCGTTACCGCGACGACAAGACCGCCGCCGAGGCCGACACCATCGGAACCGTCCGGCAGCTGGCCGGGCAGTCATCCCAGGAGGAGAACGGCGCTTAGAAACAGGAACTTCCTCTTCACCACGACGGGTCACGTCGGTGACGGCACGGGCATGGTCACGCAAGAGCTGCTCCGGAGGGGCAACCTGTGGCGTCATGCTGGCGTGTACCGGGTCATGACCACACAGACAGCATCTACGGGGGAGGTGACGGTCGTGGACGACGACTCCTTCGCGAACTACGTCAGCGCGAGCGGGCCGAGGCTCAAGCGGTTGGCCTTCCTGCTGACCGGAGACCTGACCGAGGCGGAGGACCTTTTGCAGTCGGCATACGCCAAGGCGATGCCGCACTGGCGAAGGGTCAGCGCCTACGACGTGCCGGACGCCTACATGCGCCGGGTGATGGTCTCGATCCGTACGTCGTGGTGGCGGCGCTCCCGCGGGCGCGAGACGCCCGTCCCCGAGATCCCGGAACGCGGAGCCGGTGCCACCAGCATCAGCGACACCGTCGTCGAGACCCAGGTGCTGCTCGCTGCGCTGCGCGCCCTGCCCGACCGCCAGCGAGCCGCTGTCGTGTTGCGCCACTGGTGCGACCTGTCGGAGGCCCAGACCGCCGAGACGATGGGCTGCAGCGTCGGCACCGTGAAATCCAACACCGCCAAGGGGCTGGCGCATCTGCGCGCCGCCCTTACGGCCCCCACGAACGTTCCGCTGAAGGGTGAAGCATCATGAACACAGAAGCGCGAGACCCCATCCTCACTGGCCTCGACGAGCTGGCCGGCATGGCCGACGGTGACCAGGTCACTGACCGGATGGCCGGAATCTCCCGCAAGGCCCGCACCAACCGCATTCGTCAAGGGACCGCCGCTGCCGCGTGCCTGGCTGTCGTCGCGGCGGGCGGCGCGTACGGCGTTGGAGCGCAGCTGGGTGGCGAGGCGAACGGCAACGTGGCGCCCGCCACCAATCCGACCGTCGGCACCGAGTCCACCGCCCCGGTCCGCAGGAGTGAGCCGCCCACGCTGAACGAGCGCTCGGACCAGACAACTCCTGGGCTGGCGGGATGGGTGGCCGATCTTCCCGATGGCGACCCTCCCGAGGTGCCTTACCTCGAAGGCATGGCGTTGCACCTTCCTCGCGGCAACGCGGTGGACCTCCCGGGCGACGACGCTGCCATCGTGGGAATGACCCTGAAGGGTCCAGTCGTCCTGGTCGAAGACTCCTCGGGGGCGGAGTTCGTCTCGAGCTATCTGAGCGTGGACGCCGAGAGTGGTGAGTACTCAGAGATCCCGCAGAGCCTCACAGAGCGCTACGTGCAGGATGAGGTGAGCTCGCCCGACGGCCGGTTCTTCACCTCGGGCGACGCCGTGATCGACATGCTGCACACGGATGTCGCGGCGAGGTTGCCCGAGGACGCCGCGGTTCTGTTGTCGTGGACCGGCGCCGGCATCCAGTACGCCGATGACTCCGGTGGCCAGTGGCTGTGGGAGCCTGGCAGCCAGCCGTGGGCGCTGGAGGAGGACATCTGGTTCCCTAGCCAGCTCGACCCGGTCGACGTCGTAGATCCAGATGACGATGACGCGGTCGGTCTTGTCACCACCGGACGCTGTACCGAGGTGGTGCACGTGTACCGCGGCAGCACGTATGAGGAGCGGTGGGGACGTCGCTGCGGCGGTCCCGGAGTGCTGACGATGTCGCCGGAAGGGTCGTGGCTGCTCACCCGCGACCTTGGTGTGGTCGACCCCGTTCAGGAGACGACGCGCCCACTGGCTCCGGATGCTTCCGGTGAGCTGCACGCCGACACGGACGCGTACTGGCTCTCCGAGTCCGTCGTGTTGCTGGCGTTACCACAGGGCGTGGTTCGCTGCGATGTCACCGCCCAGCAGTGCGAGCGGGCAACCCACCGCCCTGCCGGTCTGCCTGCCGGACCTGGCTGAGCGCTGATCGACATGCTCGGGCGGTGGTCCCACTTCGCCCGCAAATCGTGCGCCGCGCACTCTCCTGCCGATGAGCGCGACGTCTCTTGTCTCGGTATCGACCGCAGCAGGGAAGACACCCGCCCGTCCCCGGTCAGCCGATGTGATCATCATTGGCGCCGCCCGTTACCTGCAGACAGTCGAGCACACCGACTTCACCATCGAGGGTGACCGGGCCATGGACTGGTCGAAGGAGAACTGATTTCGTGAGTGACACACGTAGAGGTCCCGGACGTTCCTTAGTGTGAGAGCGAGGAACGGAGCGCACGTGGACGCCGGGCAGTTCGAAGCATGCTGGCACGCACACATCCGACGAGTCGTCGCCTACGCGGAGCGGCACGTTGGTCGCGACGTCTCCTACGACATCGCCGCTTCGACCTTCCTCACCGCCTGGCGCACCTGGGAGTCGGTTCCGGACGAGCCTCTTGCCTGGCTGATCTCCGTGGCCCGCGGGCACGTCCGCAACCATCACCGCTCCCTCCGGCGGCGCAGCACGCTCGAGCAACGGCTCGCACTGCTGGACGCGTCGGCCTTCGCAGGACCAGACGCGAGCGTCACCGCAACCGAGCGAGCCGAAGCCTTGGCGGTCCTGGCACGAATGCCCGAAGCCGACCGCGAGGCGTTGCTCCTGGTGGCCTGGGAGGGCCTCACCACCGAACAAGCAGCTGAGGTGCTCGGATGCCGACCCGGGACCCTGCGCATGCGACTCCACAGAGCTCGAGCTCGCCTCGACGCGCCGCCGACCAATCCCTTCTTGCCGCTGACCAGGAGTGCACAGTGAACGTCCTCGACGAAATCCGACCCCGCGCCGAACACCTCACCGACGAGCACTCCCGCACCCTGCTCAACTCCGTGCTCGCCTCCCCAGCGAGCCGACGCAAGCCTCGATGGAACCGCGTTGCCGCGTTCGGCCTGTGTGGCGTCATCGTCGCCGGCGGAACCGCTTACGCAACCGGCCTTGTCCCCGAGATCGTCACCGACCGCTTCCAGCAGATCCGCGACGGACAGGACGGCTGGCCCGACCCGATCTACGGCGAGCGCCAAGTTGCAGACGTCCAACTCAGCAACGGGAACCACGCTCGTGTCTGGTATGCCGACACCACCGACGGCCAATGCGTCATCCGCGACATGACCGGAGCCGTCAACAGGCCCGAGGACTTCGGCGTCGGGTGCGCCCTGTGGGGATACGGCTCGCAAGAGAGCGACCCGCGCCGCGGAGTCCACTGGCAAACCTCCATCGACGGGCCAGCCGTCGTCTACGGCGACTTCGAGGGCGTGACCGTCGACGTCGCCCGCGTTGACATCGCTGGGCCCGACTGGAGGAGGTCCTTCCCAGTCGAGAACGGAGCGTTTGCCGGCGAGGTCCCCGCTGGAGCCGACGGCGACCGCATCCGCTTCACATACCTCGACGCGGGAGGGGAAACGATCGCCACCAAGGTCGCCACCGTCGGAATCGAGTCCGAATAACTGGGTCCTGGGAGCGCACGACGCAGCCCAACCACCGGTCCGCCTAGGTTCACTTGCTTGTGCGAGGCGGCGTACCAGCTCGGTCCCGTTCGGCGGGCTGTCTGGGGGACCTCGGCCGAAAAGCTCGTCGAGCTTCTGCAGACAACGCCGCCGGATCCGCGGGCGATCCCGTTCATGGACCTATCGCCCGTGGCGCGATTTCAGCAGTGGATAGCTGAAGCAACCCGAGCGGATTCTCAGCCCTACTTTCAGCGCATCCTGCGCATCGCTGAATTGGCAGATCTGATTCGGGATGGCTGCAGTCGCGACAGTGGCGATGGGTTCTTGCGGAACGAGCAGCGAGACGCCGACCGAAGCGGAGGAAACCGCGTACGCGGAGTCGCCTCCGCCTCTTGGTGAGCCCGTCGAGTATTTCCTCTACACCCATTGCGGCGTGACCGAATGGCCGCCGCCTCTGGCTACATCCCAAGGACATGGCCGCGTACTTGGTTGACCAGACGAACTCCGACAACGAGGAGCGATGGCCGGTCGCCAAGGAGCCTGTCCGCTGCGCCTAGTGTGACGGCCTGCCGGCCGCCGTCATCTCGGCATGTCAGGACGTCCCCGGAATCTCGGATGCGGGATCGGGTCCGGCGGCCGTACGGTCGTGCGGTGGTGACAGTGAGTGAGTTGCAGGCAAGCGTGGCGTCGAGCTACGAACGTCTCGGCCTGCCCTCCTGGCCGAACCCGCACCCGCGAATGGTCTCGCCACGCGAGGAGGAGTACTCGCGCGTCACCGATCCGGAGCGTTACCGGATCGTTCATGCCCGGGCAGGCGTATGGACTGCGGTGCTCAAGGAGGCACTCGGTGTCCGTTCGGAGACTCTCGCTCCCGGCTCTGTCGCGGCGCCTGGCGGGCCGGAGGCGTTTGACCGGGGCGTCCGTCTCATCCCACGCCAGCCCGGGACGCTGCCCCTGCTCCTTCTCGAACGCGACGTTCCAACGCAGATGGGTGACGCGACTATGGCCGTGTTGCACATCGGCGTCGTCCGACCGGACGTCGTGGTTGAGGAATCCAGCCGGACTGCGGGTGCGACGCCTGCGACTCCGGGTCCAGCGACCTGCTGGAAGCCATCGACGCGACGATCCGTCGCGTGGTTGGTGGTCCGTTCGTCGTGCTGCGGGGCAAACAGTGGCATGCGGAGTGGCACCCGGAGGGCGGGAGCGCGGGCATCACAGGACGCAGGCCGGACTTCCGCGCGGTGATGGATCTGTGCCGTCGCCTCGCGGAGGGCGAGACTGTTCGTCTGCCCAAGGACGCGGAAGCCCTCGGCGTTGGCCGGTCCTGGCTCAGCTGAGCGGGATCGCAAACCTAGTCGGTAGGGGTGCCCGGATGTGGTGCGGCTATGCGGCCCCTACATGGGGCGGAGCGCCACTGGATCGGAGACACAGGATGCATTTGACTACGCACGGTCCGGACCAGGCCGTGGAGGATTCCATCGAGATCGTGAGGCTGAAGCAAAGTGGCGATCACACGGTTGTCGCCGCTCTCTTCACAAACGGGGCTGGCCGCCAAGCACGCGCCATGCTGGGGATGCGCGAGATCGACGGGAGGTGGTGCGGTACGGGAGGCTTCGGCGACCTCAGCACATCGGCGCCCGAGGCCAACGTCTCGTGGAGTTCGGGTGGTTGGAGTCACGGATCCAGGATGGTCAGGGGCTTCTGGGTTCGACATCCCAGTGCCCTGGTTTTGAGACTCACGGACCCCGCAGGTGGCGTTCATGAGGACAACATCGAGCGTGGAGTCGCCTTAGTGATGTGGGACGGTGACTTCGACCAAGTCCACGCCCGGGTGGAACTGATCGACGCGCAAGGCGACGTAATCAAGTCGGGGGCCGTGTCGCCCGCACCGTCCCTCACCGACTGAGACACATCACTTATCCAAGAAGCCGAGCCAGCAGCACGCTGAAAGGTCAGCGCGACCTCATCGCCCCAATGAGCGGATGGTTGCCTCGATGCGTCGCTTGAGCCCGTGACCGCGTACGGCTACTCGCAACCAGCGCTCGGGTCTTCGACGCCCACGGCAGCACGTCGGAAGGAAGCACGTTGACCGCCGTCGCCGTAGAAGACTGCACGCCAAGAGCTGGTCTTGACCATGAACCCCATCGTCTCGTTCTCGTTCCAGCCCGGTCGGGGGTTGTGGTCTCCGAGGGGTGGGTCGGCGAGCCAGAGTCGACCCTCGATCCTCACGCTGAGGACGCCGCAGTGTGACGGTACGGCGACCCGCATGCCCTGGCGCGAGGAGTTGGACGTTGTCACGGGCTCAGGAGGGGACTGGGATGAAGCGGGCGCGGAGGGAGGGGCCACCTCAGAGGCGCGGATATCGGGCTCGTCGGCGCACGCGGGCCCCAAGACGATCAACGCGCTGACAAGTCCCACTCTGATGAAGCCGTTCAATGTCATGGCCGCCTCCAGGCTCGGAGCAAAGCCCCGGTGTCCCATAAGACGCGCCGAAACGGGTTTCGGTTGCCTTCCTCGCCCTGCTCATCCGCATGGTCCACCGCTTCGCGACATGTCCGGATGGCCGCACGCCGCTGAAAGATGCTGCGGAGATTCTCGTAGGCCGGGTCGGGTCCTCTGCCCGGCCCCTCCGATTTCGTGAGAGTGCTCCTCGTAGTAGTGGAGGTGAGTACGTCGATCATCCTGCAAGCCACCGAGCAAGGCACGGTGCGGTCACCGCTGCCCGAACGCCGGCGGTAGGCATCCCAGTCCATCGGAAGGGCGTCGGGATGCAAACTGAACGCGAGCCAGAGGCCTGGCTTCCTGGCGGTGGTTAGCGGGTAGAGGCGCCGTCATCGACCGACTTCATGCGGCGCAGTAGGCCGCGCGGGCGCTCACGGAGCGGATAGTTGGTTGTGTGTCCAAGGTCGGTTTGACACCGCTGTGATAGGGCACTAGGCAGCCACCGCTTGGGCGTCTCGGTGTCCGGCTGAAACGCACCGGCCGTCTACGAACTCGCACGTTCCAGATCGTGGCCTGGCGCTAGGGAGCGGAGAGCCCACGCGCTGACAGTCCCAGCGATCCGGTTTCTTACCCAAACGAGAGACATCCCTTGAGCACCGCAACGATCTTCACCGCCATCCTGGCGGGCATTGTCATCGGCGCCCTCGGCCGACTGATCATTCCCGGCCGCCAGGCGATCGGGTGGATTCTGACCTTCGCGCTGGGACTAGTGGGCGCTGTGCTCGGCGGCTTTCTGGCCGAGGGCATGTACATCGACATCTGGTGGCAGGTCCTCATCGTCCAAGTCGTCGCCGCGGCCGTCCTGGTCGCGCTGGTCAGCTTCCTCATCCGAGGGGCCGTCACCAAGCGCAGGGGCCCGGCATGACCGCACTAGAGCCCGACCCCGGCTCACGCGCCGCGAAGCCGGCTGGGCGGACTGCACCGACGGACTCGGCGCCGCCACGGCCGTCCCCACGCAGCGTTTCCGGGACAGGATCCAGGCCAACCTGGCCTGGCACACGGGTGCTCGTGCTACTGGAGGAGTCACAAGGAAGCGGCATCAACCCGTGACGCTTCGGTAACCCTGACAAGCCGCAGGACGCATCGACCCAACGACGCATCGACCTCTCTTTCTTGGGTACGCTTGAGCGCGGGCGCATCGGTTGCGCTCCATGCCACGCCCGAGCCCTACCGAGGAGAACACATGAGCACTTCCCGCAGCTCAAGCAGCTCCGACAAGTCGTCAGACCAGCTCGAGACCCGAGGTTCCGCCGGGTCCTCCGAGCTGCAGACATCCCAGGGCAACACCACCATTGCCGACACCGTCGTCCAGAAGATCGCCGGCGTCTCGGCCCGGGAGATCTCCGGGGTGTATGCACTCGGCGGTGGCACGGCGAGGACGATCGGCGCCATCCGCGAGCGGATCCCGGGCGCCTCCCAGTCGTCCGGCCAGGGTGTAGCGGTGGAGGTCGGTGAGCGGCAGGCCGCCATCGACCTTGACCTGGTGGCCGAGTACGGCGTCTCCATCGTCGAGCTCAGCCGCGCAGTACGGCGCAACGTGATCTCGGCGGTGGAGGGGATGACCGGCCTGGACGTGACGGAAGTGAATGTCTCCGTGAACGACATCCACCTGCCCAGCGACGACCAGGAGGATGCCCAGGAACCTCGGGTCCAGTGACCGGCTCCGGCAGCGTGCCAGCGCAGGACACCTGCGATGTCGACGCGATCGCGTCGGCGGCGCTGGCGTGTTCTGCGGTGGCCGGGCTGGACGAGGGCGGGACCTGGGCGGTGGCCACGTACCTTCCGGGACGCCGGGTGGTCGGTGTCCGGGTCGAGGACCGCCGCGTCCTCGTGTCGGTCGTGCTCGCCTCCGGCTCCTCCGTGCGATCGCTGGAGGCACAGGTGCGTAGCGCGTTGGCGCCACACGTCGGGGGTCGCCAGGTCGACGTGCACGTGACCGACGTACAGACCGCCATGCACCCGTCGTGAAGAGGGTGGCGCGGATGCCCGCACGCAGCGAGACGGACGAGGAACGTCGGCGTCGGCGTCGGGCACTGGTCCGTGCCCACCACCCCGACAGGGGTGGGGACGCTGCCGAGTTCATCCGACTCCTCCATCACCTCGACCAAGAGCGCCCTTTGAGCGAGAGCTGTCCAGAGGTGAGGTTCGTCCGCCGACGCCGCTGGTGGCAGGGCGTGGTGTCGTCGATTCCACCGTTCCGAGGTTCGTCACGGCGACCGAAACACGTCGTCTAACCCGCCGGGTGTGAGTCCGTCTCAGCCCGTTTCCTACTGGAGGTTGTCATGCATCCCACTGTCATCGGACTCTTCTGCGGCCTGCTCTTGGGACTCGCCTGGGCGACGGGCGGATTCGAAGGCCTCGTCATCACCGCTGCGTTGGGCATCATCGGCTTCGTCGTCGGCAAGGTGATCGCCGGTGACGTCGACCTCAACGAGTACTTCGGCGGGTCCAGCCGCTCGTCGCGATGAACGCCACCACCTTCGGTGAGTCCGTGCCAGACACGGACACAAAAGCTCGCACCGAGACTCCCGAGCCCGTGCCGCCGGAGGAGCGCGGGCGGTTGACGGTGGAGGACCGCGTCGTCGAGAAGGTCGCCGGCTATGCCGTCACGTTCGTGACGGACGCTGCCGCCGCGCCGCGCCGCGTGCTCGGCGTGAACATCGGCGAGGCGCGACCCGATGGCGCCGCGAGCGTTCACGCGCAGGTACAAGATGACATCGCCAGCGTGTACGCCGCTATCGCGGTGCGCTGGCCCAGGTCGGTCCAGAAGGTTGCGGACGAGGTTCGGGAGCGTATCAGCTCGGACGTCACGGCTATCACGGGAGTCCGCGTGGACCATGTCGACGTGGAGGTGGTCTCGATGACGCTACCGGACTCGCCAGAACCGAGGGTGATATGACGGCCGCAAACTGGGTGACCCGAGTCGTCTCCGCGCTGCTGGCGCTGGCCCTCCTCATTGGCTCCCTGCTGGCGGTCGTGGAGATTGTGGCCGCTGCACTGGGTCGCGCGCCCGCGCTGATCCCCTACCCGGAGTGGACCAGTTGGCTGCGCACTCACAGCTGGAACGACTGGATCGTCAACGCAGTGCTGGGTGGGCTCGTCGTACTCGGGCTGCTGTTCTTGGTCCTGGCCTTCCGTCGCGGCAAGCCGGCGTCGCTGGCACTGAGGAGTCGTTCCGGTGGCGTGGACGTCACCGCCTCCCGACGCAGCGTGGAGAAGTCGCTCGCGACTGCCGCCGCCCGCACGACCGGCATCGCCGGAGCGAGTGCTTCTGTGAGCCGTCGTACCGCACGCGTCGATGCGCGGACGGTGGCCCGGTCCGAGCCCGGTATCCGCGAGGAGGTGGAGTCGGCCGTGAGAGGACGTCTGGATTCCCTCGGCCTGGAGCGCCGCATGCGCACTCGCGTCGATCTCACCATGAAGGACACGCGATGAGCAGTCGTGCGAACGTCATCAACCGGGTTGTGCTGACCGTGCTCGGCCTGCTGCTGCTCGCCGCCGGAGGTCTCGGTTTCGCCCTCAGCGTCGGCGCCTTCGGGGCATCGCGGGCGACCTATCCGGTGCTGTCGCAGGAGGTGAGCACCTTTCCTGACGGGCGTCCTTGGTTCTGGTGGGCGGTAGTCGGGGTGCTCCTCCTGATAGCAGTGCTCGCGCTCTTGTGGCTGCTGACCCAGGTCAAGGCAGATCGGACGACCCGGTTGGACCTGACCACGAATGCGCGGGACGGCTACACCACGCTCCACGCAACCGCCCTCACCAATGCTGTGGAGGACGAGGCGCTCGGCATCGCCGGTGTGACCAGCGCGACGGCGAACGTGCATGAACACCGCGGGCGGCACGCGCTCCTCCGCGTGGAACTGGCCGATTCCGCCGACATGGGAGAGGTGCGCACCCGGCTCGAGGACGAGGTGGTGGCGCACCTCCGCGAGGGAGTCGGTGACCCACATTTCCCTGTGACCATCGAACTGCGCCCGGGCGCAAGCAGGACCCCGCAACGCTCAATAATCTGAAGCGGCAGGCGCCGGCAACTGAGGCTTTCCGGTCTGCCGACGGCTGATTCGCGGGGTCCAACTGTTGCCGGGTTCGGTGATAGGGGGGTGTGGCTGGCAGCGAAGACTGCTTCGCACTCGTCCGGGATCTCAGGTCGAGGGCGGAGGAGGCGCCCACCGATGGCGTTGCTCCAGTCCGCCGTGTCCGAGCCGCTCAAGGCGTTCGGCACCGGCGAGTCGCCCTAATCAAGCGCCGACCCGCGGCGGAGCTGAACATCGACGTAGCCGTCGGCGCACCGCCTTACATCGCCCCACAAGTGCAGTGGATCAACGCGGTTCCTGACACGGATGTGAAGTCGTGTCATCTCCACTCACGCAGCATTGGTGTACGACGGTGATTAGCACTGCAGGGTGCCCTTGACCTCCGCCGGGCATCCGTACTCGCACCACGCCACCGGCGCGCCATAGCGCCGCAATAGACCCTCTCGTGTTGGAACCGAGTTCTCGCACGGATGAATTGCCAATTCCGAATTTAGTGGGTACGGACGACTCTTCGGAGGGCAGCGCTTAGGGACTGCGGGGCTCGAGCCCCATCGCGCCGACCGTCAGTGGCCGGTGCGAAGCTTCGCGACCAGCACGCCCACCTTGTCGATGCGGTGCTCAGGATTACCGAATCGGTCCGACCAGTAGTTCCCGGCCGCGTGGTCCTCAGGGGTCGCACACGTCGACAGCGTGATCATCGGCCGGACCGGGTCTGCGCCGGGACGGCCAGGGACCGCGGCCGATTGCTCGGCAAGTGAGCGCTGCGACCGAAACGATGTCGAGCGGGTGGCCGTGATCTGGTACACGTACACCGTCCGCCCCGAGTGGACACGCACCCTGTCCCCGGTCCGCAAGGCAGGCAGATCGCGGAACGGGGCGGCGTGTGACGTGCGGTGACCGGTGACGATGAAGTTGCCGACCTCACCGGGCCGGACCCCGCCCCCGTGCCGCGCGGTGACGCGGTGGGACCCTGGTTCTGGATTCGGGTGCCCTCCGCGTCGTCGGGGTTCCGGGATAGCGGACCACCGGCACCGAGCGGAGTCCGATCGCAGGGATGCTCAGGTGCGAACGCCGAGGTTCCCGTGCCTGGCGTGACCGCTCGACCGACACGGATCGCTCCGCGGGGGCTGACGCAGTGAGGGGATCGCGGGGTGAGCTGTTTGCGGCCCGGGTAGGCGGCGTTGGAGGAACATCGGCAGCCAGCATTGGACGCGCGGCGCCGTTCGAAGACCCGGGGTCGACACCGGAGCAACCTGCTAGCAGCATCGCGGCCAGTACGGCTGGGAGGAGTACGCCGATGCGTCTGTGAATTTGCCTCACGCTCTCGACGGCGGTACGTCGGCCTCCCAGGGTCAGTCACCTGAACCCGCAAGCAGGTTGATCGGATCAGACGTCATGGGCCGACCGGTGGCTCAGCCCAGCTGGCGGTCGAAGAACCGGACCGTGCGGTCCATCGCAGCGTTGAACGCCGGTCCGAAGGCATGCCCGTCGGCGTACCACTCCAGCTGGGATCTCACGCCCGCCTGCCTGAGCGCGCGGTGAGTTGCGGTGGCGCCTGGCCAACTGTTCTCGCAGGCCGGAGTCGTCTGGATCCGGGCGGATGAAGTGGTTGTAGTTCTCCCGCTCCAGCGATGAGACCGAGGCCCACGGTGAGGCCGCCTGCACGAGGCCCGGCTCGGCGACCAGCGCCTTCAAGATGACGCCACCACCCATGGAGCGGCCGAACAGGGCCACCCGGTCGTCTTCGACTGGGACGTCCGGCGACTTGCGCAGCGCCTTGACCGCGTTGATCACGTCGGCGCTGTACCCCAACCGCATCCGGACTTGGAGGTAACCCCGCTCGCGGGTCATTCCCTGTCCGCGCACGTAGATCGCCGGGTCTATGTACCCGTGCGCCAGCACCACCACCGGGAACAGACCCGTCCGGTCGGCACGTTGAGGACCCCAGTGATGGTGTAGGACCTCGCCCCCTCGAGTAGTGGTGCGGCTTCGGTAGGACACGTCGTAGGACGTGTACTCCGGCGTCCGCTCCCGGACAGCGCCCAACCGCAACCGGTCACCTCGATGCCGCTGCTCGGCCAGACCGAGCACGGAGACCGACCGGACCGTCGGCTCGCGCTCCTCCGGCTCGCGCTCCTCCGGCTCGCGCTCCTCACGCTCGACTTCTGGGCCAGTGACTTCCGGCCCGGCTGACCTCTCATCGTCGCCGGCATCGCCCAACGGGGTCGGGCCAGCGCTGACGCTAGGTGAGCCCACAGACGACGCCGAAGTAGCGGCATCCGAGCTCGGCTCCGGGCTCGTCGGCGCTGCATCCGCCGAGGAAGACAGCGCTGCTGACTGCAATCGCGGTCAGGATCCGGCCCCGTGCGCGCATGGAGTACCTCCAGGGTGGAGCTGCGGCTCCCTACCACCGTAGCCGCCACTTCCCTGCAGCCGGTCCTCGTTAGCCCTCCCGCCGACTCGCGAACGGGCCGGCCTCCCAGCAAGAGAGGACGCCATTTGCGAGCCGACGCACGGTGGCTGGGCACGCAAACACCTTTGATAATGAAGAGGTGGTTCTCCTTGAGGTCGCCTTGGTGCTTGGCATGGTCGGGCTCATCGCCTACGGGACGATTCGGCTGCTCATGCGCTCCCACGACGACCAGCGTCTCCTGTCGCCCGCTGGCCAGTGGCGAACCGCTCACTACGACGTCAAGGGACAAACGCGCGTCGTGCTGCAAAAGGTCTCGTCCAGCGGCGCCAAGGTACTCGACGAGCACCTCATTGCGACCGTCCCCGTCGACGACCCCGACTACGACGCCAAGTTCCTCACCGCCATGAGCACCGCCCGTGAGCGGAGGGCGCTGTTTGAGAGCGAGCAGGAGGACTAGGTCGGGTGCGACTCGCATTAGCGTTGGGTCGGTGAACATCGAGGTCCGGCCCGCCACGATTTCACGGTTCGACGACGTGGCGACCATGCTGGGGCCCAAGAATCCTGATTCTTCGGTGTGCTGGTGCCTCAGCCACCGGCTCGATTCCAAGACCAATCGCGAGCTCGTCGGGCGCGCTCGAAGCGAGTACGTCAAGAGGCTGTACAGCCGCGAGGTCGCGCCAGGTGTCCTCGCATATCAGGACGCCGACGTCGTCGGGTGGGCCGCTGTCGCGCCCCGCTCAGAGCTGCCTTTCGCGCGGTCAACCAAGATTCCCCATGTCGACGACCTGCCCGCCTGGTCGGTGTGGTGCATCCGCGTGCGTCCCGGCCACCGTGGCAAGGGCATCTCGCACGCGCTGCTCGACGGTGCCGTGGCGTACGCACGGTCCATGCGGGCAGCGGCGGTCGAGGGCTACCCGGTGGACAACAAGAGAAAGCGGGTCGACCTGACGATGGCCTACGTGGGGACGCGCAAGCTGTTCGAAGACGCCGGCTTCTCCAAAGTCGCAGACACCGACGCGGTCTCAGGAGGGTTCTCACGCGTGCTGATGCGGCTTAACCAGCCCTGACCGATCTCACTTGTTACGGCGGTCGCAGGCTGCCACGGCGGCGTGCCGGGACTCAGCGTCCGCGAAGGCGCGTGTTCCGCAGAGGGCTTCGTCGTAGGCCGAACCGAGCCGTGAGCGCGGCGCACGCCCGGAGTCCGGAGCCGCCCTCTCGCCCCTTTTACCTGCACAGAACCTTCACGAGTTGTCCCCCACTCCTGACCAGGCAGGCTCCTAGGCTCGCACCATGCCAGTCAGCGGAGCAGCCGCCAGGATCCTCGTCGTCGAGGACGAGCCGGTGATCAACCAGGCCGTCACCGACCGGCTGCGCGGCTCTGGGTACGACGTCGTCCAGGCCTGGGACGGACCGAGCGCCGTCGCGCAGTTCGCGGAAACCGAGCCGGACCTGGTCCTCCTGGACGTCATGCTTCCCGGGTTCGATGGCCACGAGGTGTGCCGGCGCATCCAGGCCGCGCGGCCGGTCCCTGTGCTCATGCTGACTGCGCGCGACGACGAGGCGGACATCTTGGTGGGGCTCGGCGTCGGTGCCGACGACTACCTCACCAAGCCGTTTCGCATGCGTGAGCTGGTGGCCCGGGTCGCCGCCCTGCTGCGACGGGTCGACCGTGCAGCCGAGCTGGCCGTACGCTCTCCCACCGCCCTCGGCGACCTGCGGGTCGACGCCGCCTCTCGCCGGGTCTGGGTCACCGACACCGAGGTGCACCTGACGCCGACCGAGTTCGATCTCCTGCTCTGCCTGGCCGGCAACCCGGGCGTCGTCCTGACCCGAGACAACCTCTACGCCGAGGTCTGGGGCTGGCCCGGCGCCTCCGGAACCCGGACGGTCGACAGCCACGTGAAGGCGCTTCGCGCCAAGATCGGTGCGGACCGGGTGCGCACGGTGCACGGCGTCGGCTACGCCCTCGAGCCCGGCGGTGCCACGTGAGCAGCCCGCTGCTCGACCAGGTCACGTCGGTCAAGGTCAAGCTCGGGCTGCTGGTCGCGGTCAGTGTCACCGTCGCCTCGGTCGTCGCGGCGGTCGGCGTCGGCGGCGGGGTGCCGTTCTGGCTCAGTATCCCGGTCACCGTCGCCCTGGCCCTCGGCGTGACCCAGCTGCTGGCCGTGGGGATGACCTCACCCCTGCGCGAGATGACCGCCGCCGCCCGGCGGATGGCCCGCGGCGACTACTCCGACCGGGTCACCGCGACCTCGAGCGACGAGGTGGGCGAGCTGGCCCGAGCCTTCAACCGGATGGCCGAGGACCTGGCCGCCGTCGACCGCCAACGCCGCGAACTGGTGGCCAACGTCAGCCATGAGCTTCGCACCCCCTCGCCGCCTTGTGCGCCGTACTCGAGAACCTCGTTGACGGCGTCGCCGAGCCGGACCCCGTGTCCCTGCGGGCGGCGCTCGACCAAGCCGAGCGGCTGACTACGCTCGCCTCCGACCTGCTCGATCTCGCCCGGGTAGACGCCGGCCAGGCGCACCTGTCCACCACGCAGGTGCACGTCGAGGAGTTGCTGGAGCGCGCCGTCGCCGAGGCGCGAGCGTCCGGTCGTGAGGTGAGGTACGACGTGCGCGTCACCCCGCCAGCGCTGGCCGCCGCAGCCGACCCGGCGCGGCTCCACCAGCTGGTCGCCAACCTGCTCGACAATGCGTCCCGCCACAGTCCCGCCGGAGGTGTCGTCCGGATCACCGCGCAGAACACGGCCACCGGCTGGCGACTAGAGGTCGCCGACGAGGGGCCAGGCATCCCCGCCGCCGACCGGGACCGCGTCTTCGAGCGGTTCGGGACGCTGGCGGAGGCCGAAGGGGGCGGTGGCACCGGCCTCGGCCTCGCAATCGCCCGCTGGGTGACCGACCTCCACGGCGGCACCATCCACTTCGTCGAGCCCGAGCCGCGCGCCACCGGTGCCCGTGTACGCGTCGACCTCCCGCCCGAGCCACGGCAACCCACTGATGTCCCCACCGGCACCCAGGAGCCAGACATGACGAACCCGGTCCGCAGTCCCGCCGTACCCGCATCCCCTATGGCCGGGGTGCCCGAGCCGGCAATGGATGCGCTGTTCGGCAGGTTCTGGCCCGACACCGGCGTTCCCGGAAACGTGCGTGCAGTCCTTTGCGGTCTCGGGGTCGGCCTGCTGGCCGGGATCGTCTTGCCGTTCCGGGACTTCGGATTTGGCACGTTCGTGCTGCTGCTGGCGGCCGGAGGTGTGGTCCTCGGCTTCAGCGTCAACCGCCGATCGCCCTTCACGCTGGCCTGTGCCGCGCTGTGCCTGCTGCTGGCGGCGACCGTGGTCGTCCGGGACGCAGAGTGGATCGTCGTCCTGTGCCTCCTGGCCGGTGGTGCGGTCTGCGTGGCCGGGCTCGTGAACGGCCGCACCCTGCCCGCGTTCGTGCTGGCCGGCATCGCCTGGCCGCTCGCCGGGCTGCGGGGGCTCCCCTGGCTGGGTCGCTCGGTGCGAGCCGTCACCGGCCTACGGAAGAGTGCGGCGGCGCTGCGCACGGTCGTGTGGTCGCTGCTGGCCGTGGTTGTCTTCGGACTGCTCTTCGCCTCTGCCGACGCGGTCTTCGCGGAGTGGGCGGGCGCCGTCGTCCCGGACCTGGAGCTCGACGCGTTCGTGCCGCGGGCGTTCATCACCGTTGCGGTGGGCGGCGTGGTGCTGGCGGCGACGTACCTCGCGCTGAACCCGCCCAGCGTCGAGCCGGCGACCGGTCCGACGCGGTCCGTCGCGCACCGCTACGAGTGGCTGGCCCCGGTCGCGCTCGTCGACGGTGTCTTCCTGATGTTCCTCGGCGCGCAGGCCACCGTCATCTTCGGCGGACACGACTACCTGGAGCGCACCACGGGGCTCACCTACGCGGAGTACGTGCACCAAGGCTTCGGCCAGCTCACGGTGGCCACCGCGCTCACCCTGCTCGTCGTGTGGGCGGCCGCCCGTAAGGCACCGCGCACAACGGCCGCGGACCTGACCTGGCTGCGCGGGTCGCTCGGCCTGCTCTGCGTCCTGACGTTGGTCGTGGTCGCCTCGGCTCTCTACCGGATGCACGTATACCAGGAGGCCTACGGCTTCACCCGGCTCCGCCTGCTGGTCGACGTCTTCGAGGGCTGGCTGGGACTGCTGGTGCTCGGCGTGATGGCGGCGGGCCTGACGCTCCGGGCGGCCTGGCTCCCCCGCGCCGCGTTGCTCAGCGGGGCCGGGCTCCTGCTGCTGCTGGCCGCGGTCAACCCGGACGCCTGGATCGCGCAGCACAACCTGGACCGGTACGACGAGACCGGCAAGGTCGACTGGTACTACCTGCAGGGGCTCTCCGCGGACGCGGTGCCCGTGCTGGCCACCCTCCCGGACGAGGTGGTCGAGTGCGCGCTGATGGGGCACGGCCCCGGCAACGACGACTGGCTGGAGTGGAACCTCGGGCGGCAGCGCGCCGAACCTCTGATGCGCTCCCACTTCGCCGACTGGGAGTACAGCGACGCCGTCTGCGCGCGCGAGGCTGCCGGCTGAGCGGGGCGAGCTCTGGTGGTGTGAGATTGCCGAGATCGGCCGGCGCCGCGTTGTCGTCCTGTCACGTGACGCAGCAACCCGGGCTGGGCGAGCACTCGTCGCGCCGTTTCAGGCAGAGGCTGCGGAGCGGGTCGCAGCGACGGCGGCCAGAACAAGGGCGGCGGCGAGTCCCAGGTAGGCAAGGCCGAGCCCGGTCTGCATGGAGGTGCTGAGAATGGCGGGCGCTGAGGCCACGGCCCCGGCTGCCGCGCTGCCGACTAGTCCACCGAAGCTCTCGCTCGTGATAACTGCCGTCGCTAGGGCGTTGGCATCGACGGAGTCGTCGGGTGTGGTCGCGCGCAGGTACAGGGTCGGGTATGCGGCTCCCACCCCAGCGCCGGCGACAGCCCACGCCACCAAGGCGGGTGGGAATGCCGTTCTGCTGAACAGCAAAACGCTGACGGCGGCTACTCCTGCGGCCGTGACGCTGAGGCCAGCCGCGGGTCCCGGCGCGAGACCGCGGTCATGGAGCCGCGGGATGGTCAGCGTGGCCAGCGCCCACGCGACCGGTGCTGCTCCGAGGGCCCATCCTGCTTGGGCGAGCGACGAACCGAAGCCGGTGGTGAACGCGATGGTGACCAAGCTGTTGGCACCGAAGTAGCCCACGCCGAAGAGGGTCAGCCCAGCCAGCGCACTCGGAGCACCGTGTCGGAACCGTAGTGTGCCCGGCGGCATCAGAGCGGCGAACCCGAACATGGCCAGCACGAGGCCGAGAATGGACAGGGGCCACAGCCGCGTTTCCGTGAGTGCCACGAACGCGGCCACCCCCACCGGGATGAGCAGGGTGCGCCCGATCGGGCGGGCCTGCGCTGAAACCGCTGCCGCCGGGACCGCTCGCAGAACCAGCACGCGCCCCAACAGCGCGGCAGGGATTGGCGCGAGGATGGTCCACCGCCAGCCCGCCAGGTGCTCGAGGCCGACGGTGGCCGTCGGCGCGACCAGCCCAGGCACGATCCACATCGCCGTAGAAGCAGCGATCACCCGGAGCCGGATGCGCTCCTCGAGGTGCTTGATCGCGGCAGATACGCCGAATACAGCGAGCAGTCCGGATGCGAACCCGGCCACGAACCGACCAGCCGCGAATGACCAGGGGGTCTCGGCCATGGCCGCGAAGGCGCCGCCCGCAATGGACAGGACAAGCCCCGCTGTCAACGTCACCCGCCCGCCGAACTTGGCGAGAACCGACGAAGCCATCGACATCGCGGCAAACAGTCCGACGGTTGACCCGGTGACGAGCACCGCCAACTGGTTCGCCGCCCCCAGATCGCGCGTGATGACTGGAAGCAGGGTCGACACGACGAAGGTCGAGACCGCGGCGGACAACTCCAGTGCCACGATGCCAACTCCGAGAACCACGGCCGGCCGGCCGGAGATTGTCCGCTCGTCGTCTCCTCCGGCCGCTTTCACTGAGTTGAATCGCTCACGACCGGTCCTCTGGCGCGATGGGCACGTCGCGGTACTCACGATTGAGGTCGGCGAAGCTCCGGCTGTCGTCGGAGGACGTGCCCGCCATCCCTTGGTGCAGTCGGTCGAGCAGGGCATGCCAGCCTGCCGCCAGACTGCGCGGCCGAGCGTCACATCCAGTGGAGTGGACGAGTCGCAGGCGGCACGTTTCCGGCGTGAGATCGGTCAACTCGAACCGGACCTCTCCCTGGGGCGCGTCTGGGCTGCTCCAGGTCAGCGCGAGCAGGTTCGGAGGATCCCATGCAGTCACTCGGCCAGTGATGTGGTGATAGCTGTCGAAGAGGTCGACCACGCCACCGACGCGCGGTTCGATGGTGCCGTCAAACAGCCATGTCGCGCGGTCTGCTGGGTCGGTCAGCATCCTCCAGACCCGTTCGGCAGACGCCGCCAGATCGCGGGTGAACGCGAGCCTGTAGCCCACCTCTGTGGCCACGATCTTGCCGTGCATCGCCTGGTCCTTTCACAGGTCTCGTCAGTTGGATTCCCTTGACATGCAACCATGCGGTTGCCTTAAGGTGCAAGCGTGAGTACGAGCGTCTACCGTGCTGTTGCTGACCCCCACCGGCGCATGCTGCTCGACGCACTCAGAGACCAGGGCGATCAGAGCCTCACAGGCCTGTGCGAGGGCATGCAGATCACCAGACAGGCTGTCACCAAGCATCTGGCAGTGCTGGAGGACGCGGATCTCGTGCGGGTCAGCCGGCAGGGTCGCGAACGGGTCCACAGCCTTAACGCCGCGCCGCTACAGCTCATGGTGACATGGGTCGCCACATACTCCGTGTTCTGGAATGACCGGCTTGATGCCTTGGAAGCTCAGTTGAGCAAGCGAGGCGCGATTCGACACGCGGATCATCCGCCTGACTGACGATGCGATCACAGCGGAGCTCGGCCCCAAACCGCATACGGCGCTGACAGGCTCGGTGATGGAACTCCCGCCGGGTAGAGCCGCTCAGTGCAGACCTGACGGCCACAGACGGACCGGACGTAGATCGTCCGGAACTCGTCGTAGCGTGACTTCATGACTGAGTTTCAGGAGCAGGACCTCACCGGAGCACGCTTCGAGCGCGTGAGCCTCCGGGGCGCCACCTTCACCCAGGTGTTCTTCAATGACGCCAGCATGCAAGCGGTCGACCTCAGCGGCGCTCAGATCCGCGGCGCCTACTTCAACGGGACCCGCATGCGCGGCGTCGAGCTGGTCGACGTCGAGATCAGCGGCGAGCTAAAGAACGTCGTCGTGAACGGCGTCGACATCGCACCGCTCGTCAACGCCGAACTGAACCGTCGCATGCCCGAGCGGGCCAGGATGCGCCCCGACGACAGCGACGGGTTCCGTGCGGCGTGGGCAATCCTGGAGCGGTTGTGGGAGGACACTGTCGAGCGCGCCAGGACGTTCCCCGAACCGGCGCTCCACCGTAGCGTCGACGGCGAGTGGTCCTTCATCCAGACCTTGCGGCACCTGAACTTCGCCAGCGCTGCCTGGGTGGGCCGGATGGTCCTCGGCACCGCCTCGCCGTGGCATGAGTTGGACCTGCCGTGGGACGAGGCGCCCGGGTGGGACGGTATCCCGTGGGACCGCGACGCAGGACCCTCGCTCGACGAGGTGCTCACGGTACGACGCGAACGCCAGGCGATGGTCGGCCACGTCATGGAAACACTCACCGACGAGCAACTCGCCTCCGATGTGACTCGCACCGAGCCCGGCTGGCCCCGGGCGGAGAACTTCCCCGTCAAGGAATGTCTCCGCATCGTCCTCAACGAGGAATGGGAGCACCGGTTGTATGCCGAACGCGATCTGACCGCACTCGAGAAAGACAACTGAGCATGGACATCCTGCTCATCGCTGGCCTGTGGCTCCACGGATCCGCATGGGACGAAGTCGCACCCGAGCTCGAGGCACTCGGTCACCGGCCCGTGCCGCTCACTCTTCCGGGTCAGGGTGACGGATCCGCGTCCGCCACCCTCGACGACCAGGTGGCAGCGGTGCTCGCAGCCGTGGACTCGGCGTCCGGCAAGCCGATGGTGGTGGGGCATTCCGCAGCCGCCACCCTGGCTTGGCTGGCCGCCGACGCGCGACCGGAGCAGGTCGCGAAAGTCGCCATGATCGGCGGCTGGCCGTCTGGCGACGGGGAGCCCTATGCCGACTTCTTCGAGACGAAGGACGGGGTCCTGCCCTTCCCCGGCTGGGGCGAATTCGAGGGGCCAGACTCTGCTGACCTCGACGAGGAGGCCAAACGCAACATCGCATCTGCTGCGATCCCGGTCCCGGAAGGCGTGACCAAGGGCGTGGTGCGTCTGGCGGACGAGCGGCGGTTTGACGTCCCGGTCGTTTTCGTGTGCCCCGAGTTCACCCGCGCTCAGGCGCAAGAGTGGTTCGCCACCGGGAAGCTGCCCGAGCTGAGCCAGGCCAAGCATCTCGAGTTGGTCGACATCGACTCGGGCCACTGGCCCATGTTCAGCAAGCCGGCCGAACTCGCCCAGCTCCTCGATGCAGCGGCTGTAGAGGAATGACATGGCGAACCCTGGACGGGATGGACGCCCAGGGTTCCGGAGTTGAGCTGACCGGCCAAGCGGCGAACAGTCGTGCGCGCCGAACCCACGAGCCGGGAAGATAGGAGCGCTCATGCTCGAAAGGACTCGACCATGTCGTACACGATCCGACCCCTCGACGCCACCACGTGGGATGCCTTCGCGGAACTTGTCGAGCGCAACAACGGGATCTTCGGCGGGTGCTGGTGCATCGGTTACCACCCGGAGTGCGGGCAGAAGGGGATTGCCTACCGCGCCGCCAAGGAGGACAGGGTCCGGACCGGTCGCGCTCATGCCGCGCTCGTCTTTGACGAGGACGGCGCCGCCCAGGGGTGGTGCCAGTACGGCAGCCCCGAGGAACTCCCGGGCATCAAGCACAAGCGCGAGTACGAGAAGGACGCGCCGCCGCGTCCGGACTGGCGGATCACCTGCTTCTACGTCGACAGGAAGCATCGTGGCCGGGGCATCGCACGGGCGGCGCTGGAAGGTGCGCTCGACCAGATCGCCCGGGCCGGCGGCGGCGTCGTCGAGGCCACCCCCGAGGTGACCACCGGCAGGGAGGCGCCGGGCCGTTTCCTGTTCAGCACGACCGTCGAACTCTTCGAGGAGTACGGATTCACTCGCCGCCGGCAGGTTGGCAAGCACGCATGGATCGTGAGCGGGGTGGTCGATCCGGAGCCCGCGCCCACAACCAGGCCGGAGAGGAGCTGATCGCCCATGACGAGGTACGTCATCGGTCCGGACGTAGCGATTCTTCTCGCTCGGAACCGGGCTGTGATCCGCGACGAACAGGAGATTCTGGCCCCAACGCTGCTCCGCTCGCAGCTGTTGTCGCTTCTGTACCAAGCGGTGCACCACGGTGAGATGACGAAGCAGGATGCCTAGCAACGGCTCAACTACGTGCGCGGGCTGCGGATTCGACTGCTCGGTGACCGCGTCCTTCAGGACGTCGCATGGAAGATCGCCGAACAACTCGGGTGGTCTGACACGTTCGACGCCGAGTACGTCGCGCTGACCCAACTGCAGGCCGACGCATTGATCACGCTCGACAAGCAACTCACCGATGCCGTGAAAGACCTGGTGACGGTCGCACCTGTCGAGGCGCTGTCCTAGTCCGAGCCCCGTGCGACGGTCCGCGCCACGTGGGGGCCACGCCCGGCAATAGGTCTTAGACGGAATGGCCAATCTGGACGCTGGCCGTCCGGATTGTTCGTTATGTTGCCAGCATGACCAATGCAACAGCTCACAAGCCCGTTCTCGACCTCATCATCCTGGATTGCCCCGATGCGCTGGAGCTCGGGCAGTTCTACGCCGACCTGCTCGGGTGGTCCATGGAGGACAACCCGGACCGTGACTGGGTGACTCTGATACCTCCAGGGGGCGGCGTTTCGCCCGAGAATCCCGACGGGCGTCCGAGCCTCGCCTTCCAGCGGATCGACGACTGGGTGGCTCCCACCTGGCCCGGCGGCAGCCACCCGCAGCAGTTCCATCTCGACTTCTCGGTCGGTGACATCGACGCAGCCGAGCCCTCGGTGCTTGCTCTGGGTGCCCGGCGGCATGACCACCAACCCTCGGAGCACGGCGGCTTTCGCGTCTACCTGGATCCTGCGGGGCATCCCTTCTGCCTTATCCGCTAGAGAATCCCGGGCTGGACCTAGTTGGCTGCCGCAGCGCACAGGCATTAGCGTCGAGCGGTGCCTGACCGGCTGTTCGATGATCCCCGGCTCGCAGGCATTTACGACGCCCTGGACGCCGACCGCAGTGATCTGGACGTGTATGCGGCGATCGTTGAGGAGTTCGAGGCAACCAGCGTCTTGGATGTCGGCTGTGGCACCGGCACCTTCGCCTGCATGTTGGCGCAGCGGGGCGTCGAGGTGATCGGGGTCGACCCTGCCGGTGCCAGTCTCGACGTTGCGAGGCGCAAGCCGGGTGCCGATCGCGTGCGCTGGCTGCACGGCGATGCGACGACGCTGCCGCCGCTCCAGGTCGACCTCGCGACCATGACCGGCAACGTGGCCCAGGTCTTCCTGGCTGACGACGAGTGGCGCAGCACTCTGCACGGAGTCCGAGACGCCTTGCGGCCGGGTGGTCGCCTGGTTCTCGAAACGCGGGACCCGGCGCGCGAAGCGTGGCGGGACTGGACCGCCGACCAGACCCTCACCCACATTCAGCCCAGCGGAGTAGGAACGGTGTGCGCATGGGGGCACGTTCTCGATGTCACCGCTCCCTTCGTGACCTTTCGTTGGACGTACGTGTTCGACGCCGACGGCGCCGTGCTTACGTCGGACTCGACGCTGCGCTTCCGAGACCGGGACGAGGTCGCCCACACGCTCGCTGAGTCCGGTTTCGTCGTCGACGAAGTACGCGATGCACCCGACCGTCCCGGCCGAGAGTTCGTCTTCATCGCTTCGCGAGGGGCTACCAAGCGGTGCACCGCGGAGAGATGACGAAGCAGGATGCCGAGCAGCAGCTCAGTGTGTTTGCGGGCTGCGGATTCGACTGCTCGGTGACCGCTTCCTTCAGGACGTCGCATGGAAGATCACCGAACAACTCGGGTGGTCTGAGACGTTCGACGCCGAGTACGTCGCGCTGACTCAGCTGCAGGCCGACGCATTGATCACGCTGGAGAGGCAACTCACCCATGCCGTGAAGGACCTGGTGACGGTCGCACCTATCGAGGCGCTGTCCTAGTCAACACCCGTACGGCGGCCCCGCCACAGCGCAAACCACTGCTGCCATTCGCGAGGACACCAACTGTGATTCCCGCCGCCAGCGGACCCCAGAGACGGGTCGCCTTTGTAGACATCCCGAGGACGACGCATAGTTCCTCGCCCTGTGGGTGCAGCTCCGGCTGCGAAGATGGTGTCCATGCTCCCAACCACCAGCCTCGTCCCTGTGACGGAGGCACTGTTGGCCGACTGTCTTGCGTTCGACCACGTGGCGGCCGGAGGGAGCGTCGAGCGACGCAGCGAATTGTCCGAGGCGGCAGAGCACGGGCGGATGCGGGTCGCCGTGTCTCATGGCGACACCGCGGGCTACTCCGTGGTGGCACCTTGGTTCTTCGGAGCAGCGTTCTTGGCCTTGGTCTACGTCAAGTCCGCCATGCGCGGTCAAGGGATCGGATCGCGACTCTTAGAAGACTTCGAGCAGGCCCACGGCCCGCAGGTGTTCACGTCGACCAATCTCTCCAATGCGCGGATGCAGCGGCTGCTTCGGCACCGCCTGTGGACACCATGCGGGTTGCTGAACGGCTTGGACGAGGCCGACCCGGAGATCTTCTTCGCCAAGCATCTTTAAGACCAGCTACCCGCTGCCTTGGCGAGCAGAGCCTCTGGCGCAGCCCGCTGTGCGGAAATGTGTTCGCAGTCGCTCGACAGGGAACGGCGCGTAGAGCTCGCTCAACTTCGCGTGGTTCTGGCCTATCTACACCAACCAGCTGCTCACGCACTCGGAGTGGCTGGACCGGGTCTGGTTCGAGTGCTGGATCTGAGGCCGCTCACCGCAGGAGAGCCCGGTCGTTTGGCCGACCGCGCGACACTTAGGTCCATGAGCCCCCAGCCACGCGGGCGTCGCGCCAGGACGGCGCTGGCCGTCTCCATACTCGTGTCGGCCCTCGCGGGGTGCGGCGGGTCCGGCGCAGAGCCCGAGGAGGGTGGCGCCGCCGAGCCCGACTCGGCTCCCAAGCTCACCGTGCCGCCCGCAGGGGACGTCGCCGAGGTAGGCAGCGAGCCACAGGGCCTGGTCCACGACCCGATCAGCGGGACGCTGTCGGTGGCGTTGCGCGAGCCCGACCGGCTGCTGGTGCTCGACCCCGAGACGCTGCGGCCCGAGCGCGACCTCCCGCTGCCGGCCCGCACCCGTCATCTCCAGGTCGTCCCCGGCGGAGGCACGGTGCTCGTCCCCAGCGAGGGCGCCGACCGCGTGCTGCAGGTCGACCCCGCCTCCGGGGAGACCACGGTGGTCGCCACCGGGAACTACCCCCACGACGCGGCGGCCGCCGGCAACGGGGACCTGGCCGTTGCCGAGGAGTTCGGGGGTTCCATGTCGGTCTACCGAGACGGCGAGCGGCTGCGGACCTTCGACGACCTGGTGCAGCCGGGTGGCGTGGTCGTCGAGGGCCGTACGGCGGTCGTCGTCGACGTCGAGGACGACACGGTGACCAGCTACGACCTCGACGCGTCGACCCGGGTCGAGCGGCTCACGGTCGGCGAGGGCCCCACACGTCGCGTCCCTCGGCGACGGCCGGGTCGCCGTGACCGACACCGTGGGGGACGCCGTCGTCGTCTACGACGTCGACCCGCTCGAGGAGGTGGCCCGCCTCCCGCTCGATGGGAGCCCGTACGGCCTCGCCGCCGACTCGCGCAGCGACACGGTGTGGGTGACCCTGACCGGGCGGAACGAGGTCGTGGGGCTGGACGTCTCCGGCGAGACACCCGAGGAGATCGACCGGTACCCCACCGTGCGGCAGCCCGACACCGTCGCGGTCTCCCCCGGCGCGGACGTGGTGTGGGTCACCGGCCGCAGCGACGGGGTGGTGCAGCGTGTCGAGCGCTGACCGTCGGGGTCAGATCAACGAGCCCATTAGAGTTCGGTCAGGACGCCGCGGCCTGAAGCTGGCAAGCCGTCTGAGCGCGGGGCGGTCGCGGCCCCGGCTTCTTCCCGTGCCGTGGCTCGCCCAGATCGCCTCCATATCGATGCCGTCGGTCAGCGCTTCCCGCATCCGTGTGAAGGCGTTGTCGGAGTAGTAGGTGAGCTTCTGGCTCTTGAAGGCAAACCTGTGTGATTAAGGTGGGCCAATCGGCCTGTGTAGAGCCCTCGCTTCCAGCCACGGCGATCCGTGTGACCGTGCCGAGACGAACGGTCGCGGGGCTACCAGCGGCGCCTCTGTCGTGACAGCCAATAGATCTTGTGCATCCGTTCTCGGTCGAGGTCCCGCGGAGGAAGCCGGCCCTCCTCCTTGAACCTCCACATGACCGCCGCGCCGCGGGGATTGTGAGCCCTGTTCCAGCAGCACTTTGAAGCCATCGAGCGACGCACAAGTGACCCTGTAGTTGGCTTGACCTGGGGAGTAGAAGACGCGCCCAGGGACCAGCACATTTCGTTCGCCTTCCACAGCGGGACATCGAGCTCCTGGGCCACCCGCTTGCAGGAGACCAACAGCTTCGGCGGATCCGGTGGCTCCCAGTGCTCGGGCTTCACCATCGTGCTCCTGCCGGCGCCCACCAAGGCCGCGCCGATTCCCGAGGCATCGAGTTCACCCACGCCAGCAGCGAGCCGTACACGATCCGGTAGTTCCTGTTGCCGTCACCGATGAATACCCGGTCGAGGTCGCCAAAGGACACCGCCTGCCGGATCGCGTGCTCCGGGAGGCTGAGCATCCAGGCGGCCTCCTTGACGGTCACGAGGATCTTCTCGTCGTACGGGTCTGGCTTGTCCTCGGTGAACAGACCGTCCCCAAGAGGCCGCTCGCCGCGCCGCCGTTTGTTTGCGGGTGAGTCCACGCTCAGGTCGACCAAGGGAATCGGGGCCACCCGCTCGACGACGTTCTTCGCCGTGCGGTTCACCTGACGTGGCACCGCACTGGGTGCTGATTCCGGCTCAGGGTCTGGTTCGCGCCCGAAATGACCAGGTGGGTACTCGCCATGCTCCAGATAGTGCCGGCCGGCGTCGGCACCATGATCAGCCGCCAGCTCAGCGAGCTCGTGCAACTCCGCCTCCGCCTCCGGCACATGAAGGGCCTCTCGAAACACCCGACGCCCCTCCTCGACTCTGCCGGTCCAGAACGGCTGCCGGTTCTCCTTCGCATTCCCCAGGCTCCGCAGGTGCCGGTAGCCGATACCTGCGCTTGCGAGCGCCTCGCGCAGGCGGCTCTTGGAGAAGCAGGCGTTCCGGCTGATCGCATTCAGGCGGACGTCAGCAACTGTTCCTACCTCGAGTTCCTGGAGCGCTGCCACGAACTCCTCCATGCTGCGTCCCTCGTAGCCAGCCGAGACAACTCCGTGAGTCATGGGCGCCTCCTGTGGCATCTGGGTCTCTGGATCTCGACGCCGAGTTCGTGGAAGTGTTCCTTATGCCCCCCATGGCGTTGAGGCCATCACCCCCTGCGCCTAACGATCGACTCCCACTTCCGCGTGCGTCTCCGGGAACGCGGGTGCAGCCTTCCAAGGTCGAATGCACTCAACGATGAGATGTTCTCCCCAGCGAGCATGCAATCGGGAGTGTGCAAGCCCCTCGGGGCTGAAACTACCGCTTCACTCTCGGGCGTCGCCATCGGCATATCTGCGTCAAGCCCAAAATGACACTCGGCCAGCGCTGGGCATGGTGGCGTCGGCAGACCGCGTTCGATATCACCCGGGAAGCCCGATCACAGTCATCCCGGCCGCGGCCGCCGGCCGGTCCATCGCGGCCAGCGCCGTTCCTGCCTCCTCGAACGGGAGAATCTCGCCGACCAGGAGTTCCGGACGAAGGGTGCCGTCGGCGACTAGGGCCAGCATCGGGGCGTACTCGTGTGCCGCCATGCCGTGCGAGCCGTAGATCTCCAACTCCTGTGCGATCACTCGGTCCATGGGTAACGGCGGAGCGGACGCCGAGCCGAGCAGCAGGCCGACCTGGACATGCCTACCTCGCCGGCGAAGGCAACGCACCGACGCCACCGCGGTTGCGGCGGTGCCGAGCGCGTCGATCGACACTCGCGCTCCGCCCCGCGTGATCTCGCGGATGCTGGCCGCAGTATCGGGGTCCCGGCTCGCGTTGATCACGTCGTCGGCACCGAGTTCCCGGGCGCGATCCAGCGCCGGCTCGGCGACATCGACCGCAACAACGTGGGCGCCGCGCGCCGATCCGATCATCACAGCCGACAAGCCAACGCCGCCGCAGCCATGGACAGCCAACCACTCACCCGAGCCGAGCCGACCGTGTGCCGTGATCGCCCGGAACGCAGTGGCGAACCGGCAGCCCAGAGACGCCGCCGTGACGAAGTCGATGGACTCCGGCAGCGCCACCACATTCACGTCCGCCGCGCGGATCGCGACTCGCTCAGCAAAAGACCCGGGGCCGGTGAAGCCTGGCTGTGTCTGGTCAGGACAGACCTGCGCGTCGCCCGCCCGGCAGTACTCACAGACACCGCAGCCACACACAAACGGCACGGTGACTCGATCCCCCACCCGCCAGCGCGCGACGTCGGCGCCGACCTCGGCGATCGTACCCGCCATCTCATGGCCCGGGATATGCGGCAGGCCGGCGACCGGGTCGTGGCCCTTCCACGCATGCCAGTCCGACCGGCAAACTCCGGTCGCTCGAACTGCGATCACCACACCGTCGCTTTCGCATTCGGGTTCTGGCACCTGCGCCAGCCTCGAGCCTCTCCGTAGCCGGAATACACCACCGCCCTCAACGCTCGGCCGCCGGCGCCAGCTGAATACTCTTCTGCATGCCCACAGTCTGAACCGTCCCCGGGTGTCCGGAGACTTCATTAGTTGGATGTACACAAGATCTGGACCGAAAATCGGGGGCGGCACACCCTCGTTGACCGAGTTCTTGCACTCTCCCTTCCCCCCTGTTGGCCCCCACGAATATGCAATAGGGAGAGTGCTTGGGGCGGCAGTCCTGCTGGAGGCGCCCGACGCAGACGGAGCACGGGAACTCCTCTCCGCTGACCGATACGTTGGAATCGAGGTGCATCAGTGGCGGTTCGGTGGCCGACCGAACTGAGACAGGCGCCCGATCATTCCGCGATCCGGGCGTCCGCCGAGATGCGTCTTATCGCCTCCATCGACTGAGTTGTGGATCCTTCCATTGGCCGGGCGCACCCGCAGAAACCCACTCAACGCCGCGGTGTGGGCGCGGGCGAAGCCATTCGCGCCACCGCGACGACAAGACTGCCGGCGAGGCCGACACGACCGAGACCGTCCTGCAGCTGGCCGAAGAGCCGCCCGCGGAAGGTCCAGAGCCCTAGCCACCTGGGAAGAAGACCACCGGCCCGTCCACGTGGACCTTCACGGTGGCACCACTCGGGTGGCTGCCGTTCGTGCGCGCCCGTACGACACCAGCCGCGTCGTTCAGGGCGAGCGTGAGCACCGTCGACGGCCCGAAGAACTGCTGCTCGACCACGGTGGCCGCGACACCGTTCGGACCGACCACCAGCTGCTCCGGGCGCAGTACAACGAGGCCGGTGCCGACGGCAGTTCCGTACAGCGGGTGCGTCCCCAGCACTGTGGTGACCGAGCCGCCGTCGGCGACCCCAGTCAGCTCCACTGCCTCTCCGACGAACCTCGCCACCTCGAGGTCTGTCGGGCGGCGGTAGACCGTCAGCGGGCTTGCGTGCTGCCGGATGGCACCGGCTGCCATCACCGCGACGCTGTCCGCGGTGCTCAGCGCCTCCTCCTGGTCGTGGGTCACGAGGACGGCGGTGGCTCCGGCGAGCCGGAGCGCGGCGGCGACCTCGGCCCGGAGGCTGACCCGCAGACCGGCGTCCAGAGCAGCGAAGGGCTCGTCGAGCAGGATCAGCTGCGGGTCCGGAGCAAGCGCCCGAGCCAGCGCCACCCGCTGCTGCTGGCCACCGGAGAGCTCTGCCGGCATACGCCTATCGAAGCCTCCCATGCCCACCAGCTCGAGCAGCTCCGCCACCCGGCTGCCCGTCCTGCGGCCGGTCCGACCGAGGCCGAAGGCGACGTTGGATGCCACGTCGAGGTGGGGGAAGAGCGAACCTTCTTGGGGCACCACGGTGACTCGCCGCTTCTCCGGCGGCTCGTGGCGACCAGGTGCGGCGACGACAGCGTCGCCCAGCCGGATCCGGCCCGCGTCGGCGTGGTCGAAACCCGCGATCAACCGCAGCAGCGTCGTCTTGCCGCAGCCTGACGGGCCAAGCACCGCTGTGAGGCAGCCCGTCGCAACCTCGAGGTCGAGGCTCCTGAGCACGGACTGGCGGCCGAACGACTTGTCGAGACCCTTGACCTCCAGGCGGCTCACGGCACGGTCTCCGTGCTGTCGAGGCGCTGACGGAGGGCCTGGCCCAACCATACGGTCGGGAGCGCCGCCAACAAGACGAGCGCTGCGGCGTAGGGGGCCGCGTCGGCATACGAGCCGACCCGCGTCAGGGACCAAAGCCTGATGGCGAGCGTCTCGCTGCCGGTGGGATGGAGCAGCAGCGTCGCCGGCAGCTCCTTCATGCAGGTCAACATGACCAGCGCCGCGCCGGCCGCCACACCGGGGGCAGCCAGCGGCAGCGTGACCGCCCCGAGGACGCCGTACGGCGAACGGCCCAGCCCTCGGGCGATCTCCTCCACCCGTGGCGAGCTCAACGCCACCGAGGCGCGAACCGCGCCCACCGCCGCGGGCAGGAACAGCACGACGTAGGCGGCGATGACCAGCGGCATCTCCAGGTACAAGGGCCGGGCGTAGCGGGTGGCGAAGAAGATCAGCGCGAGCGCCACGACGATCCCGGGCAGCGCGTGGCCGGCGAAGGTCGCCTGCTCGATCATCCGCACCGCAGGGCTGCGGTGACGGGCAGCCAGCACTCCGACCGGAATGGCGAGTAGGACACAGACGACCGCGCCGGCAGCCGACACCAGCACGGTGGTGACGCCTGCGCCGGCGAGCCGGCTCCAGTCCAGGTCGAGCGACGAGCCTCGCCCGATCCAGTAGGCAAGGGACGCCAGGGGCACTCCCAGGCTCAGCAGGGCAGCTGCCAGGCAACCGCCGATGGCCGCCAGCGTCGTCCTCCGACCCAGCACCAGCGGCACCGGCACCCGAGCGGCTCCTGCACCCGTGCGCCACTGCTGTGCTTTGCCGCGACTCCTCACCTCCCCCATCGTGATGGCGACGGTGATGACCACCAGGACCAGTGACAAGACAGCCGCCGGGGTGCGGTCGAAGCTCGCCCGGTAGGACGTGTAGATGACCCGGGTGAACGCGTCGAACCGCATGAGGGACACCGCCCCGAAGTCGCTGAGCACGTACAACGCGACGAGCAGTGCCCCGGATGCGGCGGCGGGTCGGAGCTGGCGCAAAGTGACGGAGCGGAACGTCTGCCATGGCGTACGGCCGAGGGAGCGCGCCATCTCCTCCAGGGCCGGGTCGGTTCGGCTCAGCGCGGCGGCGACGGGCAGGTAGACGTAGGGGTACGTGCACGCAGTGAGCACCAACGCTGCCCCACCGAAGCCGGCCAGCGAAGGCAGGGCCGAGATCCAGGCGTACGCCGAGACGTAGCTCGGAATGGCAAGTGGCAGCGCGGCCAAGGTCATCCACACGGCGCGTCCCGGCAGCGCCACCCGGGTGGTCACGAAGGCGAGGCCGACGCCCAGCACCAGACACGCGACCGTGACCGTGACCGTCAGCGCGAGACTTCGAACCACCAGCTCCACGGTGCTGTCACGTCGCAGATAGGCCCAGGCGAACGCGGCCCCCTTGTCGCCGGCACGCACCACCAGGTAGACAAGCGGCAGGACGGCGAACACCGCCGCCGCGACGGCCGGCAGAACCAGCGTCCTCGGCGGCCGCTGTCCGGCTCGTCGGACCGGGGCCGAGGCACTCAGGTGAGTCCCACCTCGTCGAGCAGAGCAAGTGTCTCCTCGAGGGACCCGAGGTCGTTGAGGTCGATCGGCGCGCTGTCTATCTTCTCCAGTGGCACCAGGTCGTAGGTCGTGGACTCGACGCCCTCGCGGACCGGGTACTCGGCGGTCTCGTCGGCGAAGTACTGCTGTGCTTGCTCCGACAGCAGGAAGTCGACGGCGTCCGCCGCCAGGTCGGCCGCCTCCGACGACCTCAGCACGCCCACGCCTGCCACGTTCACGAGGGCGCCGGCGTCCTCGCTGTCGAGATAGTGGATCTTCGCGTTCATGGCCTCGGCGCCCAGCTCCTGCTGCATCTGGTACCAGTAGTAGTGGTTGATCAGCCCAAGCGAGACATCTCCACCATTGACGGCCTCGAGGACGGCGATGTTGTTCTCGTACGCTGCCGGCTCGAGTGCGCTGAAGTCCTCGAGCCACTGGCGGGCGGCGTCATCCCCTCGGGTGACTCTGAGCGCGGTGACGAACGACTGGAAGCTGGCGTTCGTCGGAGCAAAGCCGATCTCCCCCCGGTACTTCTCCTGGAGCAGGTCGTCGACGGAGTCGAACTCGGTGGCCTCGGGCGCTTGGGTCGGGTCGTAGGTGACGACACGCGCCCGAGCCGACGTGGCGACCCAGCGGCCCTGCGGGTCCTGGTAGCGGTCGGCGACAACGTCGAGGACGTTCTGGTCGAGATCGCTCAACAGGCCAGCTTGCGCGAGTGCGCTCAAGGCGCCCGCATCCTGGCTGAAGAAGAGGTCTGCCTCGGTCGCGTCACCCTCCTCGAGCAGCTGTGCGGCGAGCTCGGCCGAGTCGCCGTACCGCACGTCGACGGCGATGTCGAGCTCCGCCTCCATGTCCTCGATCAGCGGGGCGACCAGCTCCTCGGAGCGGCCCGAGTAGATGACCAGGTCGGCCTCCGGCTCCGAGCAGGCAGACAGCGTCGCCAAAGCGGCCAGCAACGTTGCGACGAAGGCGAGCAAGCCCCTCCGCACGGACATCGGTCCTCCCTACCACTAAAGTAAGGCTTACCTTACATGCCGATGCCTTCACCGCTCCAGAACCGCGGTCACCCCTTGCCCGCCCGCCGCGCAGACCGAAATCAGCCCGAGGCCCCCGCCCCGCTCGGCGAGGAGCTTCGCGAGCGTGGCGATGATGCGTCCGCCGGTTGCCGCGAACGGGTGCCCCGCCGCTAGAGACGAGCCGACGACGTTCAGCTTGTCCTGGTCGATGGTCCCGAGCGGCGCGTCCAGCCCGAGTCGCTCCTTGCAGAAAATCGGGTCCTCCCAAGCCTTCATCGTCGCGATCACTTGGGAGGCGAACGCCTCGTGCATCTCGAAGAGGTCGAAGTCGTGGAGCCCCAGCCCGGCGCGGTGCAGCATGCGCGGCAACGCGTATGAGGGCGCCATCAGCAGTCCCTCCGCGCCGTACACATAGTCGACGGCAGCGGTCTCATGAAAGGTGAGGTACGCCAGAACCGGGAGGCCTCGCTCGTTCGCCCACTCCTCACTGGCCAGCAGCACAACCGAGGCTCCGTCCGCGTCAACGGGGTCGAGTTCCCGGCCGTCATCGTGGCGGCTCGGCCCTTGCCGAAGACAGGCTTCAGGGTCGACAGCTTCTCGAGCGTCGTGTCCGGCCGCAGGTTCTGGTCGCGGGCAAGGCCACGGTAGGGCGTCACGAGATCGTCGAAGAAGCCGCGCTCGTATGCCGCGGCAAGCCGCTGGTGCGATCTCAGCGCGAGCCGGTCCTGCGACTCCCGGGTCACCTCCCACTCCAGCGCGGTCAGGGCGGCGTGCTCGCCCATGGAAAGGTGGGTCCGCGGTTCGCGGTTCTGCGGAACGGCAGGAACCAGTTGGCTGGGCCGGACCTTCGACAGCGCCTTGACCCGCCCCTGGAAGGTCTTCGCGCGGTTTGCCTCCAGCAAGATCTTCCGGAGTCGCTCGTTGACGGCGATCGGGGCATCCGACGTCGTGTCGACACCGCCTGCGATGCCGGAATCGATGACACCAAGGGCGATTTTGTCCGCGACCGCGATGGCCGCCTGAAGGCCGGTGCCACATGCCTGCTGTATGTCGTAGGCAGGGGTGTCCGGGGACAGTCGTGAGCCGAGCACCGACTCACGCGTGAGGTTGAAGTCCCTGCTGTGCTTGAGCACCGCACCTGCGACGACCTGACCGAGGCGCTCGCCGGCCAGCCCGTAGCGTTCGACCAGGCCGTCGGTCGCCGCCGTGAGCATGTCCTGGTTCGACGCCGTCGCGTACGCCGCATTGCTTCTCGCGAAGGGGATCCGGTTACCGCCGACGACGGCAACGCGGCGAACGGTGGCGGGGGCGTGAGACATCATGCGCTCCTTGTCGAGAAAACCGCGGCAGGCGTCGGGATCGGCCAGTACCTGCCAAGTTACATTTGCAGCCGGCGCTTCGCCCAGCGCCCGGCGCAGAGATGTGCACCAAACGAGGAGAGAACGTGTCCGACCGCTACCAGACACTCACCGCGACTCGACCGGGAAGGTTTCTGGTGAGGAACCTCGGGCTCCCTGACCCGGTCCGGCTGGAAAGGTACACCGCGGGTGAGCCGGTGCTCTCCGGCACCTTCCTCGCCGGTGGCTCAGGCGGGTTGCTCCAAGGCGCGATCGCCACCATCACCGCCACCGGTGCCCACCTACACACCGAACGTGACGGGGATGTCTCTTACTCCGGTCTGATCTTCGACGCGTCCGGCATCGAGACGGTTGAGGCGCTGGCGTCCCTGCGGGACTTCTTCACCCCGGTTGTGCGTTCACTCGGCCGGTGCCCGCACGTGGCGGTGCTGGCCACCTCGCCCGAGAGGGCGGGTTCGGTGTCAGCTCGGATCGCTCAGCGAGCGCTGGAAGGTTTCACCCGATCGCTCGGGAAAGAGATCGGCCGCGGCGGCACCGTCCAGCTCGTCTACGTAGACCCGGACGCCCTCGGCGCCATCGGGTCCACGGTCCAGTTCCTCCTTTCGCCCAAGTCGGCGTACGTCTCCGGCCAGGTCGTGCACATCACCGCCCAGGTCGAGGAAGCCCCAGAGCTTGCGGCGGAACCTCTGACGCCGCTTCGCGGCAAGGTCGCCTTGGTGACCGGCGCCTCCCGAGGCATCGGTGAGGCCATCGCGCGCACTCTGCACCGAGACGGCGCGGCGGTGGTCGGCCTCGACGTCCCCCAAGCCGCCAGCGACCTGCAGGCACTGATGGAAGAGCTCGGCGGTGGCGTCGTCACGCTCGACATCACCGCCGTCGACGCCCCTCAACGGATCGCCCGCTGTCTGCAAGAGCGCCACGGCGGAGTCGACATCGTCGTCCACAACGCCGGCATCACGCGCGACAGGAAGCTGGCGAACATGGACGCTGCGCGCTGGTCGTCGGTGCTGGCCGTGAACCTGCTCGCCCCCGAGCGGATCACCACCCATCTGCTCGACCGGTCGGTGCTACGGCCGGGCGGACGGGTCGTCGGGGTCGCCTCGATCGCCGGCATCGCAGGAAACGTCGGTCAGACCAACTACGCCACCTCGAAGGCCGGCGTGATCGGGCTGGCCCAGGCGCTCGCTCCGCTCGCTGCGCGGCAGCACGTGACGGTCAATACTGTCGCGCCCGGCTTCATCGAGACGCAGATGACGGCGGCGGTGCCACTGATGATCCGGGAGGCAGGGCGTCGGATGAACTCCATGAGCCAGGGTGGGCTGCCGGTTGATGTGGCGGAGACTGTCGCATGGCTGGCGAGCCCTGACTCCTACGGCGTCACGGGGAACGTCGTGCGCGTCTGCGGCCAGAGTCTGCTCGGTGCCTGAGGTGGCGACCAAGCTGCTCCGCGAGTCGCCGTCGTTGGTTCCGCTGTACGTCAAGGCGGCCCTGCCCGCATTGCCGGGTGCCCAGCTCGTGCCGGCCGTGCGGCGTACGACGAGCGACTCTGTGCCTGACACGCGGCTCGAGCTACGTGGCGTAGGCGTCGACCAGGCTCAGCTCACGAGATACCGGGAGGTGTGCGGCTTCCCGGAGGCTGCGACAGTCCCGGCGACGTATCCGCACGTGCTTGCCTTCCCACTGCATCTCGCCCTCATGACGGCCGCGGACTTCCCCTTCGCCGTCATGGGTGCCGTGCACGTCGAGAACACCATTGAGCAGCTACGACCGCTCGGTGCCGACGAGGTGTTCGATCTGTCCGTGCAGGCGACGGAGCTGAGACGTCATCCTCGCGGACGCACCGCCACCATCGTCTCCGAGGCAGCTGTCGGCGCCGCGACGGTCTGGCGGGGGACGAGCGTCTTCCTCGGTCGCGGCAGACCCAGCGGGGACGCCGCAGGGTCAGCGGCTGCCGTCCCTCCAGAGGCTCCCGCGGGCCCGATCCGATGGTCGCTGGACCCCGGCCTCGGGCGGCGCTACGCGGCGGTCTCGGGGGACCGCAACCCGATCCACCTCTACCGGCTGACCGCCCGCGCCTTCGGGTTCGCCACCCCCATCGCCCATGGGATGTGGAGCAAGGCCAGATGTCTGGCCGCGCTCACGCCACGGCTGCCTGACGCCTACTCGGTCACGGTCGCGTTCAAGAAGCCAGTGCCGCTCCCGAGCGACGTCGCGTTCGGGGCGAGGGAGGCGGGCGGCACGATCGACTTCGGGCTCGCGTCGGCGAAGTCACAGGCACCACACCTCCTCGGCCGGGTCAGCAAGAACTAGCAGCGCGGCCACCCGGACACCCCAGACCCACCGCAGCCGACTGCTCCTACCCGGTCCGGCGACCGCTGTGATCTCGACGTTCAGGTGTGCACCGCAAACCCCCCCTTTACACCGCAGGTTTGCGATGTGAACCAGCCAGCTGGACCGTTTACATCGCAAACACCGGCCCGGCAGGTCCAGCTAGCGAAGCTTGCCGAACCGGACCGACTCGGTCTGCGTCGGGCTCAACCGCTTAACGAAGGTTCCCGTGCGGCCGTCCCAGGCGCCGAGGTCGCTCGTCTTGTCAGGCCCCCAGTAGCCGACCACCGGCAACGAGGTGGCGGTCCCGAAGGTCACCGTCTGGGCGGTGCCGTCCGAGCGGGCGAGCCTGAACGTCTGTGTCGCGGGGCTGTACACACCGGGCTCGAACTTGCCGTCGCCGTTCCAGTCACCGACCACGGGCAGGCTGGAGACGACGCCGAACTTCTTCGTCGTGTAGCCGCCGGCCGCGTTGCGGAGGTAGAACGTCGCGTTGGAGGGCCGGAACACACCGACCTCGGACTTCCCGTCGCCGTTCCAGTCTCCGGCCAGGGGGGTGTCCGTGGACTGTCCGAACACGAACGACGTCGTGGCGCCGCTCGCCTCCCTCAAGGTGAACGTTCGAGTGGTACGTGTCCACACGCCACGGTCGGACACTCCGTCGCCGTCCCAGTCACCGACGACGGGCTCGTCTGTCGGCTTGCCCAGCAGGGTTCGGATGATCGTGCCGTTGGGCATCCGGGCCCGGAAGAGCCCACTGCCCGCATGCCGCCGAAATGTGCCGACGTTGCTGGCGCCCTTGCCATTCCACTCGCCGATCAGCGGCACGTCGACACAGTTCTGCGAAGTCAGCCAGGAGTTGTAGACGAAAGCGACCTTGTCGAAGAACGCGCGTTGGCCCTGCCTGTCGAGGCGTTGCTCGTAGTGCAGGTGCGGGCCGCTCGAGCTGCCGGAGTTGCCGAGCAGGGCGACGACCTGGCCCTGGTCGACACGCTGGCCTACGACGACAAAGGTCTTCATGAGGTGTGCGTGCAGGCTCGTCCACCCGTTCCCGTGGTCGATGACCAGGTACAGCCCGTAGCTGCTGCTGCCGAGGTTGACGACGGAGGTGACGACGCCTGAGGCGGACGCGACTACTTTCTGCCCCAGATCGTGGGCGTCTCGGTTCCAGTCGATCGACCAGTAGCTGGGGCTGTGTGAGGACCGAGTGCTCCCCTCCCACCGCTCCGCGCAGGCAAAGGGCATCTGGAACGTTGGTTTCTCCGCCGCAAGAGCAGGCGCACCAAAGGCGAGCAGCCCTCCGCAAACCGCGACCGCCACGGTCAGGCGCAAGGTACGGGGAGGGGTAGGTGCGCGCACGGGGCTACCTTCCATTTCGACAATCACATCTGGCACACCGGGAACAGGTGTCACTTTTGTCCCAGTCGCCCCAGCACCCTAGCCGTGATCGGCGTCCCTGTCTGCCCCTGTCGCGATATCCACGCACCCAGGCCGGGGGCTGCCCTGCGAGACGGCGCTTGCCGAACTAAGGTCCCAGGCATGCGCATTCTTTTCATTGGAGGAACTCGCTTCGTCGGCCGAGCCATGGCCGAAGCAGCGATGGCCAGAGACCACGAGGTCAGCCTCCTTCACCGTGGCCGGTCGAACGACCCTGCGTTCGACGACGCCGAACACCTGCTCGCAGACCGCGACGGCGATCTCTCGGCCCTGCACGATCGCGAGTTCGACGCCACCGTCGACGTCTGCGCCTACGTGCCGCGCCAGGTGACCGCGCTCGCCGAGGCTCTCGGCGGGCGCGGAGGTCACCACATCTTCGTGTCGACGATGTCTGTGTATGCCGAGCCGCCCGCCCCTGGCCTCGACGAGGACTCGCCGCTCGTGAGACTCGAGGACCCCACCACCGAGGAGGTCTCGGCCGAGACCTATGGCGGGCTCAAGGTCCTCTGCGAGGAGGCAGCTGAGGCGGCGTACGGCAACACGGGCCTGGCGATCCTGCGGCCGACGTACGTCATCGGACCGCACGACCACACCGGTCGCTTCACCTGGTGGGTACGCCGCATCGCCCAAGGTGGCGACGTGCTCGCCCCCGGTCCGTACGACGCCCCGATTCAGGTCATCGACGCGAGAGACCAGGGCGAGTTCGCGGTCACCTTGTGCGAGGACAAGGCGAGCGGCGCCTTCAACATCGTCTCACCGACCCCGCCGTTCGGCTTCGGAGACCTCCTGGACACCACCGTTCGAGCGGTCGGCCCGCAGGGCACGACACTCACCTGGGTCAATGCGGGCTGGCTGACCGAGCAGGGTGAGACATCTCGGTCTCTGCCCTTGTGGACCGAGGGCCGGGTCGAGAACACGCTGGCAGCAGATCCGACCCGGGCGATCGCCGCCGGCCTGTCGTTGCGACCGCTGGCCCAGACGGTCTCTGACACCTGGGAGTGGATCAAGCGTGACCAGCCAGAACTGGTGGCAGGATGGGGAATCTCGGCCGAGCGGGAAGCCGAGCTGCTGAGTGGCTGGCGCCTCGCCTCTCCCAGCTGACGGCACGGACAGCCTCACGGACAGCCTCACAAGCAGACGAACGGAGTAGTCGGAATGTGTCTCGGTTTCGCGGTGCAACGGGTGGACGCAGCCGGAGCCGGGCAGGCGATGTCCGGACTAGAGATGATGGGTTGGCCCCGTGACGCCGACCCCGATGAGATCGAGGTGGTGCCCCATGCGTGAGCCCATCGTCGACGCCACGGTCCGGACGGATGTCCGACCGACAGCCAGCGGCAGATCCGCTGCCAGCACGGTGCCGGGACCGGTCCTGTTTGCTCGCTACGCCTTCCCACCCAACCACCATGGCTACTGCGGGCCGATCGACAACGTCGCGTTCTTCCAGCAAGGCGTGAGAGGAGAAGACGACGGTGGCCTCCGCGCGATGGCGAAGGAGTTCGCCGGGGCCTGGCCGTACCTCGAGCTCATCGCGCACGGCACCGGGCTCGCCGACCCGCTGGACCGCCGCGCCGTCGAGGCCTACTGGGTGGGCAGCCCGAGGCTGGACCAGATAGGCGTGCCAAAGGTGGCGAACTCGATGGAGGACCGGTTCCGCTTCAGGTCAGGTCCCCGGTTTTCGAGCCTGGCCGAGGGAGTGCTCGCCGGCGGCGTCCCCCACCACAGCTTCGCGGTCTTTCTCATCTATCCGTGGGTGGGGCTGCTCGGTGACGACCGCAGGGCGGCGCAGGCTCTCACGGTGCTCGACCGCTGCCGGATCCGCTGGGGGAAGGTCCTCAGTCTGCAGGGAGACCAGGTCGTCGTGGAGTCGGCGCCGTTGACGTGGGACGGCCGCCGCCTCGACTACGGTCCGCCGCTGGTCGAGACCGTCGTCCGCTCGATCGACGGAGTCGGCATGGTGTCCGAGCTTGCCGTGGGCGACTGGGTCTCGCTGCACTGGGAGTGGGTGTGCGACCGGATCAGCGACCGGCAGCGCCGCTCCCTGCGCTACTACACGGACCGGCACATGGCCATCGTCAACGATGCGGGCGACTCCGGCCCGGCAGGGTTGCTGGTCTAGCCCGCTACTCCCTCGTCGGCGAGCCTGCCTGGCTCGCCACCCAACGGCCAGGCGCGGGTGAGCGTCCAGGCGACGTCGTCTTCCGCGGCGTGGCGCGGAGGACCGACCTCTCGGATCAGCACCTCGCCCGCCGGCGTCTCGACGAGATAGTCGGAGTGGGGACCACGGAAGCTGACGGCCCGCAGACGCCCCCGCAGCTCACCGCCGAGCCGAGCCCAGCCCGGACGGACCAGCAACGGTACCGACCGGTGCTGCACGGTCGCCGCAGGCCCTTCCACCGTGATCAGCTGGCCCTGCAGGTCAACCGTGCATCGCCCGCCCCCGGCGTCTGTGACCGCCACGTCGAGCACCGAAGCGGGGCCGGTGAGCCGGGCGGCCCAGACGTCCGCAGGCTCCGCGTAGACCTGCTGGGGCGTTCCGAGCTGCACCAGCCGGCCGGCATTGAGCAGGGCGACCCGGTCGGCGAGACCGAGGGCCTCCTCGGCGTCATGGGTCGCGTAGAGCCCTCCGGCGCCGCTCGCCTCGCGTCGTACGACCATCTCGTCGAGGAAGACTCCTCGAACGTGCGTGTCGAGGTGCGCAGTGGGCTCGTCGAACAGGTAGACCGAGGCCTGTCGGGCCAGTGCGCGGGCGAGCCCGACCCGCTGCTGCTCACCTCCGGACAGCTCTGCCGGGCGCCGGTCGGCGAGGTGTCCGATCCGGAGCCGGTCCAAGATGTCCAGTGCCTCTCGTCTGGCGGTACGCCGTGTCGAGCCGCGGCGCCGGATGGGGTAGGCGACGGTGTCGAGCGCGCTCAGGTGCGGCCACAGGGCGTAGCTCTGGAAGACGACGGCGACGTCTCGGCGCTCCGGCGGCTCGGCCTGCTCCTCGCTGGCCACCAGCCGTCCGTCCAGCCACACCTCCCCCCGCGTGGGTGGCAGGAAGCCGGCGACCGTGCTGAGCAGCGTCGACTTGCCGGAGCCGGACGGACCTAGCAGCGCCAAGATCTCCCCGCGGCGTACCTGGAGGGTCACGTCGTCCACGGCGACCGAACCGTGATAGCTGACGGTCAGGCGGCGCACCTCGAGTACGTGCGGAGACTCAGTTGACATGCGCTGGGCCGCTCGCGGGAGTTGTGGCGAGGCTCCGGGGAGACTGCAGCCGCCGGATGAGGAGCCACAACGGCAGCGCCGGGACGATCAGCAGCAAGGTGAGTACCACCGAGAGTGCTGCCGTCGCGCCGACACGGCCGAGCTCCGCGCTGTTCAGGACCGCAACAGCCAGCGTGTCGCCGTCTGGGCCGTAGAGGAGGCTGGACATGGTCACCTCGTGCAGCGCGGTGACAAAGCAGATCAGCCACGCCCCGAGCAGCGCCGGTGCCAAGGGGCGCAGCGCCACGGTGCGCACGGCCGTGAGGGCACCGGCACCGCTCGCCCGGGCCGCCTGCAGCTCGCCGGGGGGCAGGCGGTCCAGCGCGCCGGAGATGGGTCGGTGCGCGAACGCCCACAGCTTGGCGAGGTAGGCCAACAGGATCAAGGTGAGCGTCCCACCGATCCAGCGACCGTACGTGATGAGCAGCGCGACGGCGAGGGTCGAACCGGGGAGGACGAGTGTCACGGTCACCATGCTTGCCATCGCGCGACCGGCGCGGCGGCGTTCCAGCACAGCCACCGCCGCGCCGAGGATGGTGAGGAGTCCGGCCGCGGTGAATGCCAGCAGTGCGCTTCGGCCCAGCGCCGCTGCGTTTCGCGAGTTGATGATGAAGCGGAAGTTGTCGAGGGTCCAGTTGGCGGGGCTAGGGCTGACCCCGAGGGCGGGGGTGACGGCGGCGGCGACCAGTGCGGCAAGAGGAACCACGACGCCGAGGACGAGGTAGCCGCCAACGCCGGCGGCGACCCATCGACCAGCTCCTCCCTTCGGCGAGACGATGGGGGCACCCTCCGAGTCGGCGACCCGGGTGACGCGTAGCCGAGGTCCGAGCCACAGGTCCGCTGGGACCACCACGGCCACGGTCAGGGCGACCAGAAGCAACGCAAGGGTCAGCGCCTCGACGAACGACAGCGGGTCGCTGCCCAGCGACAGGTCCCGATAGATCGTGGTGGTGATGGTGGTGAACCCGGCCGGGGTGCCCATCACCTGAGGTACCGCGAAGCTCTCCATGGTGAGCACGAAGCACAGCACGGACGCCGCAGCGATGGAGGGACGCAGCAGCGGTAGCGTCACGTCGCGAAGCACGGCTACGGGCACGGCCCCAGAGGCACGCGCTGCCCGCTCCATGTTCGGTTCTGCGCGGGTGGCGAGTCCGACCGCCACCAGCAGGTACGTCAGCGGAACGGTGTTGACCACCAGCACAGCCCACACACCCCACGGACCCTGAACCGACGGCCACGGCAGACCGAGGAGGGTGTCGGTGAATCCCGCACGCCCGTAGGCCTGGGTCCAGCTGTACCCGAGGACGAACTGAGGAACCAGCACCGGAAGGAGCATCGAGAACCGCCACCAACGCCGACCCGGCACGTCACCTCTGCGCAGGCCCAACGCGACGAGGACACCCAGAGGGACCGCGACCAAGGTGACGGCCACCGAGAGCCCCACGGTGTTGACAACGGCTTCGCCGAGACCAGGCCTGGCGAACACCTCGTCCAGCTGCGCGGCCCCCTCGGTCCAGACGACGTACCCGAGACGGAACACCGGGAGCACCACGAGAAGGGCGATCAGAGCCCCGACGAT